>NZ_QTPO01000005.1 GCF_003853645.1 Burkholderia sp. Bp9143 | reverse complement strand
GCCGCGTTCGCGACCTGCGATCCGCTCAACTTCGGGTTGCGCTTCCATCACTTCATCGACGGGGCTAAACAGGGCGACACGCCACCCGATATGCCGATACGCCGCGATGTTGAGTATCCAGTGACGAAGGCCTATACGGCGGCGATCAAAAAGGCACTCAAGGGGATCGAGTGGGGCAGGTTCAATACGTTGAGCGGCGAGATAACAAGAAGCCTAAAGGCAAATATCGCGCTCGCGGTTGAAAATATACTGAGCAGCGCCCTTGCCGCAGGGCCATTTGGGTTACCCAATGGCCCGTTAGGTGATCCGATTGGATCAAATGGTGCAACTCCCAAGATAAATATCGTTAATGAAAATGATGGGCAATCCCAATACAACATGCGCCCGGATGTCAGGGCGTCATTTATCGGCATACCCTGGGTAATCGCTATCCAAGAGAGAGAAATCACGAAGATAGTTGCATCGTCGAGCAATGCAGCTGCCTTGGACGGCACCCTGAAGGCCTTCGCGGATCTGCTGTATCACGAAGCGCGACATTGCCAGCAAACATTCTGGATGATTGCCTTGCTTCAACAACATCCGAGCGACTATGCGATGTTCTCGCAGGCAATGCAGGTGTATGGAGACAGTATGCGCAAGGATGTCTTTGACGCGGCCGAAAAGACGCGACTTCCAGATGACGCGCGGGTAATGGCGGGGCTGCATCGCATGTTGGTTTTTCACTATTACTGGATGATTTCGCACATGCAAAATCAGGCGGGCGGAGCCTATGTGAAGTCCGACGTGCCGATTGCACAGGCCGAGGTGTGCAAGCTGTTGAGAGTGTCGCCAGAAACGGCGGCCAAGATGGTGAATTTCGAAGATGGATACCGGAGCCAGTTACATGAAGAAGATGCTTATGCGTGTGCGGAAGTGGTGCAAGCCTATTGGGACCGTCCTGATCGTGCTTTCGTGCGTAACCCCGGTACATGCACAGGAGAATACAATGCTTCACTTAACGCCATTGGGGGAGGGATTTGAAATGCAGACGACAGACGAAGAGCAGCGTGTCGTGCTGCGCACCATTCTCGAAGCAGCAATGGCAATCCTGCGCGATGATGCGCCATACGATCCGAAACATATTGTCTTTGGGGCAAACTACACGACGTGGACGCACCATCCTGCAAAAGGGTTTCTTTATAAGTACGCAAATCGTGCGCTGCGTGGGACGGAGATTGAGTTTTCCACTGGCGACGATCCGGAGGACTACAGTGAGGATCGCGATAAGGTGAAAATTGTTCCGGCTGGGGTAAGAATTGTCGTTGACGCAAGGGTCGCCAATCTGCCTGACACGGAAATCAAGTCGCTTCTCCAGTTAGAGGACTATTGGATTGATCATCGAGGGAATCGTCGATATGGGAATGAAATAAGGACGCGCACCCCCGATGCTCCCAACTTGCAGTCCTTCCGCTACCGCTCAAAAGATATTCCAGGGAGTAAATTTCCGATCGATGTCGATCTTGGTTACATCAATCCGGTGGATGGATCATTTCCGCAGCGACTGTGGATAGTCGAGATACGCCGCACATACGAGATTTTGATGCCAGAAGAACGCGAACAGCGCCGGTTAGAAGAGCAACAAGCGAAGCGCCACAAATACGGGTTGATGAATCTGTGTACGGGGATGCTGTGTCCTGAAACGGGGATCTGGCAGGGATACACGAAAACTTCCAGTTCGGATATTCATATGATCCGGAAGGGACATAAATTCCCCGATGTCCGCACGCTAACCCCTCGAGAGCAAGCGGAGCGAAACCAGTACACGAACCTGTTTGAGCCGGGTCAGTGGATGTGGGTAAAGGAATATGTGGAGCCGGAGTGGATGAAGGAAGGCTGACCTGGAAATTGCAGCATGGGCGGCGGGGCTTCCGACAACGATCTCGCGCTGCCGGACGTCCCCACCGGCCCTCCTTTCTTTGCGCATATCGACGTTTCACCGGAAAATTCCGGCGGGTTGATCGGTCGTAGAAACTGACTGAAATGGAAGTAGAGATACGTGTAGAAATGGGGCGCGGCGATATCCGAGTGGTTCTGTCGCGTCGGCAATACCCATCTCCACAGCGCAATCATGTTTTCCGTGCCGCGCGCACGCTTACGTCTTCGGGCGGCATTGACCGAGCAGCTTCGTGCGGCGATACGCAGCGTCAGCCTTATTCCCGACCGTATGCCCACGCGAGCGTTCGGCCGCGGATCACGCGTGTAGTCGTGTTCGCTGGACCGGTCGTGGCTGTTCGGCCTGAAGCGCGCGCGATCTCAACGCAACCCGGTGTATCGCTCCTGGCCGTCATGCGACGTGGCAGCGCGCTGCGCGACACGTCGCTCAACACCCTGCCACGTGGCGACGCAAACCGGAGGTTATCCTGCCCTCGCGGTGACTGGCGCTTCCGCCGACGGCGATAACGGAACCGGGTGCGACCCGGTGCTGTCGTCCGCATTCGCCACGCCGCCCGTACGCCGTCTCCCGTTATCGCTCGATCTGCCGGTTCCAGCGCGTATCCCACTGCGCGCGGCGCGCGTTGATCGCCGTCCAGTCGACCACCGTCACCTTGCGCACCAGATCGTCGACGCTGCCGAGGCTTTGCTGCATCGCGGCCGGCATCTTCGCGAGACGGTTGGTCGGAATCTGCTTGCCGGCCTCGGCCGCCTTCATTTGCGCGGGTGCGGACAACAGGAACTGCGCGAGCTTCTGCGCGAGTTGCGGATCCGGGTTGTTCGCGACCACGCACAGGTCGACGAGCAACAGCACCGGCCCTTCCTTCGGGTTCGCATACGCGACCGGGATGCCCTTGTCCTGCAGGTCGCCGACGCCGGTCGGCGTCAGCGGGAACAGGCCGGCTTCGCCCGTCTGCACCATCTCGGAGATCTTCGCCGAGTTCGGGATGTATTCGACGACGTTCGGCCCGACCGTGCTCGCCCACTTGCTGAAGCCGGGCTCGACGTTCTGTTCGCTGCCGCCGAGCAGCCGGTTGATCGCGAGGAAGCCATGCAGCCCGAAGGTGCTGCTCGATGCCGACTGGAACACGACCTTGCCCTTGTATTTCGGGTCGGCGAAGTCCATCCACGACGTCGGCGGCGCCCAGCCTTTTTCCGCGAACAGTTTCTTGTTGTATGCGATGCCGGTCATCCCGAGCTGCACGCCCGCGCCGACGTCGTCCTTCATCCGCGCGAACGGATACAGCTCCTTGAGCACCGGCGAATCGTCGAGCTTCTGGCACACGCCGAGACTGACCGCGCGCGCCATCACGCCGTCGTCGAGGAACGCGACGTGGATCTGCGGCTTGTTGCGGTTCGCGAGCAGCTTCGCGAGCACGTCCGACGACGTGCCGGGCACGACGACGACCTTCACGTTGTTCGCCTTCTCGAAGTCGGGCAGCACCTGGCTCGTATAGGCCTTCTCCATCGGGCCGCCGTTCATGCCGACATAGATCGTCTTCGTTTGCGCGAACGCGGGCGCGCCGGCGCCTGCGATGCAGAGAGCGGCAGCCGCCGCGATCGTTCCGAGCAGTTTCATCGTTGGGTCTCCTCTTGACGGAAAGGGGCGGTCGGCGCGGCTTGGCGGATGAAGCGGCCGATCGAGAATGCATCGAGTGGCGTGGCGGTTTCGCCGGTCGTGACGAGATCGGCGAGCACCTCGCCGACGCCCGGTGCGAGCAGGAAGCCGCCGCCGGAAAAACCGAACGCATGCAGCAGGTTCGGCGTCGTACGGCTCGCGCCGATGATCGGGTTGTGGTCGGGCGTGCAGCCTTCGACGCCGCTCCACGTGCGGATCAGCAGCGCGTCGCGCAGCGCGGGCAGCAACGCGCATGCATCGCGCATCACCGCGCGCGTCGTATCGACCGACGGCTGGCCGAATTCGCCGTCGCCGCGGCCGCGCCCGCCGCCGATCACGCAGTTGCCGCGCGCGACCTGCCGCGCGTACACGCCGCCGCCGTACACGCCGAGGTTGTGCGTGATGAACGGCGGCAGCGGTTCGGTCACCCACATGTTCGGGTAGATCGGCTCCATCGGCACGGCTTCGCCGAAGCGTTCGGCGATCGTGTTCGCCCATGCGCCGGCCGAGTTGATCAGCCACGTCGCCGTACACGCGCGGCCGCCCGCATGGACGTGAAAGCGCGTGCCGTCGTGCAGGACGTCGTCGACCGGCGTGTGCTCGAAGACGTCGGCGCCCGCCGCGCGGGCCGCGCGCGCGAACGCGGGCGACACGATGCGCGGGTTTGCGTGCCCGTCGGTCGCGCACAGCGAGCCGCCGAGCGCCGCGCGGCCGAGCCACGGGTAGCGGCGGCGGAATGCGTCGCCGCGCATCACCTGCAGCGGCAGGCCGTGCTCGCCGGCGAGCGTCGCGTACGCATCGAGCGCGTCGAGATCGGCGTCGCTGCGCGCGAGCCGCAAATGGCCCGATACGACGAATTCGCCGTCGATGCCGATCAGTTCGGGCAGGCGATCCCAGATGCGCCGCGCGCGCAACGCGAGCGGCAGCTGTTCGGCCGGGCGGCCCTGGCAGCGCACGCCGCCGTAGTTCACGCCGCTCGCCTGCGCGCCGCAGTCGCGACGCTCGAACAGCGCGACGCGCAGCCCGCGCCGCGTGAGCGCCAGCGCGGCCGACGCGCCGACGAGGCCGCCGCCGACGATCGCGATGTCGTAGTGACGGATCTCACTCATCGCGTGCCTCGTCGGGAATCGCCGCGACGTCGTCGCCCGCGAGCGCGGCGGAGATCGGGAACGGCTTCACCGGCGGTTGCGCACGCAACCGGCCGACGTCCGCGAGCGGGCGGCCGGTTTCGGCGGCCAGCAAGAGCGCGGTTGCGTCGCCGCACATGCGGCCTTGGCAGCGACCCATTCCGGCGCGCGTCAGCGCTTTCAGCCGGTTCAGCTCGGTGGCCTCGCCGTCGCGGATGCAGCGCCGCAGCGTGCCCGCGTCGATTTCCTCGCAGCGGCACACGATCGTGTCGTCCGGGCAGCGCGCGGCGAGTGCGGCAGGCGGCGCGAAGGCCGCTTCGAGGCCCGCGCGGAACGCGCCGAGCCGGGCGAGCGTGCGTTCGAGCGTCGCCGCGTCGGGTTTGCCGGAAGGCGCGGACGACGGCGTCACGATGCCCGCGTCGTCGAGCAGCGCGAGCGCCGCGCATCGCCCCGACGCCTCGGCCGCGTCGGCGCCCGCGATGCCGGCGCCGTCGCCCGCGACGTAGATGCCGCGCACCGACGTGCGGCCGGCCGTGTCGCGTTCCGGCAGCCACGCGCCGTTGAGCGGGTCGAAGCGGAACCGGCAGCCGGCGAGATCGGCGAGCTGTGTTTCCGAACGCAGCCCGAAGCCGAGGCCGAGCGCATCGCAATCGATCGTCCGCGGCGGCGCGTCGCTTCCGGCCGCGCGCCATGCGAGGCCCGTCACGTGCCGCTCGCCGAGCACGCGTTCGAGCGTGACGCCCGTTTCGATCGCGACGCCGTGCGCGCGCAGCCAGCCGATGTAGTACAGCCCCTTCGCGAAGGTCGCCGGCATGCGCAGCAGCGCCCGTGTCGCGGCCGCCTGTCGGCGCAGCGGGCTCGTGTCGAGCACGGCCGCGACCTGCGCGCCGGCCTTCGCGTATTGATAAGCGACGAGATACAGCAACGGCCCCGTGCCCGCGAACACGATGCGGCCGCCGATCGCGCAGCCCTGCGACTTCAGCGCGACCTGCGCACCGCCGAGCGTATAGACGCCGGCAAGCGTCCAGCCCGGCACCGGCAGCATGCGATCGGTCGCGCCGCTCGCGACGATCAGATGCGAGAACGGCACGGTCGTTTCGCGGCCGTCCTGCAGCGTGTCGACGCGGCCCGCGCCGCACGCCCAGGCGAGCGTGTTCGGCCGGTAGTCGACGTGCGGCAGCAGGGCGGCCATCGTCCGGTGCACGGCATCGGCCTTCGCGGCCTCGAAGCCGTACAGCGCGCGCTTGCCGCGGGCGAACGCGCCGTCGGCCGGCGGCTGCCGGTAGATCTGTCCGCCCCAGCGCGCGTTCTCGTCGATCACGACGGGGCGCAGCCCCGCGTCGACCAGCGCCTCGGCCGCGCGCACGCCGGCCGGCCCCGCGCCGACGATCACCGGTCGCAGTGCGTCGCTCATGAAGCATCTCCGGTCATGGCGTGCTGCGCGCCGGTGAGAATCCGCATGCCTTCGGCGATCGGCGTCGAGCATGCGCGCACGCGTGTGCCGGCCTCGGTGCGCACCCAGCAGTCCTGGCATGCGCCGATCAGGCAGAAGCCCGCGCGCGGCGTGCCGCTGAAGTCGCTCACGCGCACGCGGCGCTGCGCGACGAGGATCGCGGTGAGCACGGTGTCGCCGGCGAGCGCCTGCGCGGGTCGGCCGTCGAGCGTGAACGCGATGGCGGTGCGCTCGCGTTCGGCGACGCGCACGAATTGCGCGCCGTCGGCGGCGATGTCGGGGGAACGGGAAACGGAAGTCATCGTCAGTGTTGGCCGATCAGGATCCGGTTCAGGCCGTACACGCGATCGAGCAGCAGCATCGCGCCGGCGGTGATGAAGATGACGAGCGCCGATACCGACGCCATCATCGGGTCGATCGATTCGGTCGCATACATGTACATGCGCACCGGCAGCGTGACCGTCTGCGGCGACGTGACGAAGATCGACATCGTCAGTTCGTCGAAGCTGTTGATGAACGCGAGCAGCCAGCCGCCGGTGATGCCGGGCACGATCATCGGCAGCGTGATGCGGCGGAACGTCGTCCACGGATCGGCGCCGAGCGAGCACGCGGCCTGCTCGACGCTGCGGTCGAGGCCGGCGACGGATGCGAGCACGAGCCGCATCACGAACGGCGTGATGACGATCATGTGCGCGAGCACCAGCCACGCGAACGAGCCGGTCGCGCCGATCAGCGCGAAGAAGCGCAGCAGCGCGATGCCGAGCACGAGGCCGGGGATCACGAGCGGCGACAGCAGCAGGCCGTTCAGGAACGCGCGGCCGGGAAAGGTCGCGCGACCGATCGCGAGCCCGGCGGGCAACGCGATCGCGAGCGACAGCGTCGCCGACGCGAACGCGAGCTTCACGCTGTTGGCGAACGCGGTGACGAAGTCGGGATAGTCGAGGATCGCGCGGAACCAGCGCAGCGACAGCCCGTGCGTCGGCAGCGTCAGCGTTTCGTCGGGCGTGAACGCGACGAGCACGACGATCACGAGCGGCGCGAGCACGAACAGGATCACGAGCGTATGGAACGCGAGGGCGAAGGGGCCGTTCTTTCTCATCGGGAAGCGCCTCCGAGGCTGCGCGCATAGCGGCGTTCGAGCACGCGGTAGTAGGTGAGCATCACGACGAGGTTCGCGACCAGCAGCAGGACCGCGATCGTCGCGCCGAGCGGCCAGTTCAGCGAGCCGAGGAATTCGTCGTAGACGGCGGTCGCCGCGACCTTCAAGCGGCGTCCGCCGAGCAGGCCCGGAATCGCGAATGCGCTCGCCGACAGCCCGAACACCATCAGGCTGCCCGACAGCACGCCTGGCATCAGCTGCGGCACCACGATGCGGCGCAGTGTCGTGAACGGCGATGCGCCGAGCGACAGCGCCGCGTGTTCGGTCTGCGGATCGAGCCGCTGCAGCGCGGTCCACACGGGAATCACCATGAACGGCAGCATCACGTGCACCAGCCCGATCACGATCGCGAACGTCGTGTATTCGAGCTTGTACGGACCGAGGCCGACGAGCCCGAGCGCCTGGTTCACGAGGCCGCTCGTATTCAGCAGCATGCTCCAGCCGAACGCACGCACGACGACCGACACGAGCAGCGGCGCGAGGATCACGAGCAGGAACAGCGAGCGCCACGGATCGCGCATTTTCGACAGCACGTACGCTTCCGGCGTGCCGATCGCGACGCAGATCGCGGTGGTCAGCGCGGCGATGCCGAACGTGCGCGCGAAGATCGTATGGAAGTACGACGAGCCGAGCACTTCCGCGTAGTTGCCGAGCTGGAACGCGGCGATCGGGCCGGTGGCCGGGTCGAAGCGGTAGAACGTGAGCGCGAAGGTCATCGCGAGCGGCACGAGCACGAGCGCGGCGAACAGCGCGAACGCGGGCGCGCACATCAGCCACAACGGCGCATGCGCACGCCACGTCGCGCGCAGCGTGCGGTCGCCGGCGGCGCGGGGCGGCGCCGTATCGGCAGAGGCGGTGGCCGAGGCGGCGGTCGCGGTCGATTGCGCGAGCGCGGCCGGCGCGCCGTCGGTCGAAAGCGGGCGGGCAGGCTGTCCCATTCAGGCCTCCCGGCGCATCACGCGCACCGCGTCGCTGTGCCAGTCGACGCCGACCGGCGCGCCTTCCGCGAGCGGCTCCGCGCCTTCGTTCTGGCAGCACACGAGCACTTCGCCGAGCGCGCTGTCGACGCGGTACAGCCACTGGCTTCCGAGGAAGAAGCGGCTCGTGACGGTCGCGGCGAAGCGGCCCGCGCCCGGCGCGCACAGCCGCAGCTTCTCGGGGCGGATGCAGACCGACACGGCGTCGCCGATGCGTACGTCGCGCTCGCGCGCCGGCAGGTGCGCGGTGCGGCCCGTCTCCGCGAGATCGTGGCCGAGGTCGATGCGGATCGCGTCGCCGTCGTGCGCGACGATCGTGCCGGGCAGCAGGTTCGCCTTGCCGATGAACTGCGACACGAAGTGGTTCTCCGGGCGTTCGTACGCGCGGTACGGCGTGTCGGTCTGCGTGATGCGGCCGGCTTCCATCACGACCACGCGGTCGCTGATCGACAGCGCTTCCGATTGATCGTGCGTGACCATGATCGTCGTCGTGCCGATCTTGCGCTGGATCGCGCGCAGCTCGAACTGCATCTCCTCGCGCAGCTTCGCGTCGAGGTTCGACATCGGCTCGTCGAGCAGCAGCACCGGTGGTTCGATCACGACCGCGCGCGCGATCGCGACGCGCTGCCGCTGACCGCCGGACAGTTCGCGCGGAAAGCGGTGCGCGAGCGCATCGAGGCGCACGAGCGCGAGTGCCGCGCGGATGCGCTCGGCGCGCTCGGCCTTGTCGACGCCGCGCATGTCGAGGCCGAAGCCGACGTTCTCCGCGACGCTCATGTGCGGAAACAGCGCATAGCTCTGGAACACGATGCCGAGCCCGCGGCGGTTCGGCTTCATGTGCGTGATGTCCTGCCCGTCGAGCGCGATGCGGCCGCGCGTGACGTCGACGAAGCCGGCGATCATCTGCAGCGTCGTGGTCTTGCCGCAGCCCGACGGCCCGAGCAGCGACACGAATTCGCCTTGTTCGACCGACAGGTTGACGTCGGCGACGGCGGTGAGCTCGCCGAACGATTTCGTCAGATCCGTAAGCGTGAGAAACGACATGGGGAGCTCCGGGTTCGCACACCGCATGGCCGGTGCGTCATTGACGCGGACTCTAGCCAGCCATATTTCGGAGCGTCAATTTCGAATTCTGTTCAACGGGATGAATTTCAGAAAAATTCCGATGAGCGGAACGATTTGAAGAACCGCGCGCGAATCGTTCCGTTGAATGAAGGGCGATCAGGTGGTGAAAAGCACGCGTCAATCCCGTGCACACCCGGATGCCCGCGGCATTCCGGCGGGTCGACAATGACGGCTCGCGTATTCCGTTCAATGAAATCTTCGAGGAGAGCCGGCATGCAGGAACCCCAATCGCCCGGAACGTCGCGTGCCGCGCGCCTGCCGTCCCCGGACGAGGACGCCGCCGTCGAGATCGCCGATGCGGCCGGCGCGCCGGGCACCGGCATGCTCCAGCGTGCGTTCGCGATCCTGCGCGCGCTGGCCGGCATGCAGCAGGACGGCGTGCGCGTCACGCACCTCGCGAAGGCCGTCGGCCTCACGCAGGGCACCGCGCACCGGATCCTGCAATCGCTGATCGCCGAAGGGATGGTCGAGCAGGACGAACAGTCGAAGCTGTACCGGCTGAGCGTCGACTTCTTCGCGCTCGCCGCACTGGCCGGCAATCCGAGCAGCATGCGCACGCTGTGCCGGCCCGCGCTGCTGCGGCTGTGCGCGAGTCTCGGCGAGACGATCTTCCTGCTCGTGAAGAGCGGCTTCGACGCGGTGTGTCTCGACCTGTGCGAAGGGCCGTTCCCGATCCGATCGTTCACCGGCGACATCGGCGGGCGCGTCGCGCTCGGCGTCGGGCAGGGCAGCCTCGCGATCCTCGCGTTCCTGCCGGAAGCCGAGCGCGAGGAAGTGATCCGCTTCAACGTGCCGCGCGTTCGAGGCTACGGCGTGCTCGACGAGGTCTACCTGCGCACCGAGATCGAACGCGTGCGCCAGCTCGGCTATGCGGGCCGCAACAGCGGCGTGCTCGACGGGATGGCCGGCGTCGCGGTGCCGATCCTCGACCGTACCGGTTATCCGGTCGGCGCGCTGAGCGTCGGCACGCTGGCGTCGCGCCTCGGCGACGACCGGATGCCGATGATCGTCGAACTGCTCAGGCGCCAGGCCGATGCGATCGGCCCGCGCACGAACCCGTTCGATGCCGCATTACGGCGACCGATGCACGGGCTATCCGGGAAAACCGTATAGACGCGTCGCGCGTCACCGTTCCGTCAGCTTTCTTACGCGAGCCCTTCACGTCAGATCAAAGCGCGCATTGTCCGGCGGGCTTGCACGCTTTCGTTTCTCTTGCGACGGCACACCTGCCCCGCTCATTTCCCCTCCATTCGATTTTCAACTGCTGGCCAGTTGAACATTTCATTTCTTGATGCGATTGCGTCTGGATACCATCCAGCCACTGTCTATACAACCCGATCGGGCGCATGGGCAGCATCGACAAAACACAACATCGACAAGACGGTTTGGAGAGGAGATGACGGAGATGGTGCGAATGATGGGCAGGACGACGGGCGCCGCGTGCATGAGCGCGGCCATCGCGATGGTGTTCGCCGGCGCCGCGCACGCGCAGTCGACGGTGACGCTGTACGGGATCGTCGATGCCGGCGTGACCTACACGAACAACGCGAAGGGCCATGCGCTGTGGCAGTTCACGGGCGGCAACGAATCGGGCCCGCGCTGGGGCTTGATCGGCAGCGAGGATCTCGGCGGCGGCCTGAAGGCGAACTTCCGGCTCGAGAACGGCTTCAACGTCGCGAACGGCGCGCTCGGGCAGGGCGGCCGGATGTTCGGCCGCTCCGCATGGGTCGGCCTGAGCGGCGCGAACTGGGGCGCGGTGACGCTCGGCCGCCAGTACAACTCGACGCAGGACATCCTCGGCTCGCTGCAGATGAGCAGCTTCCTCGCGCAGTACTCGACGCACCCGTTCGACAACGACGACATCAACAACACGTTCCGCACCAACAACGCGGTCAAGTACGTGTCGCCGACGATCGCGGGCCTGCAGGCGAACCTGGTGTATGGCTTCTCGAACTCGACGGGTTTCGCGAACGACAACAGCTGGAGCGCGGGCGTCACGTATGCGAACGGGCCGCTGAACGCGGGCGCCGCGTATGCGCGCGTGAACCATCCGGCGGCGAGCGCGACCGGCGCTGTCGCATCCGACAACTACTACCCGGGATCGGCGTCGGTGTTCGGCGCCGGCCTGTCGAGCGCGGTGCGCCAGCAGATCTGGGGTGCGGGCGGCAACTACACGATCGGGCAGGCGACGCTCGGGCTGCTGTACACGGGCTCGAACTTCGGCCAGGCGACGGGCGGCGCGCTGCGCTTCAGCAACTACGAAGGCAGCGTGCGCTACCTGATCACGCCCGCGCTGATGGCCGCGGCCGGCTACACGTATACGAAGGTCGCGCGCGGCGCCGATGACGGCCACTACCAGCAGGTGTCGGCCGGCCTTCAGTACCTGCTGTCGAAGCGCACCGACGTGTACGTGAACGGCTTCTACCAGAAGGCGTCGTCGGGCGTCGGCCACGCATGGATCGACGGGACCGACGGCCCGTCGTCGACGACGTCGCAGGTGGCGGTGGTGGTCGGCATCCGCCAGAAGTTCTGAAGTCCTGTCGTGTTCGCGCGTCTTCCGGAGGAGACTGAAATGAAATTCAAACTGTTGCTGGCGGCGTTGCCGTTCGTCGGGATGTACACCGGCGGCTCGATCGCCGAGGTGCGGCCGCTGCTGTTCGGCCTGCCGTTCCTGCTCGTGTGGAACCTGATCTGGATGGCGGCGACCGCCGCGATCCTCGCGATCCTGTTCCATCTCGACGAGCGCGACGCGCGCGACTCGGCCCGCGACGGCCGCACGGGAGACGCGCGATGAACGCATCGATCATCATCATCGCGGCGTTCGCCGTGTTCGCGCTCGCGATCGGCGTGATGGCGCGGCGCGGCCGCAAGCTCACGCTCGAGCAGTGGGCGGTCGGCGGACGCGGCTTCGGCTCGCTGCTCACGTTCCTGCTGATGGCCGGCGAGGCGTTCTCGACGTTTTCGTTCCTCGGCGCGAGCGGCTGGACCTACAGCAAGGGCGTGCCCGCGTTCTACATCCTGTCGTACGGCTGCCTCGCGTTCGTGATCGGCTACTGGATGCTGCCCGCGGTGTGGCGCTACGCGAAGGCACGCGGGCTCGTGTCGTTCGCCGATTACTTCGCGTCGAAGTACGACAGCCGCGCGATCGGCGTGCTGGTGTCGGTGGTGGCCGTGTTCGCGATGGTGTCGCTGCTGATGATCCAGCTGCGCGGCCTCGGCGTGATCGTGTCGGAGATGTCGTACGGGCTGATCCCGCAAGCGGCCGCGATCTGGATCGCCGCGACGCTGATGGCCGTGTACATGGTCGTGTCGGGCATTCACGGCTCCGCGAGCATCGCGATCTTCAAGGACGTGCTGATCCTCGCGATCGCGATCTTCCTCGGCCTGTACCTGCCGATGCACTATTACGGCGGTCTCGGCGAGATGTTCGCGAAGATCGACGCCGCGCATCCCGAACTGCTGCGCATGCCCGAGCACGGCTTCAACCTGAGCTGGTACAACTCGACGATCCTGCTCACGTCGCTCGGCTATTACCTGTATCCGCACGGCTTCACCGCGATCTACGTCGCGAAGGACGAACGCGCGCTGCGCCGCAACGTGATCCTGATGCCGTTGTACCAGGTGCTGATCGCGTTCCTGTTCCTCGTCGGCTTCGCGGCCGTGATGACCGTGCACGGGCTCGAAGGCGCGCAGACCGACCTCGCGCTGCTGCGTCTCGTGAAGCAGACGTTCCCCGCGTGGTTCGTCGGCGTCGTCGGCGGCACGGGCCTGTTGACCGCGCTGGTGCCGGGCTCGCTGATCATGCTGAACGCGTCGACGACGATCGCGCGCAACATCTATCGCGAAGGCTTCGCGCCGAATGCGACCGATCGCGAGGTGACGCGCGTCGCGCGGATCGCGCTGCCGATCTTCACGCTGGTGGTCGTGTACTTCGTGCTGCGCGGCGGCGCGACCTTCGTCACGCTCGCGATCTTCTCGTCGAGCCTGCTCACGCAGCTCGTGCCGATGCTCGCGTCGAGCTTCCTGAAGCGGCCGTTCGGCACGCGGGAAGGCGCATTCGCGGGGATCGTCGCCGGCGCGATCGTGATCGCGATGACGAACTACTACGGCGTGACGCTCGCATCGCTGTTCCCCGGCGCATCGAGCACGCTGACGTCGATCAACCCCGGGCTGGTCGCACTCGCCGTGAACGCGGTGGTGTTCATCGCGATCAGCGCGGTGCAGCGCAAGCTGAAGGCGCGCGTGGCGGCGCCGGTCCGCTCCGCGTGACAGCCCGTTGGTCTTGCCGCCGTTGAGCCGCCGGGCAGTTGTCCGGCGGTTTTTCCGTTCGGCGGCACCCGAACCATTTCGTATCAAGACAGGACACCAAACGATGACTACCGAGGACCAAGCCGACGACCGGCGCGAGGCGATCGACACCCTGATCGCGAACGGCTGCGTGATCACGATGGACCCGCTGCGGCGCGTGATCGAGAACGGCGCGGTCGCCGTGAAGGGCAATCGCATCGTCGCCGTCGGCGATACCGCGGCGCTGCAGGCGCGCTTCCGTGCCGCGCGCACGATCGACGCACGCCGCAAGGCCGTGCTGCCGGGGCTGATCGATGCGCATGCGCACGCGGGCCACGCGATGCTGCGCACGATCGGCGGCGCGGATGGCGATGCGTGGTCGGCCGCGGCCGAGACGATCTACACGCGCGCATCCGACGAAGCGTTCTGGGAAACCGAATCGCACCTCGCGGCGCTCGAACGGCTGAAGGCCGGCGTGACGACGGGCGTGTCGCTGCTCGGCGGCGGCAACTCGATCATGCGTGTCGACGATCCCGTCTACGCGCGGCGCCACTGCGACGCAGTGGTGCGCACCGGCACGCGCTCGATCGTCGCCGTCGGCCCGTCGCGCCCGCCCGCGCCGCGTGCGTACACACGCCACACACCGGGTGGCAGCGCGACGCGCGACATCGATTTCGACACGATGTACGACGTGTGCGAGCGCATCGTCGATGCATGCCACGGCGATGCCGACGGCCGGATCCGGATCGCGCTCACGCTGCCGGTGTACGGCCCCCAGCACGACCCCGAACTCGCGCGGTACGAGCGCGACTTCCGCGACCAGGCGGCGTGCTACGGCGCGCTTGCGCGCGAGCGCGGCCTGACGTTCACGCAGGACGGCCATCGCGCCGGCACGCTCGCGTTCGCGCATCGCGAGCTCGGGCTGCTCGGCCCGACGTCGTTCATGTCGCACAGCATCGACCTGACCGACGACGACATCGCCGCATGCGTGGAAACCGGCACCGCGATCGTCCACAACCCGAGCGCGATCATGTCGATCATCGGCCGCTGCCCGGTGCCCGAGCTGATCGATGCGGGCGTGACGGTCGCGATCGCGTCGGACGGCGCGGCGCCCGACCGCGGCTACGACATGTTCCGGCACATGTGGCAGTGCATGCACTACCATCGCCGCCACTTCCGCGACCCGGACGTGCTGCCGCACGGCAAGGTTCTGGAAATGGTGACGATCGACGCGGCGAAGGCACTGTCGCTCGATCGCGAGATCGGCTCGCTCGAAGCCGGCAAGCTCGCCGACATCGTTCTCGTCGACCTGTTCCGCCCGCACATGATGCCGATGAACATGCCGGTGTATCGCGTGACGTGCTTCGCGAACGCGGCCGACGTGTGCATGACGATGGTCGGCGGACGCGTGCTGATGGAGGATCGTCGCGTGCTGTCGGTCGACGAGAGCGAGATTCTCGAGCGCGTGATGGAAGTCGCGGAGAAGACGATCGAGCGCAGCGGATTGCGTCGCCTGCTCGACGAGCCGAAGACGCTGTGGGGGCGCAGTCACTACTGAACGACGCTGCGCCGGCAGAGGTTTGCGCGGCGTGATGTCGGCGAGGCCGGTCCATTTGGGGCCGGCTTTTTTTCTGGTTTCGCCGTCGACGGACATGCTAGGATTTCTCTCAAACAACTTCGGAGACTGCTATGCCGTTCATCTGCGAAAACGTTGAATGTCGTGCCGTGCTTGCGCGCGGCCAGGTCAGGTCTCTTCAGGATGGCGCGGGATGGTGCTTCTACTGCCCGGACTGCAAGGCCAGGAACGAGTTGATGGCTGTCGGCACGGCCGGTGGCTCCGTCGAGCTGGTGCAGCCGGAGAGAGCGAGCCCGCCGCACAAGGTCGTCGCGACGGCCCGGCCGCTGGACGACGGCAAATACGCGGCGCAGTTGTGCGTTCAGCGCGCGCTGGCGGTGAGAGGAACCTACGCGGCCGAAGAGCACTGGGATCAGCTCGGTGTATTCCCCGATGCACAGGAGGCCATCGCGCATGCGAAGTCGTTCGCGACGGACCTGCTGGAACGGGTGGCGTAGTCGCTGGCGGCACACCGGACGATCCACAGGTTGCCAGCAACGACACCGGGCCGCGGCTCGGGTGTCGTGCCGTGCCGGCCAGCCGGCCCCGAATCGGGCCGGTTACATCACGCCGCCGCCGCTTCTCGAAGACGGAATTGCGCGACGGCATCGCTGAGCCGCGCGCCCTGATCCTCGAGCGACAGCGCCGCGGCGGCCGCTTCCTCGACCAGCGCGGCGTTGCGCTGCATCGTCTGCTCCATCTGGATGACCGCGGCATTCACCTGCTCGATGCCGGCGGACTGCTCTTCGAATGCGATGCTCGTCTCGCCCATGATCGCGTTCACGCGCTCGACCGCGACGACGAGTTCGGTCATCGCCGAGCCGGCGAGCGCGACGAGACCGCTGCCGTCTTCGACGCGCTGCGTCGAATTGCCGATGAGTTCGCGAATCTCCTTCGCCGCCGACGCGCAGCGCTGCGCGAGCCCGCGCACTTCGGTCGCGACCACTGCGAAACCACGCCCCTGTTCGCCTGCGCGCGCCGCTTCGACCGCGGCGTTCAACGCGAGGATGTTGGTCTGGAACGCGATGCTTTCGATTACGCCGACGATGCCGGAGATGCGCGCGGAGCTGCTTGAAATCGCGGACATCGTTTCGACGACACGCTGCATCGCGTCCCCGCCTTTCGCTGCGATTCCCGCCGCACCTTCCGCATACGTGCGTGCATCGCGTGCGTTGTCCGCATTCTGGCGTACGGTTGCGGTCAGTTGCTCCACGCTCGCCGCGGCCTGTTGCAGCGACACGGCCTGCTGCTCGGTACGCGCGGAAAGGTCGACGTTGCCGCTCGCGATCGTGCGGACGTCGCCGACGATCGTCTCGGTGCTCGTGCGGACCTGACTCACGGTTTCGACGAGGCCGTCCTGCATCCGCTTCAGCGCATTCAACAAATACGCCATTTCGTTTTCGCCGGGGATGACGACCGTGCCGGTCAGGTCACCTTTCGAGATCCTGTCGAAATGCGCGACGGCGAGATGGATCGGCGCGATGATCGCCTTCGCGAGCACGCGCTGCGCGACGAAGCCGACCACCAGCGCGAACGCGGCGACCGCTGCCATGGCCCACACGATCCGGTGGAAGCGTTCGCCGGCCGCGTCGTAGCGCGCCTTCTGGCGCGCGACCTGGAACGATTCGAGCGCGTCGATCGCGTCCTGGTATGCGGCGAACAGCGCCGACGGCGCCGTGCGCAGCGTGTCGAGGAAGTCGAACGAATTGTCGTGATCGAGTTGCGACATCGCCTTCAGGAAAATCTGGTCGAGCAATGCGCGACGGCGATTCTGCAGCGTGTCGAACAACGCTTGCTCGTCGGCGTCGCGCGCATGCAGGCGCGAGTACGCATCCAGTTCGTCGTTGCTTTGCTTGAGAAGCGTATGAAGCTGCGCGATTTCCGCCTTGGCGGGCTGGCCGGCGCTGATGATCTGCCCGACGTCGCTCACGCGTTCGCGCAACACGAGCATGCGCTCGGAGCTGGTTTTCAGGTGCAGCAACGACGCCGTGTCGTCGCGGTACATCGCTTCGAGCGAGCCGTTGCCGGCGTAGAGCGCGGCGATGCACGCGCCGACCACCAGCACGAGTAGCACGGTATAGCCGGCGATGGTCGCGACGAGGCCGCCGCGGATGGTGAGTTTACGCATGACGTTCCCTTGCCGGTGGCCCGAAGGGCGGCCGACGGCGGATATGGATTCCGGATCACGAACGACGACGGGCGCCGCTTCGCAATGCGGGGCGCCGGGACTGCGAACGAGTTAACGGCGGCGGGGAACGAAAGTTTTTGTCTGTATGCGACGTCGATACGGAAGAATCCGACAGAAGGGGGGGATTTGGGGGGCGGACGCAAGACGACCGTGCCGACGCACGCTCGTGCCACCGGCCGAAACCGGTGGCAACCAGTCGCAGCCGGCCGCGTCCGTCAGTTGTAGATGTCGAACGAGAAATACTTCTTCGCGATTCGCTGATACGTGCCGTCCTGAATCAGGCTGGCGAGCGCCTGGTTGATCTGCGTGCGCAGCGCGTCGTCGTCCTTGCGCACGCCGATCGCCGAGCCGACGCCGAGTGTCTTCGGATCGTGCAGCGGCGGCCCCGCGAATTCGAAGTTCGCGCCCTTCGCGGTCTTCAGGAAACCGAGATCCGCCTGCACCGACGACTGCAGCGACGCGTCGAGGCGGCCGGCAATCAGATCCTGATAGACGAGGTCCTGCGTCTGGTACGTGCGCACGATCACGCCCTTCGGCTCCCAGTACGTGCGCGCATAGGTCTCCTGCGTCGATCCCTGCTCGACGCCGACGCTCTTGCCGGCCAGCGACTCGGCCGTCGGCTGCAGGTTCGCGCCGCGTCGCGCGACGAGGCGCGGCGCCACGTTGTTGATCTTGTCGGTGAACGCGATCTGCGCGAGGCGCTTCTCGGTCACGCTCATCGACGACAGCACCCCGTCGAACTTGCGTGCCTTCAGCGCCGGGATCATCCCGTCGAAGGCGTTCTCGACCCACACGCAGCGCACCTTCATGCGTTCGCAGATCGCGTTGCCGAGATCGATGTCGAAGCCGACGAGCTTGCCGTCGGGCGCGAGCGATTCGAACGGCGCGTAGCTGGGATCGACGCCGAGGCGCAGGACGGCCGGGTCTTTCGCGGCGGCGGCGCCTGCCGTCAGCGCGAGCGCGACGGCGATGACGAGCTTTTTCATGACTGTCTCCATTACCGATTGATGTAGTTCGAGGTGAAGCGTTACGCGGCCGATGGGCGTGACAGCCCGCGCCCGGCCATGCACGGGCGGCTGGACGAGCGCCGGAAGAGGCCGGCGCTCGTCCGGATCAGGGAATCCGGGGGGGCGGTGTCAGCGCGCGGCGCCGGTGAGGCGCGCCATGCTGCGCCGGTAGCCGGCGGGCGAGAACGTGGCGTTCAACGCGGCCATCGACGCGATCACGCCGATATGCATCCACCACGCGATCGCGAAGCCGCCGCCGGCGTCGCGCAGCCAGCCGATCAACCACGGGCTCGCGGCGACGATCAGGAAGCCGATGGCCTGCACGAACGCGGCGAGCGCGCCCGCGAGTCGCGCATCGGGCAGGTGGTCGAGCGTGACGATCAGGCTCATCGAGAAGAAGCCGCCGAGCCCGACGCCGACGCTCGCGACCCACAGCCACGGCGTGAGCACGGGCATCGTCGCGAAGCCGACGAAGCCTGCCGTCTGCAGCGCAAGCGTGAGCCAAAGCACCGGACGACGATCGTGCGAGCGTTTCGCGAGCATCGGCATCGCGAGCGCGCCGACCGCCTGGAACAGCGCCATCCACGCGAGCAGGTTGCCGCTCGCCTGCGTGCTCGTGCCGACGCTGCGATAGAACGCGGGCAGCCATGCGACGAGGCTCGCATAGCCGCTGTTGCTGAGGCCGAAGAACAGCGCGAGCTGCCATGCGCGCGGCATCCGCACGAACGCGGTGACGGGCGCCGATACCGCCGCGGCATGCACCACGTCGCGCGGCGCCTTCGCGCGCCACAGCGCGAGCGTGATGAGCGCGGGCAAGGCCCAGACGGCGAGCGACAGATGCCAGCCGCCGTGCGCGGCGAGCCACGGGCTCGCGACCGCGCCGAACGCACCGCCGCCGACCAGTGCGGCCGAGTAGAGGCCCATCGCGAGCGGCAGCCGGTCGACGAACCAGCGCTTTGCGAGGCCCGGCGCGAGCGACTGGACCACGGCGACGCCCGCACCCGCGACGATCGACGTGACGACCAGCCCGGTGCTGCTGCCGCTCCACAGGCGCGCGGTACAACCCGCGGCGATCAACGCCAGCGCGCCGATCAGCGCGCGCTGCTCGCCGACGCGCCGCGCGATCCCGACGCCGATGCCGGCGATGACACCCATCAGCACGAACGGCAGCGTGGTCAGCAGCGCGGCCGCGCGGAAACCGAGGCCCGTGTCGGCACGCACGAGGTCGAGCACGGGGCCGAACGCGGTCAGGAACGGACGCAGGTTGAGGCCGGCCAGCACCAGCAGCGCGAGCGCGCCATGGGATACGGAAGCCGCGTGCGGGCGGGGAACGGCTTGCGCGGTGCCGGGGTCGGTCATCGGAATGCTCCAGGGGGGCCGGTGGCCCTGTGATGCGATGCCGAAAGGGTAAAGGCGCGCTTGTCCAGATGAAAATTAAATATTCGACTGGGTATCAGTGCGGAATGCGATGGCGCGGCGCGATGTGACGGGGCCGGATGGGGAAGGCTGTCGGACCGGGCGATGCAGCGCGTGCCGGCGGGATTCGACGCGTCGTCAGGCCGCCGGTGCGTGCGGCCCGCGGCCCTGTTCTCGGGCCTCTTCACGCGCGGCGACGACCGTCCGGATGCGTGCACGGTCGGCTGGCGTCGCAGGCGTGAAGATCACGAGGCTCAGGTCCGGGCGGCCGGTCACCGAGAACGCCGAGTATTCGAGCGCGATCCGGCCTGCCCGCGGATGACGGATCTCCTTCGTCCCTTCCTCGTGCGAATGGATGTCGTGGTCGCGCCACATTGCGTCGAATTCGGCGCTCGTCGTGCGCATCTCGTCGACGAATGCCTGCACGGCCTGCGTCGCACCGCCGCGCGCGATGTCGGCGCGAAACGCCCCCACCGCGAATCGCGCGACGCGTTCCCAGTTCGGTTGCGCGTAGCGCACCGCGGTGTCGACGAAGATCAGCCGCAGGATGTTGCGTGCGGACGGCGGCAGCGTCGCGTAGTCGGTCAGCGTCGCGGCGGCCGCGTCGTTCCATGCGACGACGTCCCATGTCGCCGTTCGCACGATCGCGGGGCTGGCGTCGAGCGAGTCGAGCACGTGCTGCAGGCGCGGCGTGACGCCGCTGCTCGCGTGATAGCGCACGCCGGGCGGATGGCCGAGGCCGATCAGGAACAGGTGCTCGCGTTCGGCGTCGTTGAGCAGCAGCGCGCGGGCGAGCCGGTCGAGCACGTCGGCCGACGGCGCGCCGCCGCGCCCCTGTTCGAGCCACGTGTACCACGCGGCACTCACGTGCGCGCGCTGAGCGACTTCCTCGCGGCGCAGGCCTGGCGTGCGGCGGCGCGCGACGGGTAGCCCGAACGCGGCCGGATCGAGTTTCTCGCGACGGTCCCGAAGGTACGCGCCGAGCAGGTTGTCGGGTGCGTCAGCCATAGCCTGTTAGTTCGTTTACCGGTAAACCGTCACGTCTTCACCGCGCGCGACGGTCGATGGATAGTAAGCCTCCCATTCATTCGGAGGTGTTGAACATGCGTGTCCTCGTTACGGGAGCATCAGGTTTCGTCGGCTCCGCGGTCGTCGCCGAACTCGTGGCCGCCGGGCATTCGGTGCTCGGCCTCGCGCGCTCCGCCGCGGCCGCCGCGGCGGTAGCGGCTGTGGGCGCCGACGTCCATCGCGGGTCGCTGGAGGACCTCGACAGCCTGACGCGCGGCGCGGAGGCCGTCGATGCGGTGATCCACACGGGATTCAATCACGACTTCTCGCGCTTCGCGGAAAACTGCGAACTCGATCGCCGCGCGATCGAGACGATCGGTGCGGTGCTCGCGGGGTCGGCACGGCCGCTGGTCGTCACGTCGGGCCTCGCGCTCGTCGCGCCCGGGCGCGCGGCGACGGAGGACGATCCGCACGTGCCGGTATCGGCCGCCTATCCGCGTGCGTCCGAAGCGACCGCAGCGGCCCTGGACGCGCGCGGCGTGTGCACGTCGGTCGTGCGCCTGCCGCCGTCGGTGCACGGCGACGGCGATCACGGCTTCGTGCCGCGCCTGATCGCGTTCGCGAGGGAGAAGGGGGCCTCGGTGTATCCCGGCGACGGCGGCAACCGCTGGCCGGCCGTGCACCGGCTCGACGCGGCGCGCGTGTACCGGCTCGCGGTCGAGCGCGGCGCCGCCGGTGCGCGCTATCACGCGGTCGACGATACGGGCGTGCCGTTGCGCGAGATCGCGGAAGTGATCGGCCGCCGGCTGAACGTGCCAGTCATGTCGAAATCGGGCGCGCAAGCCGGCGAACACTTCGGCTGGTTCGCGATGTTCGCAGGGATGGATGCACCCGCAACGAGCGAACGCACGCGGGCATTGCTTGACTGGGCGCCGACGCAGGCAGGGCTGCTGGCCGACATCGATCGGCCGCGGTATTTCGAATCCTGACACGCGCGTGCGGCGTGCCGACGTTGCCGGCCGGTGCGCCCGCCCGCAGTTGCTCAATCGACCGGATGCAGATCCTGCAGCAATGTCGGCACGAGTTCCGACACGGTCGGGTGGATGTGCATCGCGCGGCTGATCGTCGTGTACGGCGCGCCGGCGGCCATCACGTCGAGCAGCCCGTGGACGACCTCGTCGCCCGTCACGCCGAGAATCGACGCGCCGAGAATCGCATGGCTGTCCGCGTCGACGATCACCTTCATGAAGCCCTGGCTCTCGCCTTTCTCGACCGCGCGGCCGACGCGCGTCATCGGTCGCGTGCCGACCAGCAGCCGGCGGCCGGTCTGCTTCGCTTCCGTGAGCGTCATGCCGACGCGGCCGAGCGGCGGATCGATGTACATCGCGTACGCGGTGATGCGGTCGGACACCTTGCGCGGATCGTTGTCGAGCAGGTTCGCCGCGACGATTTCGTAATCGTTGTACGCGGTGTGCGTGAACGCGCCGCGCCCGTTGCAGTCGCCGAGCGCCCAGATGCCGGGCACGTTGGTACGCAACTGGTCGTCGACCGTGATGTAGCCGCGCGAATCGGTCGCGACGCCCGCGTGCTCCAGCCCGAGATCGTCGGTGTTCGGCACGCGGCCGACCGCGAGCAGCAGGTGCGAGCCCGCGACCTCGCGGGCGCCGCCGGTGCAGTCGAGGCCGATCACGACGCCGTCGCCGTCGCGCCGCGCGGTCAGGCAGTTCGCGTCGAGCTGCACGTTGATGCCTTCGTTCGCGAGAATCTCGCGCACGGCCTGCGACACGTCCTCGTCCTCGCGACGGATCAGGCGCGGCCCTTTCTCGACGATCGTGACCTGCGAGCCGAAGCGGCGGTACATCTGACCGAATTCGAGCCCGACGTAGCTGCCGCCGACGATCACGAGATGCTCGGGCAGGAAGTCGACGTCCATCATCGTCGAGTTGGTCAGGTACAATACGGAGTCGAGGCCCGGCATCGGCGGGATCTGCGCGCGCCCGCCGACGTTGATGAAGATGCGGTCGGCCTCGAGGAGATCGTCGCCCACGCGCACCGCATCGGGGCGCTCGAATCGGGCATGACCCTGAAACACGGTCGTGTTGTCGAGCCCGCGCACCCATTGCTCGACGCCGTGGTTCGAGCGGCCGGATATCTGGTCCTTGCGCGCCTTCACGGCCTTCATGTCGACGCTGACGGGGCCGACCGACACGCCATATTCTTCCGCGCGCCGCGCGAGCTGCGCGGCGTACGCGCTCGCGATCAGCGTCTTGGTCGGAATGCAGCCGGTGTTCACGCAAGTGCCGCCGAAGCGGCCGCGCTCGACGATCGCGACTTTCATGCCGGCGCCCGCGAGCCGCGCGGCGAGCGGCGGCCCGGCTTGTCCGGTGCCGATGACGATCGCGTCGAAGTGTTGCGTCATGACGTCCTCCTGCGCAGGTTCAACGTGGGAAGGGGGACGCGCAAGCCGCATGCCGCGCCGGCGCGCGCCCGAACGGCGACGAGCGCCTATGGTAGACCGGTTGGCCCGTGCTAGCGAGTGCCGCCTGGCGGTGCCGGATGCGGCGCGTTGAAACAGGGTGCAGGTGCGACTGGGCGCGGGTTTCTATTCCTTGCGTTTCCACTGGCTGAACGAAACCGGCTTGCGCGCATCGGCGCGCGTCGCACGGACGAAATCCGGCTTGCCTTCAAGCGGAAACGATTCGGTGTGGATATCGCTGGAAAACACCCATCCCTGCGTGCGCGGGTCGTAGCGGAACGTCACGTAGTCGCTCCAGTGCTGCCCGCACGCGATGTCGTTCTGCACCGTGAAATAGCGCCCCTTCACCGCGATCCCGTCGTCGGCGGCGGATTCCGGATCGAACGGGTCGCATTGCATCGCGTCGTTCGCACGCATCACGACACGGTCGTTGCGCGCGGCGAGCCGGTAGGTGTGGTCGGCCTGTTCCTCATAGATGAGCAGTGGCCGCGGCGACGGCTGCTCGCGCGTGTCGGTCGCGCGATGCACGACGACGAGCAGGCTATGCAGGCCGTTGCCGAGTGCCGGGCCTGGCTGCGCGACGAACGGCTGATAGCCGGCCGGCAACTGCGCGGCGATCGACGGCGGCAGCAGCGGGGTTGCCTGCGCATGGCAGCACCACGCGGCGAACAGCGGAACGAGGAGGGCTCGACGAACCGCCGCGGCCGGCGCGCGCATCGTGCTCCTCACAGATCCCGCCCGAGAAACTCGGTGCCGGGCACCGGATTGAACGCAACGGGCGGCGCGGGCGTGAAGCCGAGCGAACCATACAGTTGCCTTGCGGCGACGAATTCGGGCAGCACGTCGAGACACATCCGCGCATAGCCGGCCGCCTTCGCGTCGCGCAGCAGCCGTTCGACGAGCTGGCGGCCGACGTTCAGCCCGCGCGCGTCGGGACGCACGTACACGCGCTTCATCTCGCACGTCGTCGCGTCGATTTCGCGAAACGCGGCGCAGCCGACGGCACGTTCGCCGTGCCACGCGAGCAGCAATTGCCCGCGCGGTGCCGCGTACTTCCCCGGCAGCGCGGCGAGTTCGGGCTCGTAATCCTGGAACGCGAGGCTGACGGTGGGGCTCGCGATGTACTCGCGGAAGATCGCTTCGACGACGGCGGCATCGTCGGGATAGCGGGCGGCGCGGATCTCGATCATGGCGGGTGGTGCGGGATGGCGGGAACGGCAGCCAGCATAGCAGCGCGCGGGTGCTTCCGGCGGCCCGCGAAGCGTGCCAGAATCATCGGCTTCACCGTCGGGATTCGACACGATACGACACGCAGGCGCCGGCGCTTCGGCGTCGCTGACCAAGGAGACTTCGATGACTGCATCGGCTGCCGTACTCGCCATTCTGGCCGCGCTGTGGCTTGGCGCGATGATTCCGGGCCCGAGCTTCGTGCTGGTCGCCCGCAATTCGATCGGGCTGTCGCGCCGCGACGGGCTGGCGACTGCGCTCGGCATGGGCGTCGGCGGGATCGCGTTCGGCGGCGTCGCGCTGGCCGGGCTCTATACGCTGCTGCAGGCGGTCGAATGGCTGTACGTGGGGCTCAAGCTGGCGGGCGGCGCGTACCTGATCTACATGGCGTCGAAGATCTGGCGCGGCGCCGACCGGCCGATCGCGATGGACGATTCGCAGGCCGTCGTCGCAGGCAGCGCGCGCAAGTCGTTCTGGACCGGCCTCACGACCCAGCTGAGCAACCCGAAGACGGCGATCTGGTACGGCAGCATCTTCGCGGCGCTGTTGCCGCAGCATCCGCCGCTGTGGTGCTACCTGGCACTGCCGCCGCTCGTGTTCGGCGTCGAATTCGGCTGGTACACGATCGTCGCGCTGTGCTTCTCGACCCGCCGGCCGCGCGAACTCTACCTGCGCGCGAAGAAGTGGGTCGACCGCGTCGCGGCCGGCGCGATCACGCTGCTCGGGCTGCGGCTGATCCTGAACGCGCCGAAGGCCGGGATCTGACGGCAGGCGGTGCAGCGTCGGCGCACTGCCGTTTCATTCCTGACAGGCATGCCGCCACGGCCGGTCATTCCGGAACGTGGCGGGGCCGATCCATGGGCCCGACTCACGGCCCCCGCCCCGTGCAACCGCGCGTCACACCGCCGGAAACCGCTCGATCAGCGCCGCGAAGCGCGCTTCATCCGGAAACGCCGTCACTTCATACCGCACCGGGCGATGCGCGGTGGCCGTCATCAGGTCGCCGCAGGTGTCCCGCAGCGCGGCCATCGGCACGTGGGCCGACTGCCGCGTCGCTTCCCGGTACAGCACGACGATGTCCGTCTCGGGCAGCAGCGTCGGCACACCGTCGCTCCATACCCCGACGCTGAACAGCTCGCCGTTCTGCCGCCGGTACACGGTGTACGTCGCCACGAAGATGTCGGTGCCGTCCCGCCGGTGCAGAGCGTCCAGCAGCGTCCGCTGATCCTGGTAGTCGCCGGCAAGTTCGTCCACGCGCAGCGCGTGCAGCTTCGCCTCCAGTCCTGCCGGGATGAAATTCCGCCACGCGGCGCCGTCCCAGCGCAGCATCAGCGGCGGCAGCGGGCGCGGCTGCGCGCGCGCCTGTTCCGCGAGTTCGACCATCGTCGCGAGCCCGGCCGCGTTACGGTCGCCGGTGAGCAGCAGCACGGCCCGGTTCGGCGCCATCACCACCGGCGCGCCGGAGATCGGCTGACGGTGCAGCAGGTCGGTCAGCAGCAGCCGCGACGCGTCGTAGTAGTCGCCGAACTGCGACAGGAACACGCCGTCGCGCAACGCGGCCCATGGCGCCGACGATGCGCCGCGCAGGTTGTCGATCGCGATGTCGCATGCAGCGTCGAAGCTGACGCTCCATTCGGCGAGGCGCGCGGTCGTCAGTCGCGCGACGCTGAACTCGCCGTCGTACGCGATGCCGATCTCGAGGCTCTCGCACAGCGGCCGGAACGCCACCTCCGACGCGCCCGGCTGTCCGGCGAGCTGCAGCGCGACCGCGCCGCGCTCGGTCGCGCTGCGGATCACGGGGCGCAGCCGCGCGCGGACATCCGCGAAGTTCGCCGGAATCTCGTGCTGCATCATCGCGCTAGCCTGGCGCTGCAGCGTCGCTTCGCGCTCGGCCGGCTTCGCGTCGGCGTAGTCGCGGAACAGGTTGTGCAGGTTGATGATGTTCGACGGGACATCCGCTTGCACGAGACGGCCCTTGTCGTCTTCGTGAAGCCACTCGCGCGTGTCGCCGGTCGCGCGCAGCGCGGCGATCAGGCGTTCGGCGAAGTCCTGCCGGGTGGGCGGTTTGCTGAAGCGCTCGCGCAGGCGCGCGACGAAGTCTGAAAGCATCGTGTGCGGTCGGGCGGGCCCGTCTGTTATTGGTGTGTCGTTGTCATGGGCGGCAGCTCCCGTCTCGGGGCGCCGACTGCGGCCCGCGGATATCGGCCGGATATCCGTCACGCGTCCGGCGGACCGCGCGCCGGTTGCAGGGCGGCGCGGGCCCGCATCGGGCGCGATCGCATGGCGGGTGTCGCGATGGTACCGCACGTCCGCGACGAAATCGTACCCGGGCGAACATGGGCGGCATGGCGTGGCGAGAACCGGCGCCCGCCGGGGCGGCTTCGGTCGGCGGCCGACCGTCTCGCCGGCGCTGCCGCGAAAGGCGACCGAGCGCGTCACCGGGGCCGCGCCGGCGCACCGGGAAATCCCGGCAATCGGCCCGCGAGCCTTGTGCGGCGGGCGTTCGCGTCCGTTGCACGACGTGCCGGACCCGGCCGGTTCCCCGATTCTGGCGGTCGACCTCCCGACGACGTGTAAACTGCTGCCTTTTTGACGGTTTGCAGCATGGTGCAAGCACCCCCGCGCCCGGCACTGAGCGGCCCGACGCTCGTCCGGCTGCTCGCGCGCCTGACCGATGCCGACGTCGCGGAATCCCGGCAGACGCTGTCGGACCGCCTGAGCCAGTGGCTCGGCTGGACCGACGCGATCACGCTGTCGTCCGCGCTGAATGCGAGCCCGCCCGGCGTCGCGGCCGGCGTGCGCGGTTACGACGCCGAGCGCGACTGTGCGCGCGTGCGCCACGACCTCGCGCAGGCGATCACGGTCGCCCACCGTCCGCCTACGCGGCGGCGCCCCGGCGAGATGCCGCCGCCGCCCGCCGACACGGCCGACTTCGCGGATTTCCGCCAGAGCTGTCTGTCGCTGCAGCAGGAAATGGAAACGGCGATCGGCCAGTTGCGCGGCCGCCTGCGGGTCGCGCTCGCCGCGCGCGCGTCCGGGATGGCGCGGCTCGCGACGCTCGACGCGATCATGGAGCGCGTGCTCGGCGCGCGCGAGCGCGGCCTGCTGTCCGCGGTGCCCGCGCTGCTCGGCACGCGCTTCGAGCGGCTGCGCGACGCGGAACGGCAGGCGCTGGCCGACGGGCAGGCGGCGGCCGCTCTTGACGCCGAGGGCGACGCACCGTCCGCCGCGGCGATCGTGCCCGGCACGTGGCTCGACACGTTCCGCAACGAGATGCAAAGCATCCTGCTCGCCGAACTCGAAGTCCGGTTTCAAACGGTAGACGGGCTGCTCGCGGCCCTTCGTACCTGCTAATCCCTACGCTATGTCCAGAATTCGTCTTGATCTCGTTGTCTTCATCGCCGGCCTGCTCGCAGTGTGCTGGATCGGCGTCGGCTATATCGCGTCGAACCCGCTCGCGACGGCCGTCACGCTGCTGATCGGCGCGTGCTACGTCGCCGGTGCGTGGGAACTGCTGCGCTACCGTCAGGCGACCGCCACGCTGTCGCGCGCGGTGGCCGGCCTGACCGAACCGCCGGCGAAACTCGACGCGTGGCTCGATACGCTGCACCCGGGCCTGCGCGGCGCCGTGCGGGCGCGTGTCGAAGGCGCGCGCGTCGCGCTGCCGGGCCCGTCGCTGACGCCGTATCTCGTCGGCCTGCTCGTGCTGCTGGGCATGCTCGGCACGCTGCTCGGGATGGTCGTGACGCTGAAGGGGACCGGCGCCGCGCTCGAAAGCGCGACCGATCTCGACGCGATCCGCGCGTCGCTGATCGCACCGGTGAAGGGCCTCGGCTTCGCGTTCGGCACGTCGATCGCGGGTGTCGCGACTTCCGCGATGCTCGGCCTCCTGTCCGCGCTCGTGCGCCGCGAGCGGCTCGACGCGGGCCAGCGACTCGACGCGAAGATCGCGACGACGCTGCGCGTGCATTCGTCCGCGCACCAGCGCGACGAATCGTTCCGGCTGCTGCAGCGCCAGGCCGACGTGATGCCGGCGCTGGTCGACCGGCTGCAGACGATGATGACGACGCTCGAGGCGCGCAGCGTCGCGCTGCACGATCGCCAGACCGAAAGCCAGCAGGCGTTCTTCGATCGGACCGAGCGCGCGTATGCGGGCCTGGCGTCGAACGTCGGCGATGCGCTGAAGGAAAGCGCCGCCGAGAGCGCACGCGTGGCCGGTGCCGCGCTGCAGCCGGTCGTCGCGGCGACGATGACGGGGCTCGCGCAGGAGATGGCCGCGCTGCGCGACACCGTGACGGGCGCCGTTCAGCGTCAGCTCGACGGGCTGACCGACGGTTTCGAGAAGACCACCGGGAACGTGACGGCCGTCTGGAACCGTGCGCTCGACGAGCAGCGCCGCGCGGGCGACGCCGTCGCGCAGCAACTGCAGACGACGCTCGGCCAGTTCACCGACACCTTCGCGCAGCGTTCGACGGACCTGCTCGACGGCGTCGCGACGCGCCTCGAATCGACCGAAGGCCGGCTGTCCGACGCGTGGCGCGATGCGCTCGCGCGCCAGGAGCAGGTCGGCGAGACGCTGGCCGGCCAGCATGCGCAGGCGCTGGGCGAAGCCGCCGCGACGTTCGAGCGGCATTCGGGCGCGGCGCTCGCCGCGATGCGCGAGTCGCATGCGGGCCTGCAGACGCAATTGGCCGCGCGCGACGAGGAACGCCTGTCGGCGTGGCATGCTTCGGTGACCGCGATGGCCGCGAAGCTCGGCGACGAATGGCAGCGCGCGGGCGCGCACAGCGCGAGCCGTCAGCAGGAAATCTGCGACGCGCTGGCGCAGACGACGCACGATCTTACCGCACAAGCGGCAACGTTCGAGCAACGCTCGAACGAGCTGCTGTCGACGATTCGCGATTCGCATACGGGCCTGCAGACGCAACTCGCGGCACGTGACGAGGAACGTCTGTCGGCATGGAACGACTCGCTGGCGGCGATGGCGACGAAGCTCGGCGACGAGTGGCAGCGCGCGGGCGTGCATAGCGCGGGCCGTCAGCAGGAAATCTGCGACGCGCTGGCACAAACCACGCGCGATCTCACCACGCAAGCGGCAACGTTCGAACAACGCTCGAACGAGCTGCTGTCGACGATTCGCGATTCGCATACGGGCCTGCAAACGCAACTGGCCGCACGCGATGAAGCGCGTCTGTCGACGTGGAACGACTCGCTCGCCGCGATGGCAACGAAGCTCGGCGACGAGTGGCAACGCGCGGGCGTACATAGCGCCGGCCGTCAGCAGGAAATCTGCGACGCACTTGCGCAAACGACGCGCGATCTCACCACGCAAGCGGCAACGTTCGAACTACGCTCGACCGACCTGCTGTCGACGATTCGCGAATCGCATACGGGCCTGCAGACGCAACTGGCCGCGCGCGACGAAGAACGCCTGTCCGCGTGGAACGACTCGCTCGCCGCGATGGCGACGAAGCTCGGCGACGAGTGGCAACGCGCGGGCGTTCACAGCGCCGGACGTCAGCAGGAAATCTGCGACGCACTCGCACAAACCACGCGCGACCTGACCGCACAAGCGTCGACGTTCGAACAACGCTCGAACGATCTGCTGTCGACGATCCGCGAATCCCATGCGGGCCTGCAGACGCAACTGGCCGCACGCGACGAAGAACGCCTGTCCGCATGGAACGACTCGCTGGCCGCCATGGCCGCCGCGCTGCGCGACGAATGGGCGCGGACGAGCGCACAGGCCGCGACGCGCCAGCAGGATATCTGCGACACGCTGACCCGCACCGCGAACGACATCACCGCGCAGGCGCAGGTGCACGCGAGCGACACGATCAACGAGATCTCGCGCCTCGTGCAGGCCGCGTCGGAAGCGCCGAAGGCCGCGGCCGACGTCGTCGCCGAGCTGCGCCAGCGCCTGTCCGACAGCATGGTGCGCGACACCGCGATGCTCGAGGAGCGCAGCCGCCTGCTCGCGACGCTCGAGACGCTGCTCGGCGCGGTCAACCACGCGTCGACCGAACAGCGCACCGCGATCGACGCGCTCGTCAGCACGTCGGCCGACCTGCTCGACCGCGTCGGGGCGCGCTTCAACGACACCGTCGATGCCGAAACGCGCAAGCTCGATTCGGTGGCCGCGCAGGTCACGGCGGGCGCCGTCGAGGTCGCGAGCCTCGGCGATGCATTCGGTGCGGCCGTGCAGGTGTTCGGCGAGTCGAACGACAAGCTGCTGAACCACCTGCAGCGCATCGAGGCCGCGCTCGAGAAATCACTCGCGCGCAGCGACGAGCAGCTCGAGTACTACGTCGCGCAGGCGCGCGAGGTGATCGACCTGAGCATGATGTCGCAGAAGCAGATCATCGAGGACCTGCAGCACATCGCCGGTCGGCGGGCATCGGTCGGAGCGTAACGCATGCACGACGAAATCGACGACGGCGCACCTTCCGCGCCGGTGTGGCCCGCGTTCGCCGACCTGATGTCGGTGTTGCTCGGCGCGTTCGTGCTGATCCTCGTCGGCGTGATCGGCATGCAGTTGCAGCTCACGTCGAAGCTCGAGGAAGCGGTGCGCGCGCGCCAGCAGGAAGCGCAACAGCGCAAGTCGCTCGAGGAGGCGCTCGCCGGGCCGCTCGCGGCCGGCCGCGTGACGCTCGTGAACGGCCGTATCGGCATCAGCGGCAACGTGCTGTTCGCGCTGAACTCCGATCAGCTGCAGCCCGCTGGCCGCGATCTGCTGAAGACGCTCGCCGGGCCGCTGGCCGCGTACCTGAAGACGCGTGACGAGATCCTGATGATCAGCGGTTTCGCCGACGACCAGCAGGTGCGTGCCGGCAACCGCCAGTTCGCGGACAACTGGGAACTGTCGGCCAAGCGCGCGCTGACGGTCACGCGTGCGCTGATCGACGCCGGCGTGCCGGCGCCGTCGGTGTTCGCGGCCGCGTTCGGCTCCGAGCAGCCGGTCAGCTCGAATGCGGACGATGAAGGCCGCGCGAAGAACCGCCGGGTGGAGATCGCACCGGTGCCGCGCAAGACCGCATCGAGCGGGGGGAAGGCGAAGTGACGGACGACGCGACGCACGTGCGCGCGACGCTCGACGCGTGGCGCGTGCAGGGTGCCGACCGGCTCGATCCGGTGCGCTTCCATCGGCTCGACGCGCTCGAGAAGCGCGCGGCCGCGCTCGACGGCGACGCGCGCGCGTTGCTCGATGCGCGGCTCGCGACGCTGCTGGAAGGATTTGCGGAGATCGTCGCGCGCGCCGGTGACGCGGCAACCGCAAGCGGGACGGTACAAGCCACCGCACAGGTGCCTGCGCGCAGCCTGCTCGGCGGGCTCGTCGAGCAGCTCGCGCGCGATGCGCAGGCCGACCGGCGCGGGATCGATCCCGCGCTGATCGACTACTTCCGCACGATGTGGTCGAAGGTCCGCACCGAACAGCAGTATCGCCAGTCGCTCGACCAGGTGCCGCGCAACGCGGGGCCGCTCAATTCGAACAGCCTCGTGCATCGCTCGCTCGCGACGATGCGCGAACTGTCGCCGGAATACCTGCAGCAATTCCTGTCGTACATCGATGCGCTGGCGTGGCTCGAGGATCTCGCCGGCGGCGGCGCGCTGCCGGAGAAGGAAGCGCCGCGCGCGAAGGCGGCGAAGCCGGTGAAACCGGCGCGGAAGACCACGCGCACCAAGGCGCGATAACGCATGTTTTCAGCCGCGCCGGTCGGCGTCTAGCGACCAGGCGCCTGCGCGTCGATCGCCGCGCGCAGCGCGTGCAGCGCGTCGGTCAGCGCCGACGCGAACGGCGGATGCGCGGCGATGCCCGCCGCGTCGAGCTGGCTGCCGAGGATCGGCAGCGCGATCGACGCGCGTTCGACGATGCACGCCGACATCACCGACAGCGTTTCCCGCAGCGCCGCGTCCGCATGCGTCGCGCGCGGCGACGCGTTCAATACCGCGACCGGCTTGTACACGACGGCTTCGCATCCCACGACCCAGTCCAGCGCGTTCTTCATCACGCCCGTCACGCCGTGCGCGTATTCCGGGCTCGCGATCAGCACGCCGTCCGCCGCGTTCAGCCGCTCGATCAGGTCGCGTACCGCGTCCGGCGACGGAGATTCGGTATCGGGATTGAACAGCGGAAACTCGCCGAGACGATCGAAGCGCGTGATGCGCATCCCGCGCGGCGCGACGCGTGCCGCCGCATCCAGCAGTGCCGCGTTGTACGACTGCGCACGCAGGCTGCCGCACAGCGCGACGATGTCGATGCGGCGCTCGGAATCGGTTCGGGGTTCGGTCGCCATCGGGGAGCGTGTCGGTGGGGGCTTGCGCGACGGCGTCGCGCGGATCCGACGGATTATCGCATCGGTGCGTGGGCGACGTGACGCGCACTGGCGGTGCCGCGCCGGCGATGCAATTCGCGTCCTTCCTGCGGAAATCTCGCGTCCTGACACCATGCGACAACGACGTTCGCCATCCCGGTTGCCCGTCGCCGGCTCACGCCGCCTGCCGCCCCCCGAACGCCTGCTTGATCCGCGCGAACAGCCCGTGCTGCGCGATCCACGCCGCATACGCGCGATAGTCAGGATCGCGCATCAAATGCCGCTCCTCCGTCTTCGCCCGCGTGTAGTAGATCAGGTTGACCGCGACGAGCCCCGCGCAGTGCATGAGCCCGACCTGCCAGCCGAGCGGCTCGACGAACGGCACCGACACCATCCAGTACGACAGGTTCTTCGTGATGTACGCCGGATGCTTCGTGAAGCGGTACGGGCCCGACGTGATGATCCCGCGGTTCGTGAGGTTCGAGAAACGCAGCCCGAACGAGATCGTCGACAGCGCGTAGGTCATCAGCAGCAGGATGATCACCGCACCCCAGATCACGCGCAGCGCCGGCGCGGACAGCAGCCAGTTGTCCCAGAACAGCGAGCCTTCGTAGCGGATGTAGTTGTTCGAGATCAGCGACCAGAACGGCTGGTAGCACATCAGCGCGGCGACCCAGCCGAGCGTGGTCGGCTCGACGGTACGCACGTGGCTGTCGAGGATGCGGAACGTGCACAGGTAGCCGACGGTGCCGAACATCAGGTCCATCGTGAACGACAGGTCGTACAGGAACACGAAGGTCGCGAGCGTCATCGGCGCGTGCAGCGCGTTCGCGAGCGACGCGCTCAGGTGATCGGCGTCCTTCGACAGGTAGACGGTCATCAGCGGCAGGAAGAACGCCTTCACGCCCCAGCCGGCGAGCATCTCGCGCACGGGCTGCCAGCTCGCGGGCTGCTCGCGGCGGAACAGGTAGCGGCCCCACAGCAGGTACGCGTCGTCGGTCTCGCGCTGGTGCCGATCCATCCACGCGAAGTAGAACGGCGCGGCGACGATCACGTACGGCGCGAGCGAACGCAGCAACGACCAGAACGGCAGGTAGAACGCGCCGTGATATTCGGGCAGCAGCCAGTAGATCATGCCGATGCCGGCGTAGATCGACGTCTGCGCGCCGAGCCGCGTCGCGACGCGAGCGAGCCCGAGCGGGCGCACGGCCTGGCGCGACAGTCCCGCGCTCGGGCGCAGGTAGACGCGCGAGACGAAGATTTCGTGCAGCGCGATCGTGCCGATGATCGCGAGGCTGGCGATGATCGCGCGCGTGGCCGCGTCGAGGGTCGGCTGGTCGCGGGTGATCCACAGCGCGAAAAGCCCGGCCGCGATGCTGAGCAGGCCGGCGCGGAATGGCGTGGCGGAACGGGGCGGGCGGTCCTGGACCGCGGCGACGCCGTCGAGCGTGGAATTCATGATTGGATCCTCGTCGGGATGAGGGCCGGCGCCCCCGCTTGGCGGGTGGCGCCGGCCGTCGGCCGGGCTTGGGATTGGTATGTGCCCGGCCATCGGCCCGTTGTTCTGATACGTGAAGCGTTACTGTTTCGGGGTGGCGCCGAGCAGGCCGCCGAGCAGGTTCGTCACCGGCGCCAGCAGGTTGGTCGCGCCAGCCGTGGTGCCGCCGTTCGAGCTGCCGGTCAGGCCGGTCATGACGGTGCCGCCGCCGGACGGCGTCGTCACCGTGCCGGCCGCGCCGCTCGGGCTGGCCGTGCCGGCCGCGCCGAGCACGCCGGCCGGCGACGTCAGCGAGCCGGTGAGCGTGCCGACCGGGCCGCTCGTCAGCGCTCCGCCGAGGTTGCCGGTCAGGCTGCCGCCCGGCGTCGTGACCGTGCCGGTGAGGCTTGTGCCAAGCGGCGTCAGCGAGTTGACGAGGCCGGTGACCGGTGCAAGCAGGCCGCCGACGCCCGAGCCGCCGGTACCGCTCGTGCCGCTGGTGCTGCCCGTACCGCTCGAACCGAGGCCGCCGAGCGCACCCGTCACCGTGCCGAGCAGGCCGGTGATCGGTGCGAGCGGGCCGCTGCTGATGCCGCTCGTCCCGCTGGTGCCAGCCGAACCGCTCGAACTGCTGCCGCCGAGCCCGCCCGTCAGCGTACCGAGCAGACCGGTAATCGGGGCGAGCGGGTTGGTGCCGCTGCTCGAACTGCCGCTGGACAGCAGGCCGCCGGTCGACGTCACCGTGTTGCCGAGCTGGGACACGCTGCTGCCGGCGCTCGTGCCGACCGGGTTGCCGGTCGTGCTGCCGACCTGCGAACCGGCGAGGCCGAGGCCGCTGCCGAGCGTGCTCAGCAGGCCGCTGAGCGGGGCGCCGAGCAGGGTCGCGTTGCCGAGCGTCTGCGTCGCGCCAGGCGTCGTGACGCCGCCGGTCAGCGTGTTCGTGATCGGGTTGATCACGCTGCCGAGCTGCGTCTCGAGTTGCTGGACCGGCGCGCTGTTCAGCGCCGTGTTCAGCGCCGATGCGGTCGAGTTGACCGCCGTGCCGACCGTGTTGACGAGACTGCCGACCAGGGTCGTCGCCGGCGCGAGCGGCGACAGCGGACCGGTGCCGAGGCTCGTCACTGCGTTGCCGAGGTTGTTGACCGCGCCGCCGGCGCCGGTCAGCAGGCCGGTGGTCGACGTGAGCGTCGGGCCGAGCGGGTTCGGCGACACGCCGATCGAGCCGAGGCCGGCCGCGACGCCGCTGCCGAGCGACTGCACGCCGCTGCCTAGGCTGGTGACCGCGTTGCCGATGCTGGTGGCCGTCGTCGGGTTCGTGCCGGGGACTTGTACGCCGCCGACCTGCGAACCGCCGTTCGCAACCGTCGTGCCGAGTGCGGTGACGAGCGTTCCGGTTTGCTGGAAGACGTTGCCGAGCGGGGTGGCGCTGGTGCCGGAGGTCCCGGAGGTCCCGGAGGTGCCGGAGGTGCCGGAAGTGCCGGAAGTGCCGGAAGTGCCGGAAGTGCCGGAAGTGCCGGAGGTGCCGGAGGTGCCGGAGGTGCCGGAAGTGCCGGAAGTGCCGGAAGTACCCGAGGTACCGGAAGTACCCGACGTTCCGGAAGTACCCGACGTTCCGGAAGTACCCGAAGTACCGGAGGTGCCCGACGTACCCGAAGTACCGGAGGTGCCCGACGTACCCGAAGTACCGGAAGTACCGGAAGTACCGGAAGTACCGGAAGTACCCGAAGTACCCGAAGTACCCGAAGTACCCGAAGTACCCGAAGTACCCGAAGTGCCGGAAGTACCGGAAGTACCGGAAGTACCGGAAGTACCGGAAGTGCCCGACGTACCGGAGGTGCCCGACGTACCGGAAGTACCCGAAGTACCGGAGGTGCCCGAAGTACCGGAGGTGCCCGAAGTACCGGAAGTACCAGACGTACCTGAAGTCCCCGAACTACCGCCGCCGGACGTACCCGACGAGCCGCCGCCCGACGTCCCGGAAAGCCCCGAAGCGCCGGACGTTCCCGACGTGCTCGGCTTGATCGACGGCGTGACCGGACCGTCGACCGAGCCGCAGCCGTACAGTGTGACGAGCGACAAGACGGCCAGCGATACCGTCGTCTTCTTTAAGTAATGGTGCATGGTGCCCTTGACATTGGAAGTTGTGTCCGGGCCTTTACTGCAAATTCCGCGCCATGACGCCTTTCGAGCAACGCGCCGTTGCTTTGTTGCGGCAATCGGGAATATTGGCGCGAATTAAACGGAGGAATGGCAGTTTCGCGAGACGGGCGCGCCAGGTGCGCCGGTGCGCGCGCCGTGATGTTCCCGTAAGGAGCCGTAACGCCGGGCCGGATGTTACGTAGCGTTCGACCTGACGTTCCGCGTGTGACGCAGCCGGCCGCGACCCGAGGGCAGTGTCTTTGACGAAACGCCCGCGGGCCGCGAACATGACGCGAACCCACCCGGCCGCGGGCGACGCCGAAGCGGCCACGACGTCAGACAGGACACGACATGAGCGAACAGGACAGGGAACAGGGCAAGGCGCGACGCACCGAAGTCATGGGCGAGGCGTTCGTCGAGCGCGCGATGCGCGACCTCGACGGTTTTTCGCGGCCGCTGCAGAACTGGCTGAACGAGCACGCGTGGGGCAGCACGTGGCAGCGCGGCGGAATCGACCTGAAGACGCGCAGCCTCTGCACCTGCGCGATGCTGGCGGCGCTTGGCCGCAGCACCGAGCTGAAGGGCCACGTGCGCGGCGCGCTCAACAACGGCGCGAGCCTCGTCGAGATCCGCGAGGTGCTGCTGCACAGCGCGCTATACGCGGGCGCGCCGGCCGCAGTGGAAGCGTTCCGCAGCGCGCGCGAGGTGATTGCGGAACTCGGCCTGTCGTTGCCCGACGACGAAGGCTGACCGGCGCGCCGTGACCGGCGGTCGCGCCGTGGCCCCGGGACGTCGCCATGATCCGCGCGACCGCCCGGTCGACCCGCTGTCGATCAATGCTCGATATGCGTGCCTTGCGCCGGCGCATCGACCGGCGCGGCGGCGACATCGAGCAGCCAGTCCGCCGTCGCGTCCGGCATCGTGACCGGCAGCATGTGCCCGCCTTCGACGACCGTCAGCCGCACGCGCGCCGATTTCCGCGCCAGCGCCTCGCCGTGCGTGCGCCAGTTCAGGATCGGATCGGCGCGGCCGTACAGCACGTCGACCGGAAGTGAGAGGTCCGCGTAGCGGCGCTCCATCGCGGGCAGGTCGACGGGCGCCGACAGCAGGTCCGTCGCCGTCGCGTAGAACACATGCGGGCGCAGCCCGAGCAGGCCGCCGCCCTTCATCGGGAAGTCGCGCGGCACGGCTTCCGGCGCGAACACCTGCTTCACGGCCCCGCGGCCGGTCAGGATCGTCAGCGGGATCGCGAAGGTCCACGACACGAAGCGGCGCACCTGCGGCGACGGCAGCATCAGCGGCTTGAACGGCGCCGGCGGTTCGGTCTGCTCGTGCGACAGCGGCGCGATCAGCGCGAGCCGGCTCACGCGTTCCGGATGATTGAGGCCGACCGCGAGCGCGATCGCGCCGCCGAGCGAGTGGCCGACGAGCACGGGCCGGTCGAGCTTCAGCGCGTCGATGAACGCGGCGATCGTGCGGGCCTGCGCGAACACGTTCGCCTGCGAGCTGGCGCCGCGCAGCGAGCGGCCGGCGCCGGGCCGGTCGACGAGGATCACGCGATGGTGCTGCGCGAGCCGCGTGAGCGGCAGGTACGCGAAGTTGCGCCACTGCCCGGCGAGCCCGTGCACGAACACGAGCGGCGGGCCGCTGCCGTACTCGACGTAATGGATGTGGTCGCCGCCGATGTCGACGAAGCGGCCTTCGGGCGGAAACGCGCGCGTCACGCGGCGCGCGACGTAGCCGGAAAACAGCGCGAGCGCGGCGAGCACCGCGACGGCGCCGAGCAGCACGTTCTGGATCAGGTGAAGCGTATGGCTCATGTCGGCCTCAACGGGTTTCGAGTACGGGTTCGGCGACCGGCGCGTCGGCCGGGCCGGCTTTCGCGCGGCGTTCGAACTGCATGGCCGAATCGGCGAGCCCGCTGAACTTCAGCGACGCGAGATCGAGCACGTAGTTCTGGTGGAATTTCCACGGCTTGCGGTGCCCCTGCCTCGGCAGGATGCCGGCCGCGCGCTGGATATAGCCCGAGCTCAGGTTCACCGCCGGCACGTCGCCGAGATCGCCGGCCCCGAGCCGCGGCACGCAGGTGTCGTAGCCGTTCGCGCGCATGTGGTTGAGCAGCCGGCACACGTAGCGCGCGATCAGCTCGGCCTTCAGCGTCCACGACGCGTTCGTGTAACCGAACGACGACGCGAGGTTCGGCACGTCGCTGTACATCATTCCTTTATAGGACACCGTCTGCGGCAAATCGACCGCGCGGCCGTCGACCGTGACGCGCGCGCCGCCGAGCATTTTCACCTTCAGCCCGGTCGCGGTGACGATCACGTCCGCGTCGAGCTGCTCGCCGCTCTTCAGCTTCAGGCCGGTCGGCGTGAAGCGCTCGATCTCGTCGGTGACGATCGACGCGCGCCCCGCGCGGATCGACTTGAACAGGTCGCCGTTCGGCACGAGGCACACGCGCTGGTCCCACGGCATGTAGCGCGGCGTCAGATGCTTCGCGACGTCGAAGTCGGGGCCGAGCTGCTTGCCGGCGGCGCGGATGATGAACTGCTTCGTCCGCTCAGGCTTGCGGCGCGACACGTTGTACAGGTACATCGTCAGCAGCACGTTCTTCACGCGCACGAGCCGGTGCGCGAGCCGCGACGGCAGCACGCGGCGCAACGCGTTCGCGATCCTGTCGCGCGCGGGCAGCGACACGATGTAGGTCGGCGAGCGCTGCAGCATCGTCACGTGTTTCGCATCGGCCGCCATCGACGGCACCAGCGTGACGGCCGTCGCGCCGCTGCCGATCACGACGACGCGCCGGTTCGCGTACGACAGGTCCTTCGGCCATTGCTGCGGGTGAACGATTTGGCCCCCGAACGATTCCATGCCGGCCCAGTCGGGCAGGTAGCCGCCGTCGTAGTCGTAATAGCCGCTGCACATATAGAGGAAGCGGCACGTGTAGACGAGCGTGTCGACCGTGCCGTCCCGCGTGCGCTCGATGCGCACCGTCCAGCACGCGCGGTTCGAATCCCAGTCGGCCGCGACCACCTTCTGGCCGTAGCGGATCGTCTTGTCGATGCCGTACGCGCGCGCGGTGTCGCGGATGTAGTCGAGGATCGTCTGGCCATCCGAGATCGCCTTGTCGCTGTGCCACGGGCGGAAGCTGTAGCCGAGCGTGAACATGTCGGAATCCGAACGGATGCCCGGATAGCGGAACAGGTCCCAGGTGCCGCCGATCGCGTCGCGCGCCTCGACGATCGCGACGCTCGCATACGGGCAGCGCTTTTTCAGGTGATAGGCGGCGCCGATGCCGGACAGGCCGGCGCCGACGATCAGCACGTCGAGGTCGCGGCTGTCGCCGCAGGCGGACGGCGCGTCGCGCCGGTCGGTCGTCGTCGAGGTCATGCGCGGTCCTTGGTCGGTGTGGTCGGGAGCGGGGCCGCAGGGTGCGCGCGTTCTCCCACGGGGGCTTCCTTCGGGCGAAGATTGCGTGCGCGGGCGCGGCGCACGTGGCGCAGCATCAGCCGCTGATAGCCGGCGCCGAGCAGGCGCGCGAGCTTGTCGACGCGGCGCGCATCGGCGCCGACCAGCACGCGGCGCGCATTGCGCTCGACGCCTGCGAGAATCTGCCGCGCGGCGTCGTCGGCCGTCGTCGCGTTGATCAGGCGGTTCGCCTGGCGGCGGTGGGTTGCTTCGTCCTGGCCCGTGAGCGCATGAATGCTGGTGTCGACGCGGCTGGCGTCGACGATGTTGGTCGCGACGCCGCCCGGATGCACGCAGGTCGCGCTGACCGGCGCGCCGTCGAGTTCGAGCTCCATCGGCAGCGCCTCGGTGAAGCCGCGCACCGCGAACTTGGTTGCGTTGTACGCGCTCTGCGTCGGCATCGCGATGAGCCCGAACAGGCTTGACGTGTTGATCACGTGCCCGTCGCCCGACGCGCGCAGATGCGGCAGGAACGCCTGCGTGCCGTGCACGACGCCCCAGAAGTTGATGCCGACGATCCATTCGAGATCGGCGATGCACGCGGTCTCGGCACTCGCGGCCAGCGACACGCCCGCGTTGTTGAAGATCAGGTTGACCTTGCCGTGTTCGGCCCGTACGAAATCGGCCCATGCGAACACCGCGTCGCGGTCGGCGACGTCGAGCCGCCGCACGCTCGTGCGTACGCCGTGCTTCGTGCACGCGGCCGCCGTGCCGGCGAGGCCGACATCGTTGACGTCGGCGAGCGCGACCCCGCAACCGCGCCGCGCGAGCTCGACCGCAAGGCTGCGGCCCATGCCCGAACCGGCGCCCGTGATCGCGGCGACCTTGCCGGAAAAACCCTTCAATTGTCGTTCCTCCCGTTCCGCTTGCACTGCGCCGGCGGCGCGCTTATTGTGGTGTTGGTCGTCACCACTTTAGTTTTCGGGTGTCCTGATGTCAAATAGCGAAATGGAGAAAGCACTCGAAACGGAAAAGCGGGGTCGGGCGTACGGCGGAGTCGCACCCGAGGTACGGGCCGCCGAGCGGCGCGACGCGCTGATCCGCGCGGCGACGCGCGTGTTCGGCACGGTCGGTTTCCGCAAGGCGACCGTGCGGTCGATCTGCCAGGAGGCGAAGCTCAACGACCGCTATTTCTATGCGGCGTTCGACAGTACCGAGGATCTGCTGCGCTGCACCTACCTGCATCACGCGCAGCACCTGCACGAAGCGGTCGCGCGCGCGGTGGCCGAGCGCGGCGGCGATCTGAGCGAAAGCGTCGACGCGGGGCTCGCCGCGTTCTTCGGCTTCCTGCGCGACCCGTGCGCGGCGCGCGTGCTGCTGCTCGAGGTGATGGGCGTGAGCGCGGATACCGACATGACGTACCAGCGGATGCTGATCGACTTCGGCAAGCTGATCATGGCGATCGGCGCGGCGCGCGAGGCCGTGACACCCGCCGAGCGCACCGAGCAGCGGCTCGTCGGGCTCGCGTTGGTTGGCGCGATGACGAACGTCGGCGCGGCGTGGCTGCTCACCGGGTATCGCGACCCGGAGGCGCAGATGGTCGCGAGCTGCAGGAAGGTGCTGCTGGGGACGTTGCGGGAAGCGGGGTAGGCGGTCCCGGCCGGGCACCGGCTGGGCCCTGCAAGAACGTCACGCAAGGACCAGGCCCGATCGTGAAGATGATGTGACGGGCGGTCGATCCTTCAATCTTCGGCGCGCCTCGACCGCGTCGCACGCGCGGGCGGCGCGGCGCGTGTTTCCCCGATCCTCGCCTTCATCGCATCGATGAACGCGCGCACCTTCGGCGATGGCAACCGCGTCGACGGATACACCGCGTGAATCCCGGCTCGCGCCGAGCGCCACGCGGGCAGCAGCCGGACGAGCCGGCCGGCCGCGACGTCCTCCGCGATCGAAAAATCCGTCAGGAGCCCGAAGCCGCCACCGGCAAGCGCGATCGCGCGGCAGGCCGTCGCGGTGTTCGACACAACCGGCGCGACGCAGCGCACCGACGCGTGGCCGCCGCGCGCGTGATCGAGTTCGACCGTATGCGGGCGCGACAGCGTCGACAGCATCACGAACGGCAGCGCGGCGAGCGCGTCCGGATCGCGCGGCAGGCCGTGCCGCGCGACGAACGCGGGGCTCGCGACCAGCCATTTCTCGTACTCGCCGAGCTGCACCGCGCGATAGTTCGAATCCGCGAGGCGGCCGATGCGGATCGCGACGTCGAGATTGTCGGCGACGAGATCGACGACGCGGTCGTTCGCGATCAGTTCGACGTCGAGCCCCGGATGCGCGTCGCGCAGCGCGACGACGGCCGGCGCGACGACCAGCGCGCCGTAGTCGATCGGCACGCTCACGCGCAGCGTGCCGCGCAGCGGCCCCGTGTCGGACGACACCGCGTCGAGCGCGCTTTCGGTCGCGCGCACGATGTCGCGGCACGCGTCGTAGAACGCGCGCCCCGCATCGGTCACGCTCAGCCGCCGCGTGGTGCGCACCAGCAGGTTCGCGCCGACCTCGGACTCGAGGCGCTGCATGTGCGTGCTGACGACCGTCTTCGCGAGGCCGAGCCGCTCGGCCGCGGCCGTCAGCGAGCCGGCATCGACCACCGCGACGAAGATCGCCAGCCGGTTCAGGTTCACGTAGCGCAGATCGGCCATCGTCGATTGTCCTATGGGAGCGGATAATGTTTCAGCGATTATCCGTCTTCTGGGCGTGAACGGCGAGCGCTACGCTGGGGCCGTTCGTCGCCGATTCCCGGCGGCGCGAGATCCAGGAGCCTTTCCATGCCAGCCGCCAGCAAGCTCGCCCGTCCGGTTCGTGTCTATTCGTTCCCGCTGTCCGGGCACGCGCATCGCGTCCGGCTGTTCCTGTCGCTGCTCCGGCTGCCGTTCGAGACCGTCGACGTCGATCTCGCGGCGGGCGCGCAGCGCGAACCCGCGTTTCTCGCGCTCAATCCGCTCGGCCAGGTGCCGGTGATCGACGACGACGGAACCGTGCTCGCCGATTCGAACGCGATCCTCGTCTATCTCGCGAAGCGCTACGGCGACGCGCACTGGCTGCCCGACGATGCCGCCGGCGCGGCGACCGTGCAGCGCTGGCTGTCGTACGCGGCCGGGCCGATCGCAACGGGGCCGGCGGCCGCGCGGCTCGTCACCGTGTTCCGCGCGCCGCTCGATCACGACGCGGCCAAGCGCACGGCCGTGAAGGTGCTTGCCGTGATCGATCAGGAACTCGCCGGCAAGCCGTTCGCCGCCGGTGCGCAGCCGACGATCGCCGACATCGCCGCCTACACGTACATCGCGCACGCGCCGGAAGGCGGCGTGTCGCTCGAACCGTATCCGCACGTGCGCGCGTGGCTCGCGCGCGTCGAGGCGCTGCCGGGTTTCGTCGCGATGCCGTCGACCCGTGCCGGCCTGCTCGCCGCCTGACCCTGCGCGGCCACGACACGCCTTTACCGGGAGAATGCGATGACCGCGCCGACCGCCGCCGTACCGGGCTGGGAACTCGACGTTGCGCCGTTTCATGCGGGCGAACTCGCCGTGCAGCAGCGCGCGGGCGTGACGGAGGCCGCGGGCGCGGCCGGCCGGCGCGGGATCAGGCGCTTCATGCCGGACCAGCACCGGACGTTTTTCGCGCAGCTGCCGTTCTTCGTGCTCGGCGGCGTCGATGCGGGCGGCCAGCCGTGGGCGACGCTGCGGGTCGGGATGCCCGGCTTCGTGACGACGCCGGACGCCCGCACGCTGCGCATCGACGGCGATGGGTTGCCCGGCGATCCGCTGACCGGTGCGTGGCAGCCTGGCGTGCCGCTCGGCGGGCTCGGGATCGAGTTCGACACACGCCGGCGCAATCGCGTGAACGGCGTCGTGCGCGCGGTCGACGGCGGTGCGCTGACGATCGCGGTCGAGCAGAGCTTCGGCAACTGCGCGAAGTACATTCAGGGGCGCAAGCCGACGTTCGTGACGCGAGAAGCCGGGGCGTCCATCGTGCCCGACGTGTCGGACCGATTGAGCGACGCGGACCGCGCGCTGCTCGCACAGGCCGATACGTTCTTCGTCGCGAGTGCGAACACTGCGGCCGCTGCGGGGGCCGCGCGCGGCGCGGACGTGTCGCATCGCGGCGGCATGCCGGGCTTCGTGCGCGTCGACGACGCACACACGCTGACGACGCCGGATTTCAGCGGCAACCGCTTCTTCAACACGCTCGGCAACCTGCAGCACGATCCGCGCGCGGGGCTGCTGTTCGTCGATTTCGACAGCGGCGACCTGCTGTATCTCGCCGCGGATGCGGAGATCGTGTGGGACGGGCCGCTCGTCGCGTCGTTCGACGGCGCGCAGCGGGTCGTGCGGTTTCATGTGCGTGAGGTGCGGCGCACACGGGGCGTGCTGCCGTTCCGGTGGTCGGCGGTCGAGCGGGCGCCGCAGTTCGCGGGGATGGTGGGGGCTGCGCTCGCGGGTGGGCAGGCGGCATCGGTCGCCACATCGGCATCGCTGTCGACCTCCGCGTCCGTGCCCACATCGGCATCGGCCTCCAGCTGGCACCCGCTGCGCATCGTGAGGATCGTCGACGAAGCGCGCGCGATCCGCTCGTTTCATTTCGAACCGGCGGACGGCGGCGCGTTGCCGAGCTACGAAGCCGGACAGCACCTGACGCTGCGCGTTGCGTTGCCGGACAGCGATGCGCCGACGATCCGCAGCTACACGCTGTCGGACGCCCCCGGCGCGCCGCATTACCGGATCACCGTGAAGCGCGAAGGACGTGTATCGGCCTGGCTGCACGACCACGCGCGTGCCGGCATGACGCTCGACGCGCAGATGCCGCGCGGCCGCTTCACGTTCGACGTCGCGAGCCCGCGTCCGGCCGTGCTGGTGTCGGCCGGCATCGGCATCACGCCGATGATCGCGATGCTGCGCCGCGCGCTGGCCGACGACGCACCGTCGCGCCGCGTGGTGTTCGTGCACGGCGCGCGCGACACGGTTGACCGGCCGTTTGCAGCGGACCTGACGCGCATCGCGGACGCGGACCCGCGCGTATCGCTGCACTGGTTCGACAGCCGGCCGCAGCGCGACGGCGCGGCGCGGCCGGGCCGCATCGACATCGCGCAACTGAAGCGCATCCTGCCGTTCGACGACTACGACTTCTACCTGTGCGGGCCGTCCGCGTTCATGCGCGATTTGTACGACGGATTGCGTGCGCTGAACGTGCCGGACGAGCGTATCCGGTTCGAGGCGTTCGGGCCGTCGAGCGTCGTGCGCAGCGCGACCCGCGCGGCTGGGGCGCCGTTGGTGGTCAGCAGGTCCGTCGTGTTCCGCCGCTCGGCGCGCGACGCCGCATGGACGGCCGCCGACGGTACGCTGCTCGAATTCGCCGAAGGCCAGGGCGTGGCGGTGCCGTCCGAATGCCGGTCGGGGTCGTGCGGCACGTGCGCGACGCGCGTGCTGTCCGGTGCGGTCGATTACGTGCAGTCGCACGATGCGGCGATCGAACCCGGCTGCGCGCTGCTATGCGTCGCACGACCCGCCGAAGGGGCCACGGAGCCGCTCGTGCTCGACCGCTGACGTGCATGCGACGACCATGCGACACGCGGTCGCACAACGCGTGCTGCGCAAAAACCGCGCGCAACTGCTTCTTTTTCCGGAGACCTGTCGGATCGACGATAGCGTCAACCGATAGAGAAAAGGAGCAGCATCATGAAACTGTTCAGCATGATCCGCCTGGTTCTGTGGAGTTTCTTCGGCGTGCGCAACAGCAAGGCGCACGCGTCCGATCTCGCGAACGTCAACTTCACGCTGCTGCCGTTCGTCGCGATCATTCTCGCGATACTGGTTGGCGCGGTGATTTACGGCGTCGTGCATCTGGTCGTCGATCCGACGGTGACGATGCAGGGGTTCTGAGCGCTCGCCGAATCACGCGGGTTGCCCCACTCCCGCGTTCCCGCCTCCCGTTTCGGCCGATTCTCCTGCCGTCAGCCCCACCCGGGGTAAAATGCGCGCCACGCCGCGATGTCGCGCGCGACGGGCATTCCGCCGTTCCGACGAACGGCGCACGCAAATGCCCGGCGCCCGCGCCGGGGCGTTCGAAGCGTCCCCCCGCATGACAAGACCGCGCGGCGTCGCCGGCCGCCCGACCCGCTCGCGATCCACGGATCGGCGGCTGCGTCGGTGCCCGGCGCGTCACCGCTATCCGATGTCCCATCCTGCGCTTTCCCGATCGATCGGCACGCATGCGGCCCGATCGTCCGATTCGTTTGATGAATATCGTGTCGACGTATGTCCCAGGCGGTCCGCCGGGACCGTCGCGGGTTCTTGCGCGAGGTCGCGCTTCGCGGCGGCGTAACGTGTTTCGAGTGTGTCGACAGGGTCGAGTGGCGAGTTTTCCATCCAGAACAATGACGGTGAATAGAACAACAGCGGCGCCCGCATGGCGGCGGCGCACGAAGGTCGGGCTTGGCGTCGGTCTCGGCATCACGCTTTTCGCGGCGCAGGCTGCCGCGGCACAGGGCGACACGGCGGTATCCGACGCCGACGCGGCCGGCAGCGCGACGCTGCCGACGATCACGGTCAGCGGCGAGCGCGGCGGCGCGTTTCGCGTGCGCGAAGCATCGGTCGCGGGGCTCGACGATGCGCCGCTGCGTGACACGCCGGCCTCCGTCAACGTCGTCACGCGCGCGCAGATCGACGACCAGCAGGCGAAGCGCCTGAGCGACGTGGTGCGCAACGACGCGTCGGTCGTCAACGACTATGCGCCGGTCGGCTATTTCGAAGGCTTCGCGATCCGCGGTTTCCCGGTCGATCTCGCGAGTGCGATCCGGATCGACGGGCTGACGGTGTCCGGCGAGCAGAACGTGCCGCTCGAGAACAAGGAGCGCGTCGAGATCCTGAAGGGGCTGGCCGGCATCGACAGCGGCGTGGTCGCGCCGGGCGGCGTGATCAACTTCGTGACGAAACGCTCGGCGAACGTCGCGAGCGTGACGACCGGCGTCGACAGCCGCGGCTCGACGTCGGCGGCCGTCGATCTCGGCCGGCGCTTCGGCCCCGACAACCAGTTCGGCTTCCGGATCAATGCCGCGAAGGAGAACATGCACTCGTATATCGACGGCACGAACGGACGGCGCACGTTCGGCTCGATCGCCGCCGACTGGGACATCAGCCCGCGTGCGAGCCTGCAGCTCAACGCGGAATTCCAGCAGTGGATCCAGCGTTCCGCGCCCGGCTACCAGCTGCTCGGCGGCACGGTCGTGCCGTCCGTCAACACGACGTCGAAGGCGCTCGGCACGCAGCCGTGGGCGAAGCCGGTGACGACCGACGCGCTGAACCTGAACGCGCGCTTCGACTACCAGTTCAACGACGACTGGAAGGCCTACATCGCCGCGGGCCGCAGCCGCACGATGATCGACGACAACAGCGCGTTCGCGTACGGCTGCTATTACGCGGCGAGCTGTGCGGCCGGCACGACGTCGCCGTTCTTCTTCGGCGCGAACGGCGATTACGACGTGTACGACTTCCGCAGCCCGGGCGAATACCGCCGCAACGACGACCTGCGCGCGGTCACGACGGGCAGGTTCGCGACAGGCCCGCTGCGCCACGAGCTGACGCTCGGCGTGAGCGTGCAGCGCCGCGTCGTGCACATGGCGAATGCCGTTTACGACTATGTGGGCAGCGAGAATATCTACGGGCCTGACGTCGCGTTCGCACCGTCGCCGAATACGGCCGGGCCGTCGTATCCGCAGCTCGACTCATGGCAGTACGGCGTGTTCGGGCTCGACCGCATCAGCATCGGCGAGCACTGGCAGGTGCTCGCGGGCGGCAAGGAAGTGCTGCTGCGCCAGCGCAGCTGGAGCAGCCTCGACGGCGACGCGACGCACACCGACCGCTCGGTGTTCCTGCCGCAGGTCGCGCTCGTCTACAAGCCGGTGAACGTGCTGTCGCTGTACGCGTCGTACAGCAAGGCGCTGTCGCTCGGCGACCAGGCGCCGGTGCGCGCGACCAACGCGTATGCGTTCCTGCCGCCGGTCGAATCGCACCAGTTCGAGCTCGGCGCGAAATACGACTGGCTCGATCGGCTGAGCCTGACGGCTGCCGTGTTCTCGATCAGCAAGCCGTTCCAGTTCGCCGACCCCGATGCGTCGGGCACGAGCTATACCTTCGTGCAGCGCGGCACGCAGCGCCACCAGGGGATCGAGCTCGGCGCGGCCGGGCGGCTCACCGAGCGGCTGTCGCTGACGGCCAGCGCCGCGGCGATTCGCGCGCGCGCGTACGATTCGGGTTCGCCGGCGTACGAAGGGCACCAGATCATCAACGTGCCGGCGCTGCGTGCGTCGCTGTATGCGGACTATGCGGTGCCGGGCGTCGCGGGCCTGAACATGCTGGGCGGCGTCGAGTACAGCGCGGGCCGCAATGCGAACGAAGAGGGCACCGCGCGCGTGCCGTCGTGGTTCGTGTTCAATCTCGGCGCGCGCTATACGACGAAGATCGCGGGCCATCGCACGGTGCTGCGCGTATCGGTGGACAACCTGTTCAACAAGTTCTACTGGCGCGACGCGGGCGAGCAGCAGGGCGATGCGTACCTGTTCCCGGGCGCGCCGCGCACCGCGCGCGTATCGTTGACCTATGATTTCTGATCGTCCGGATCCGGCCGCGTGACGCGCAGCTCCGGCAGCTAACCAGGAGAGCACAGACGATGTCCCCACTCGAAATCGCCGGCGTGATCGTCAGCGCGCTCGCGATCTGGCTGACCGCGAAGCGGCGCATGCTGTGCTGGCCGGTCGGGCTCGCGTCGGTCGCGCTGTACGGCTGGATCTTCTTCGACGCGAAGCTGTATTCCGACATGCTGCTGCAGGGCGCGTTCGCGGTGCTGCAGGTGTTCGGCTGGCGCCGCTGGATCGCACAGCGTACGCTCGAGGCGGGCGGCGGCGCGGCGCCGCAAGGCGACGTCGCGCCCGTCACCGGCGTGCGGCCGCGGCAGATGCTGCCGGACCTGATCGCGGCCGTCGTCGGCAGCGCGCTGCTCGGCGGGATGATGGCGCGCTGGACCGATGCGGCGTTGCCGTTCGTCGATGCGTCGCTGACCGCGTTCAGCCTCGTCGCGCAATACTGGACCGCACGGCGCTATATCGCGTCGTGGGGGCTGTGGATCGTCGTGAACGTCGTGTACGTCGGGATGTTCGTGTTCAAGGCACTGTATCTGACGGCCGGACTCTATGCGCTGTTCATCGCGCTCGCCGTCGTCGGCTGGCGCGACTGGAGCCGGACGGCTGACGCGCTGCGCGCGACGGCGAGCCCGGCGGGCTGATTCACCGGCCGATTCAACTACGGAGCGACGTCGATCATGTCATTTCCACTCGAGCCGGACGGGCCGCTGTCGCGGGACGTCGCACCGCCGCAGTTCGGCGTCGACGGCGAGCAGGCCGAACGCGACTGGCCGCTGATGACGCACGACGAGGTGGCGGCGCTGCTCGCGCGCATCGACGGCGCGGGCGAACCGGCGCGGCTGACCTGGCACAGCCCGCGGCAGTTCGCGGCGGCCACGCTGGTGCGGATGACCGACGGGCGCGCGCTGTTCGTCAAGCGGCATCACGTGAGCCTGCGGGACGTCGCAGGGCTCGAGGAAGAGCATCGATTCATCGCGCATCTGCGCGAACGCGGGATGCCGGTGGTCGATGTGCTGGCCGATCGCCACGGCGCGACGGCCTTTGCGTCGGGCGACTGGACGTATGAGGTGCACGTGGTCGCGCCCGGTGTCGACCCGTATCGCGGCGTGATGTCGTGGCAGCCGTTCACGCATCCTTCGCATGCGTACGCGGCCGGCCGCGCGCTGGCCGAGCTGCATCGCGCGTCGGCCGGTTACGATGCGCCGGCGCGGCCCGTGCGCACGCTGCTGTCGAGTTTCCGCGTGCTGTCGTCCACCGATCTGGCGGGCGCGCTCGAGCGTTGGGTCGATGCGCAGCCGCTGCTGGTGCGTGCGCTCGGCACGCGCGACTGGCGCGGCGATGTCGCGGATGCGATCGGCCCGTATCACGCGCGCCTCGTGCCGCTGCTGCCCGCGCTGCCGCCGCTGTGGACGCACGGCGATTGGCATGCGTCGAACCTGCTGTGGACCGACGCGGGCCCCGGCGCGCAGGTGCGTACCGTGCTCGACTTCGGCCTGTCCGATCGTACCTGTGCGGTGATGGACCTCGCGCTCGCGATCGAGCGCAATACGGTCGACTGGATGGCGCCGCCCGATGCGCGCCGTGTCGAATACGAACAGATCGATGCGCTGCTCGACGGCTACGAATCGCTCGAACCACTGAGCGACGAAGCATATGCGGCGCTGGTCGCGCTGCTGCCGATCGTGCACACGGAGTTCGCGCTGTCGGAGGTCGCATATTTCGGGTGCGTCATCGATGCCCCGGCGATCGTCGATATCGCGTACGACGGCTATCTGATCGGGCATGCGCGCTGGTTCGGCGAGCGCGACGGGCAGCAACTGCTCGACTGGCTCGTGCAGCGTCGGCGCGCGAAGCAGGGGCGTGCCTGACGCGCTTGTCCTGGTTTCCGCGCACGCAATCCAATTTCCTGAGCGTCATCTTCCTGCCGTGCGGCGATCGCGCCGCACACTCACCGAAACCGTCTGTCCGCTGAAGTGGGACGCTGCTCCAGCAGGACACCGCACGTCCGCACGTTGCCGCGCCTAACATGACGGAATTGTCATCTTCGCCTCATGTTCGCACTGCGGCCGATCCGTAGCATCGATTGCGATCCGTTATCGCAGAACCGAACATGCTCAAGCTCACCTTCGCCGTGGCCGTTGTCTTCGCGACGGCCGCGACGGCCCATGCGCAAGCGCCGGAGGTCGTGGCTCCCGCCGCTTCCGGCGGTGCGGCGCCACGCGGCGCACCGCCGTCTGACACGTCATCGTTCCCCTCGCTGACGCTGTCCGACGCGCTCGCGACCGCGGCTCGCAACAACCCGGCACTGCGCGGCGCGCGCTCGGACGTCGATGCGTCTGCCGGCGTGCTGATGCAGGCCGGCGCGCGTCCCAACCCGGAAGTGTCGTTCCTGCAGGAAGGCTTCAGCCGCGCGGAGCGCACATCGACCGCGCTGATCAACCAGACCATCGAACTCGGCGGCAAGCGCCGTGCGCGGCTCGACGTCGCGTCGTACGGCCGCGAGGCCGCGAACGCGTCGCTCGACGAGCAGGGCGCCGCCGTGCGCGCCGATGTGATCGCCGCGTTCTATGGATTGCTTGCCGCGCAGCGGCAGCGCCAGGTCACCGAGGAATCGGCCGCGATCGCCGCGCGCTCCGCGGATCTCGCGGGCCGCCGCGCGCAGGCGGGCAAGGTGTCGCCGGTCGAGGCGACCAAGGCGCAGGTGGCGGCGGCCGGCGTGCAGATCGAGGTGGTGACCGCGCGCGGCCGCGTCGACGTCGCGCGCGAGAAGCTGAATGCGGTAATGGGCGAAGCGCGCGACGACCGGCGAGTCGCGCTCGGCGACCTGGAAACGGTGCCCGCGGTCGAGCCGCTGTCCGCGCTGACCGCGCAGCTCGACGACGCGCCGCTCGCCCGCGTCGCGCGCGCGGAGATGCTGCGCTCGAACGCGGCCGTGTCGCTCGAACGCGCGCGGCGCATCCCGGACGTGATGGTCAGCGCGGGCGTGAAACGGGTGACGACCGGCGGCGTGTCGGACAACCAGGCGGTGGTCGGCGTGTCGATTCCGATCCCGCTGTTCAACACCAACAAGGGCGCGTTGCTCGACGCGACGCACAAGGCCGAGCGCGCGAACGCCGATCTCGACCGCGAACGCGTGCGGCTGCGGCTCGAGCTCACGCAGGCGTATGCGAATTTCGACGCGGCTGCACAGGAGGCGCGTCGGCTGAAGACCGACATCCTGCCCGGCGCGCGGCTCGCGCTCGATGCGATGTCGCGCGGCTACGAGCTCGGCAAGTTCAGCTTCCTCGACGTGCTCGACGCGCAGCGCACGCTGTTCCAGGGGCAATCGCAATACGTGCGCGCGCTTGCCGACGCGCATGCGGCCCGCGCCGACATCGGCCGGCTCGTCGGCACGCCGCTGGCGGCCGTCGCGCAATAGCCGCGCTTCTTACCTGAAGGATCATCATGTCACGCAGCAGAATCTTCATCATTGCGGCGGCCGTGCTCGGCGGCGCCGGGATCGTGCTCGGCGCGCTCGCCGTCACGCGAGGCGGCGCGTCCGCGCCCGCGGGCACCGAAGCCGCCCAAGCGGCCGACGGTACCGGTTCGCACGGCGGCGTCGTGCTCACGCGCGGCAAGCTGTCGGTCGAAATCGTGATGACGGAAAAGCCCGGCGACGCACGGCTCGTCGTCTATCCGTTCGTCGACGGCAAGCCGGTCGACAAGGGCGTCGCCGTGTCCGGCACGCTCGTGCGATACGACCGCTCGCACGAGTCGATGCGGTTCGACGCGGCGGGCCGGAAGTTCGTCTCGGCGCAGTCGATCGCGAAGCCGCACGTGTTCGACGCGACGATCGACGTCAAGGCCGGCGTCGAGGCCGCGTCGTTCCCGTTCGCCCGCGCGGACGGCGCCATCGCGCTGACCGACGCGCAGTTGCAGACGTCGAAGATCGCGCTCGCGAAGGCAGGCCCCGCGCAGATCGCCACGCCGTTCCAGCTGCCGGGCGAGATCCGGTTCAACGAGGATCGCACCGCGCACGTCGTGCCGCGCGTGGCCGGCATCGTCGAGCAGGTGTCGGTGTCGCTCGGACAGAACGTCGCGAGGGGGCAGGTGCTGGCCGTGATCGCGAGCACCGATCTCGCGGACCGGCGCAGCGAACTGCTGACGGCCGAACGCCGGCTGTCGGGTGCGCGCGCAACCTATGAACGCGAACGCACGCTGTGGCAGGAGCGCATCTCGGCGGAACAGGACTACCAGCAGGCGCAGGTGCAGTTGCGCGAGGCCGAGATCGCCGTGCAGAACGCGCGGCAGAAGCTGGCCGCGCTGAACGCGCCGGCCGGCGCGGGCGCGTTGAACCGCTACGAGCTGCGTGCGCCGTTCGCCGGAACGATCGTCGAGAAGCATGCGACGCCCGGCGAGGCGATCGCCTCCGACGCGAGCATGTTCGTGATCTCCGATCTGTCGACGGTGTGGGCCGAGATGGCCGTGCCCGCGCATCGGTTGAACGACGTGCGCGTCGGCCGCGACGCGACCGTCAGCGCGACCGCGTTCGAATCGCGCTCGAGCGGCCCGATCGCCTACGTGGGCTCGCTGCTCGGCGAACAGACGCGCACCGCGCCCGCCCGCGTCGTGCTGCCGAATCCGGACGGCGTATGGCGGCCCGGGATGTTCGTCAACGTGTCGGTCGACGCGGGCAAGCAGGCGGTGCCGCTCGCGGTCGCGAGCGACGCGCTGCAGGACGTCGACGGCATGCCGTCGGTGTTCGTGCGCTCGCCGAAGGGCTTTGTCGCGCAGGCTGTCGAGACGGGGCGGCGCGACGAACGCGCGACCGAAGTGCTGAAGGGGCTCAAGCCGGGCCAGGAATACGTGGCCTCGAACAGCTTCGTGCTGAAGGCCGAACTCGGCAAGGGGAGCGCGGAACATGAATGAGCATGACGTATGCGCCGTTGCGCGACTCGCCACCCGGTTTGCGATTCGCCTGACGGCTCGAATTCCGGCCCGCCGCGTCATCGGCCGGGCAGCCCGTCCGGTGCGGGCGACCGTTCCCCGCTTCAAGGAATCCCGCCATGTTTGAGCGCCTGATCCGCTTTGCGATTGCGCACCGCTGGCTCGTGATGCTGGCGATCGCGGCCGTGGCCGCGCTGGGCGTGTTCAGCTATCAGAAGCTGCCGATCGACGCGGTGCCCGACATCACCAACGTGCAGGTCCAGATCAACACGGCGGCGCCCGGCTATTCGCCGCTGGAGGCCGAGCAGCGCATCACCTATCCGGTCGAGACGGTGATGGCCGGGCTGCCCGGTCTCGAACAGACGCGTTCGATTTCGCGCTACGGTCTGTCGCAGGTCACGGTGATCTTCAAGGACGGCACCGACATCTATTTCGCGCGGCAGCTCGTCAACGAGCGCATCCAGGAAGCGAAGGACAAGTTGCCGGCCGGCATCGCGCCCGCGATGGGGCCGACGTCCACCGGTCTCGGCGAAATCTACCTGTGGACCGTCGAAGCCGACGCGGCCGCGCGCAAGCCCGACGGCACGCGCTATACGGCAGCCGACCTGCGCGAGCTTCAGGACTGGGTCGTCCGTCCGCAACTGCGAAACGTGCGCGGCGTGACCGAAGTGAACTCGATCGGCGGCTACGTGAAGGAATACCGCGTCGCGCCGAACCCGGCGAAGCTGATGTCGTACGGGCTGACGCTCGCCGATGTCGTGCGCGCGCTCGAACGCAACAACGACAACGTCGGCGCGGGCTACATCGAGAAGCGCGGCGAGCAGTACCTGGTACGCGTGCCGGGCCAGGCGCGCACCGTCGACGACATCGCCAACATCGTGCTGACCAACGTCGGCGGCGTGCCGGTGCGGATGAAGGAGGTCGGGCAGGTCGACATCGGCCGCGAGCTGCGTACCGGCGCCGCGACGTCGAACGGCGAGGAGGTCGTGCTCGGCACGGTGTTCATGCTGATGGGCGAGAACAGCCGCTCGGTCGCGAAGGCAGTCGCCGCGAAGATGGAAGACGTGAACCGCACGCTGCCGGCCGGCGTGAAGGCGATTCCCGTCTACGACCGCACCGTGCTAGTCGAGAAAGCCGTCGCGACGGTGAAGAAGAACCTGCTCGAAGGCGCGATCCTCGTGATCGCCGTGCTGTTCCTGTTCCTCGGCAACATCCGCGCGGCGCTGATCACCGCACTCGTGATTCCGCTGTCGATGCTGATGACCTTCACCGGGATGGTCAACGCGAAGGTCAGCGCGAACCTGATGAGTCTCGGCGCGCTCGACTTCGGGATCATCGTCGACGGCGCGGTCGTGATCGTCGAGAACTGCGTGCGTCGGCTCGCGCATGCGCAGGCCGTCGCCGGCCGGCCGCTGACGCGCGACGAGCGCTTCGCGGAAGTATTCGGCGCGTCGCAGGAGGCGCGCCGCGCGCTGATCTTCGGGCAACTGATCATCATGGTCGTGTACCTGCCGATCTTCGCGCTCACCGGCGTCGAAGGGAAGATGTTCCATCCGATGGCCGTGACCGTCGTGATGGCGCTCGCCGCCGCGATGGTGCTGACCGTCACGTTCATTCCGGCCGCAGTCGCGCTGTTCATCGGCGAACGCGTCGAGGAGAAGGAGAACCGGCTGATGGGTTGGGCGCGGCGCGCGTACGAACCGGTGCTCGCCGCGTTCATGACGCGTCCTACGCGCGTGATGCTCGGCGCCGGCGCGATCGTGCTGGCAACGCTCGGGCTCGCGACGCGGCTCGGCAGCGAGTTCATCCCGAGCCTGAACGAGGGCGATCTCGCGGTCGCCGCGCTGCGGATTCCCGGCACGAGCCTGTCGCAGTCGGTCGAAATGCAGAAGGCGATCGAGAAGACGCTGAAGGCGCGCTTCCCCGAAATCGAGCGCGTGTTCGCACGCACCGGCACGGCCGAGATCGCGGCCGACCCGATGCCGCCGAACCTGTCGGACGGCTACATCATGCTGAAGCCGGCCGACCAGTGGCCGGACCCGAACAAGCCGCGCGACCAGCTCGTGCGCGAGATCGAGGAAGCGCTCGCGGAACTGCCGGGCAACGCGTACGAGTTCTCGCAACCGATCCAGTTGCGCTTCAACGAGCTGATCTCGGGCGTGCGCAGCGACGTCGCGGTGAAGATCTTCGGCGACGACATGGCCGTGCTGAACCAGACCGGCGAGCAGATCGCGGCCGCGTTGCAGAAGGTGCCGGGCGCCTCCGAGGTGAAGGTCGAGCAGACCACCGGGCTGCCGGTGCTGACTGTCAACCTCGACCGCGACAAGCTCGCGCGCTACGGCGTGACGGTTGCGGACCTGCAGGACACGGTCGCCGCGGCCGTCGGCGGGCAGAAGGCCGGCACGCTGTTCCAGGGCGACCGCCGCTTCGACATCGTCGTGCGGCTGCCGGACGAGCTGCGCTCCGACATCGAGGCGATCAAGCGGCTGCCGATCGCGCTGCCCGCGCCGGCCGCCGGCGCCAGCGCGCCGCTCGCGCAAGCGCCGTATGTGCCGCTTGCGGAACTCGCGACGATCGAGGTCGCGCCGGGCCCGAACCAGATCAGCCGCGAGGACGGCAAGCGGCGCGTCGTCGTCAGCGCGAACGTGCGCGGCCGCGACGTCGGCTCGTTCGTCGCCGACGCGCGCGAGCAACTGCGGCAGGACGTGCGCGTGCCGGCCGGCTACTGGGTGTCGTGGGGCGGCCAGTTCGAGCAGCTGCAAAGCGCGAGCGAACGGTTGAAGCTCGTCGTGCCGCTCGCGCTGTTCATGGTGTTCGTGCTGCTGTTCGTGATGTTCAACAACGTGAAGGACGGGCTGCTGGTCTTCACCGGTATCCCGTTCGCGCTGAGCGGCGGCGTCGTGTCGCTGTGGCTGCGCGGGATTCCGCTGTCCATCACCGCGGCGGTCGGCTTCATCGCGCTGTCCGGCGTCGCGGTGCTCAATGGTCTCGTGATGATCTCGTTCATCCGCAACCTGCGCGACGAAGGGATGCCGCTCGACACGGCCGTGCGCGAGGGCGCGCTCACGCGGCTGCGGCCCGTGCTGATGACCGCGCTCGTCGCGTCGCTGGGTTTCCTGCCGATGGCGTTCGCGACCGGCACCGGCGCCGAGGTGCAGCGCCCGCTCGCGACGGTCGTGATCGGCGGTATCCTGTCGTCCACGGCGCTGACGCTGCTCGTGCTGCCGGTGCTGTACCGCGTGAGCCATTCGGTGTCGTGGCGCGCCGTGTTGCGCGGCGGGTTCGGCGCGGTCGTGCGGCGCCGGCTGGGTTTCTTCAAGGGTAACGTGTGATGCGAATTCTGATTGTCGAGGATGAACCGAAAACGGGCGCCTATCTGCGCAAGGGCCTGACCGAAGCCGGCTATGTCGTCGACTGGGTGGAGGACGGCATCACGGGCCAGCACCAGGCCGAGACCGAGGAGTACGACCTGCTCGTGCTCGACGTGATGCTGCCGGGGCAGGACGGCTGGACGCTGCTGCAGAACCTGCGCCGCAGTAAATTGACACCCGTGCTGTTCCTCACCGCGCGCGACGACGTCGGCGATCGCGTGAAGGGGCTCGAACTCGGCGCCGACGATTACCTGGCCAAGCCGTTCGACTTCGTCGAGCTCACCGCGCGCATCAAGTCGATCCTCCGGCGCGGCCAGCCGCGCGATTCGAACACGCTGCGCGTGGCCGATCTCGAACTCGACCTGACGCGTCGCAAGGCGACGCGTCAGCGCGACACGATCCTGCTGACCGCGAAGGAATTCGCGCTGCTGTGGTTGCTGATGCGTCGCGAGGGCGAGATCCTGCCGCGCGCGACGATCGCGTCGCAGGTGTGGGACATGAATTTCAACAGCGATACGAATGTCGTCGATTCCGCGATCCGGCGGCTGCGCTCGAAGATCGACGACGCATACGAACCGAAGCTGATCCACACCGTGCGCGGGATGGGCTACGTGCTCGAAGTGCGCGACGGCGCGGCGACATGATCGCGCGCCTGCTGCCGCGCACGCTGCGCGGACGCCTGACCGCACTGATCATCCTGTCGACGTCGGTGATCCTCGCATCGAGCGGCATCGCGCTGTACGAGGCGCTGAGCAATCGCATCGGGACGACGGCGGCCGAGCAGATGGCCGGCATTTCCGCCGCGCTGGGCACGCACCTGGCCGAAGCGCGTTCGACCGCCGACGTCGCGCGCAACACCGATATCTGGGTCGACCAGCTGCATGGGCATCCGAACATGGATCTCGCGATCTACGATGCGGCCGGCACGCGCATCGTCGGCACGCCGGGGTTCCGGACCTATGCGCCGCTGTTGTCGACGGACGCGGGCCGCATCCCGGTGTTCGTCGCACCGCCCGGCGTGCGGCACCAGTATCTGGTGATGACCGTACCGCTCGCCGGCGCGGGCGCGCCCGTCGTGCGCGTCGCGGTGCAGTACGACCGCAGCGCCGACGTGCTGCTGCTGCGCACGCATGCGTACACGATCGTCGTGATCGAGGTGTTCGGCGTCGTGCTGGCAGCCGCGATCGCCTACGGCATCGCGGCGCTCGGGCTGAGCCCGCTGCGTCGTTTCGCGGCGCGGGCCGAGCAGATGTCGACGAGCCGGCTGGCCCATCCGTTGCCGGAACTCGATACGTCAGGCGAACTGAAGGAACTGGAACACGCGTTCAACGGGATGCTCGCGCGCCTGAACGAATCGTTTACGCGGCTGAGCCAGTTCTCGTCGAATCTCGCGCACGACATGCGCACGCCGCTCACGAACCTGCAGGCGGCCGCGCAGGTCGTGCTGTCGCAGCCGCGCAGCGCGGATGAATACCGGAACGTGATCGAGTCGAGCATCGACGAGTATCAGCGGCTGTCGCGGATGATCGAGGACATGCTGTTCCTCGCGCGCTCGGAGCAGGCCGGCACGTCGATCGACGTGCGACGGCTCGATGCGGCCGAGGAAGCGTCGCGTGTCGCCGGCTACTACGAGCCGCTCGCGGAGGATGCGGGCGTGTCGGTGAAGGTCGACGGCCATGCGTGGGTCGATGCGGATCTCACGCTGTACCAGCGCGCGTTGAGCAACCTGCTGTCCAATGCGCTGGCTTACGCGCCGCGCGGCAGCGTCGTGACGATCGATTGCTCGGAGAAGGGCGGCGTGACGACGATCGCTGTGTCGGATACGGGGCCGGGCATCGACGCGCAGCATGTCGCGCGGATTTTCGAGCGGTTCTATCGCGTCGATCCGTCACGTCACAATTCCGCGTCGGGCACGGGCCTCGGCCTCGCGATCGTCCGGTCGATCATGGACAACCACGGCGGCGAATGCGGCGTCGCCAGCGATCCCGGCCGGCGTACGACATTCTGGCTGCGCTTTCCGCAGCGTCCGCCGGTCGTGCCGAAGGCTGTGCCTGCAGCCCATGCGTGAGTCGGCGGCAATCCGGCACGGCCGCACGTTCGCCGCGACAAGGCGGCGCGCGGCACGCTGCCCGCGATCGCGGAACAGCGCCCGCGCCTGACCGGCATCAGCGGGTCGCGAGGCTGTCGTGATTGTCGGCCTGCGGTGCCTTCTCGCCGGCATGCACCGAAATCCCGTGAAGCTCCTTGTTACGCGCGACGATCTCGGCGGTCGGCGGGTACTGCGTCTTGCTCGTCGGCAGCGTGCCGTCGTGCTGCGCCTGCTTCAGTTCGTTGATAACTTCGGCGCGGGTCTTGCCCTGCGTTTGCGTTTGTGCGAACGCGGCTTGCGAGGCCACGCCGAGCGACAGCGTGGCGGTGATGAACAGGGTCGTGAGTTTTGCCGTTTTCATGGGGTTCTCCGTGATGAGGCCGCCGGGTGGCGATCCATGGACCCAGTATGCGAAAACAGCCGGGCGTGACCGTGATCGCAAGATGAAAAATGCGTCAGATTGCGTGGCGGGGCGGATGACGTGCGGGTCCGGTCGACATGACGCAATCGTCATATTCGGGTCATCGACGCGATGAACGGGAAACGGAACATGCGATTTGCCGATGGCGACGTCGCCGACGGCAGTCGCTTCGTTGCGCCGTGGCAGCACGGAAGGCGAGGCGATCCCGTTTCCACTTTCATTCCGGATCAAACCGTGCATCGTCCCGCCATTCGCCTGTCGTTGATTGCCGTTCTGGTCGTCCCGTTGCTCGTCGGCTGCGTCTCGACGCGCCCCGACACCGCTGCGGCCGCCCCGTCCGCCGCGCGCAAGCCGGCGCCGGTCGACCTGCTGCCCGGTGAGCAGGTCGATTACGCGGGGCATCGCTGCGGCAATCCGAACTTCCACGTGAAGACGCATCCGTGTGTGTTCCCGAAGCGCGACGTCACCCCCTGATCGCGGTGCGCACGAAAAAAAGGCCCGGCGCTGGCAGCGTCCGGGCCCAACGCGTGATCGTGCCGTGCGACAGCGATACGCTTGCGTGGTTTGCAACGGGTATCACCCGTCACGTATTCGATCGTAGCGATACGATCCGCCGCGAACCTGATCGAAAGATGAAATTTTCGTCATGTGCGTATCCGTATGCCGCCGTCGTCGCGATCAGAAGCGATGACGCAGCCCGAGATTGACGATGCCTTGCGTGCGCGTGCCGCCGTAGCCATAGGAGCCGATCGACGCTTGCGCCGTTTGCGTGCCGCCGTCGAGCGTGCGCTGTTCCCCGCTCGCACGTTGCCATGCACCGACCGCATAGAGATCGGTGCGTTTCGACAGCACGTAATCGGCGCCGGCGGACACCTGGTGATAGGTCGCGCTCGTATCGCCGCGGGCTTTCGTATAGCTGTAGCCGATGCCGACGAGCAGGCTCGGGCTCGCCTGATAGTTGAAGAAGCCGCGTGCGGTATCGTACTTCTGCGTGGCGCGGAACGATGACATCGCATCGACCTTGTACTGCGCGTTGCTGTAATCGATGCCAACCGCGAATGGCGCGAAGCTGTAGCGCAACGCGCCGCGTGCAATGCCGATCGATTTCGCCGAGATGTAGCCACCGTTGACCAGCGATCCATCGAAGGTGCCGTCGGAGGTGCCGTTCCAGCCGGTGCGGATGCCGTTGGCGAGCGGTGACTTGTTGGCCGCGTAATAGTAGCCGCCCGCGACATCGACCGGACCGTTGCTGTACGAAAGCCCGGCCGACCAGGTTTGCCCGGCGCCGCTCTTGCCGGCCACGCCGCCGAGCGCATACATGCCGACGAACTGGAATCCGGCGATCACGGGCGACGTGTACTTTACCGCGTTGTCGGTTCGCGACGACGTGTCGTAATTGTCGACGTCGCCGGGCGTCGCATAAACGCTGCCGAAGTAGAAGTCGCCGGTCACCGGCCACGCGACGTCCGCGAGCGCGTCGTATTGGCGGCCGAGCGTCAGCGAACCCCAGCGCGCGCTGTCGACACCGACGAACGCTTGCCGGCCGAACATCCGGTTGCCTTGCCCGAGCGCGCCGGTATTCGGATTGAAGCCGTTCTCGAGCGTGAAGATCGCCTTCAGTCCGCCGCCGAGATCCTCCGCGCCTTTCACGCCGAAGCGGTTGCCGAGCAGGTTGCCGTTGCCCAGGCCGACGAGATTCCTGCCGTCGGCATTGGCGTTCCATACATACGTCAGCGACGTATCGAACAGGCCGTAGAGGCTCACTTCGGACGCGTGAGCCGCATGGGCGGTCGTGAGCAGCGCACCCGACAACATGACGAGCCGAACTGGAGTTTTCATGGTGTGTCCCTGAGGTTCAAGATGATCGTTTCGTGCGTCGATCGATGCGCCGCGCCTTCTGTCCGCGGGCGACGCATGTCGTGAACGCGCTGGCGATTCTGGGAACCGTTCGAATCGTGGTGGTGAGGGACAAATGAGAAACACGTCATCGGCGCGTCATGAGTGCTGAAACACGGCGTGCGTCGATTCGTACGGCGATGCGGGCTTGCCGGAGCGATGATGAAACCGTCATCCCGTGGTCATGATCGCGCACCGCCGCCGTATCAATCTTGAGGCTCGACTCATCGATTTCGGACAAGGAGCCAACCACATGAACATTTCTCGACCGCTGATTTCCATCGTCGTTGCCGCGCTGTCGATCGCCGCTTTCTCGCAGTCCGCCGCGGCACAGTCCAGGAGTCGACTGGAAGTGCGCCAGGAACTGCTGCGCGCCCGCCACGATGGCGTGATCCCGAGTCCGAAGCACGACTATCCGCCGAGCCGGGCCACCATCGCACGCAATCAGGACATCCATCGTTCGACGGTGCATCGCGGCGAAGCGGCGCCGCTCGTCGATGCGCACGACAACAGCCTCGCGGTGCGTTGATGTTCTACGGGGAGGAAGCTGCAATGCGCAACCTGGCGAGAGGGATCATCACGGCCGTCTGTCTGGTGTCGACGGCCGCAATGGCAGCGGGCTGGCCGGAGCGCGCGCTGTCGCATGCACCGGCGCACGACGTCGGCCGCCGCGCGAGCGAACGGATGCGCTGCGAGTTCGCGGCCGTGCCGGCGGGCGAGTGGAGCGCGACGTTCACGCGCGGGCAATGCGAAGTCGGGAACGGGCAGCTGACGTTCTTGCCCGCTGATGCGGGCGCCGAGCCGGCACCCCTCGCCGAGCAGCGAATCATGCTTCGCGAGGTCCGTACCGCGTCGCATCAGTCACGCAAGCTGAAGGAGCAACTGCAACTGACCACGCGCGACGAGGTGATCGCGCTGAACGTGCTGACCGACGACGGCAGCCGCAAGTCGCGCGAGCATGCGATCGACCTGTGGGCCGCGTTGCGCAACGAGGGCGTGACGCCCGTCAACGGCACGCGCATCGTCGACACGTATCCGGCGGCCGCGACGACGTGGTGACGGTCGCGCCTTGGCCGGCCTTCACCGAGCCCTCGATCAGGAAGAACACGATGAAGCCGATGAAGAACGCGGCCGTCGCGAACGGCATCCCTGCCGCTTCGTGTGCTTCGACCAGCAATGGCCTAGGCAGTCGAGCGTGCTTGCAGCAGGCACCGCAATGCACGGCGGTTTCGTGCTGGACGTTGCCCCGGCATCAACCGGGATTGCACACCTTGTAGGCGTTCCAGGGTCGGGATATTTGAACGCGGGCGTATCGGCACGCCCGCTTCGGATCACAGCTGCGCGAGCGCCTGGTCGAGATCGGCGAGCAGGTCGTCGATATGCTCGATCCCGATCGACAGCCGCACCGTTTCCTCCTTCACGCCGGCCTTCGCGAGTTCGGCCGGCGACAGTTGCCGGTGCGTCGTCGAGGCCGGATGCGTCGCGAGCGACTTCGTATCGCCGATGTTGACGAGCCGCGTGAACAGCTTCAGCGCATCCTGGAACCGGGCGCCGCCGTCACGGCCGCCCTTCACGCCGAACGTCAGGATGCCCGGCGCGCGGCCCGACAGGTAGCGCGCGACGAGCGGATGATCCGGGTGATCGGGCAGCCCCGCATAGTTCACCCATTCGACGTGTTCATGGCGCGCCAGATGCTGTGCGATCTTCAATGCGTTGTCGCTGATGCGTTCGACGCGCAGCGCGAGCGTCTCGATGCCCTGCAGGATCTGGAACGCGTTGAACGGCGAGATCGCCGCGCCCATGTTGCGCAGCGGCACGACGCGCGCGCGGCCGATGTACGCGGCCGGTCCGAACGCTTCGGTGTATACAACGCCGTGATAGCTGACGTCGGGTTCATTGAGCCGCTTGAAGCGGTCCGCATGCCGCGCCCACGGGAACTTGCCGGAATCGACGATCGCGCCGCCGAGGCTCGTGCCGTGGCCGCCGAGATACTTCGTCAGCGAGTGCACGACGATGTCCGCGCCGTGCTCGAACGGGCGTAGCAGGTACGGCGACGGCACCGTGTTGTCGACGATCAACGGGATCCCGTGACGATGCGCGATGGCGGCGAGTGCGGCGATGTCGGTCACGTTGCCGAGCGGGTTGCCGACCGATTCCGCGAAGATCGCCTTCGTGCGCGCGTCGATCAGCGGCTCGAACGATGCGGGATCGCGCGGATCGGCGAAGCGCGTCGTGATCCCGTATTGCGGCAGCGTGTGCGCGAACAGGTTGTAGGTGCCACCATACAGCGAACTGGCGGACACGATGTTGTCGCCGGCTTCCGCGATCGTCTGGATCGCGTACGTGACGGCCGCCTGGCCCGACGCCAGCGCGAGCGCGCCGATGCCGCCCTCGAGCGCGGCGATCCGCTGCTCGAGCACGTCCGTCGTCGGGTTCATGATCCGTGTGTAGATGTTGCCCTGCACCTTCAGGTCGAACAGGTCCGCGCCGTGCTGCGTGTCGTCGAATGCGTACGCAACGGTCTGGTAGATCGGCACCGCGACCGCGCGCGTGGTCGGGTCGGGGCGATAGCCACCGTGCACGGCGATGGTTTCGAGGCGCCAGTTCGAAGAGGCCTGATCGGTCATGGGTGCTCCGCGTGTTGTTGTGATGGTCGGCCGATTATAGGAGCGCGTGCGCCGCTTTCTTTAGAACGAATGGTTGGTTGCTTATGGGGAGGCCGCGCATAGAATGCCTTTTTCCGACGATGAAAGGTGCGCGATGGATCAGGATCAGTGGAACCAGGTGGATGCGTATTTCTCCGCGACGCTCGTGCCGTCCGACGACGCGCTCGACGCCGCGCTCGCGGCGAGCGACGCGGCCGGGCTGCCCGCGATCAACGTCGCGCCGAACCAGGGCAAGCTGCTGCAGCTGCTCGCGACGATTCGCGGCGCCCGGCGCATCCTCGAGGTCGGCACGCTCGGTGGCTACAGCACGATCTGGCTCGCACGCGCATTGCCGCCGGGCGGCCGGCTCGTGACGCTCGAATTGAACCCCGACCACGCGAAGGTCGCGACGCAGAACATCGCGCGCGCCGGGTTCGCGGAGGTCGTGTCGGTCGTCGTCGGCAGCGCGAAGGACAGCCTCGCGCGGCTCGTCGATGCGGGCGAGGCGCCGTTCGACTTCATCTTCATCGACGCGGACAAGGACAACAACGCCGTCTATCTGGACGCCGCGTTGAAACTGTCGCGGCCCGGCACGGTAATCGTCGTCGACAACGTCGTGCGGCGCGGGTGCGTGGCCGACCCCGACAACCGCGAGCCGGACGTCGTCGGCGTGCGCAACGGGTTCGCGCGGCTCGTCGCCGAGCCGAATCTCATGACGACGGCGGTGCAGACGGTCGGGCTGAAGGGCTGGGACGGGTTCTCGATCTCGATCGTCGGCGCGTGAGCGCGCCGACGCCGCTGCATCAGCGCGGGTTGTCGATCGAACCGGCCGTGCGATACAGCCGCGGCCACTGATCCACGAACAGACCGTTGCAGGCGCCGTGCATCGCGACGTCGTTCAGCACGAAGCGCCGGCCGTCGAACACCCACGACGCGCTCGACCCGCAATCGCCGGCGCCCCGCACGCGGTCGAGGCTCGACAGCATCGCATGCGCGGGATCGTAGCTTGCTTCGGTCAGCTGGTTCGCGAACGACGCCGGATCGAGCCCCGCGCTCGCGTGCTCGCCGAAATCCAGCGGCGTCGGCGCGTACGGCGCGGTGCGATGCACGCGATACCACAGGTCCGTATGGTTGTAGGCGCTGCTCGTCTGGCACGGGATCGACACGATCGCGTCGGTGGCCGAGATCGCGGTGGCCGATGCCGTCTTGCGGCGGTCCTGCGTCGACATTTCGTCGCCGGCATCGGCCGCGCAACGCTTCACGGCGCCGCTGAACTTGTCGAATACCGCATCGACGAGCGGCCGTTGTTCGGCAGGCGTGAGGTCGGCCACGCGCGGTGCGGGAACGGGCGCGGGCGGCAACGGCGGCGCGGCGGGCACCGACGACGCGGGCCGCGTGCCCTTGCGCAGCAGCGCGGTGACCGTGCCGATGCGGCCCTGCGTGTCGTCGATCAGCAGCAGCGCGGCATTGAGTCCCGACAATGAGACGCGCGGTGCCTGCGCGGCGGCCGGGTCGCCGAAGCTCACCCTCTGCGCGTTGTGCGACACGGTCAGCCATGCGTCGACCGTCGTCGGATCGCTGGTGCGGATGCGGAAAGGATAGACGTCGTCATCTGCGTTGCCGGTCCGGGTGACGGCGTGCCACTCGGCCGGCACCGCGTCGAACGGCTGGCCGTCCGCGCGCGCGGTGCGCAGGTCCAGCGGCGCCGATGCGAAGATCTCCAGCGACGGCCGCGCATCGGGGCCGGCATCGCGTGTGAGCCGCACGATCATGCTGGTGCGCGTGTCGTCGATGTCGTCGTTGCCGCCTTCGGCGATACAGCGGTTCGCGTTGTCGCAAACGACCGACCAGTTCTTGAAGTCGCGCGCGACCGAGTGTTGCGCGGGATCGCGCGCGGCGGCGGAGAGCGACGCGGTGAGCAGGGTGACGGCGATGGCAAGCGGGAGATGACGAAACATGACGGTTCGTATCGGTGATGACGGGGCGAAGGGCGGATGTCCGGTAGCAAGCGCATCGTAAGCGCGCGATGCGGATCGAGCGCGGCCGGACAGCATCGAGTATACCGCCGCTGTCGTGGCGATTCGTGTGACGATGGTCGAATGCAGGCCGATACGGAAACGGCGGGAAACGGCGCGATGCCTGAGGGCACCACGCCGTTCGTTCGTCAGTGGGCGTCGATGGCTCGACTGTGTGATGCCCGCTATCCTTTCACGCACACCACCTGACGCAGCGTGTGCACCACTTCGACGAGGCTGCGTTGCGCCGCCATCACCGCATCGATGTCCTTGTAGGCCATCGGGATCTCGTCGACGACGCCCGCGTCCTTCCGGCATTCGACGCCGCGCGTCGCTCTCACCTGGTCGTCGACCGTGAAGCGGCGCTTCGCCTCGGTCCGGCTCATCGCGCGGCCGGCGCCGTGGCTGCACGAACAGAAGCTTTCCGGATTGCCGAGCCCGCGCACGATGAAGCTCTTCGCACCCATCGAGCCCGGAATGATCCCGAGTTGCCCCTTCTGCGCGGACACCGCGCCCTTGCGGGTCACGAGCACGTCCTCGCCGAAGTGGCGTTCGCGCTGTACGTAGTTGTGGTGGCAGTTCACCGCGTGCTCGTCGACCGCGAACGGCTTCGCGATCACGCCGCGCGCCGCGCCGATCACGGCGTCCATCATCGCCTGCCGGTTGCGGCGCGCGTAGTCCTGCGCCCAGCCGACCGCTTCGACGTAATCGTCGAAGTGCCGGCTACCCTCGGTGAAATACGCGAGGTTGCGATCCGGCAGGTTCGCGATGTGCTGCCGCATGTCGGCCTGCGCGAGTTCGATGAACAGGCTGCCGATCGCGTTGCCGACGCCGCGCGAGCCGCTGTGCAGCATGAACCACACGTGACCGGCTTCGTCGATGCATACCTCGATGAAGTGGTTGCCCGTGCCGAGCGTGCCAAGATGCGCGTAGTGGTTTGTCTTTTCCAGCTTCGGATACTTGTCGACGATCCGCTGAAAACCCGGCAGCAGCGACTTCCACGACTCGGTTACGGCGGCCGGCGTGCGATCGCCCCATGCGCCCGGATCGCGACGGCCCGGCACGCGGCCGTGCGGCACCGCGCGTTCGATCGCGCTGCGCAGCCCGCCGAGCGAGTCCGGCAGGTCCGCTGCCGTGAGCGTCGTGCGCGCGGCCATCATCCCGCAGCCGATGTCGACGCCGACCGCGGCCGGGATGATCGCGCCCTTCGTCGGAATCACGCTGCCGATCGTCGAGCCCTTGCCGAGGTGGACGTCCGGCATCACCGCGACGTGTTTGAAGATGAACGGCATCTGCGCGGTATTGCGCAATTGCGCGCGCGCGTCGTCCTCGACCGCGACGCCTTGCGTCCACATCTTCACCGGCTTGCCGTTCGCCAGTTCCATCACCTGAAAATCGTCATTGCTCATTTGCTTCACCATTCGTTCATTCATCCGGCGCGGCACCCATGCGCCGCGCCGCCTCATCCATCAAGCGCCCTTGATGCTGACGAGCCCGTTCAGCACCTGATCGAGGCCGCCGAACACCGAGATGCGGTCGATCCGTTCCGCGACGCGCTCGAGCGTTTCCAGCTCCTTGAGCCGCAACGCGGTCGGGTTTTCTTCCATCACCTTCGCGGTGTTCAGCAGCGAGCGCGTCGCCGCTGTTTCCTCGCGGCGGCGGATCACGTTCGCCTGTGCGGCCTTTTCGGCTTCGACCACCTGCGCGAGGATCGTCTTCATGTCGCCCGGCAGCACGATATCCTTCACGCCGACGCTGCGCACGTCCACGCCCGATTGCGCGAGGCGCGTGCGCACCTGGGCGATCACGACATCGTCGATCGCCTGCTTGTCCTCCAGCAGCTCGTCAAGCGAGCGCGTGCCGACCGCCGCACGCAGCGCGAACTGCAGCTCGCGATACAGGTGTTCGACCGGCTTCTGCAGCTGGCCGAACGCATGCAGCACGTCCGCATAGCACCACGTCGCCGACAGGTTCAGCCGCAGCGCGACCTTGTCGCGCGTCAGGATTTCCTGGCCGGCGACTTCGAGCGCTTGCAGGCGCAGGTCGACGAGCTCGACCGCGACGTCGCGGTTGAAGCGCCAGAACGCTGCAACACCCGGATCCAGCAGCCGCTCGATCTTGCCGTCGATCTTCAGCACGCCGACGTGATACGCCGGCACCTGCGCGAGCAGCACGCCCGTCAGGCCCGCCACGCCGCGGGCACGCAGCGCAGGTTGCGCGATGCGCTTCGCGAGCGCGGCCGGCAGCATGCTGTCCTGCGTGAGGTCGACGCGCGCCAGACGATGCGCGATCAGGCCGCGCCAGTACAGCCGGCGCGTGCCCGGCGGCAGGATCTCGACGAGCACGTCGTCTTCATAACGCAGGCCCGCTTCGTCGTCGGCCAGATCCATCGCGACGAAGTGTTGCGCGAGCACGTCCGGGGCGTCGTGACGCAGGTAGTCGGCCAGCGCGGCGTCGGCGAGCGGCGCGTCGAGACGCGCGGTCTGCACCGACAGACGCTTGAACGGATCGAAGGCCTTGAACACGCCCGGTTCCAGCACCTTCACGAAATCGCCCTCATTCATCAGCAGCGCGCGTTCGTTCTTTTTCACCACATGACGCTTCCACATATTCTTGTCCTTTTCTTCAATGGCCGCCGGGCGACACGCATCGCACGGATCGGGGTGCGACGCGATCGGGCGGGCGGCGCGTGGGTCCGGCGCGGCGGCACGCGGCGACGCATCCTGCATCGCGTCGTCGTGCGCGTTCGCGCGGGCCGTCCGGCCGCCCGGCCGATCGCGCGGAACCGCAACCGGTCCGACGCGCGGCGGGCCTGTCGGCCCGCACCGGCGGGTACTGCTTCTCTCGATAGACCGTCCTTGCGGACAGCGTTCGGACGGGATTCGAACCCGCCACACACCGGCTCGCGCCGGCTGCTCCACCTGAATGAGCTTCCGAACAGTGGGCGCCCCGGGATTCGAACCCGGACAAGGCTGCCTCGCGCGCCCCTTTGCCTTCGTCTGTCCATGGCGGCATGCGCTGCCGCGACGAACGAGGTTCGGCGGCGGCGCACCAGCAGGGCTTTGTGAACCCTGGCTCGCGGGCCAGCGGGACATCCGGCGCCTTCTATTTAGCGAGGAGCGTGCCAGCGGGCACGTCCATGTTCGAAAAAATTCTTAGTCCATTGAAAATAAAAGGAAATTATTCATATCGAAGCGTTGGTGGTCGATGCGTGCCGCATTGCGCCAACACGAAGTTTCGATACAATCAGATCGCTCCTTATCCAATGAGATAAACATGCGCAAGACTGTCGCCATCGGCTTCCTCGGCATCGTGCTCGACCAGGGCGACCGCACGGCGCGTCGCTACCCGAAATGGCGGCCGACGATTTCGCTGTGCGAACAGTCCGACCTGAAGATCGACCGGCTCGAACTGCTGTATCCGCAGGAATACGTGCGTCTCGCCAATCACGTGCGCGACGACCTCGCGCGGCTGTCGCCGCATACCGAGGTGCGGCTCACGCCGGTCACGATCCATGACCCGTGGGATTTCGAGGAGGTCTACGCGACGCTGCACGACTACGCGCGCGCGTATCCGTTCGACCTCGAACACGAGGACTACCTGATCCACATCACGCCCGGCACGCACGTCGCGCAGATCTGCTGGTTCCTGCTCGCGGAAGCGCGCTACCTGCCCGCGCGCCTCGTGCAGACGGGGCCGCCGAAGCAGACCGACGAAGGGCCGAGCGGGCCGGGCACGATATCGGTGATCGATCTGGACCTGTCGCGCTACAACCGGATCGCGCAGCGCTTCACGCGTGAGCGCGACGAGACGGTGTCGTTCCTGAAGGCCGGCATCGCGACGCGCAACGCGCGCTTCAACGTGCTGATCGAACAGCTGGAGCGCGTGGCCGTGCGCTCGCGCGCGCCGATGCTGCTCGTCGGTCCGACGGGCGCCGGCAAGTCGTTTCTCGCGAAACGCGTGTACGAACTGAAGCGCGGCCGCCATCGGCTCGCGGGGCCGTTCATCGAGATCAATTGCGCGACGTTGCGCGGCGACGCGGCGATGTCGACGCTGTTCGGCCACGTGAAGGGCGCGTTCACCGGCGCGCAGTCCGCGCGTGCGGGCTTGTTGCGCGCGGCGGACGGCGGCCTGCTGTTTCTCGACGAGATCGGCGAACTCGGGCTCGACGAGCAGGCGATGCTGCTGAAGGCGATCGAGGAGAAGCGCTTCCTGCCGGTCGGTGCGGACGTCGAGGCGACCAGCGATTTCGAGCTGATCGCCGGCACGCACCGCGATTTGCGGCAGATGGTGGCGGCCGGCACGTTCCGCGAGGATCTGTATGCGCGGATCAATCTGTGGACGTACGAATTGCCGGGGCTCGCCGAGCGGCGCGAGGACATCGAGCCGAACCTCGAATTCGAGCTTGATCGTTTCGGCCGCGAGCAGGGCGAGCAGGTGCGGTTCAACGTGGAAGCGAAGCGGCGCTATCTCGCGTTCGCGGCGTCGCCGCGCGCGGCGTGGGCGGGCAACTTCCGCGAGTTGTCCGCATCGATCACGCGGATGGCGACGCTCGCCGATGCGGGGCGGATTACCGAGGCGATTGCGGAACAGGAGGTCGAGCGGCTGACGCGCACGTGGTCGTCGCCGGGCGGTGAGGGAGCGTTGAATGGATACGTCGATGCGGTGTTCGGCGCGCGCGCGGCGGAACTCGACCTGTTCGACCGCGTGCAGCTCGACCGCGTGCTCGACGTGTGCCGCGTTTCGGCGAGTTTGTCGGAGGCCGGCCGCACACTGTTCGCGGTGTCGCGGCAGAACAAGAAGCAGCCGAACGATGCGGACCGGCTGCGCAAGTATCTCGCTCGGTTCGGGCTCGATTGGGAGGGCGTGCGGGACGCGCTGGGCGCCAGGTAGTCGGCGGTGTAGTCAACCGCTCACGCACGGCAGATCGCGATGATCTCCGCGCTGGCCGCGTCGTCGAACGGCGCGCCTTGCCAGTCGCCGCACCAGTCGACCGACGAGAAGCCGGCGGCCGCCACGCGCGCTTGCAGGTCGGGCTGTGCGATGAAGCGCAGCCGGCTCGCGTTCTTTACCCGCATATCGTCACGGTGAAAGCGGTAGACCGTGTCGAACGACACGATCGGGCCGTCGACGGCAGTCACCGCGTGGTGCAGTTCGACGATGCCGAATTCGGGCGAATCGATGCGGGATGTGGACGCCTGCGGCGTCCAGCCAAGCCACGGCTCGACACGCGGGTTGCGGGTCTCGAACAGGTAGCGGCCGTCGTCGGCCAGCACGCGCCGCACGCCGCGCAGCGTCGCGTCGATGGCCGCATCGGTCAGCAGGCACTGGAACGCGTGCCCGGTCATCACGACGGCATCGAACGGCGCGCCGGGCGGCAGGCCGTCGAGATCGCACGCGAGCCAGCGCACCGCCCCGGCGCCTGGCTGACGTCGCGCATGGTCGATCATCGCGGGTGCCGGATCGATCGCGACGACGTCGTGCCCGGTCGCCGCGAGCCGGCGCGCGAACGTGCCGGTGCCGCAGCCGAGATCGAGAATCCGTTGCCGCGTGGCGCCAATGCGCGATGCGTAGAACGCGAAGTCGCGATCGCCTGCGTTGAACCGGTCGTAGACCGCGACGAGGCGCGGATCGGTATAGAGGATTTCCCCGGCGGTCGCCGCGTGGGACGTCATGCGAAACGCGCGTCAGCGCTGCTGCACCGCGACGCGCACCCCGAGCGCGATGAAGATCGAGCCGATGATCTTCCCCTGCCAGCGCGTGAGCCACGCGAGCCGCTTCACGAGACGGCCGAGCGGGCGGATCGAGCACGCGATCAGCGTCGTGTAGAGCGAGCTGAGCACGACGAAGATCAGCCCGAGCACCGCGAACTGCACGAACGTCGAGCCGCGCTCCGGATGCACGAACTGCGGCATGAACGCGAGGAAGAACAGCGCGGTCTTCGGGTTCAGCACTTCAGCGGGAATCGCCTGCAGGTATGCCTTCAGCGGCGTGACGGGCGATACTTTCGGCAGCGACGGATCGGACGGCCTGTCGAGCAGCGCGCGCACGCCGAGGTAGATCAGGTACGCGGCGCCGACCAGCTTCACGACGTTGAACGCGAGCGCAGATGTCATCAGCAGCGCCGACAGCCCGACCGCCGCGAACAGCGTATGCACGAAGTCGCCGCTCGCGACGCCGAGCCCGGTCAGGATGCCGGTCTTGCGGCCGCCCTGCACGGTGCGGCTCAGCACGAGCAGCACGGCGGGGCCCGGAATCAGGAACAGACCCAGTACGACGGCGGTGAAGGTGGTGAGCGTGGTCAGGTCGAACATGGCGGCTCCGGCAAGGTTGGTGCGGCGGCGGGGATGACGAGACGGTGCAAATACTCTGACAATTGATTGAACCATTCGCCAGAATACTCGCGTTTCGGTAACGATGCCGTTCCCGCCACGCCACGTCACCCGCCCAGTTCCCCCGCCAGAAAATCCACGAACGCCCGTATCCGCGCGGACATCTGATGCCGCTGCGCATACACCGCGTAGATATCTGCGCTCGGCGTCTCATAGTCGGGCAGCACGACGACCAGTCGCCCGTCGGCCAGATAGTCGCGGATATCCCACTCGGCACGCATCAGGATCCCGTGCCCGTCGAGCGCCCACTTCACCGCGATCTCGCCGTCGTTCGTCGTCAGGTTGCCGTTGATCCGCACGGCTTCCGTGTTGCGTGCCGCGCCGCGTCCGCTCGTCAGCCGCCAGATCCCGTAGCCTTCGTCGCCCTGCCGGATGCCGATGCAGTTGTGCCGCGTCAGCTCGTGCGGCGTGCCCGGCGTCCCGTGCCGTGCGAGATACGCGGGCGCCGCGCACAGAAGCCGCCGGTTCGGTGCGAGCCGCCGCGCGACGACGCGCGTATCGGGCGGCTCGCCGAAGCGGATGCACACGTCGAACGCGTCGTCGGTGAGCGGCGGCGGCATCACCGACAGTTGCAGTTGCACCGACACCTCCGGAAAGCGCGCGACGAAGCGCGAGATCGCCGGGCCGACGTGGCTGCGCCCGAAGCCGAGCGTCGCGTTCACGCGCAGCAGGCCCTTCGGCCGCTGCTTCGCGCTGCCGAGCAGTTCGCCCAGCTCGTCCATCTGATCGAGGATCCGGCGCGCGTAGTCGAGGTACACGTCGCCTTCAGGCGTCAGCATCATGCGCCGCGTCGTGCGGTTGACGAGCGTCACGCCCGCGCGGTGCTCCATCTGCGTGAGCCGCTTGCTGACGGCCGCCGCGGTCAGCCCGAGTTCGCGCGCGGCCGCGCTCAGGCTGCCCGACGCGGCCAGCGTCGAGAAGAAGCCGAGATCGGACGGCTGGACGGTATCCGCCATGACGGGATTCGTGAATTGAAGTTAAAGATGCTTTGATTCTAGCACCGGTTCCCGCACTTCAAGTTGGGTAAAGTGCCTTCACGCTTACGATCAATCGAGGATGTCAGCATGAAGACCTACCGTATCGCGACCATTCCCGGCGACGGCATCGGCAAGGAAGTGGTGCCGGCCGGCAAGCAGGTGCTGGAAGCGCTGGCCCGCGGCAGCGACCGCTTTGCGTTCGAGTTCGAGGATTTCGACTGGGGCGCCGATTACTATCGCCGGCACGGCGCGATGATGCCGGCCGACGGTCTCGACGCGCTGCGCGGCAAGGACGCGATCCTGTTCGGCTCGGCGGGCGACCCCGACGTGCCCGACCACGTGACGCTGTGGGGCCTGCGCCTGAAGATCTGCCAGGGCTTTGACCAGTATGCGAACGTGCGCCCGACGCGCATCCTGCCCGGCATCGACGCGCCGCTGAAGCGCTGCGGGCCGGACGACCTGAACTGGGTGATCGTGCGCGAGAACTCGGAGGGCGAATACGCGGGCGTCGGCGGCCGCGTGCACCAGGGGCATCCGATCGAGGCGGCGACCGACGTGTCGATCCTCACGCGCGCCGGCGTCGAACGCATCATGCGCTTCGCGTTCCGGCTCGCGCAGTCGCGTCCGCGCAAGCTGCTGACCGTCATCACGAAGAGCAACGCGCAGCGTCACGCGATGGTGATGTGGGACGAGATCGCGAAGCAGGTCGCGCAGGAATTTCCCGACGTCACGTGGGACAAGGAACTCGTCGACGCCGCGACCGCGCGCATGGTGAACCGCCCGGCGTCGCTCGACACGATCGTCGCGACCAACCTGCACGCGGACATCCTCAGCGATCTCGCCGCCGCGCTGGCCGGCAGCCTCGGCATCGCGCCGACCGGCAACATCGATCCCGAGCGCCGCTATCCGTCGATGTTCGAGCCGATCCACGGCTCCGCATTCGACATCATGGGCAAGGGCCTCGCGAATCCGGTCGGCACGTTCTGGTCGGTCGTGATGCTGCTCGAGCATCTCGGCGAGACGGAAGCGGCCACGCGCGTGATGCAGGCGATCGAGGCCGTCACGGCCGACCCGTCGCTGCATACGCGTGACCTCGGCGGCAACGCGACGACCGCGCAGGTGACGGCCGCCGTCTGCGAGCGCGTCGCGCACGCGGCGGTCGCGGCCTGACGGCAACGACGACGGTGACGGCCGCGCGCATGCACAGCCGTTCGTCGTTGATTCACCGCCCCCGAATTTTCTGCCCGCGACTCGCGCATTCGACGCGAGCCGGGCGCCGGCGCACACGCTTCGTCGTGTCGCCGGCCAGCACCCACCGGGCACGCGCGGACAGCGTGCGGCTCGACCTCGAAGGAGGAGACACATGCAAGCGGATCTGGAAACCCGCGTCGCGCGGAAACTGATGTGGCGCATCATTCCGTTCGTGATGCTGCTTTACTTCGTCAGCTTTCTCGATCGCGTCAACGTCGGCTTCGCGGCGATGACGATGAACAAGGCGATCGGCCTGTCGCCGACCGCGTTCGGACTCGGCGGCGGCCTGTTCTTCATCGGCTACTTTCTGTTCGAAGTGCCGAGCAACCTGATTCTTCACCGCGTCGGCGCACGCATCTGGATCGCGCGCGTGATGGTCACGTGGGGCATCGTGTCGGCGGTGTCCGCGTTCGCTGCCGGGCCGACGAGCTTCTACGTGCTGCGCTTCCTGCTCGGCATGGCGGAAGCCGGCTTCTTCCCCGGCATCATCCTGTACCTGAGCCTGTGGTTTCCCGCGAAGCAGCGCGCGGTGGCCGCCGCGTGGTTCATGGCGGCCGCGCCGATTTCGACCGCGATCGGCTCGCCGCTGTCGGGCGCGATCATGCAGATGCCGCCGATGTTCGGGCTCGCCGACTGGCAGATGCTGTATATCGTCGAGGCGCTGCCCGCGGTCGCGCTCGGCTTCGTCGTGCTGAAGTGCCTGACCGATGCGCCGTCGAAGGCGGCGTGGCTGCAGCCGGACGAGCGCGACTGGCTGATCGCGAAGCTGAAGTCCGAGGCTGACGCCCGGCACACGCACGCCGGACACACGGCCGGCGCGTGGCAGGCGCTGCGTGACCCGCGCGTGCTGGCGCTCGCGCTGATCTACTTCGGCACGTCGGCGGGGCTCTATACGCTCGGCCTGTGGGCGCCGCTGATGGTCAAGCAGTTCGGCTTCACTGCGTTGCAGACGGGCCTGCTGACCGGCATCCCGAGCATTGCCGCAGTCGTCGCGATGATCGGATGGGCGCGGCATTCGGATCGCACCGGCGAGCGCACGTGGCACGTCGTGATTCCGTGCGTGCTGGCCTGCATCGGCTTCGTGTTCGCGGGGCAGGCGAGCACCGCGCTCCTGACCGTGCTCGCGCTGGTCGTCGTCAACATCGGGATCAGCGCCGCGAAGGCGCCGCTGTGGGCGATGCCGAGCGCGTTCCTGTCAGGCGCCGGCGCGGCCGCGGGGATCGCGATGATCAACTCGATCGGCAACCTCGGCGGGTTCGTCGGGCCGTTCGCGATCGGCTGGCTCAAGCATGTGACGGGCGGGTATGCGGCCGGGCTGTACGTGGTGGCGGGTACGCTCGCGGTGTCGGCGGTCGTCACGCTGATGCTGAGCCGCAAGGGGGCGCGCGAGCAGGTCGTGTCGGGTGTGCAGCAGCATCATTGAAGGCGGGGCGCGATCTCCCGCGCGCACGCATCGGCCGACGCCTTCGACGTATCGATCACGCAATCGCTGAACACGCGCGCCGCATATCCCTCCCGGTACATCTCGGCGATACGTTTCCGCTCCCAGTCCGTCAGCGCGCGCGTGCCGCGATCCGACGCCGCGACCGCTTCGGGCGGCGCGAGCGTGACGACGAAGAGGCGCGCATCGCGTGCGTCGCAGGCCGCGCGCAGTCGTTCGAATTCCGCGTCGCCGATCGGATAGGCGATCACCAGATGACGCTCGCGCGCGTTCGCGATCTGCGTGACGAGGCGCTCCAGCGCGATCGCCCACTGCACGTCGAACGGGACGTCGTCGGGCGCGTCGTGATCGTCGCCGTCGATGAAGCGCGCGTCGGGCAGCACGCGTGCGAGTGCTCGACCGATCGTCGTCTTGCCGCTGTTGATCGGGCCGTTCACGTGAATGACGGTGAGGGGAGTCATGAGCCGGGTCGAGAATCGAACGACCGGCAGCTTGCCATGATTGCCGCAGCGTTGCAGCGCCGTTTGCGCGTGACGCGGGGAGGGGGAGAGCAGGAAGGGAGAAGCGGAGGGGAGAAGCAGCAGGCCGCGCATGCAACGACGCACACACGGCCTGCCCGGCCGGACCGCGTATCGGCTACGCGCTCCGGCTTCGAACGAAACAGCTTACTGCTCGCTATCGCCCTTGATCTGCGGCAGCGCCGACGATTCACCCGGCGTCAGCAGGCCGACTTGCGAATACACGCGCAGCTTGTCGCGCGTATCGGTGATGTCGAGGTTGCGCATCGTCAGCTGACCGATCCGGTCGCGCGGCGAGAACGTCGACGCCACCTTCTCCATCGACAGGCGTTCCGGCTGGTACGTGAGGTTCGGCGACTTCGTGCTCAGGATCGAGTAGTCGTTGCCGCGGCGCAGTTCGATCTTCACTTCGCCGGTGATCGCGCGTGCGACCCAGCGCTGGGCCGTTTCGCGCAGCATGATCGCCTGCGGGTCGAACCAGCGGCCCTGGTACAGCAGGCGGCCGAGACGGCGGCCGTTCTCGCGGTACTGCTCGATCGTGTCTTCGTTGTGGATGCCGGTGACGAGACGCTCGTACGCGATGTACAGCAGCGCGAGGCCCGGGGCTTCATAGATGCCGCGGCTCTTCGCCTCGATGATGCGGTTCTCGATCTGGTCGCTCATGCCGAGGCCGTGGCGGCCGCCGATGCGGTTCGCCTCGAGCAGCAGCTCGACCGGATCCTTGAACTCGACGCCGTTCAGCGCGACCGGCTGGCCGGCTTCGAAGCGCACCGTCACTTCCTCGGCGGCGATCTTCACGTCGTCGCGCCAGAACGCGACGCCCATGATCGGGTTCACGATCTTGATGCCGCTTTCGAGGCTTTCCAGGTCCTTCGCCTCGTGCGTCGCGCCGAGCAGGTTCGAGTCGGTCGAATACGCCTTCTCGGCCGACATCTTGTATGCGAAGCCAGCCTGGTTCATGAATTCGGACATTTCGGCACGGCCGCCGAGTTCGTCGATGAACGTCTGGTCGAGCCACGGCTTGTAGATCTTCAGATCCGGGTTCACGAGCAGGCCGTAGCGGTAGAAACGCTCGATGTCGTTGCCCTTGTACGTGCTGCCGTCGCCCCAGATGTTGACGCCGTCTTCCTTCATCGCGGCGACGAGCATCGTGCCCGTCACGGCGCGGCCGATCGGCGTCGTGTTGAAGTACGTGACGCCGGCGGTCGTGATGTGGAACGCGCCGCTTTGCAGCGCGGCGATGCCTTCGGCGACGAGCTGCGCGCGGCAGTCGATCAGGCGGGCGCCGGCTGCGCCGTATTCGATCGCGCGTTTCGGGATCGCGTCGTAATCGTCTTCGTCGGGCTGGCCGAGGTTCGCCGTGTATGCGTACGGGACGGCGCCCTTCAGTTTCATCCAGTGCAGCGCGGCGCTGGTGTCCAGGCCGCCGGAGAAGGCGATACCGACCTTCTGGCCGGTCGGGAGGCTTTCGAGAATCGTGCTCATAGGAATTACCGTGGATTGAAGCCGGTGGGATCGTATTTCGCGGAATATGCGAGTATCGGCTGTCCGGGAAGTTGGGGCAAGACCTGATTTTCGCGCCAATACGTCTTCGGGCCTGTCGCGGCGGGCCTGGCGGGCGGTTAACCGGCCGGAGAATCCGCCGCGGACCGGCCCCGGACGGCGGTCGAAACCGGCGGGAACGCGCCGGCGCGCAGGCCCGGTTGACGGGGCCGGATCGGTCGGGCGACGCGGCCGCCGCCACCGGGCTGCCGGCTCACCGTCATGAAAGGAATGTGAAAGACGACCCGGTATCGCCCGGAATCCGTCGACCTTCAGATATTCCACGCCTGCGCGGTATCGAGCAGTTTCTCGCGTAACTGATCCACTTCGCCGGCCAGCTTGGCCGTGATCGACACGTAGCCCGACAACTGCGGCGGCACGTCGTGCGGCGGCTCGACCGGCCGGCGGCGTGCCGCGAGCCGGCTCGGCGTGCCGAACTTGAGCGCGCGGCTCGCGCCGGCGAGCGTGTCGCGGATGCGCCGGTTCACGGCCTTCATGTCGACCCGCATGTACTCGCGGGCGGCCAGGTCGTCGCGCGCCGGCACCGTGCTCGACAGGATCTCCAGGTAGCCGATGCACAGGCGCAGGCCGCGCTGGATCGCCTCGAGCTGCGTGACCGGGATGTCGCATTCCTTCGACACCGACGGCATCAGCGAACGCAGCTGCACCAGCAGCGCGCTCAGCGCGGCCATTTCCTTCAGGTGCGCGTCGTCGCTCACGTGGCGGTCGCCCGCGAGCCGCGCATGCACGGCCGCGCACGCGCGCAGCGCGTCGGCGAGCTTGTAGCGCCACGAGTAGGTCGCGTACAGCGGCAGCGCGAACGAGAACGCCAGCGCGATCGCGATGCCGGTCAGCACGTTCACCGCGCGCCACAGGCCGTCGACGATCTCGTTGTCGCCGTGCCCGGCGACGATCACCATCGTGATCGCCGACAGCAGCGCGATGTAGCCGGCCTTGCCGATCGCATGATAGGCGCAGAACCCGCACGCGATTGCCATCAGCAGGTAGATCGCGAGCGGCGCGTGCAGGACGGAGTAGAGCAGGATCAGCCCGAGCCCCGCGAGCGCGCCGATCGACGTGCCGAGCGCGCGCTCGGCCGCCTTCTTGCGGATGTTGCCGTGGTGCTGCAGCCCGCCGACGACGATCAGCACGGTGATCGTCGACCATTCGCCGTGCGGCACGCGCAGGCCCGTGGACAAGCCGATCGACACGAGGATCGCGAGCGCGACGCGCGCCGCATGGATCAGCTTCGCGTGCCGGTAGCGGCGGTACGGATCGAGCAGGGGACGGAGCGCGTGGCGCAGGAGCGGCGGCAGTCGGGCAGGGAGCTGGGCGGTCATGACGGAACGGGAGTGGCCGGCGGGGTGGCCGGGATACGCGCGGGCGGTCCGCGCGGGCCGGCGCCGCGCCGCACGCGCAGCTGACGTAACGCTAGCCGAACGCGCGCGGGCTGTCCACGGCGAGGCGGCGTGGCCTCGCCGGCCACTGGGTCACGCGTCTAGCGCGCTCGCCTCGGCGTTCGACACGCGATTGCGGCCGCCGGACTTCGCACGGTACAGCGCCTCGTCGGCCTGCCGCAGCAGCGTCGCGGCGTTGACGCGCCCGCCGGCGGCGGTCGCGGCGCCGATGCTCGCGGTCACGTGCCCGTACGGGCTGCGGCCGTGTGCGATGTCGAGCCCGGCGATCGCGCGGCGGATCCCTTCGGCGACGGTCGCCGCGCCCCGCGCATCGGTGTCGGGCAGCGTGACGACGAATTCCTCGCCGCCGTAGCGCGCGACGTGGTCGCTGTCGCGGCGCAGGCAGCGCGACGCGGATTGCGCGACGCGGCGCAGCACGTCGTCGCCGGCAAGGTGGCCGTAGTAGTCGTTGAACGCCTTGAAATGATCGACGTCGACGAACAGCACCGACAGCGGGCGGCCGCTGCGCGACGCGCGCTGCGCTTCCTTCGCGAGCACCGTGTCGAACGTGCCGCGGTTGTCGAGGCCCGTCAGCGAATCGGTGTGCGCGAGCCGGTACAGCTTCGACTCGGCGACCTGCCGGCGCTTGAGTTCGCGCGACAGCGCGAGCGAGCCCCACGTGATGAACGCGGTGAACAGGCCCATCAGCACGGCGGTCCAGATCGTGCGATGGCGCCACGACGCGTAGATGTCGATCTCGGCGGGCGCGACGTCGACGACCAGCGGCAGATTCGCGAGATGCTTGTAAACATAGATGCGCCGCACGCCGTCGATCGCGCCGACGCCCGTCAACGCGCCCTCGCTGCTGCGCTGCGCCTCGATGAAGAGCGGGGCGTCGTGAAGGTCGAGGCCGACGACGCGCGCATCGTACGGCAGGCGCGATACGAGCGCGCCGTTGTCCTCGACGATCGCCGCGCTGCCGTGCTTGCCGACCGCGAGACCGTCGAGCAGCGCGCGGAAGTAGTCGATGTTGAGCGTGCCGACGACGATTCCGCCGAAGCGGCCGTCGGCCAGCGTGATCCGGCGGCTGAGCGCGATCGTCAGGGCGCCGCCGCGCAGCCGGGACGCATAGGGCCGGCTGATATAGAGGCCCTGCGCGAGCCGGTCGCGATGCACGGCGAAATAGTCGCGGTCGGCGAAATTGCCTTGTCGCGGCGGCGATTCGGCCGAATCGATCACGATATTGCCGTGCGGATCCATCACGAAAATGGCGCCGAGATACGTGCCGGTCGCGGCGCGGTCGAACAGCAGCCGGTGACGCTGGCGCGGCGGCAATGTCATCAGTTCCGGATCGGCGAGACCGTCGACGACGTTTTGCAGCGACAGATCATACAGTTCGATATTGCGGGAAATATCGCGCTCGATCAGCAGCATCAGGTTGCGCGCATTTTCGACCGCATGGTCATACGCGTCGTGGCGTGCCTCGATCAAAAGCGACGTCGAGAGCCCCCAGCTGAACAGCAGCAGCACGATGCCGGCGACGAGTACGCCGCGGGGCGACAGTATGCGTGCCACGGCCGACGCGGTATGACGGCGCAGCGTAGCGAGCAGCGGTTGTGGATTCATCCTCGGGGCGGCGGGGGCGGGGATATTCACGTCGTCGACGGCTCCGACGCGCTGATTATTTCGAATTAATCCGCATTATCTCGCGAATTCCCGAATTTGGCCGCGAGATGCAAACATGCATGCGTATACGGCGATTCGGAACGATTACGCCGCGTTACCGTATATGTTCGATTTGACTTGAGTCAATTATGGCGGCGGTTTTTGTCTGATTATTACCGCATATGGCGGTCGATCTGTTGTTTTAAAACGGCATTGCCGGAACGATCGCGTATTGGCTATCCGGGGATCGCGGAATAACCGCTCTGTGTGCATGGCTTTTTGGCGCGGTGCACGGCTGCGCCGGCATGTCGTCGCCCCATGCCGCATCCAACTCGTTGATTCTGCGGGGGGCCGCCCGTATTGGCACGAGCGTTCGGACCCGAGCTGTCCCCGCGACGAATCGGGTAGAATCCGCGCTTCGCCGCAGGCGCCCGGCGCGCAACGCGTATCGGGGCCGCATCGAATGCATCGCAGCAGGCGGCGCGCCGCGCCCCGATCCCGCATGCGCCGGCTCCGGATGCCGGCCCGCTCAACGTTCGTCTCGTTTATGTCCGCAATTCCGAATTCCGACCAACCCGGTTCGTCCGCGAACCCACCCAAGCTTCATCGCGCGCTGAAGGCGCGCCATCTGACGATGATCGCCATCGGCGGCTCGATCGGCACGGGCCTGTTCGTCGCGTCCGGCGCGTCGATCTCGCAGGCCGGCCCCGGCGGCGCGATGGTCGCGTACATGTTGATCGGCCTGATGGTCTACTTCCTGATGACGAGCCTCGGCGAAATGGCCGCATTCATGCCGGTGTCGGGCTCGTTCGCGACCTACGGCGCGAAATACGTCGACGAAGGCTTCGGCTTCGCGCTCGGCTGGAACTACTGGTACAACTGGGCCGTGACGATCGCGGTCGAACTCGTCGCCGCGCAGCTCGTGATGCACTACTGGTTCCCGGACGTGCCGGGCGTCTGGTGGAGTGCCGCGTTCCTCGGCGTGATGTTCCTGCTCAACGCGCTGACCGTGCGCGGCTTCGGCGAGGCCGAATACTGGTTCGCGCTGATCAAGGTCGTCACGGTGGTCGCGTTCATCGGCGTCGGCCTGCTGATGATCTTCGGCATTCTGAAGGGCGCGCCGGGCAACGGCTGGGGCAACCTGACGATCGGCGACGCGCCGTTCGCGGGTGGCCTGCCGGCGCTGATGGGCGTCGCGATGATCGCGGGATTCTCGTTCCAGGGCACCGAGCTGATCGGCGTCGCGGCCGGCGAATCGGAGCATCCGCGCACGACGATCCCGCGCGCGGTGCGTCAGGTGTTCTGGCGCATCCTGCTGTTCTACGTGCTGGCGATCTTCGTGATCGGCGTGCTGATTCCCTATACCGACCCGAACCTGCTGAAGAGCGATGTGACCGACATCGGCGTGAGCCCGTTCACGCTCGTGTTCCGCCACGCGGGCCTCGCGTTCGCGGCCGGCGTGATGAACGCGGTGATCCTGACCGCCGTGCTGTCGGCCGGCAACTCGGGCATGTACGCGTCGACGCGGATGCTTTACAACCTCGCGACGGAAGGCCGCGCGCCGAAGCTGTTCGCGAAGCTGTCGCCGGGCGGCGTGCCGCGCAATGCGCTGTACGCGACGACCGCCGTCGGCGCGCTGTGCTTCTTCACGTCGCTGTACGGCGACAAGACGGTGTACCTGTGGCTGCTGAACACGTCCGGCATGACCGGCTTCATCGCGTGGCTCGGCATCGCGATCAGCCACTACCGGTTCCGCAAGGGCTACGTGAAGCAGGGCTACACGCTCGACCAGTTGCCGTACCAGTCGAAGTGGTTCCCGTTCGGCCCGATGTTCGCGTTCGTGCTGTGTCTCATGATCGCGCTCGGCCAGGACTATCAGGCGTTCCTCGCGAACCGGATCGACTGGGCGGGCGTGGCCGCGACCTACGTCGGCATTCCGCTGTTCCTCGTCGTGTGGCTCGGCTACCGGTTCCTGAACAAGAGCCGCCTCGTGCGCTACGAGGACATGGAGATCGCGCCGTGGATGGCCGCGAACCGCGGCGCGCAGGCGTTGCGCGTGGAGAACCGCGAAACCGCGAGCTGATGCCGGTGCGGCGTGCCGCCGCGCGACTGCGCAACGAAACGGGAAGCCGCGCGCTTTCCGTTTTTTTTGTCCGCTTTCCCCTGCACGGGGTCAAAGCCGGTTATATTGCCCGACCCTACCGGGCCACGGCCCGGCCGGCGCGACGAGCGCGGCGCGGATCGGGCATCCGGCGCGTGCTTCTCGCGGCGGCCGGCGGCGCCCGGCGTTTCCATCGTTCCGCCGAGGCCGGCCCGGCCCGCGGAGCGCGCAATCCAGAGGAATCCATGAGCGCATCACCCGCCGAGCGGAAGGCCGGACCCGTTTCCATCGTGCGAATCGAAGCCGCGATCAATGCGTGGCGCGAAGTGTATCCGCCGGCGCCGGACGGCGAGGACGGCTACGCGCTCGACGCCGGCAGCAACTGCCTGGCCGAGCTGTACGGCGCGATGATCTGCTATCGGCTACCGGACGTGCCGCTCGACTCGCTGAGCGACGCGCAGCGCGATGCGCTGTACGCGACCGAGGCATGACGTGCGGTCGGGACGCTGCCGCGACGCGGCGTCGATGAAGCAACGGGAAGCCTGGCGGCTTCCCGTTTTGCTTTGCGCGGTGCCGGAAGCGAAGGCGGGCGCGACGCTGCTCGCGCCGGTATCGGCGCGGGCTGAGGTATCGTCATGGCATCGGGAGCAGGCGATCACGGGGCGACCAGCGTGGGCGACCAGCGTGGACGACCGGCGCGGGATGTGTCCGTGCGGGGCCGAATGAACGTCCGTTGCCTGTCCGGGAGGGTTCGAACATGGAGTTGAGACACCTCCGCTACTTCGTCGCGGTTGCCGAGGAGCGGAATTTCACGCGTGCGGCCGAGCGCCTGCACATCGCGCAGCCGCCGCTCAGCCGGCAGATCCAGCAGCTCGAGGAGGCGCTCGGCGTGCCGCTGTTCGAGCGCAACGCGCGGCCGCTGAAGCTGACCGACGCGGGGCGGTTCTTCTATTCGCACGCGGTGCAGCTGCTCGCGCAGACGACCGAGCTCGAATCGATGACGAAGCGGGTCGGCAAGATCGAGCGCAGCATGTCGGTCGGGTTCGTCGGCTCGACGCTGTACGGGATGCTGCCGAAGATCATCCGGCGCTTTCGCAGCGAGTATCCGGCCGTCGAGCTGAGCCTGCACGAGATGTCGACGATGGACCAGATCAAGGCGCTGAAGGAAGGGCGCATCGACGTCGGGTTCGGGCGCATCCGTCACGAGGATCCGAGCGTGCGGCGCGTCGTGCTGCGCGAGGAGCGGATGATCGTCGCGCTGCCGGTCGGTCATGTGCTCGACGGCGCGAAGCCCGTGCTGTCGCTGCACGATCTCGTGAACGAGACGCTGATCATCTTCCCGAAGGCGCCGCGGCCGAGCTATGCGGACCAGGTGCTCGCGGCATTCCACGATCGCGCGCTGCAGCCGCGGCGCATCTACGAGACGCGCGAACTGCAGATCGCGCTCGGGCTCGTCGCGATGGGCGAGGGCGTGTCGGTCGTGCCGCACAGCGTGTACGGCCTGAAGCGCGACGACATCAGCTACAAGCCGCTCGACGATCCGAACCTCGTGTCGCCGATCATCATGAGCATGCGGATGCTCGACGAATCGGAGGACATCCGCGCGATGCAGGCGCTGATCTACCGGCTGTACGACGAGTCGCAGATGGAGTATCTGCCGCCGCAGCCCGAATGAGCGTGCGGGCGGTGGGGGCTGGCTTGACGCCGCGCGCGTCGCCGGGCCACCATCGTCGGCATTCGATGCGGCACGCCCGCGTGCGGCCGCCTTCATGCAGACGATACACACATGACTGAAATCGTGACCGAGGAGACCTGGGTCGAGACGCCGCAAGGGCGTCTCTTCGCGAAGCGCTGGCGCGGCGTGCCCGCGCGGGCAACGGCCGCGCCTGAGCCGGCCGCATCTGAGCCGGCCGCGCCTATGCAGGCCGCACCGATCGTGCTGCTGCACGATTCGCTCGGCTGCGTCGACCTATGGCGCGACTTCCCCGCGCGGCTCGCGCGCGCCACCCGGCGCGACGTGATCGCATACGACCGGCTTGGCTTCGGCCGGTCTGATCGCCATCCGGGACAACTCGGCACGACGTTCGTGCGCGACGAGGCCGATCATGGCTTCCACGCGCTGCTCGAATGGTTCGGGACCGATGCGTTCGTGGCGTTCGGGCACAGCGTCGGCGGCGGCATGGCGGTCGGATGCGCGGCGGCGTATCCCGCGCGGTGCCGCGCGCTGGTGACGGTCGCCGCGCAGGCGTTCGTCGAGGATCGCACGCTCGACGGCATTCGCGATGCGGGGCAGCAGTTCGACGCGCCCGGCCAACTCGACCGGCTCGTGCGCTATCACGGCGACAAGGCCGAATGGGTGCTGCGTGCGTGGGTCGACACGTGGCTGTCGCCGGCGTTTCGCGGCTGGAGTCTCGACGACGAACTGCCGCGCGTGCGCTGTTCGACGCTCGCGATTCACGGCGAGCAGGACGAATACGGGTCGGACGTGCATCCGAAGCGGATCGTCGCGCGCGTCACGGGGCCGTCGTCGTTCCTGCTGCTTGACGGATGCGGACACATGCCGCATCGCGAGCGGACCGACGACGTACTCGCGGCCGTGGCGACGTTCCTGCGCGACGCGCTCGCCTGAACGTTCGAGCGCCGAAGCGCGATGTGACCGGCGGGCCGAACCCGCCGGTGCGCAGGCTCAGAACGACAGCTGGATCGCGAGATCGATCGCGAGCAGCGCAATCGAGCAGCCGATGCCGAGGACCACGTTCGGCAGGCGATGCTCGAAATCGCGATGATCGCGGCGCATCGCGGCGCCGAGCAGGAAGATCGCCTCGACGATGATCTGCAGCCCGACGAACAGCAGCATCAGCAAATACTCGTAACCCATCTGCTTGAACGCGGCGAATTGCATCCCGTGATCGCGGATCCATTGGCCGACGCGCAGCAGTTCGTACACGAACAACAACGCGGGAAACAGGTAGCTGATGAAATACGTCGGCGCGGTGGCGTGCCGTAGTTCGAGGTGGAAGTGCTGATGCGTGGTAGTCATCACGAAGCCCTCCTTGCAACGCATGATTGCGGTCGCGACGGCGGTGCGACGACGTGCGGACTAGGGGATTGCCCGAGGCATCGTGCGGGGCCGTACGACACCAGCATACTGCTGCGCGGAAAATTTGGCATCCCGTCCGTGCATTCGTTGTAAAAATCCCTGCGCATCGCGCGATGCGTTCAGCGGTCCTCGCTCGCGGTGCGCGATGCGTCGGCCGGCCGTGCGTCGCCCGCGGTGCCGGGCAGCAGCCATTCCGGATGGCGCTCCAGATCGCCGGCCAGCGCGCGCAGCGCGCTCGACGTACGCGTGAATTGCGTCAGCGCGCGGTGCACGTTCGATGCGGACGCACCGTCCTGCCCGAGCGTCGCCCGCGCGGCCGTGAACGCCTGTCGCGCGGCAACCAGCCTGTCGCACGCATGCGGCGCGAGTTCGGTATCGAGCTGCGCGAACAGCGCGGCGGTGTGTGCGAGCGCCGCGTTCATGCGCAAGCCCGCGCGATCGAGCGGCAATCGGGAAAGTGCGCCGACGATGTCGGTAATCCGTACCCGCAGCACGTCGAGCGTACCGGGTACGGTCGGCAGCGCGATCGGCAACCGATTCGTGTCGACCGACGCGGGCGGCGCGTTCGGGAACAGGTCGAGCGCGACGTACGAGCGGTTCGCGATCACGTTGCCGACGCGCAGCTGGCCGCGCAGTCCGCGCGCGACGAGCGTGCGCAGCAGCGTCTTGCCGGCCTCGGAGTCGCCGTTGCCGAGCAGGTCGCGATAGCGCTGCCCGAGGCGATCGGGATACAGGGCCATCGTCACGCGCATCGTGACGTTGCCGCGTTGCGGGTCGTATTCGGTGCCGACTGCGGTCACTCGGCCGAGCTCGATGCCGCGAAAATCCACCGGCGCGCCGACGTCGAGGCCGCGCAGCGAGCGGTCGAAACGCATCACGACCGGTGCGGCCGGTGCGTTCGGCGTGCGCATTGCGTCGATTTCGTCGTCGGCTACGCGAAAGCGCGCGCCGTCCGGTGCCGCGACGATCGCCGTGCGTCCGGCCGGTGCCGCGAACGCGAGCCCGCCGGCGAACAGCGCGGCGAGCGACGCTGTGCCGAGCTGCATGCCGTCCGCGTCGAGCCGCAGGCCTACGCCGCCGGCCTGCCACCAGCGCGCGTCGGTGTCGACGTAGCGATCGAACGGCGCGGCGACGAACACCGCGATCGATACGCCGTGTCCATCCGGATCGAGCGCATAGCCGGTCACCTGGCCGACGCGTGCGCGCCGGTGATAGACGGGCGAGCCGATCCCGACGGTGCCGAGCGATGCCGCGCGCAGCGTGTAGCGGCGCCCGCCGCCGTCTTCGTCGCCCGGTGGCGCATCGAGTCCCGCGAACGTCGCGCGCGGTACGCCGGCACCGCCGCCGAGTGCGGCCGCGATATACGCGCCGGACAGTACGGTATCCAGCCCGGAGATTCCGTCGGGACCGACGCGGGGCCGCACGATCCAGAAGCGGGCGCCGGCGCTCGCAAGCGCATGCGCGTCGGCGTTCAGCCGCACGTCGACGCGCACGCCGGCCTGTCCGCGCAATGCGCGAACGCGCGTGACCCGGCCGACTTCGACGTTGCGCAGCCGCAGCGTCGACCGGCCGGCTTCGAGCCCGTCGGCGGTCGCGAACGCGATCGTGATCGTCGGGCCGCGGTTGTCGAGCAGGGCGACGCCCCACGCGACGAAGCACGCCGCGGCTGCAAGCGGGACGAGCCAGATCGTCGCGCGCGGCCAGCGGGCCCAGACGCGTGCGGCACAGGCTCGCGCGTTACTCGAACTGCGCGACGAGTGCATCGGCACCCTTGTCGATGCCGGTCTTCGCCGCGCTCAGCGCGCCGAAACTCGCGCCGACGTTCATCGCGTTCGGATACTGCTTCGTCACGTATGCGTTGATCAGCCGGTTCGTCGCTGCGTCTCGGATCTCCACCGCATAGATGACGGAGCCCGTGAATGCGCCTTCGCGGCCGCGTATCGCCTGCACGCCGTTGTAGAGATTGCCCGCGAGGTCGAAATGCGCGAACGCGCCGGCGAAGGCCGTCGTCGTCACCGCGCCCGTCAGCGTCAGCTTCACGCGCAGCGTGTCGGGGGCCGGCGCGTTCGTCAGCTCGAAGCGCTTGCCGAGCTTCTTGGCGAACGTGTCGCCCATGTAGGCGGCGAGCGTCGCCTTGTCCTGATCGCTCAGGCTTCCGAACTGATTGTCCGTGCCGCGATATACGGCGACCGGATCGAGGATCAGCTTCCGGTAACTATGCCAGTCCGTCGGCAGCGCGTAGCGATACGGGATGCGGCCGGACTTGTCCTGCGGATCGCTGCGCAGGTAAGGGGACGATTCGATGCCCGTATAGCGGGCGGGCTGGACGCCGGCGCATCCGGCGAGTGCGACGCAAAGCGCGACGTGGGTCAGGTGGCGGGAGGCGGTCGATCGGTTCATGCATATCTCCGGGTTCGGGTTAGCGCCGTCGATCGGCGCGAAGGGTGGTGCAGCGGGTTTCTAAAAAAACCGACTAGGCGGTTTGTTATTGGGACGAGGTTGCCCCATGAATTCGGGGCGCGACAGGGCCTTCCGGCGTCGGTCATCGGCCGGACAGCCCCGCCGCAGGCGATGCTCGTGTGCCGATGGCCGGTCCTCGCAGCCATTGCGTTGCCGCCACGGGTGACGCGGGAGCCGATCGTAGCACCGCCGTTTTTGGATGTAAACCGACCAGGCGGTTTGTTTGTGATAGACTCCGCGCACTTCCTGCATGCGGCCGCGCCGGTTCGGCGCCGCCGCATCGTGTCACTTCATACCGGGAAAAGGTCATGGACAACCCGACGCGTTCCGAGCGAACGCGCACTGCCGCGATCCAGGCGGCGCTCGCGATTCTCGAGCGCGATGGCCCGGGCAAGCTCACGTTCGATGCGATCTCGCGCGAAAGCGGCATCAGCAAGGGCGGGCTGATGCATCAGTTCCGCACGAAAGGCGACGTGCTGAACGCGCTGATGGAACATCAGCAGGACTACTACGAACGATTTCAGCGCGACTACCTGGCCGCGCGCGATCCGGGCGAAGCGCAGCCGACGCTGTCCGCGCAGATCGCGACGATGCGCGAGGTGATCGACCAGCAGCCGTCGGCGGCGCTCGCGATCATGGCGGCGCTCGTCGAGGATCCCGAGCCGTTGCAGAAGGTCCGCGACACCGATGCGAAGAATGTGCGGCGCATTGCCGCCGAATCCGACGATCCCGACCTGGCGCTGCTGCGCTGGAAGGCGGCGTGGGGCATCGCGCTGTCGGCGATGTTCGGGCTGTGCCCGCTGTCGGCGGACGAGCGCGCGCGCCTGTTCGACCGGCTGCTCGACGAGACGCAATGGCCGGCCGGCGGCGCGCGGACGCCGAAGCGCCGTGCGCCGGCGGCCAGATCGTCGAGGAAGCCATGAAGCGCACGTTCGTTGCATGCGGCGTGGCGGTCGCCCGCTTCGGTCGCACGCTGCTCGCGGTCGTGCTCGGGCGGCTCTGAGCGCCTGGCGGGCCGCGGCGGCCGCTTACGGCTTCGCTTGCGCGCCTTCGACGAACAGCTTCGCGATCGACTGGAATTCCCGCTTCAGCGACAACCCCGGCACGGTCAGCCAGCGCAGCATCGCCGCCAGATACAGGTGATGGAACCACGCGGCGAGCTGGTCGGCCGCCAGCGCGGGGTTCAGTTCGCCGGTCTGCTGGCCGGCCGCGATCAGCTGCTGCCACACGAGCGCGATGTCGCTGCCGTTCTCCTTCCCGCCTTCCGCTTCCACCGCGCCGATGCTCAGGAACCGATGCCGCAGGTAGGCGAGCAGGTACCCCGGATGCTGCTCGCACCACGCGGCCGATGCATCGAGCACGCACGCGATTCGCGACGCGAAGGTCTTCCGTCGCGCGACGTCGCGCTGCAGATGCGCGAGATCGCGCGCGAGTTCACCTTCGAGCCAGTGCGCGAGCACGGCTTCCTTCGTCGGAAAGTGGTTGTACAGCGTACGCTTTGCGACGTCGGCCCGCGCGGCGATCTGCTCCATCGTCACGGCATCGTAGCCGTGCGCATCGAACAGGCGTGCGCCGGTGGCGGCGAGATGCGCGAGCATCTGGATGCGCTTGCGCGCGCGGCGGCCCGGATCGTCGGTCGTCATCGGCATGGCTCGGTATCGACGGAAAGTGTACGAATTGCATTAGTATACGACGTGCATTTTTATGAATCCACTCGCCTGCATCGCGCACGAGGAGTCACGCATGAAGCTCGTCATCGCCACCTACGGCACCGAAGGCGACACGCGCCCGCTCGCGGCGCTCGGTCGTGCGCTGCTGGATGCCGGCCATGAGGTCCGGTTGCTGGCTGACTCGGCGACGCTCGGCTCGGCCGCCGCGCTCGGCGTGCCGTCCGCGCCGTTGTCCGGCGATATCCGTGCGGCGATCGCGCCGGATGGCGCATTGTCCGACGCGGTGCGCGGGCGCGGCGGCTTCAACGACACGTCGAAGGCGCTCGCGGCGATCGCAAATGCGAACACGGCGGCATGGATGCGCGAAGTCGCCGACGCATCCGCCGGTTGCGATGCGATCCTCGTGTCGGGGCTTGCATCGTTCGTCGGGTTGTCGGTCGCCGAGTATCGCGGCGTGCCGGCGATCGGCACGGGGATGATCCCGATCACGCCGACCGCGGCGTTCGCGTCGCCGTTCCTGCCGCCCGGCAAGGTGCCGCGCTGGCTGAATCGCGCCAGCCACCGGTTCGTGAACGCGCTGCTGTGGCACGCGTTCAGGAACGCGACCAATGCGGCGCGCGCCAGCATGTGCGGGCTGTCGTCGCGCCGGCGCGTGTGGACCGATCATCCGATGCTGTACGGCGTGTCGCCGGCACTGCTGTCCGATCCGGCCGACTGGCCGGCGAACGTGCTGGCGTGGGGACAGTGGCGCGTCGATGCGCCGGCGTGGACGCCGCCGCCCGCGCTGTCGGCATTTCTCGAAGCGGGCGCCCCGCCCGTGTATATCGGTTTCGGCAGCATGGCCGGGTTCGACCGGGCAGCGATGGTCGGTGCGCTGGACCAGGCGCTCGACGGCCGGCGCGCGCTGTTCCATCCGGGCTGGAGCGGCATCGATGCGTCGATGCTGCCGGAGAACGTGTGCGTGATCGGCGAGACGCCGCACGACCGGTTGTTTCCGCATGTCGCGATGGCGATTCACCACGGCGGATCGGGCACCACGCATTCGGCCGCGCGTGCGGGCATTCCGTCGGTCGTCGTGCCGTTCGCGGGCGATCAGTTCTTCTGGGCGAACCGGCTGCAACGGCTCGGTGTCGCCGATGCGCCGGTGGCGGGGCGGCGCGTGGAGGCCGCTGCGCTCGCACGCGCGATCGCGTTCGCGGCACGTGCCGACACGCAAGCGCGTGCCGCCGAACTCGGTGCGCGAATCGCGCGGGAGGATGGATTGCGGCGGGCGGTCGACGCGATCGTGCGCTGGGGGCGCCCCGGCGCGCGCTGACGCGCCGCGCGTCAGAAATGCCCGGTGAACCGGTAGCGGCTGCCCGGGTGCCACAGGTTGGCGACCGCCGCGACCATCCCTTGCGACCACGTGCGCCGATGCAGCAGCAGGCAGGGCTCGCGTTCGTCCATCGTCAGGTGGCGGCGCGTCGGCACATCGGGCATCGCGGCCTCGATCCGGTACTCGACCCGCTGCAGCGGCGCGACGCGCGTCAGGTACTGGTTCGGCGTCGTCGTCGTGAAGTCCTGCAATGCGTATTCAGGCGCGCAGGCCGGGTTGACCCAGCGCTCCTCGAGCTGCACGGGCGTGTCGTTCTCGAAGTGCAGCACGCGCGAATGGAAGATCGGGCTGCCGGTGTCGAGCTGCAGCTCGTCGGCGAGCTTCACGTCGGCGACGGCCGCGCCGACTTCCAGCACCTGCGCACGATACGCATGGCCGCGCGCGGCGACTTCATCCGAGATGCTGCGGATCGCGACCAGCGTCGATTCGTATTTCGGCGACGCGACATACGTGCCGGAGCCGCGCGTGCGCGTGAGCACCTGTTCTGCCGTCAGCTCGCGCAGCGCGCGGTTGACCGTCATCCGCGCGACGTTGAATTCGCGCGCGAGCTCGTTCTCCGACGGCACCTGGTCGCCTTCCGCCCATTCGCCCGCATGAATGCGCGCGAGGATGAAGTCCTTGATTTCCTGATAGATCGGTGTGGTCATTGCATGGCTGTTCAAGAGACGGCTGCCGCGTGCCGTCGCGGTCGGTCTTCGTGCGGTGTCCGGGCGGAGTGTACCGGGTTCGACGACGAACGGGCCGGACTGCGGACCGGTGATTCGGGTTATCCCGGCCTGCATCCGGACTGCGGATCGTGGGCCCGCAACGCAGCACGGACCGCGGCCGCCGTGCCGACGCACGCGGCAAACGAAAAAGTATAGACAAATGCGATCGTGCCTTCGGCGCGGCAGACTCGTTCTGAAAGCTGGATTTTATCTACATGTAATGTGTAGTTAATTGAAATATAAGGGATATTCGCTCATGGAAACAATCAACCGACAATTAGAGATAAACACGGATTGCTGGGAGTGACCTGGAAAAGGCAAAGTTGTATGTACAACTTCGGAGGTCGCCAGACGGGCGGCTTTCGGGTTGGAAGGGTTCGCGGCGGCGACGCCCGACGGGACCCGTGCCCAGTTTGCCTATGACAGGAACGCCATGAAGAAACTCGCGCTCAGTATTGCCCTTGCCTGCATCGCGGTCGGTGCCCACGCCAAGGATTGGTCGACGATCCGGTTCGGTGTCGACGCCAGCTATCCGCCGTTCGAATCGAAGGACGCGAGCGGCAAGGTCGTCGGCTTCGACGTCGATCTCGGCAACGAGATCTGCGCGCGCCTGAAGGCGAAATGCGTGTGGATCGAGAACGACTTCGACGGGATGATCCCGGCGCTGAAGGCGAAGAAGTTCGACGGCGTGCTGTCGTCGATGTCGATGACGCCGGCGCGCGCCGAGCAGATCGCGTTCTCCGACAAGCTGTTCAACACGCCGACGCGCCTCGTCGCGAAGAAGGGCACCGGCCTGCAGCCGACGGCCGAATCGCTGAAGGGCAAGTCGGTCGGCGTCGAGCAGGGCACGATCCAGGAAACCTACGCGAAGACCTACTGGGCGCCGAAGGGCGTGCAGGTCGTGCCTTACCAGAACCAGGACGGCGTGTACCAGGACCTGATGTCCGGCCGCCTCGACGCCGCGCTGCAGGACGCGGTGCAGGCCGACATCGGCTTCCTGAAGGCGCCGCGCGGCGCGAACTTCGAATTCGCCGGCAAGGACATCGACGATCCGAAGACGCTCGGCAACGGCGCCGGCATCGGGCTGCGCAAGGACGACGCCGACCTGAAGGCGAAGATCGACCATGCGATCGCCGACATGATCAAGGACGGCACGTACAAGAAGCTCGAGAAGAAGTACTTCGCATTCGACGTCTACGGCGGCTGACCGTCCATGCGGCGCGCATCGGCTGTGGCGCGCGCCGCGTCTGTTGCCGGGTGCAACCCGCTTCGCGCGATGCGTCCGGCTTGATGAGCAGGTTGCATCAGGTAGTGCGCAGATATCGTTTGATGCACGGTTAATGGCTGTTGACAATCCAGCCACATCGTTCTGGATCCCCTATATGATCTTCCAAGGATTTGGCCCGCTGTTGTGGGCCGGCACGGTCGAGACCGTGAAGCTCGCGGTGCTGTCGCTCGCCGCGTCGCTCGTACTGGGCCTCGCGGGCGCGGCCGCGAAACTGTCGACCCACCGCGTATTCAAGTCGGTCGGCACGTTCTATACGACGCTGATCCGCGCGGTGCCCGATCTCGTGCTGATGCTGCTGCTGTTCTACGGGATCCAGATCCTGCTGAACGACGTGACCGATGTGCTCGGCTGGGACCAGATCGACATCGACCCGTTCGTGGCCGGCGTGATCACGCTCGGCTTCATCTACGGCGCGTACTTCACCGAGACGTTCCGCGGCGCGTTCCTCGCGGTGCCGCGCGGCCAGCTCGAAGCGGGCTTCGCGTACGGGATGAGCGGCTGGCGCGTGTTCCACCGGATCCTGTTCCCGCAGATGATGCGCTTCGCGCTGCCGGGCATCGGCAACAACTGGCAGGTGCTCGTGAAGGCCACCGCGCTGGTGTCGATCATCGGTCTCGCCGATGTCGTGAAGGCATCGCAGGATGCCGGCAAGAGCACGCTCGATTTCTTCTTCTTCACGCTCGCGGCCGGCGCGATCTACCTCGCGATCACGACGGTGTCGAACGTCGTGCTGCACCACCTCGAGAAGCGTTATTCCGTCGGCGTCCGGAGGCTTGCACTGTGATCGAACTCGTCAGCCAGTACTGGCAAAGCTATCTCTATACCGACGGCTACCGCTTCAGCGGCCTCGCGATCACGCTGTGGCTGCTGGTCGTGTCGATCGCGCTCGGCTTCGCGCTGGCCGTGCCGCTCGCGATCGCGCGCGCGTCGTCGAACCGCTGGATCTCCGGCCCGGTATGGCTCTATACATACGTGTTCCGCGGCACGCCCCTCTACGTGCAGCTGCTGATGTGCTACACCGGCATCTACAGCCTGCAGGTCGTGCACAACCACGTGCTGCTCGACGCGTTCTTCCGCAACGCGATGAACTGCACGCTGCTCGCGTTCGTGCTGAACGAATGCGCGTATGCGACCGAGATCTTCGCGGGTTCGATCAAGGCAACCTCGGCCGGCGAGATCGAGGCCGGGATGGCCTACGGGATGTCGCGCTTCAAGCTCTATACGCGCATCATCCTGCCGTCCGCGCTGCGCCGCTCGCTGCCGAGCTACAGCAACGAAGTGATCCTGATGCTGCACGCGACGACGCTCGCGTTCACCGCGACCGTGCCCGACATCCTGAAGGTCACGCGCGACGTCAACTCCGCGACGTACATGTCGTTCCAGGCCTACGGCATCGCCGCCGTGCTGTACGCCATCGTCGTGTTCACGCTCATCTGGGCGTTCCGCAAGCTCGAGACGCGCTGGCTCGCGTACCTCTCGCCGCGCGGCCACTAATTCGCAAGAAAGGATCAAGCATGTACAAGCTCACCGTTGACAACCTGCACAAGAAGTTCGGCGACAACGAGGTGTTGAAGGGCGTCTCGATGAAGGCGAAGGCCGGCGACGTGATCAGCATCATCGGCTCGAGCGGCTCCGGCAAGAGCACGTTCCTGCGTTGCATCAACTTCCTCGAGCAGCCGTGCTCGGGGCAGATCACGATCGGCAGCGAGCAAATCCAGACCGCGCGCGACCGCAACGGCTCGCTGCGCGTGGCCGACCAGAAGCAGCTGCAGCGGATGCGCACGAAGCTGTCGATGGTGTTCCAGCACTTCAACCTGTGGGCGCACATGACGGTGCTCGAGAACGTGATCGAGGCACCCATGGCCGTGCTGGGGATCGGCAAGGATGAAGCCGTTGCGCGGGCACGCAAGTATCTGGAGAAGGTCGGCCTCGCGCCGCGCGTCGAGGGCATGTATCCGTCGCACCTGTCGGGCGGCCAGCAGCAGCGCGTCGCGATCGCGCGCGCGCTCGCGATGGAACCCGAGGTGATGCTGTTCGACGAGCCGACGTCGGCGCTCGATCCGGAACTCGTCGGCGAAGTGCTGAAGGTGATGCAGAAGCTGGCCGAGGAAGGGCGCACGATGGTCGTCGTCACGCACGAGATGGGCTTCGCGCGCAACGTGTCGAACCACGTGATCTTCCTGCACCAGGGGAAGATCGAAGAGGAAGGCGATCCGCAGCAGATTCTCGTGAATCCGAAGAGCGAGCGGCTCGGACAGTTCCTGTCGGGGCGGCTCAAGTAAGCGGGCGCCGCTGCAACCTGGAACGCCAATTACCTGTTCGACCACTCGCCCGACATGGAGCATCTGGAGATCGTCGGGCCGGCCGATTTCAAGTCGATCGACGTCGAAGGGCCACGCGACGTGCCCGCGCCGACGCCGTGGGGCGATGCGGGCGCATGGCCCGGTCGTCCCGGATGCGAGGCATCCGCGTAGCCACGACAGACCGCCTTCGGGCGGTTTTTTTTATGGGTCCTTTTCCCGCATCTGGTCCTGCTTGGATCATTCGTCTTCCGAAGCATTCACGCGTAAGGAAAATCAAAAAAAAGACGGCAGTTTGTCAGCCTTGCGTGACGTTTCGTTACACGGTGTCAAAGATCGTCAATTCGATGCAGGTGCGGTGCACGGCGCGTCGGCGACCGGCGTTAAGGACGTAACAGCCGGACCACCGGCTGGCCTACCCAGGAGAATGTCCATGACCCGCATCGCGAAGATTCTGACCGTGACGGCCGTTGCCTGCGCCGCCCTCGTGCCGGCGCTGGCCGAAGCCCATTCGCACCGCGTGTGCCATTTCGATCACCACCATCACCGCGTGTGCCGCTGGGTACGTTGACCCCGGCGCGGTATTCCCGGCATCGCGTCGGGCCGTTTTTCCCGTTCAGGCAAATCAGGAGAGGATGATGAAAAAGACAATGTTGATCGCCGCGCTCGTCGCGGGCATGGGCGTGTCGATCGGTGCGTTCGCACAGGTTCCGGCCAGCGCGCCGGCCGGCACGACCGGGCTGTGCAAGGACGGCTCGTTCTACTCGGGCGCGTCGAAGAAGGGCGCATGCGCCGGTCACAAGGGCGTGAAGACGTGGTACGGCGCATCGTCGGCAGCCGCGGCCAGCGCACCGGCCGCGGCCCCCGCGACCGCGGCTTCCGCTGCATCCGGCGCGGCACCGGCGAAGAGCGCGCCCGCGACGACCGCCGCAGCGGCGCCTGGCGGCGGCGCGGGCAAGGTGTGGGTCAACGACAGCACGAAGGTCTACCACTGCTCGACCGACAAGTACTACGGCAAGACGAAGCACGGCAGCTACATGTCGGAAGCCGATGCGAAGTCGAAGGGTTACCACGCGTCGCACGGCAAGGCCTGTTCGTAACACAGGCGGGCCGCGCGAGCGTCGCCGCTTGCGCACTGCCCGGTATCGCGCCCCGCCACCCCGGCGGGGCGATTCATTGGCTACGCGGATGTGCCGCGCCGATCGTTGCCATCCCGCGCGAGGTCAGTGCACGTGATCGGATTGTGTCGCGGCCGTCGCCGCATCGTGACCGGCCGCGCGCGCGTCGAGCAATGACCGCAGCGTCACGTAGTGCGTGCCGCTCGCTCCGCCGTCCGTATCGGCAGTGCGATCGTACGGCTCGTTGTCATGGATCGTCGCACGCACGATCGGATAGATCTGCGTTTCCCAGCGGCTGCCGTTGAACACGCCATAGTGGCCTGCGCCCGTCTGCACGTGGTGCGTTTTCAGGTAGGGCGGCAATCCCGAACACAGCTCCTGCGCGGCCACCGTCTGGCCCACGGCGCAGATGTCATCCTTCTCGCCCTCGATCGTCAGCAACGCGGTGCGGTGGATCGCGGCCGGTTCCACCAGCCGGCCGCCGACCGTCAGTTCGCCGCGCGCGAGCGCGTATTGCTGGAACACTTTCTCGACCGTTTCCAGATAGAACTCCGCGGTGAGGTCGGCCGTCGCGAAGTATTCGTCGTAGAAGTCGCGCAGCGTGTCGGCCTTCGCGGGGTCGCCTTTCGCGCGCTCGTAGTACAGGTCGGCAAACGAAGCGGCATGGCGGTCGGGATTCATCGACATGAACGCGCCGACCTGCACGAAGCCCGGATACACGCAACGCTGCGCACCGGCGAAGCCGGCCGGCACCACGCTGATCAGGTTGTGCGCGAACCATTCGATCGGCCGGCTCGTGGCGAGCGCGTTGACCTTCGTCGGATTCACGCGGCAGTCGATCGGCCCCGCCATCAGCGTCAGGCTCGCGGGTTGGGCCGGATCGCCGGCGGCAGCCATTAGCGCGACCGCCGAAAGCGCGGCGACGGTCGGCTGGCAGATCGCGAGCACGTGCGCGTCCGGGCCGATCTGGCGAATGAAATCGATCACGTGCCCGACGTATTCGTCGAAGCCGAAGCGCCCGGCCGCGAGCGGGATGTCGCGCGGGTTGTGCCAGTCGGTGATGTACACGTCGTGATCGGCCAGCATCGTGCTGACCGTGCCGCGCAGCAGCGTCGCGAAATGCCCGGACATCGGCGCGACGATCAGCACGCGCGGCTGGCGCGCAACCGGCCGCGCCTTGCGGAAATGCAGCAGCGTGCCGAACGGCGTGGCCGCCGCGGTTTCCTCGACGATCGGCACCGGTTCGCCATCGACGACGATCGATGCGATGCCGAACGGCGGACGCCGGTGCGAGAACGCGCAGCATTCGAGCAGTTCGCACAGCGCGTCGACCATGCGGCCCGTCGGCGTCGACGTGGCGGGCGGCCACAGCGACATCGTCGCGCGTGTGGCGGCCGCCCATGCGCGCGCCGGGCGCAGGCATTCGGCAGACCATTGGTAGAACGGATAGGCAAGCAGATTCATGACCGTTGCTCGTTGCGTCACGTTGAGTTGAGCGAGGCAAGCCGTGTGCCAGCGTGCGGCTGGCACGCACGTTGCACGCGGTTCGCGAACGCGGCGGTATGCCTGGCGATACGCGCGGCGATTCATGCGGCGCGTGCAGCCGGACGACCGAACGCGATGCGCTGCCGCCGCGGTTCGGCCCGCAGGCCGTGCCGCAGTACCGTGCGTCGTTGCGCCAGATCGGCGAACGCGTCGCACAGGCGTGGTGCGGTTCGCATGGTGCGGCGCGCGTTTTCGGTGCAGGGGCACGAACGGCAATCGGCAGGGGAGCGACATGGAATCTACCGGACAGACGACGTTGACCATCAGCAGCCGCAATTACTCGTCGTGGTCGATGCGCGGCTGGCTGCTCGCGAAGCTGAGCGGGCTCGCGTTCGAGACGGTCAGCGTGCCGATCGATGCGGCGTCGCGCGCGGAGCTGCTGCTGCTGTCGCCGTCGATTCTCGTGCCGTGCCTGACGCACGACGGCAGCACGGTGTGGGACACGCTCGCGATCGCCGAATACCTGAACGAAATCCGGCCGCAGGCGCGGCTGCTGCCCGGCGACCGGCGTGCGCGCGCGCATTGCCGGTCGATCTGCGGCGAGATGCATTCCGGTTTCAGCGCGCTGCGCTCCGCGCTGCCGATGAACCTGCGTGCGCATTTTCCGGGTTTCCGGATCTGGTCGCGTGCGCAGCACGACATCGAGCGCATCGTGACGATCTGGCGCGAGTGCCTGGCCGCGTATGGCGGCCCCTGGCTGTTCGGCGAACAGATCGGCGTCGCCGATGCGATGTACGCGCCGGTCGTCACGCGATTCCTGACCTACGACGTGAAACTCGAGCCCGATATCGCCGAGTACTGCATGCGCATGCTCGCGCATCCGTTCGTTGCGGAGTGGATCGAGGCCGCGAAAGCGGAGCATGAAGACATCGACGAACTCGACATGGAGTTCTGACGCACAAGGCCTGTTCGTGCTTTCAACCGGACGACAGGCGCGCGCATCGAAACGAACCGCCGATGCGGCCGAGCGATCCGCATTGCGCCTCGCCGTTTCGGCGGGGCGTTTTGTTTTTCTACCGAACGGCAGCCGGCCTGGGGTTTGCCGTCTGCGTTGGCGCTCCGGTGCAGCCACGATCAGGGGCTACTCGTTCTGGCGGGCTCGACCGCCGGCGGCTCGGCCGGTCTGGTGACGAGTTCACGGGTGAGCTTGTCCGATACATAGTGCGGGCCATCGAACAGGTAGACCGGATTGCCCCGATAAGCCGCTAGCTGCTTGCTCAATTCTTCGGCGCTGGCCGCACGGAATCCACCATGCTCGGCTGGCCGGAAGGCCTCGGCGATCATCCGCACGCGTCGTTTTCCCAGGCGCGCAACCAGCGCATCGAGATAGGTGCGAGCGACGTATGCTTCGCGCGCATATACGCCGCAGCCGTCCTGGAAGAACACCCCGACATCCGAAGGCAGCCACGACGCGAGCCAGTCCGCCAGTGCCTTTCCGCCGATGTTGGTCTGGTCGTAGACGCTCACCCACAGCGGGCGCGGCAGCCCCTTCAGGATCTCGGCAAGCTTGGGCGCGTCCTGCCAGGTCGGATCGATTTCGACCGGAAAGTAGTAGCCGGTGACATGCAACGGGACAGGTACGCGTGCGACTTCCACGGACTGATCCGCGAGTGTCGACAGATGGGTGCGTGCCCGCGCTTCGTCCTGGTAGCCGGCCAGGCCCAGGATGACGTTTCTGGCCCACGGCTCGCGACCGATGCGTTCCCAGTCGGGAAGGTGCGCCGCGGGACGGATGCGGGTGTTGGCAACGTACGCGGTATCGTCGACGACGACCCACTGGATCAACAGATCGTGCACGCCGAGCTGTTGCCAGTTTCCGACGGGATTCGTCGTCGTGTTGTCCACCTGCCAGACGATTCCGTCAGCGTAGACGTCGTGCGCCGTCCAGCTACACGCGGCCATGGCAAGCGATGCACCGACGACCGCGAGCGTCGCCGCGCGGAAAGAACGCGACGCGTGCGAGCGCCGGCGCGGCCGGCGGGCCTGTCGGAACCAGCCCAGACGCTGTTGGAGCCTGCGCAAGGCCGGGATGGCGTACGTGATCATCGCGACCTCCCCGGAAGCATTTCCCCCGCGTCATCGTAGCCGATCAAACGCAAACGTGCGACCCGCGTTGCCGCTGCGGGTCGCACGAGGCTGCCGTCAGCCCGCGTCACTTCGCCGTCGTGCCGTCTACCCACGTGTAGCCGAGATTCGTGATGCCGGTCACGAGACTCTGGAAGTCCTGGTAAGCCGGCAATCGAAGATCGGGTTCAAGCCAGTACGGATGGAAGAAGAACGACGCGAAGCCGTCCCGCACCGCCAGGCCATACGTGGCGTTGGTGATGAGTTGCTGCCACGTGTACGTGATGCACGAGAACGGGTCGATATTGCAGATGTTGTACTGGACGCTGCCCAGGTTCTCGGGAATGATCCGCTGCCCGTAGTAATCGGAGTTGATGATGTACGGGAAAAACTGCCCGGCCGAAAAGTCCTGGTTGGCCGCCCCCGTTCCGATTTGCGGATTGGTCGACGTGTAGTAGACGGCCCGCTGGAACGTGGTCGGGAACGTCTGCGCCGTGGCCGCAGCTGCCTTCGGCGACATCTGATACTGCGGCGCGGCCCAGCCGACTATCTTGTAGCCGTTGAGCGTGAACTCGAGCAGGCCATCGGCCATTCTGCCTTTCGCCCATTGCACGGAGTCCTCATCGACCGGACGATTCTGCACCGCATACCAGAACTCGAAGTCGCTGCCGCTGACTGCGTTCAGAAGGTTCGGTGTCGAGTCGTACTGGTGCGTGTAGCCGTGCATCACGATCGAGCCGCCGCGCAAGAGTGCATAGTTCAACGCACTCTTGAGGCCAGTTGCCTGCGCGAGATGGATCGTCTCCGACACGCCGCCGTTGTAAAAGCCGTTCGGATCCGTATACAGCGGGATGGTCGCCATCGTGAACTTGATCCTCTTCGAGTACAGGTAGTCCGAGAGCTGCTTCATCGAACTCGTCGTCGTATACGCGTCGAGATCCTCGAGACGCACGAGCGCTCGATGATTCACCGGTGCATTGGTTTGCAGGATGTCGTGCAGCATGTCGCATATCACCAGATATCGATCCGTCGGTCCGATATAGGAGAACGGCATGTCCGCGAAGTACCAGAACTTGCCTGAGCGCATGACGTATGGCGCGGTTGCACCGCTCTGGCTGTTCTTGATGGTGACGAGCACCTGCGCCTTGGTGGCATCGATGACCTGGGTCAGCCCGACATCCGGGTCCGCGTTGATGGCGCCGGTCGATGCGTTATACGCGTAATACTTGACCATCGACAGGTTCTTGTACGTGACCGTGTCGTAGAAGCCGGGATTCGGATTGCTCGACGAAGGCGTCGCGTTCATCCCGGCAAGGCCTTGAAAGCCGAACCCGTAGGTCTGGTTGAACGTATAGGCCGTGTTCCACGCGAGCTGCCACAAGTTGTACTTGAACCAGACCACCGTCTTCGTGGCGGTCATCACGTCGCTCATGAATGCCGTCGGAATCGGGTTGTTGTAGTAGTCGCCGATGTAGAACGTGACGTCGTGGTTTGCGACCATGCCGGACGTATAGTTCTGTATCGGAACCAGATCGACCGTCGTATTGAAGTGGCCAAGCAGGTTCCTCAACATGATGCTGTATATCAGGCCGAGCTTCGAATACGGGTCGTTGGCCGGATTGTCGTAGAGCACGAGCGTATGGGCCGTGGTGGCCTGCGCGTGCGCTGTGCCCGGCAAGGTCATTTGTGCGAGTCCGGCGAGCAGGGCAATGACGATCAAGATCTTTTTCATGGCCGTTTCTCCCTAGTCACGTTCCACGTTGCCATTGGCGTTCTTGACGGACTTCCTGTCGAACTTGGGGCGTCCCGTCTCCTTGTAGGCCTTTTCCCAATCCTCGTCGGACATGCCGGGTTTCACGTTGACGTGAGCAGAACCGTTCGGCAATGGCGGGGGCTTGACCTTGCCGATGGACGGCGTGTTCGCCTGCTGCGCGCTCGTGTCCCGAACCGCGACGGTGACGACGAGCGTGGAAGTCAATGCGACGAGTATCCCGGCGGTGATTAACCCGTTTCGAAAAGATTGATTGCGACGCGCAGGCATGATTTTCATCCTTTGATATGCAAATTGCGTTCATCTCGTTAACGAGACGAGCACGGCGAATTCCCCCTTTAAAATCGGGGTGTTATGTCGTGATTTATTGCGTGCTTGATATCGGATAAAAAAATGAAAAACCGGATGGCTTTGCTTTCAAGCTAGATTCGTACCATCCGCCGCAAATGTGCACCTGGCCGCGACGCCGAAATCGGCGCGTTACGGCAGTCAAAAATTGTTTCGATAAACGTTTCACGCATGCAACGCCGCCTGGGTCGCCGAATTTAATCCGGCACGCGTAAAGCCCGCAAGGCCGGTTCACGGAAAGCCAGTCACCGCCGGAATTGCGTGACGCCCCGCCGATGGCGGTAACCGATGCGCTGCAGCGCACCTGCCAAACACCTTTCAGCGGATCGCCCGACCGCGTTTCAGCATTGAAACATTTGGCTCGGATCGATTCACCGATTGCGTATAGCGCATGCGCGGAGCCCGGAAGGCTCAAGGGTGGCGCGATGATGGCGCGCGACTTGCTTGAAGCGAGGTGCGTCGAGAAGACGGTGCCCGGGGAGCACCGCGAGACGCAGGATCAGGAATGGCTGAACGCGTTGGCGAATGCAGGGACGGGGGCAAGCAAGCGGGGGAAACCGGCTCTCAAAAGTCATCCACTCGGCACGTTGCATTCCTGGTGCTGCTACGTGGTCGTATCAATAGCGCTCGATACCTGATCGATTATTTCGAGTGCGACATGAATTGATGTGGCGTCAGCCGCGGAGTGGACGTGACGGGGTCGACGGGGACGGGGAGCGTTTCGTCTTGCGTTGGTATGACGGGGAAGAAGCACATACAAGAGAAAGCCGCGGAAATGGATAATATGATATGGAGTGCATATTTGTATGCATTCAACTTCGTCGCCATTGTGACCGCCATCGTCATCCTGGTCAGCACGCTGGATGACCTTACGCTGGACGCTTGTTATTGGTCATTCGAAATCGGGCGAATCCTGCGTCGCGAGAAATCGCAGACCATCGATGTCGGCATGCTGCGCGCGCTGGAGGAGCGCCATCTGGCACTCATGGTGCCGGCATGGAAAGAGTACGACGTGATCGCCAAGATGATCGAGAACACCCTGGCGACCATCGAGTACGAGCGCTATGTCATCTTCGTCGGAACCTATCACAACGACGCGGAAACCACGGCGGAAGTCGAGCGGATGGTGCGCAGGTACCCGGGGCGGGTGACGCGTGCGACGGTCATGAACGACGGGCCGACCTGCAAGGCCGATTGCCTGAACTGGATCGTCGAAGCGATCCTGCGCTACGAAGAAGTCCACCATATTCGGTTCGCGGGCGTCGTCATGCACGACTGCGAAGATGTCGTTCATCCGATTGAACTCAAGTACCTCAACCATGCGGTGGCGGACAGCGACCTGGTCCAGCTTCCGGTCCTGTCATTGCCGCGGAAATGGAACGAGTTCGTGGCGGGCTGCTATCTCGACGATTTCAGCGAAACGCACCAGAAGGACGTGCCGGTGCGGGCCCGCCTGACCGGTATCGTTCCGGGCGCGGGCGTTGCATCGTGCTACAGCCGGCGCTCGATCGAGGCAGCGACGAAGGCCCGTGGCGGCGCTCCGTTCAACACCAGTTCCCTGACCGAGGACTACGACTTCAGCTTCCGGTTGAGAGACCTCGGCATGAAGGAAACCTTTGCCCGCTTTCCGCTCTCGGATGTCGCACGCGATGCCGGCGGCGGGCATTCAGAGCGTGGAGGCGCCAGTCAAAACCTGCTGGCCACGCGCGAGTATTTTCCGGAGACGTTTCGCGCCGCATACCGGCAGCGCGCGCGCTGGATCGTCGGCATCGCCTTCCAGGGCTGGGAGCAACTCGGCTGGAAGGGCGACCTCCTCACCCGCTACATGTTCTTCCACGATCGCAAGGGCATCGTGACGTCGCTGTTTTCGGTCATTGCCTATGGAGTGCTGATCAACTTCCTGTTGCTTGCCGCCCTTCAGAGAGCCGGCCATGTGATCCCCGTCGGCGCGCGCCTCGTCACCATCGGCGCATGGGTCGCGCCGTTGCTATGGGTGAATACCGTCATGCTGTGCGTCCGGGCCGTGCAACGCTACCACTTCGTCAGCAAGCTGAACGGTCCGGTCCAGGGGCTGCTCTCGATCCCGAGGATGCTCGTCAACAACCTGATCAATTTCTACGCGGTCTGCCGGGCCTGGCGCATCTATATCGGCCACCTGGTGAGCGGCAAGCCGATTGCATGGGACAAGACCAGTCACACCTACCTGTCGAACGAAGCGCTCGGCAAGGCGCGCCTCAAGATCGGTGAACTCCTGGTCGGCTGGGGCGTGGTCACGCTGGAGCAGTTGCAGGCCAGCCTCGAGAAACAACTGACATGCGGCAAGCGGCTGGGCGAACTGTTGCTCGAAGGCAGCGCGCTATCCGCCGAATCGCTGGCCGATGCCATCGCCGAGCAGGCGGAGCTGCCCCGGGTGAGCCTGGGCAACATCGCGGTGGGCCACTTCGCGGACTCGCTGGCATTCGAGCTGCAGTACGCATACCTGGCCGTTCCGTTTTCAACCTCGGATGACGGGACGCTGAACATCGCGGTCGGGCGGCCGCTCACGCAGGACGAACAGGATGTCGTGCGGCGGGGAGCCCGATCGAACGTTGCCTATTTCATCGCCAGCGATACGGAGATCGCTGCCGAACTCGCCCGGCACTCGCGCTTCGTCGAGCTCGCACGGGTACGCGACGACAATGATGCGACGCTGCAGGCCTTTCAGGTGAACAAGCCGTCGGGAGAACAGCGATGAAGCGCTCGACACGCCCGATCGCGGCTGGTCTCAAGCGCTGCGCACGGCTGAGTGCCCTGGCGATCGCCATGTCGCTGGCCTGGCAGGCTCCGGCATCGGCCGCCCGGCAACTGACACCCAAGGCCTATCGGCTCGCCGACGGCGCATACAAGGCGATCAACGCAGGCGATCTGCCCCGCGCGGAGGAGTACGCGCTGCGTGCCGTCAGGACTCAGCCTGGAAGCGAGCAGCTCGGGCTGCTGCTCGCGGACATATACCGGCGGGAAGGAAAAGTTGACGAAGCGGACGCGATGCTGGAATCGCTGAGCGTTCGCTTTCCGAAAAGCGCGGCCGTACTGGCGCAGCATGGCTACCTGGCGCAGCGGCAGATGCATTACGACGTCGCGTGTCGCGATTTCTCGGCCGCCGTCGCGACCGGGAAATGGAGCAAGGACCAGCAGCGCAACCTGCGTCTCGCATGGTCGGACAGCGCGCTCGCGGCAAATCGCCCGCATGAGGCCGGTGTTGCGCTGGCGCCGCTGGCCGATGAAAAATCGGCCGTGATCCAGGTGCGTATCGCGCAACTGAGCTTGCAGGCCGGTGACCGCGAAAGTGCTATCCGCATGGCGGACCTGGCGGCCAGCGACGCATCGACGGACACCGAGCGGAACATGGCCGCGTCGATCGCGGCGCAAGCACGGCAAGTCGATCAGCCGCCGCTGGCGCCGGTCGACGATAGCGCGACACAGAAGTTGCAGCAGGCCTATGACCTCCTGCGCGAACACAAGGATCGCGAGGCGCTCGACGCATTTCAGGAGGGTTTCGCCGGCGGCGCCGGCAACGCGATGAACTACGCGGACGCGGGCTATACCGCGAAGCGGATCGGATTGAACGAGCAGTCCGTCCAGTTGTTCGAACACAGTCTCGACGCCGATGAAAACGAGCACGCGTTCGACACGCAGCGCAAGTTCGGCTATCGGCGGGAAGTCGAACAACTGGAGCGCACCTGGGGTTTCGTGCTGAGCGCGCCATACCAGTCGGCCGCATTCGGCCCGCAAGGCACCATCAGCGTGCTCCAGCCGGGTGTCGAGGCGTACTGGCAGCCCCCGAAGATCGGCTATCAGAACGGCCGCATCCTCCAGTTCTTCGTGCGCGGATACGGCACGGCCTACGACGGCAACGGCAACGTGACCGGCATGCCGACCGTGCAAGGGTCGGTGGGAGCGCGCTACAAGCCGATACCCGACCAGAACGTGGTGGTGACCGCCGAGCGGCTGTTTCATATCGGCAGCCTGTCGATGGCGGACTGGCTGATGCGTCTGGGCTATTCGTCGGAAGCGGGCACCGACCTGCGGGTCACCGAACCGAGCTGGCGCAGCTGGCAGGCCTATGTCGAAGGGGCGTACTTCATCAAAGCCGGCCGATACATCATCTATTCGGAACTGCGTTACGGGCACACGTGGCGTTTGCCGATGCTCAGCGATCGGCTGACCGTCTACCCGCACGTCGCGGTGGCCGGCGATCACGACAATCGTCAGGCGGACAGGACGGCAATCGGTGTAGGGCCCGGCGTCCAGTTCCGGTACTGGTTTCGCGAAGGCAGGTATACCGCGCCGGCAAGCTATCTCGACGTGACGGTGCAATACCGGTTTCCATTGACGTCAGCGGCCCGCGCACGTGGTCTCGTGGTGCGCGCGACATTGTGGTTCTGAGCGACTGCGCTGACGCTGGAACTGCCTGCGGACGGGGCGATCAGTTGGGCGACTTCAGCGGGAGGATCGTTTGACGCAACAACTGGAAGTAGGTGCTCGTCGAATAGGGGAGCATCTCTTCCACGTAGTTCCACCAGAAGAATCCGCCGATGAAACGCGGATCGGTCATGCTGTTGACCATCGGGTAATAGGTCTTGATCAGGTTTTGCTGGACCGACGTCGGCGCGGAGATGTCCGATGTCCCGATTTCGCCGAAACCGACCTTCGCGTTCGGGAAGATGCTTTCCAGCGCCGCGAAATCGTTGTTCCACGACGGATTCAGCCCCGGGCAATCCTGATACGGGTAGTAGCTGAACAGCGCGTAGTCGGCCTGTTGGCGAACCGTCGACGGCAGGAAGTTCGTCGGCCAGGTCTTCCAGTAGTCCTGCGGCTTCTCCCAGCAGTTGTTGCCCTTGCTGTCGTCGTTGTAGTACAGCGTGATCGCGGTCTTCCCGCCGTTCGATTTGACGATCGTGTTGGCCGCGGCAACCATCTGGCCGATTTGCTGCTCTTCCGAATTGACCACGGTGTTCGTGCCGCTCGGATCATTACGCAGCCATTCGCCGTTGATTTCGTTGGCGATCTCCCACACGTCGACGGTGTTTTTCAACTGCGACACCAGTTCCTGCGTTCGCGCCTTGTACGTCGTGAGATCCGTCGGGAAATAGTAGGAATCGTAGACTTCGCCCATCACGTACGCGACCGAGTGCAGGCGCAGCAACGGTGCGTAGTAGTCGGCGGCCGACGTGCCCGGGTCGAACACGACACGCACGGTCGGCCGGTACGGCAGGTTCTGCAGCGACGCGATGATCGCATCCAGTTTGGTCAGGTCGTCGAGCGTCACGCCGTAGACCGGATTCTTCAGCGGTTCGACCTGGGCATTGGCGGGCCGGGATAAAGGCATGAGCCCGGCATAAGCAACGCATGCGGCAATGGCCGTACGCGAGATGGTTTTCGTCGGTTTAAACAAAACGGTCTTCCATCCTAAAGTAAGAGGAAGCGGGATTTTAGATGAAAATAAAAGCAAATTATCGGACGATATGTGAAGTAACGGGGCCGGATAGCTCCGGGGACGTCGCTTCGGGACACCGCCGAGATAAACGCAGCATTCCGAAATGAACGCCGGCGGTATCGGCCGGTGCGACGGCTTCGGCGCGTCGCTTCCGGTTCATCGCAGGGAGCCGGGGAAGGGGGCGATTGGGTCGCCCGCGCATGCCCGAGTTTTCGCTCGGGCGATGCACGGATGTATCGAATCGAATCTTCCAAGGATGTCCGGAGATCCGCAAACGTTTCACCTTGATTTTCGATCGAAACGAGTTCGATTTTCCTAAAGGATGCCTGTGCCGATGACGTTAAGACGGGCACGGGGATGACCGACGATCGCATGCCTGCGACATGCGACGCGGTCCGCAATAACCAGCGCAGCAGGGGAATCAACTTGAATCGTCAGCAATCGTGGACGCGTACGGCCGCGCCCGGCGAGATCGTCTACTCGGAGGGCTTCGCCGGAGAGCCCGTCATTTTTCTGATCGCCGACGGCAAGGTCGAGCTGTCGACGCGCTGCGACGACAAGCGCGTCGTCGTCGCGACGCTCGGGCGCGGCGAATTCTTCGGCGAATCCGCGCTGCTCGCGTCCGAGCCGCGCGCGCATACCGCGAAGGCGCTGTCGTTCTGTCAGTTCACGGTCGTGCCGGCCGCGCTGCTCGACGAGGAAATCGAGCACGTGTCCGCGCTGCTCCGTCATATCGTGCGCACGATGATCCGGCGCGTGAAGCGCAAGGACGACCAGCTGGCGACCTACACGCATGCGGATTTCATGCCGGGCGTGCTGTCGTACGCGCATGTGCTGTCGCTGATGGCGGGCGCCGAGACGCGCGGCTCGGACGACGCGTGGTCGCGGCGGCCGATGCAGGCGCACGCGGCGGAGACGTCGGTGCCGCTCGCCGACGTGATCCGCCGCTGCCGCGCGATCGCCGGCCATTCGCGTCCGCACGTGCTCGCGATGCTGCGCCGCATGGAGAAGCTCAATCTCGTCACGATCGAGGCCGCGCCGGCCGACCATGCCGGTGGCGCGGCCGATTACACGGCGTCGTCGGATGCGCGCCAGGTCGTCACGTTCGATGCCGCGCGCGTGATCGATCGCGCGCAGCAGGTTGCCGATCACGATCTCGACGTGTCGATCAACAGCGAGCTGGAGCTGATCGAGCTCGCCGATCTCGAGGCGCTGATCGGTGTCGACCGGCAACTCCTGCTCAACAAGCTGTCGCACGGCGAGATCGCGGAAGAGGTGTTCGCGTTCCGCAAGTCGAAGGTGCTCGGTTACGTCGAGCAGAAGGGTGTCGCGTATTTTTCGCGGCGCAACCGACGCGCCGGCGGCGACGTGCACGCGCTCGAGGATATCGTGGGGGTCGACCAGCGCACGCTGTTCGACGTGATCAGTGCATTCGACACGTACGATCTCGCGAAGCTGATCGCGAGCCTCGACGATCGCGCGGTGGCCGACAAGCTGTTCTCCGTGATGACGGAAGCGCGGCGCAACGAGGTGTCGTGGGTGATGCGTCGCGAGCTCAAGCTCGATCCGCTCGAGATCGAGGAGATCGAGCGGCGCGTGCTGGATGCCGTTCGCGCGGCCAAGGCACCGGTCGCAGGCGCGGCCTCCGTGCCGCTGGCTTCATCCGACGCGTAACCCGACGGAGACGCATATGGACCTGTTGACCCTGGCCGGCGTGCTGCTCGGTGGCGCGGCGATCGTGTTCGGCTTCGCACTGGAAGGCGGGCATTTTTCGACGCTGTTCCAGTTCGAAGCGCTCGTGATCGTGCTCGGCGGCACGCTCGGCGCGGTGATGATCCAGAACACGTGGGCGCGATTCTTCGACGCGGTGAAGCAGTTGCGGCTCGCATTCGTGCGTGCGCAGGAGGTCGACCGCAAGCACCTGACCGACCTGCTCGAATGGGGCGATCGCGCGAAGCTCGAAGGGCTGCTCGCATTCGAATCGATGGACGTGAGCGGCATTCATCCGTTCGCGCGACGCGGGCTCGAACTGCTCGCGAACGGCGTGTCGACCGCGGTGCTCGAGGACGCGCTGCAGCGCGATCTCGACGCGTACGAGCGCAGCCGTCTGGCGGCCGCGCGCGTGTGGCAGCAGGCCGGCGGCTATGCGCCGACGTTCGGCATCCTCGGCTCGGTGCTCGGGCTGGTGCAGGTGACGAGCCACATTCTCGAGCCGGCGCAGCTCGGCCCGGGCATCGCGGTCGCGTTCATCGCGACGCTTTACGGCCTGGCGTTCGCGAACCTCGTGTTTCTGCCGCTGTACGGCAAGCTGCGCGCGCAGATCGACAGCGAGCTGCGTTTTCGCAAGCTGTATCTCGACGGCTTGCTCGCGATCTCGCGCAAGGAATCGCCGCATACGATCGAAACGCGGCTGACCGGCGACGTGCGCGGCCGCGCGGCCGAGTCGCTCGCATGACGCACCGGGAGCTTCGACATGACGGCTCGAACTGACGCGGCGCGGGCCGGCCCGGCCGCCGCCGATCGCGACGACGATGAAGCCGAGGGCACGCAGTCCGGACGCTGGCTGATTTCCTACGCGGACCTCATCACGACGCTGATGGTGCTGTTTCTCGCGCTGTACGTGCTGCAGCTCGCGAAATACAACGCGCTCGATGCGCGCTATCAGACGCTTGCAAGGCACGACAGCGGCACCGCGAGCACCGGGGATGCCGTGCCTGACCGTGCGCCCGCCTGGCTCGCATCGCTGGACGCGCTGAAGACGAACGGCCGCATCTCGCTCGTGCGTGCGCCGCACGGCATCGAGATCGGCATCGACGCGAAGATCCTGTTCAACGTCGGCGATGCGCGCCTGCTGTCCGACGCCGCGCCCGTGCTGACCCAGATCGCGCGGGCGCTGAGCGAGCATGCGACCGGCGACATCCTCGTCGAAGGGCATACCGACAACGTGCCGATCGCGAACGCGAAATACGAATCGAACTGGGAGCTTTCGTCCGCGCGGGCCGGCAGCGTCGTGCGCTATCTGGCCGAGCGCGGTGTCGCGCCGCACCGGCTCGCGGCGATCGGACGGGCCGATACGCAGCCGCTCGTCGCGGGCGACGATGCGGCGGCACGGGCGCGCAACCGGCGCGTGACGATATTCGTCGCGTACTGATCGAGCGCGCCTCGACGGGCGCGCGACGCCCGCCCGTCGACGACATATCCGATCTCGCATGACGAACATGTGAAACCGGCGATGCGATTCCGCGCGTGCCTGCCGATAACCCAAGCTGGCTCAGACCGAGCGGTCATGGTTATCGAGGGTTCCCCATGCATTTCTGGCGCAAGCTTTCCATTCAGAACAAGCTGATTCTCAGCATGACGAGCTGCCTGCTCGTGTTCGTCGCGATTTCGAGCGGGTTGAGCGTCCGCCTGATCGGCAACGCCGTGCGCGATCGCGTCGTTCGCGAAGCGCTGCCGACGGCCGTGAGCGGCATCCGCGCGGACGTGCAGCGGCAGATGGCCGGGCCGATCGCCGCGTCGCGCATCCTCGCGCGCGATGCATTCCTGCTGCAATGGGAGGCCGACGGCGAGCCCGACGCCGGCACGCGCAACTGGATCCGGCTGGCGAAGAGCGTGAAGGACGAGCAGAAGGCGGCGTCCGTGCAGTGGGTGTCGGTGAAGAGCGGCAACTACTACAACGAAGCCGGCCTGCAGCGGAAGGTCACCGATCAGGATCGGTGGCTGACGACCTTCCTCGCGTCGGGCAAGGCCTACGATGTGAACATGGATCGCGAGGTCACGGTCGGCGGTTACATGATGTTCATCAACAGCCGCGTGGAGCTCGACGGCGCGCCGATCGGCGCGGCCAGCATGAGCCTGTCCGTCGACGCGCTCGCGACGGGGATCGCCGCCTACCGGATCGGCGACACCGGGTTCGCGTATCTCGTGCGGCCGGACGGCGCGATCATGATGCATCGCGATGCGTCGCTGATCGACGGCAAGCACTTTCTGAAGGACGATCCGGGCCTGCCTGGCGACGCATCGTCGACGCTGCTGGCCGGCAAGCCGTACGCGTACCTGAGCTACGACGGCGACGGCGGCGCGCGCTTCGTCGCGACGTCGTTCATTCCGGAGCTGAATGCGTACGTGGTCGTCGAAGTGCCGCAGGCCGAACTGCTCGGTCCGGTGACGCGCGCGATTCGCAGTGCGGCGCTGGTCGCCGCGATCACGGGCCTCGGCGTCGCGCTGGTCGTGATCTGGCTGGTCGGGCGCGCGATCGCGGCGCCGATCCGTCGCGCGGCGATGCTGCTGTCGGACATCGCGAGCGGCCAGGGCGACCTGACGCGCCGGATGACGGTCGAGAGCCAGGACGAGATCGGCCAGCTGTCGGACGCGTTCAACCGCTTCGTGTCGTCGTTGTCGACGCTCGTCCATCGGATCCGCGCGGCGTCCGCGTCGATCGCGACCGGGTCCGCGCAGATCGCGTCGGGCAATGCGGACTTGAGCGAGCGGACCGAAGGGCAGTCGAGCAACCTCGAGCGGACGGCTTCGTCGATGGAGGAAATCACGGCGGTCGTGCGCAACAACACCGAAACCGCGACGACGGCCGCGAAGCTGATCACCGGCGCATCCGATACGGCGACGCGCGGCGGGCAGGTCGTCGGCGAGGTCGTGACGACGATGGAGCAGATCAGCGACGCGTCGCAGCGAATCTCCGAGATCATCGTGATGATCGACAGCATCTCGTTCCAGACGAACATTCTCGCGCTGAATGCGGCGGTCGAAGCGGCACGCGCGGGGGAGCAGGGGCGCGGGTTCGCGGTCGTCGCGTCGGAAGTGCGCAATCTCGCGCAGCGCAGCGCGCAGGCGGCGAAGGAGATCAAGGCGTTGATCGAGCACAGCGCGGGCACGGTGAACACCGGGGCGCGGCTCGTCGGCGAGGCCGGGAAGGTGATGAGCGATGTCGTGTCGCAGGTGCAGGGCGTCAGCGCGATGATGAGCGAGATCGCCGAGGCGAGCCTCGAGCAGAGCGCCGGCATCGACCAGATCGGCGACGCGGTGCAGTCGCTCGACCAGATGACGCAGCAGAACGCGGCGCTGGTCGAGGAAAGTGCGGCGGCCGCGGAGAGCCTGAGGCAGCAGGCGGCGGAACTGACGCGCCTGGTATCCGCGTTCAAGGTGGACGAATGAGGTCCGCGCGACGTTAGAATGACGCGTATCGGAAGGACGGCTGCAGCGAGCGCTCGGCAGCCGTTTTACTTGTCGGCGCGGGAATCGGTGACGTCATAAAAATGAAGCGCATATCAAGATTGAAGCTCGGGGTGGGGGCGGTGGTGCTCGCGGCGGTGCTCGCCGCGGTCGGGGCGAAGGTGATCGCATCGCCGGCGGATTCGTATCTCGCCTACCGGAAGAAAGCGGCGGATGCGGTCGCCGCGGCCCGGATGGAGGATCGGGCGAACCTCGACAGGCAGTACACGGCCGACGTCAATGCGCGGCTGGCGAAGCTGGTTGGCACGGTCAGGGCGAAAGGATTTGCCGCGAATGCGGAGAGCACCGTGCAAAGCGTCGTCGCCGACGACGGGACGCCGCCGGGGCCGGACGGGTTGTCCTTCAAATCGGGCGACGGGAAGACGAATCTCGTCGTGACGACCGTTGCGCTGCTGAAGGCATGGGCGCGCACGGCGGATGCGGGAATCAGGCCGACGGACGATGTCGCCGCGATGTTCGACAACGAAGTGCTTTACACGAACGTGTTCGGCGACGACGCCGCGGCGTTTCGCTTCGCCGAGTTGCCCGTCAAGCGGCAGCCGGCCGACGGCGCGGTGAAGGCGTGGCTGCTGGGCGAAAGCCAGGACGGCGTACCGGATGGGCCGAACACGCTGGCCGTGTCGGTCCGGCAGGGCCAGCGGGTTTATATCCTGTGGAAGAACGTGACGCTTCGGCCGATCGCGGCGTGCAGCGCCGCGCGCGTGCCCGAGGAGGCGCGGCAGGCGTGTTTCGCCAAACAGATGGTTTCCCAGCGGATTTATCCGCGGTTGATCGCGCAGGCGCAATCGATGGCGGACGCCGTGGTTCGCTAGCAGCTGGCCGCGGCGATCGATCGCATGGTGCGATTCGCTGGCGACGGGTGTGCGTGCGTCCGACGCATGGCGGGTAGCGACATCGCGTGTCGCCCCCCCGCCCGCATGCCGCAAGACGATCGAATTCAAGGCGACCGCAACGCCTGCAACCCCAGCGTGAGTGCGTTGAACGGCATCTCCGCGGCCCCCATCGAGAAGCTCGTCGCGTTCGCGGTTGCCCCCGGCGTGTGCATCAGCGCGTGGACGATCCGCTCGCTCGCATGGCCGTCGCCATAGGGATTGCTCGCGCGTGCCATTTCCTCATACGCCAGCTCGCTGTCGAACAGCCGCGATGCCTCCCGGACGATTCGCTCCGGGTCCGTGCCGACGAGCCGTGCCGTGCCGGCCCGGATCGCTTCGGGTCGCTCGGTCGTGTCACGCGTGACGAGCACCGGTTTGCCGAGCGCCGGCCCTTCCTCCTGAATGCCGCCCGAATCCGTGATGATGAAGTACGAGCGTGACATCAGGAATACGAAGGAAAGATACTCCTGGGGTTCGATCAGGTAAATGTTCGGTACGCTGCCGAGCAGCGCGCGCGCCGGCTCGCGCACGTTCGGATTCATGTGCAGCGGATAGACGAACTGCGCATCGCGGTAGCGGTTCGCGAGCGTGCGGAGCGCCTCGCAGAAATGCCGGAACGGCTCGCCGAAGCTCTCGCGGCGATGGCCGGTGATCAGCACGACGCGCCGCGACGGATCGAGGAACGGGAACCGGGCGGCGACCTTGTCGTTGAGCTCGGTATTGTGGTCGAGCATCCGTTTGACGTCGTGCAGCGCATCGATCACGGTGTTGCCGGTCATCACGACCCCGTCCACCGGCACGCCTTCGCTGAACAGGTTGTCGCGCGCCTGGCTGGTCGGCACGAAATGCCACGACGACACCGCGTCGGTCACGCGGCGATTCAATTCCTCCGGCCACGGCGACCAGATGTCGCCGCTGCGCAAGCCTGCTTCCACGTGCCCGACCGGCAGATAGCGGTAGAACGCGGCCAGACTGACGGCCAGCGTCGTCGTCGTATCGCCGTGCACCAGGACGATGTCCGGCCGCAAGTCGTCGAAGACCACCCCGATCGCCTGAAGAATGCCGGTCGTCACGTCGGTCAGCGTCTGACTCTGTCGCATCAGATTGAGATCGTAGTCGGGCTTGATGTCGAACAACGTGAGGACCTGATCGAGCATTTCCCGATGCTGGGCCGTGACGCACACCCTGGCGTCGACATCCCTGCGCGCCTTCAGTGCGCGGACGAGCGGGGCCATCTTGATGGCTTCCGGCCGAGTCCCGAACACAAGCAAGATCTTTTTCATCGTGAGCCTCGTTCAACATCTTTGCGCCGGAAGAACCCGGCACCTGAAACCAAACCTGTATGCAGGCGATTCGTCCCGTGCCCGCTTGCGTCACGCCGGGCGCGCGACATGCAGCGGGGTGGCGGGGTGATCGCACTGCTTATTGTCCGCGTGGTTCCCGTCCACGCGATCGTCGGACTCCGGGTGTCCCCTGTCACCTGATCAGTCACGTCATGAGCGTTCCTCGCTGGATCGTCCGCCTCGCCCGTCGGGTTGACTGCGTGGTCGCCGCATTGCCGCGCGCCCGCATTGGTTCCTGTCTTCGATAGAGCAATATTCAAACCAGCGGCCCTGCGACCGGGTCCGATGCGCCTCGCGCATGCGGATCGACATGGAACGTTTCACAATTGCTACGAACCCGACAGCGGCGTGCTGCCGCGATGCAGAGGGACGTCCGACAATCCACACCATCGATTCGGTCACGTCATTCGAAGCATGGCGACGGGTGCCGTGCGCACGGTCGATCGAATCGCATGAGCCGTTCCAGTCGGCTTGGACTGTTTCGATATGCGAATTTTGTATGGGTGCGATGAGCGGGACGTCGTCGATTCTCCGTTCCCGCACCGAGGATTTTCCGGATGCACCGTGTTGCGCATCGTCCGGTTCGGCTGGTGTGAAATGTTGCGCATCTGAAACGCACGTCCGGGACGGGCTGGCCATATCCGCGCGGCGGCCAGTCGATGCGCGCCGTGATGGGCATGCGTCCGTGCCGAACAGGGGCCATGCAATCCGCTGCGTGGAGGGCGGGTGAACACTGATTCGCCGTTGAATCAAAAATACGCGATTCGTGCACGGGGTGGGGGGATTGTGCACTCGCAGGCCGTTGCCGCACGGGGCGAGGCGATCCATGGCTCACCACTTGCTTGTTTCAGGAGGACAGGCGTGTCCCCACGCGTTTGAACGACGACGGACGGACGCGACGCATTATTCCGATTTCGATTCAGGTTCACCCGCGCCAAGGTGCACTGAGCCATATCGTCGACACGTTCGCCAGGCGCGACGCGGCCAACGCCGCGCTCGGCGACGATTGCGCAGGACGACCGCGCAGGAGCCTCCGATCATGAACCGGCCCGCGCTTTTCCCGGCCGCACGCACATGCGTGGCGGCTACCGTCAGGCTGTGCCATTCGTGGCGGGTTGCCTGCTGCGTCGTCGCGTGCTGCTCCGTGCTGCACGCGGGTGCCGGCGAACTCCATCTCAACGGGCTGTATCAACGCCCGGACGGCGCGATCACCGTGCGCCTGAACGGCGCCGGCGTCGATCCTTATTTCGCTGCGAAGGCCTTGCTCGCCGCTGCCGACACCCAGATGGACGCCCGCCACGCGGCACTCGCGTGGATCGCATGGGCGTTGCCGCGCCAGCGTCCGGACGGCGGCTTCGACCGCTACTGCGTGAAGAGCGGCCAGATCAACCCGTGCGCGGAAGCCGACGCGGACGACGCGATGATGGCGACCTGGACCGAACTGCTCGCACGCTTTGCGCCATCCGACGGGATGCCGGCCGCATGGGAACTCAGCCTGAACCGAGCGGGCGCGCACCTCGACACGTTGCTCGACCAGGCGAGCGGCGTCTATCAGATCTCGTCGTCGCAGCACGTTGCACTGCTGATGGACAACGTCGAGGTGCACAGCGCGTTTCAGGCGCTCGCCGCGTATTACGTGCGCCGGGCCGATTACGCGCATGCGGGGCCGTGGAGCCAGCGCGCCGACCGGCTGTCGTCGGCGATCGTGAAGGTGTTCTGGCGCGGCTCGCAATCCGGTTTTCGCGCGAGCACGCAGAAAATCAACGACACGAGCTTCTACCCGGCGAAAGTCGCGCAGATCTTCCCGATCCTGTCGGGCATACAGGTGCCGGACCAGTCGAACGAGACGATCTATGCGCAGTGGATGCAGAAGTACGGCAAGACCTGGATGCAACTCGCCGGCTCCGATTTTCCGTGGGGGGTGATCGCGCTGGTCGCATTCAGGATGAACGACTGGAGCACCGTCGCCTGCTGGTATGCCCGCTCGGGCCCATACCGTCACGGCACGCACTGGAACGTACTGGAGGAGTCGCTGTACCTGGCATTCGAAAGCCGGATGGCCGGTCCGCTCGCCCCCGCTCAATGCGGAGTCACGACGGCGGCGGCAACGGTGCCCCGCTCGCGCTGACGCAACGGCGCGCGGGTCATGGCTGAACAAACGGAAGGAGACGTGTCATGTGTGGCATCGTCGGCGCGGTCGCGCAGCGGAACATCGTTCCGATTCTGATTGAGGGTTTGCGGCGCCTCGAATATCGCGGCTACGATTCGTGCGGGGTCGCGACGGTCGTCGATGGTCAGGCGCGCCGCGAACGCAGTGTGTCGCGCGTCGCCGATCTCGACGCGCACGTGCGCCGCGCCGGGCTGTCCGGCAGCACCGGCATCGCGCACACCCGCTGGGCGACGCATGGCGCGCCCGCAACCTGCAACGCGCATCCGATTTTCTCGCGCGACGAAATCGCGCTCGTGCATAACGGCATCATCGAGAATCACGAAGCGTTGCGCAGGCAACTGTCTGAAGACAATTACAAGTTCGACGGCCAGACCGACACCGAGGTCGTCGCCCACCTGATCCACAGCAAGTACCGCGGCGATCTGCTCGCCGCCGTGCGCGATGCGACGTCGCAGCTGCACGGCGCCTACGCGATCGCGGTGTTCAGCAAGCACGAGCCGCAGCGGTTGATCGGCGCGCGGGCGGGCTCGCCGCTCGTCGTCGGCCTGAAGGACGACGAATGCTTTCTCGCGTCCGACGCGCTTGCGCTCGCGGGCATCACCGATCGCTTCATCTTTCTCGAGGAAGGCGACATCGTCGAGCTGACGCCGGGCGGCGTGCGGATTCTCGAACGCGGCGGCACGCCGGTCGATCGCCCGATCCAGACCGTCTCGTCGACCCAAGGCACGGTCGAGCTCGGGCCATACCGGCATTTCATGCAGAAGGAAATTTTCGAGCAACCGCAGGCCGTGGCCGCGACCATCCCCGATGCGGGGCTGTTCGATCCCGCGACGTTCGGCCCGGACGCCGCACGGGCGTTCGAGCAGATCGACAACGTGCTGATCCTCGCGTGCGGCACCAGCCACTATTCCGGCCTGACCGCCCGCCGCTGGCTCGAGACGATCGCACGCCTGCCCGCGCAGGTCGAGATCGCGAGCGAATACCGCTACAGCGATGCGCTCGCGCTGCCGAATACGCTGGTGGTCAGCGTGTCGCAATCGGGCGAGACCGCCGACACGCTCGCCGCGCTCAAGTACGCGCAGGCGCTCGGTTATATCGATACGCTGGCGATCTGCAATGTGCCGACCAGCGCGATGATGCGCCAGACCGGCCTGCGGTTCCTGACGCGGGCCGGCCCGGAAATCGGCGTCGCGTCGACCAAGGCGTTCACGACGCAGCTCGTCGCGCTGTTCATTCTCGCCGTGACGCTCGGCCGGCTGCGCGGCTACGTCGACGATGCACAGCTCGCGCGCTATGCGACGCAACTGCGGCGGCTGCCGGCCGCGCTCGAGGACGTGCTCGGGCTGGAGCCGCAGATCGAGCGCTGGGCGGCGGAATTCTCGCGGCGCGAGAATGCGCTGTTTCTCGGGCGCGGGCTGCATTACCCGATCGCGCTCGAAGGGGCGTTGAAGCTCAAGGAGATTTCGTATATCCATGCGGAAGCGTATCCCGCGGGCGAGCTGAAGCACGGGCCGCTCGCGCTCGTGACCGACGCGATGCCGGTCGCGACGATCGCGCCGAACGATACGCTGCTCGAAAAGCTCAAGTCGAACATGCAGGAAGTGCGCGCGCGGGGCGGGCAACTGTATGTATTCGCCGATGCCGATACGCGGATCGACAACGGCGAAGGCGTGTCGGTGCTGCGGATGCCCGATTACTACGGGCTGCTGTCGCCGATCCTGCACGTCGTGCCGTTGCAGCTGCTCGCGTATCACGCCGCGTGCCTGCGCGGCGCGGATATCGACAAGCCACGGAACCTGGCGAAATCGGTGACGGTGGAGTGACGGAAAGGGGGCCGGTCGCGGGTCGCCGGCCGACCCGCGCACGCGGTCAACGCGAGCCCGCCCGAGCCTTCACGACTTTTCCTCGCTGCAGTACGTAGGCGACGCCTTCGCCTGATCCCGCGACGATGCCGATATCGTCGAGCGGATTCCCGTCGAGCACGACGACGTCCGCGATCGCGCCTGCGGCGATCACACCCAGTTGCCCCGGCATGTTGACGATCTCGGCCGCCACCGTCGTCGCCGACCGGAGCGCTTCGAGATTGCCCAGCACGTCGGCCCGGATCCGGAACTCCCCGCACTGAAACGCATGCATTTCGCCAAGCAGGTCGGATCCGAAGCCCATCTTCACGCCGGCGTTCGCATAAATTTCCAGCGACTCGCGTCCTTTCCGCTGCACGGAAGCCACCTTGGCCACCGATTCCGCCGGCATCCCGAACTGCGCACCGTGCTGGGCAAGCGCGTCGTACGTGACGAGCGTGGGCACGACGAACGCGCCGCGCTCATGCATGAGCTTCGCCGCCGCCTCGTCGACGAGATTGCCATGCTCGATGGTCCGCACGCCGCATCGCACCGCGCGTGCGATCGCGCGCCCCGTGTAGGCATGCGCCATCACGTAGGTATTCGCGGCGTCGGCTTCATCGACGATCGCCCGGATCTCGTCTTCCGAATACTGCGTGTTCGCGATCGGGTCGGTCGGCGAAGCGACCCCGCCCGACGCCATGATCTTGATCTGCGTCGCGCCTTTCTGGATCTCCTCACGCACCGCGAGCCGCACGCCGTCGACGCCGTCGACGACACGGGCGATCGCCCCGGTGCGAAAGCAGCATGAACAGGGTTCCAGCAGATCCCCGCGCGGCCGGAAATCGCCGTGCCCGCCGGTTTGCGACAACGCCTTTCCTGACGGAAAGATGCGCGGTCCCGAAACCAGCCCCGTCTCGACCGCCTGCATCAGGCTCCAGTCCGCGCCGCCCGCGTCCCGCACGCTGGTAAAGCCGCGCGCCAGCATCGCGTCGAGAATCGGCAACGCGCGAATGGCCGCGAGAATGTTCGGCTGCGTCGCGTTGGCGCCCAGGTTCGCATTCGACGCGAGCACGTGGACGTGGCAATCGATGAACCCCGGCATCACGGTCTTGCCGCGCACGTCGATCACCCGTGCATTCGGAAAATCGACCGGCCGATCGGTGACTTCGACGATGCGCTCGCCATCGATCACGACGTGATGATGGTCGAGCAGCACGCCCCGTTCGAGGTCGAGCACGTTGCCGCCCTGAAGCACGGTAATGGTCATGGAGAAATATCCTTATCGAGTCGTTGACGCGTTGCGTCGCGCGTCCTTCACGAAGCGCGTGCCGACGAGGCTGACCGCGGCCGCGATGGTCACGTAGAGCGCGGGCGCCATGTTGCTGCCCGTGCGGGCGATGAGCCACGTCATGAGGAACGGCGCGAACCCGCCGAAGATCGTGACCGCGAAGTTGTACGCGACGGACAATCCGGTCGACAGCACCTTGGTCGGAAACAGCTCGGCGAACGCCGCGAGAATCGGCCCGGTATAGGTGGCGATCAGCATGCCGAACACCGCCTGGAACACGATCAGCGACGTGAAGCCGGGCGCGTGGTTGATCCACGCGAACATCGGCCACGCGAGCACCAGGATCGCGAGCGCCGAACCGGACAGGAACACGCGCCGGCCCCACGCGTCGGCGAGCTTGCCGACGATCGGCGAGCAGCACATGATCATCAGCCCGCCGACCATGCCGGCCGCGAAGCCGGTCGACTGCGGCAGGTGCAGCGTACGCACCGAATAGGTCGGCATGTAGAACAGCAGCACGTACGTGCAGACCGTCCACAGGATCACCATCGAGAAGCTTGCGAACGTCTCGCGCGGGTAGGCGGACAGCACTTCCTTCAGCGGCGAGCTCTCCTTCACCTGCGCCTCGACGGCGCTGAACGCGGGCGTTTCGTCGAGATGGCTGCGGATGAAATAGCCGACCGGCCCGACGACGATGCCGAGCAGGAACGGCACGCGCCAGCCCCAGGTGTGCAGCGCCTGCGCGTCGAGCGACGTCGTGACGAACGTGCCGGTCGCGGCACCGAGCAGCACCGCGAAGCCGATGCTCGACTGGATCCAGCTCGAGTAGTACGCGCGCTTCTCCGGCGGCGCGTATTCGGTGAGGAAGGCGGTTGCGCCGCCCATTTCGCCGCCGGCGGAGAAGCCTTGCAGCAGCCGCGCGACGACGATCAGCAGCGGCGCGGCGATGCCGGCCTGCTCGTAGGTCGGCGCGAGCCCGATCAGCGCGGTGCCGAACGCCATCAACAGGATCGTCAGCGACAGCGCGGCCTTGCGCCCGACCTTGTCCGCGTAGACGCCGAGCACGATGCCGCCCACCGGCCGCATGAAGAAGCCGACGCCGAACGTCGCGACGGTGAGCAGCACCGACGTCAGCTCGTTGCCGGTCGGGAAGAACAGCTTCGCGATGATCACCGCGAAGAAGCTGTAGACGGTGAAGTCGAACCATTCGAGGCCGTTGCCGATCACGGTCGCGACGATGGCGCGGCGGCGCTGCTGCGTGGCCGCATCGACGGAATGCGCGGCGCGCGGGGAAAGCGTTCCTTGCATGGTCTCTTCCTTTGTCAGAAGACGGGACGGGTGTCCCGCGTGAACCCCATGCTAAGGACGACCGGTTTTTTTTCTGAAACGAAAGATTTGCATGCACGCATGCGCCCAGCGCATGCATCGTGTTTACGGCGCGGTCTGCTGGTCCGCCTGTTCGAACAGCCAGCGCGAAAACAGCCGCGCCGCCTGGTTCTGCGCGCGGTCGTTCGGCGAGATCACGTAGTAGCCGCCGCCGTGGCTCGCGGACGCCTCCGTCACGCGCACGAGCAGGCCGGCCTCGATGCACGCGTCGATCATGTAGCGCCAGCCGAGCGACACGCCCTGGCCGAGGATGGTCATCTGCACGATCTGCGGATACGAGTTGATCGTGATGTCCTGCGGCTGCGCCTTCTGCCGGTCGACGTCGTTCATGTCGAACCATTCGGACCACGACATCCACTGGCGCTGGCCGTCCTCGAGGCGCAGCAGCGTCTCGTTGGCGAGGTCGGCCGCGCTCAGCGCGCGGCCGGCCAGGTAGCCCGGCGCGCAGACGGGGAAGACTTCCTCGTCGAACAGGCGGCGCGCCGTGTATTCGGCCGGCGCCTGCTGGCGCACGTAGTAGACGCCGACGTCGAATTCCGCGGGCGACATCGACGCCAGGCCGTCGCGCACGATCAGGCGCAGCTTGATGTTCGGATACGCGGCGCGGAACGCCGGCAGGCGCGGCGTGAGCCACAGCAGCGCGACACCGGACGAGCAGGCGATCGTCAGTTCGAGATCGCCGTACGGCTTCATCACGTCGTGCGTGGCTTCCGCGCATTGGGTGAGCAGGTGATGAACCTGCGCCGCGTATTGCTCGCCGGCGATCGTCAGCCGCAGCGAGCGGTGTTCGCGGACGAACAGCGAGCGGCCGAGGAATTCCTCGAGCTGCTGGATCTGGCGGCTGATCGCGCTTTGCGTCAGGTGCAGTTCGGCGGCGGCCTTCGTGAAGCTCGCATGCCGCACGGCGGCTTCGAACGCGACGAGGCACTGAAGGGGCGGCAGGGGCGTGATGCGCATGGCGGGCGTAAAGGTCGAGGTCGCTGCCGACATGATACGGGCGTACGAGCCCGAGATCGCATGCCGGAAAAGGCACTGCCGGCTGGCCGTATTCGTGCGAAGATTGAGTGACATTCCACCCGCATTCCATCGAGACCGTCGTGATCCGATCGAACCCCGAGGGCAACCCGCCAGCCGGCCTTCCGCCGTGGATGCCCGTCGCACTGGCCGAACTGGGCATTCGCCGCTTCCCGCACGGCAGCATCAATCCGCGCATCGTCGAATACAACAACCACACGAATCTCGTCGGCTACGACGACAAGATTTCGTGGTGCTCGTCGTTCGTCAACTGGTGCATGGCGCATGCGGGCATCCGCGGCACGGGCTCGGCGCTCGCGCGTTCGTGGCTCGAATGGGGGCGGCCGCTGGCGCGTCCGGAGTACGGCTGTATCGCGATCCTGACGCGCGACGACCCCGCGAGCTGGAAGGGGCACGTCGGGTTCTATCTGCGTCACGACGACGACCACGTGCACCTGTTCGGCGGCAATCAGCTTGAAGAGGTGCGCGAACTCGCGTATCCGGTGAGCGAGGTGATCGGATACCGCTGGCCCGACGCCGGCTGACCGAGCCGTACGCGGGCGCCCTGTACACACGGACAATGGAGCCGGCGTCGCATGGCGGCCGCAGTCAGTTCTTCGCGGCAGCGACAGCCACGGCCTCCGTCCCGCCCGCCGCGTCGTTCCTGCTCCACCCACCCCCGAGCGACCGATACAACGCGACCGCCGCCAGCGCATGCTCGCGCTTGACCTGATTGAGCGCATCCGAATCCCGCAGATACACCTCCTGCGCCGACAGCACGTCGAGAAAATCCGTCGCGCCGCCCTTGTAGAGCTGGTTCGCCAGCCCGAGCGCCTTGTCCGATGCCGCGAGCGCGCTGTCGAGCCGCCGCGTCGCTTCATCGCTGCTGACGAGGTTCGCACGCGCATCCTCGACTTCCCGCAGCGCCTGCAGCATCGTCTGCCGCAACCCGAGTTCCGACTCGCGCATCCGGCTTTCGCTCTGGGTGATGTCGGCCGTGATCCGCCCCGCGTTGAAGATCGGGCTCGCCGCGCTCAGCGCCGCGCTGAACAGGTTGTCGGTCAGCGTCGGCAACCCGAGATACGACGCTGCCAGAATCCCGTCCGTCAGGTTCAGCGAGAACTTCGGATACCGCTCGGCCTTCGCGACACCGACCTGCGCCGCGCGCCGCTCGACCTGTGCGTAAGCGGTCAGCACGTCCGGCCGCCGCAGCAGCGCCTGCGAAGGCAGCGTGGCGGGCGACCCGGCCGGCGGCGCCGGAATCGCGCCGGCCTGCGCGAGCACGAGCCGGTCGACCGACTCGGGCGTGCGTCCCGAATACACGGCGATCAGGTTGAGCTGATGCGCGATCTGCGCCTGCGTCGGCGGAATCCGCGCTTCGAGCGCATCGAGCTGGTTCTGCGCGCGCGTGACGTCGAGTTCCGTCGACAGCCCGAACGCCTGCCGCTTGCGCGTGAGTTCGAGTGCATGCTGACGGATCGCCGCGTTGTCCTGCAGGATTTTAAGTTCCTGCTGCGCCCAGCGCAGGTCGACATAGGCGGAGGCCGCATCGGCCGCGAGCGCGAGCCGCATCGCGTCTTCCGCATGCTGTTGCCCGACCAGCTCGGCCTGCGCGGCCAGCAGGTCGAGCCGTTCGCCGCCGAACACGTCCGGCGACCAGCTTAGCGCGAGCCCCGCGCCGGCCTGCCGCACATAGCCGAGCGGCGGCGGCGTGTTCTGGCGCGCGTCGGCCGCATGCGCGGTCGCGTCGAGTTCGGGCAGCAGCACCGCGCGCTTCTGCACGGTCAGCGCCTGCGCCTGCTTCACGCGTTCGGCGGCGGCCTGCAGATCGAGGTTGCCGTCGAGCACGGTCGCGATCAGCCGGTCGAGCACGGGATCGTGGAACTGCGCCCACCATGCGGCGGCGTCAATGTCCGCGCGCGGCACGTCGGTGTCCCATGCGGCCGGCGCGAGCGATTGAACGGAATCGTGCAGCGCGGGATGTTGCGCGGGCTGCACCGCGCAGCCGGCGGCGAACGCGCTGACGGCGAGGGCGACGAGTAGCTTTTTCATGATGAGGGTCTCAGTGCGCGTCCGGCGGCGGCGCGTTCAGGGTGATGGGGCGGGAAAACGCGACGGCGATCAGTGCGACGACGAAGCACAGCGACAGCGCGTAGTACGCATCCGCGTAGGTGAGCGTCAGCGCTTCGCGATAGATCAGGCGGTGCAGGTTCGCGAGGCCGGCCTGCGCGGTATCCAGCGTGTCGCCGGCCACCGAGGTCCAGTACGCGGCCTGGCGGTCGAGCAGCGACGCGACTTGCGGCTCGCCGGCGCTCACGTGCTCGTTCAGGCGCAGGTAGTGGAAGTTCAGCCGGTCGTTGAGCATCGTCGCGCTCACCGCGATGCCGATCGCACCGCCGAGGTTGCGCATCAGGTTGAACAGGCCGCTCGCCGATTTCAGCCGCGACTGCGGCAGCGAGCCGAGCGCCATCGTCACGATCGGCGGCACGCTGAACTGCTGGCCGATGCCGCGCAGCGCCTGCGGCAGCAGCAGTTCCCGCCAGCCCCAGTCGTGCGTGATCGGCGTGTACAGGTAGCAGCCGAGGCCGAAGCAGATGAGCCCGAACACGAGCAGCGCTCGCATGCTGAAGTAGCGCGCGGCGAAGGCATACGCGCAGAGCGCGAGCAGCTGGAACGCGCCGACCGACAGCAGCGCGATGCCGATCTGCAGCGAACTGAAGGCACGCACCTGGGCAAGAAACAGCGGCGTGAGGAACACCGTCACGAAGATCCCGATGCCCGTCACGAACGACAGCAGGCTGCCGATCCCGAAGTTGCGCACGGCGAGTGCGCGCAGGTCGACGACCGGATCGTCGGCGGTCAGTGCATGCACGATGAACAGGAAGCCGCAGATGCCGGAGATCCACGCGCAGATGACGATCGCGTCGTCGCTGAACCAGTTCTTGCGCGGGCCTTCCTCCAGCACGTATTCGAGGCAGCCGAGGAAGCCCGACATCAGCGCGATGCCGAGATAGTCGCCGCGCTTGATGAGGCTCAGGTCCGGCTCGTCGATGTGTACGTAGCGCGGCACCAGCACGGCCACCGCGATGCCCGGCACGAGGTTCAGGTAGAACAGCCAGTGCCACGACCATTGATCGGTGATCCAGCCGCCGATCACCGGCCCGATCGCCGGCGCGAGCGACGCCAGCGCACCGATCGTCGTCGACGCGATCAGCCGCTGCTTGCCCGGGAACAGCACGAACGCGGTCGTGAACACGGTCGGGATCATCGCCGCGCCCAGCGCGCCCTGCAGCCCGCGGAACAGGATCATCGAGTTGATGTCCCACGCGAGCCCGCACAGCATGCTCGTGATCGTGAAGCCGACGGCCGACGCGACGAACAGCCAGCGCGTCGACATCACCTTCGACAGCCAGCCCGACATCGGGATCACGATGATCTCGGCGATCAGGTAGGCCGTCTGCACCCACGACAGCTCGTCCTGGCTGGCGGACAGGCCGCCGCCGATGTCGCGCAGCGACGACGCGACGATCTGAATGTCGAGCGTCGCCATGAAGAAGCCGACGCACATCAGCGCGAACGCGAAGACGCGCTGCTTCGTCGGTTGCGACGCGGGGTCGCCGGAAAACGCGGTGGTCATCGTCGGCTCCCGTTCAGTTCGCGTGGTCGGTGTGCACGATCACGACCGCGGAGAGGCCCGGGCGCAGCACGTGCTCGATGCCCGGTTGCGGATCGAGATGCACGCGCACCGGCACGCGCTGGACGATCTTCGTGAAGTTGCCGGTCGCGTTCTCGGGCGGCAGCACGCTGAAGGTCGCGCCGGTTGCCGGCGCGAGGCTGTCGACGCGGCCATGCAGGCGCGTGCTCGACGCATCGAGCGCGACGTCGACGCGATCGCCCGCCCGCATCTTGCGCAACTGGTCCTCCTTGAAGTTCGCATCGATCCACAGCCCCGACGCGGGCACGACCGTCAGCAGCGGCACGCCGACGTTCGCGAGCATCCCGACGCGGCCCGTGCGGTTGCCGACGTAACCGTCGACCGGCGAGCGGATCGTCGTGTACTCGACGTTGAGCGCCGCGACGCGTTGCGCGGCAAGCGCCGTGTTCACGCGGGCACGCGCATCGGCGAGCTGCGCGCCGAGCACGTCGAGTTGCCGCTTGGACGCGAGCAAGGCGGCGTCGCTGCGCGCGACGGCCGCATCCGCCTTCGAATAGTCGGCGTCCGCGCGTTCGACGATCTGGTTCGACACCGCATCGGATTTCACGAGCTCGCGGTAGCGCACGCGGTCGGACGACGCACGCGTGAGCTCGGCCGACGACGCATTCCTGTCCGCCGCATGCTGGCCGATCACCGCGTATTGAAGTTGCTGCTTCGCTTCGAGTTCGGCCACCGCGGAGCGCGCGCTGTCGACTTCCGCGCTCGCCTGCGCGAGCTTCGCATCGTAGTCGCGCGCATCGAGCCGCACGAGCACGTCGCCGACCTTCACGCGCTGGTTGTCGGTCACGAGAATCCGGTCGACGAACCCGTTCACCTTCGGCGCGAGCACCGTGACGTCGCCGCCGACGTACGCATCGTCGGTGCTTTCCTGGAAGCGCAGCACGAACAGCCAGTCGAGCGCCGCGGCCGCGACCGCGACGACGACGGCGGCCACCGCGATCCGCATCCACGGCACGCGGCGCTGCCTTGCCGGCCGGTCGATTGTGGCTGCCTCGCGCGAGGCAGCGGCTTGGGTCGTTTCCATCGATTCACCTATGTATATGCACTAATTGAAACGACCGACGACGCGTCGCCGATCGGGGAAGGGGTTAGCGTTCTGGCAGGTCGTGCGTGATCCGGAACAATTCGTCTCTGAGGCGGGCCGCCCGGGCCGGCCCGAACCGCCGCTCGAACGCTTCCTGGGCGGCGAGCCAGTACACATGCGCGTCGGCGATCTTCGTTTCGCCGTGCGCGGTCAGCGCGAACGTCTGGCGGCGGCAACGCGGCTCGATCCGGCCCGCGACCAGCGCCGCGCCGACGAGCGGCTTGAGCGCACGCAGAAGCGCCGTGCGCTCGATCACCAGCACCGCCGACAGCGTCGCCATCGTCAGGCCCGGGCGCTCCCGCAGCAGCGCGAGAATGCTGTACTGCGACGGCGTGACGCCCGCCCGCGACAGGTAGCGCTCATAGAACTGCGAGATTCGCCGGGCGGCTTGCCGGACCGCGAAGCAATCGTCATCGGTAAGCGTGGTCTTGTGCATGTGCACATGTTAGGCGGCAGGGCGGCCTGAAGCGAGGGGCGGGGCAGGATCAGATTGGTGTCGTGGCTGTACCAATCGGTGGCCGAACGGCGCGTTCTCGCGCCGGATCAGGCCGCGGCCGGAACAATCCAGCCTGCGCGGTCGCAGTACGCGGCCGTGTAGTCGATGAACGCCTTGACCTTCGCGGGCAGCAGTGCGCGGTTCGCGTAAGCGAGCTTGATTTCCACGAACGCGTCGACGAGGTCGGCGTCTTCGAGCAGCTGCACGAGCGCGCCCGATGCGAGTTCGGCTTCGACGAGCGTTCTCGGCACCACGCCGATGCCGAAGTCGTGCATCACCATTTCGCGGTTGAAGACGGGGCTGTTCGACGAGATGTCGAAGCTCAACGGCACGGTCAGCGTGTCGCCGTCGACGCGGAACGACAGCGCGGGCCGGCGCAGCGACGGCGACATCGGCACGAACGCATGACCGGCGAGTTCGGCCGGCGTCTCGGGACGCGGATGCGCGCGCAGATACGCGGGCGTCGCGACGATCACCACCGGAATGCGTTCGATGAGCCGCACGACGGTCGTCTCGCTCGTCAGCATGTACGGCACGACGATGCCGATGTCGTAGCCTTCGCCGACGAGATCGACGGGGCGCTCGGTCAGCGTGACGTCGAGGCGCACCTTCGGATGCGCGGCCTTGAAGCCGGCGATCAGCGGCACGAGCCGGTTCAGCGCGGCTGTCGTGTGCGCAACGAGGCGCAGCAGTCCCTCGGGCTCGCGCGTATGCGACTGTGCCTGCGCTTCCAGCGCGTCGAGTTCGTCGAGCACGGCCGTGCAGCGTTCGTAGATGCGCTCGGCGGTTTCGGTCAGCGAGACCTGGCGCGTGGTCCGGTGCAGCAGGCGGCTGCCGAAGCGCGCCTCCAGATCCGCGACCGCCCGCGACACGACCGGCCGCGCGAGGCCGTGCATGTCGGCGGCGCGCGTGAAGCTGCGCGTTTCCACCACCGACCGGAAGATCCGCAGCTTGTCGATGTAGTCCATGTTCGTCTCCTCGAGGCGATGGCGAGGCGCCCGATGCACACGGCCGGCCCGGCCATGTTACGGCGGAGTGTACATTGACTTTATGCATATGCACATATAAATTGCCCGTCATGAACGATATCCAGATGGCCCAGGCCTGCAATTGCCTCGCGCTGCGTCAGGCGGCGCGCTTCGTCACGCAACTTTACGAGCGGCATCTGGCCCCGGTCGGCGTCACGCCCGCGCAGTTCTCGATCATGGCGAACCTGTCGCACCGGCCCGGCCTGGTGATGAGCGAACTCGCCGATCGGCTGGTGATGGATCGCACGACGCTGTTGCGCGCGCTGAAGCCGCTGCAGCGAGACGGATTCGTCGCCGCGGCCGCGTCGGAGCAGGACGCGCGCGCGCACGCGCTCAGCCTGACGAAACTCGGCGAGCGTACCTACGCGCAGGCGAAAGTCGCGTGGCAGGCCGCGCAGGACGAGTTCGAGACGCAGTTCGGCCGCGGCCGGGCCAAGGCGCTGCGCGACGAACTCTTCAGCCTGACGGCGCAGCGATAGGGGCAACGCGCGCGGTAGTATGACGAAAGCGATCCGGATCCACCGGACGAGACACGAGGAGCACCCCATGCTGAAGTTGAGCGAGCGCGACGACGCGATGTTGCGCGGCGCATTCGGCGACGGCGTCGCGCGCGCGATGCGGATCGTCGCGCGCACGGCGGAGGTCATGTCGGCGCCGCACCTGATCGACATCACGTCCGCGCATATCGACGGCTGTCTTTATCACGGCCAGACCAGCCTCGACTTCGTCGAGTATTTCGTCGACACCCGCGCGCGGGTCGCGGTGCCGACCACCCTGAACGTCGGGTCGCTCGACCTGATCCATCCCGAGCTGTATCACGGCGACCGCACGATCCAGCGCGACGCGCAACGCCTGATGGATGCACACCTGCAGCTCGGCTGCGAATCGAGCTTCACGTGCGCGCCGTATCAGCTGAAGCATCGTCCGCGCCTCGGCGAGCAGATCGCATGGGCCGAGTCCAATGCGATCGTGTTCGCCAATTCGGTGCTCGGGGCACGCACCAGCCGCTATGGCGACTTTCTCGACCTGGCCGCCGCGATCACCGGACGCGCGCCGTATGCGGGCCTGCACGTCGAATCGAATCGCGCGGCGCGGATCGTGTTCAACGCGCCGGACTTCGGCCACCGTCCGTCGCGCGACATCCATTTCGCGGCGCTCGGATTGCTGATCGGCAGGATTGCCGGCGCGACCGTGCCGGCGATCGTCGGGCTGCCCGCGGACACTACCGAAGACGAACTCAAGGCGCTCGGCGCGGCCGCCGAATCGAGCGGGGCGGTCGCGCTGTTCCATGCGGTGGGCGTCACGCCCGAGGCGCCGACGCTCGACGCCGCGTTGCACGGGCAGGCGGCGCAGCGAACGGTCGACGTCGCGATGGCCGATCTCGACGAGATCCGCCGCACGCTGAACCACGGCGCGGACGGCGATGCGCTCGTCGCGGTCGCGCTCGGCACGCCGCACTTCTCGCTGGCCGAATTCCGCACGCTCGACGCGCTGCTCGATCAGTTCGGCGGCAAGCCGAAGTGCGATTTCTACGTGAATACGAGCCGCTTCATCCTGTGGGAGCTCGGCGAGCTCGGGCTTGCCGACAAGTTCGACGCGCGCGGCATCCAGATCGTCGTCGACACCTGCACGTACATCACGCCGGTGATGAAGCAGTTGTCGGGTCTGGTGATGACCAACTCGGGGAAGTGGGCGTCGTATGCGCCCGCGAACATCGGCGTCACGGTGGCGTACGGCAGCATGCGCGAGTGCGTGCGGTCCGCGTTCGAAGGAAAGGTGCGATTCGATGACTGACGCAAGGATCGGGAAACTGACGGGCGACACGCTCGTGCCGGGCAGCGCATGCGCAAGGACGATCGTGCTCGACAAACCGCTCAGCTTCTGGGGCGGCTACGACTCGGGCGCGGGGCGGATCGTCGATCGCGGGCATCCGCAGGCGGGCGTGAGCCTGGCCGGCCGGATCATGGTGATGCCGCACGCGAAGGGTTCGAGTTCGAGCAGCAGCGTGCTCGCGGAAGCGGTGCGCAACGGCACGGGCCCGGTCGGGATCGTGCTGAAGGAGCGCGACCTGATCATCTCGATCGGCGCGATCGTGGCTGCTGAGCTCTATGCGATCGCGGTGCCGGTGGTGTGCGTGACGGACGACGTGTATGACGCGATCGTCGCCGCGACCGGCGAGGTGCGGATCGAGGCAGGCGAGGGGGACGGTGGCGCGCGGATCGACGTTGGCGGCTGAAGCGTCTCGCCCACGCCGGCTCAGATGAAGCGGATGCGCGGCATATCCTCCGGCGTGAGCGACAGTGCGTTCCTGGCGGCATTCATCTCGCGTTTGCCGCCCGGTTGCTTGAGCCGTCGGATTTCGGGCCACACGATCAGACCGAACACCGAACGCAGGATCGTGCTCGCCACGAAGAAGCCGATCACGGCTGCGCCGACGCCCGGGCGGGCGCATCTCCCGCGTTTCCGCATCATTCGCGCGCCGTTCCCGCCGCCGCTTCCCGGTACGCACTCGGCGTTTGCCCGGCCCAGCGCCGGAACGCCCGTGTGAAATTCGCCGGGTCGGTGAATTGCAGCCGCTCGGCGATCGTCTTCAGGTCGAGGTCCGACGCGGCGAGCAACTGCTTCGCGTCGCGAAACCGCGCTTCGTCGAGCAGTTGCCGATAGCTCGATCCGGCGTCCTCGAGCCGGCGCCGCAGCGTGCGCGTCGACACGAGCAGCGCGTCGGCGAGTGCCTCAGGGCTCGAATAGTCGCCGGCCGTGCGCGCCAGTTCCGCGCGCACGCGCTCGACGAGATCGCCTTCCTCCTGGCGCACCTGCGCATACTCGCGCTCGACCTGCACGAGCGCTTGCCGGTGCGCGACTTCATCGGCCAGCGGCAGCGGCCAGTCGAGCACGTCGCGCGCGATCCACAGCGCATTCGCCGGGCAGCCGAATTCGACCGGCGGCAACTGGTCGCGATAGCGCGCGAAATAACCGGGCTCGGGCCACGTGAACCGCAGCGCAATCGGCGGCGACGCCCGCCCGGACCACTGCGCGATGTTCTGCGCGAGCCCCGTCAGCACGAACTCGAACATCACGTGATGCTGCAGCACGGGGCTCGCCTGCACGCCGTGCAGCTCGAGCGTCGCGCCGTGCTCGTCCTCCGCATAGGTCAGCCGATATTGGCGATTGCGCATCCGGAAGTAGCGCTGCGTGACGATCAGCGCGTCGCGGATGTCCCGCGCGGTCAGCGTCGCATAGCCGAGGAAGCCGTGCACGGTCGGCTTCAGCAGCAGCCCGAACGCGAGCCCGATGCCCGGATCGCCACCGATCTCGATCGCGTTGAGCACGAGCCGGCCCCATTGCGACGGCGCGACGCGCGCGTCCGGTTCGGCCAACACCGCATCGCGCAGCCCGGTGCCGGCGCGCACGGCGGCCAGATCGACGCCGCGTGCGGCCAGCGCCTGCAGCAGCAGGCGCGTATAGGCGACCGGAATCGTCGGCCGGCGTAGCCCGAGGTGGTCCTTGCGTGACGGGGAGGTCATGTCGATTTGGCCGGAAATGACAAGCATTATGGCTGTTTGCCCCCTCACGTTCAAGGCGGCGCGCGGCCTACGATGGCATTCATCGCTTAACCGCAGAACGATCATGACGACCCCCTTTCCCCACCTGCTCGCGCCGCTCGACCTCGGCTTCACCACGCTGAAGAATCGCGTGCTGATGGGCTCGATGCACACGGGCCTCGAGGACAGCCGCAAGACGCTGCCGCGGCTCGCCGACTATTTCGCCGAGCGCGCGCGCGGCGGCGTCGGCCTGATCGTGACCGGCGGCTTCGCGCCGAACGTGGCCGGCTGGACCAAGCCGTTCGGCGGCACGCTGATGACGTCCGCCGGCGCGCGGCGCCATCGTGTGATCACCGACGCCGTGCATGCGGACGACGGCAAGATCGCGCTGCAGATCCTGCATACGGGCCGCTACGGCTACCATCCGTTCGCGGTCGCGCCGTCGAAGATCAAGTCGCCGATCTCGCCGTTCGCGCCGCACGAGCTCAGCGCGCGCGGCGTCGAGCGTCAGATCCGCGCGTTCGTCCGCTGCGCGCAGCTCGCGCGCGAGGCCGGTTACGACGGCGTCGAGATCATGGGCTCCGAGGGCTACCTGATCAACCAGTTCATCTCGATGCATACGAACAAGCGCACCGACCAGTGGGGCGGTTCGTACGAGAACCGGATCCGCCTGCCGATCGAGATCATCGAGCGCACGCGCGAAGCGGTCGGGCGCGATTTCATCCTGATCTATCGGCTGTCGATGCTCGACCTGATTCCGGACGGCAGCGACTGGAGCGAGACCGTGCAGCTCGCGAAGGCCGTCGAGCGCGCGGGTGCGACGATCATCAACACGGGTATCGGCTGGCATGAGGCACGCGTGCCGACGATCGCGACGTCGGTGCCGCGCGGCGCGTTCGCGTGGGTGACGAAGAAGATGAAGGGCGAGGTCGGCATCCCGCTCGTGACGACCAACCGGATCAACCGGCCCGAAGTGGCCGAGCAGATTCTCGCGGACGGCTGCGCGGACATGGTGTCGATGGCGCGCCCGCTGCTCGCCGACGCCGAGTTCGTCGTCAAGGCCGCACAGGGTCGCGCCGACGAGATCAACACCTGCATCGGCTGCAACCAGGCGTGTCTCGATCACGCGTTCAAGAACGAGATCGCTTCGTGCCTGCTGAACCCGCGTGCATGCCACGAGACGGAGCTGACCTATACGCGCGTGCGGCAGCCGAAGCGCATCGCGGTGGTCGGCGCAGGGCCGGCCGGGCTTGCATGCTCGACCGTGCTCGCGCAGCGTGGGCACCACGTCGACCTGTTCGACGCGGCGTCGGAGATCGGCGGCCAGTTCAACATGGCGAAGCGGATTCCGGGCAAGGAGGAGTTCGACGAAGCGCTGCGTTACTTCGGCCGTCAGGTCGAGCTGACCGGCGTGAACCTGCACCTGAACCGTCGCGTCGACGCGAGCGACCTGATCGCGGGCGGTTACGACGAGATCGTGCTCGCGACCGGCGTGGCGCCGCGCGACCCGAAGATTCCCGGGCAGGACGGGCCGAACGTGCTCAGCTATATCGACGTGCTCGCCGGCAGGCAGCCGGTCGGCCGGCGTGTCGCGGTGGTTGGCGCCGGCGGCATCGGCTTCGATGTCGCCGAGTATCTGGTGCAGGACGGCGAGTCGCCGACGCTCGATCTGGAAGAGTGGAAAGCGGAGTGGGGCGTGACCGATCCGGCCGCGACGCGCGGCGGCGTGACGCGCGCGCAGGTCGCCGCGCCGGCGCGCGAAGTGACGCTGCTGCAGCGCAAGGCGGCGCCGCTCGGCAAGGGGCTCGGCAAGACGACCGGCTGGATTCACCGCGCGACGCTGAAGATGAAGCAGGTGAAGATGATCGGCGGCGTGAACTACGAATTGATCGATGCACGCGGGCTGCACGTGTCGTACGGCGAACAGCGTACCGATCACGAACTGATCGAAGCCGACACGATCGTGCTGTGCACGGGGCAGGAACCGCAGCGCGCGCTGCTCGCGCCGCTGCAGGCGGCCGGACGCTCGGTGCACCTGATCGGCGGCGCGGAACTGGCGGCCGAACTCGATGCGAAGCGTGCGATCGATCAGGGCTCGCGGCTCGCGGCGCGGTTGTGACGGGCAGCCGCCTCGGGTTTCGACACGGCGTGCGTCGCGCGGCGGTGGCTTGCCTGCGCGACGGCGCCTGACTTTCCGGTCGATGATTCGGCATCCGGTGCACGCGGGCAGCGCGGAGCGGATGTACAGCGTCGCCATGCAACGTGGCGACGCGATTCCGGCGGAACGACATCCGCTACCGGCCGGCGTACGTCAGGCCGCTTCGGCCCGCTCTTCCTCTTCCGCTTCCAGCATCGCCTTGACGATCAGGTAGACGGCCGGCAGGTCGTCGTCGTCGCGACGCCAGTCGACCGGCTCCTCGACGTCCGCGGCGACCAGCCGGCTGTCGCGCAGGCGGATGAACGCGTCGACGACCGTCGGATCGTTGCGGCTCAGGAAACCGGTATTCGAGAACGCGAGTTCCTCGACGTTCAGCAGCGCCTCCCAGCTCATCGTGCGGACCGCGGCCGGATGGGTGCGGCGTCGCAGGCCGAGCGCGCGTTGCGCAGGGCCGCCGACGACACGCTGCAGGTCGACGACCGCCCGCTGCGCGGCACGTTCGAAGTGGACGGGGTTGAAGCCGGGTTGCTCGGGATCGAATGCGGATGACTGGAACATGGTCGCCTCACAAAAGTCCGTCCGTCATGAGTGACGGAATTCGGGTCAAATGGTGCAAAAGCACTGTAAATATATACAGTGTTCGAGGCGGTTTCAAGTCCTGAATGCATCGGTATTCGTCGACCCGGGTTCGAGCGGGGGAGCGATGGCGGCCGACGCGTGCAACCGTGCCGTTTCCGCGAGCGACTCACACCGACGCGGCGATCGTCTCTCGCAACCACCGATGCGCCGGGTCGCGATGCACGCGTTCGTGCCACAGCATCGACATTTCGTAGCCGGGGACCTCGACCGGCGCGTCGACCACGCGCAACGCGGGCGTACCGCGCACCAGCCGCTCGGGCAGCATCGCGACGAGGTCCGTGCTGGCGACGGCCGACATCACGAACAGGAAATGCGGAACGGACAGCACGACACGCCGCGCGGCACCCGCTTTCGCGAGCGCTTCGTCCGTCACGCCGAAGAAGCCGCCGCCGTCGGGCGACACGATCACGTGTTCCAGCGCGCCGAACTGCGCGAGCGTCGGACGCCGCTTCAGTTTCGGATGACCCGCGCGGCCGACGAGCACGTATCGCTCGACGAACAGCGGCAGGCGTCGCATCCCTTCCGGCGAACCCTCGGTCGTGTGGAAGGCCAGGTCGATGCCGTTTCGTTCCGCGTCCTGCTCGATGCGCGGCGGTACGAGCTCGACGACGGCAAGCCGCGTGGCGGGCGCGGCCGAACGCAGCGTGTTCAACGCGGGCAGGACGATCGTCGATTCGCCATAGTCGGTCGCGGCCACGCGCCAGGTATTCGTCGCGGTTGCCGGATCGAACGGCGTGGCCGTCAGCACCGCGCGCTCGACCGCGTCGAGCGCGTCACGCAGCGGCTCGCGCAGCGTTTCCGCCCGCGCGGTCGGCCGCATCCCGCGCGGCCCCGGCAGCAGCAGCGGATCGCCGAACAGGTCGCGCAGTTTCTGCAACTGCACGCTGACCGACGGCTGCGACATGTTCAGTTTTTCGGCCGCCCGCGTGACGTTGTGCTCGGCGAGCAGCACGTCGAGCGTGACCAGCAGGTTCAGATCCAGTCGTCTGAGATGGTTCATGACTATACCTGGAATATCGGGAATTCATTTCCAATATACCTTCGGCGACGGCATCCTGCAGTCATTCAATCAACGGAGCAGTGAACATGAACGTGCTGATCGTCTATGCCCATCCCGAACCGCGCTCGCTGAACGGTGCGCTGCGCGATTTCGCGGTCGAGCATCTCGAAGCGGCAGGCCATGCCGTGCAGGTGACCGATCTGTATGCGATGAACTGGAAGGCCGCGTTCGACGCGAACGACGTGACCGACCGGGCGCACGACGCGCGTTTCGATCCCGCGCTCGATTCGAAGCGCGCGTTCGAGTCGGGCACGCAGCGCGACGACATCGCGCGCGAACAGGACAAGCTGAAGTGGGCCGACGCGGTGATCCTGCAGTTTCCGCTGTGGTGGTTTTCGATGCCGGCGATCATGAAGGGCTGGGTCGAGCGTGTGTATGCGTACGGCTTCGCGTATGGCGTCGGCGAGCATTCCGACCAGCATTGGGGCGACCGTTACGGCGAAGGTTCGCTCGCGGGCAAGCGCGCGATGGTGATCGTCACGACGGGCGGCTGGGAGTCGCACTACAGCGCGCGCGGCATCAACGGGCCGATCGACGACGTGCTGTTCCCGATCCAGCACGGGATCCTGTATTACCCGGGGCTCGACGTGCTGCCGCCGTTCGTGATCTACCGGACGGGAAGGATGAACGACGTGCGTTTCGACGAAACGCGTGCGGCGCTCGGCAAGCGTCTCGACGAACTGTGGACTGCGCGGCCGATCCCGTTCCGGCGGCAGAATGCGGGGGACTACGAGATTCCGGCACTGACGCTGAAGGCGGAGATCGCGTCGGAGAAGGTAGGGTTTGCGGCGCATCTGGCGCACGGGCAGTGAGGGTGTGGATCACGACCGGTCGATGCGCCGTTCGACGCGCAGGCGGCCCGGCGGTTCAAAGTAGGTGCCGAAGCGCACGAGCCCGGCGTTCTTCAGATGGCATGTCATCTCGAAGCTGACCAGGATGCCGGGATCACGGTTGTCGACGATCCCGACGTCGATCGAACGGATGCGCGGCTCGAATTTCAGTAGCGTGGCTTCCATCTGCTGCTTGAGCAAGTGCGACGATGCGGGCAGTGCCTTGTAGATGTTCGAGAGGTCGGGCAGCTGGACGCTGGACCAGATTGGCGACGGCTTCGAGTTTTCCCGGTCGCTGCCGAGAGTCGAATAGTCGTAAATGCAGGCGTGCATGGCGTCACCACGATGCCATGTCCTGCGACCCATGCCCCGGATAACCGGTGCATGGGCCACACAGGCATTACCGATCGTCTTCCCGCACCGAAGAAGGATGCCGGCACAGCGCCCGCACCTCCATCTCCATATACGGAAACAACGGCAGCTGACTCAACAGGTCATGCAGTTGCTGCACGCTCTCGACGTCGAAGATACTGACGTTCGCATACTGCCCCGCGATCCGCCACAGATGCCGCCAGATGCCTTCGTTCATCAGCCGCTGGCACATCGCCTTCTCTTCGGCCTTCAGCGTGGCCGCCTTGACCGGATCCATGTCCGCCGGCAGACGGACGGTCATTTCCACATGAAACAGCATCCTGCACTCCTTGCGTTGTCGGTTCGTCGAACGGGACGGCCGCTCAGGCCTGCGCCCGCGCCCGCTCGACTTCGCTCGCCGGCACGTCCTGCTTGTCCTTGAGCAGCGAGAAATCGAAGTCGATCAGCGCGAACTGCCCGTCGACGCCATACGGCTTGCCTTCCGCGCCCTCGGCCTGCTTGACCTTCGGGATCAGCCCTTCGCGGGTCGCGAAGGCGAAGTCGTCCCAGATGTGCGGATCGCCTTCAATGTTGATCTGCGTCGTCAGCTTACGATATCCGTCCGCGGAAACGAAGAAGTGGATGTGCGCAGGACGATGGCCGTGGCGGCCGAGCTGGTCGAGCAGCTGCTCGGTCTTGCTGCCCGGCGGCACGCTGTAGCCGACCGGCAGCACGCTGCGGAAGCTGTAGCGGCCCTCGGCATCGGTGCGGATCGAGCGGCGCAGGTTGAACGCCGGTTGCGACTGGTCGAAGTACGAGTAGCAGCCGAGATGGTTCGCGTGCCACACCTCGACGAGCGCATTGGCGAGCGGCGCGCCGTCCTGGCCGAGCACCTGGCCGCGCATGATCAGCGTCTGGCCCGGATCGGTGCCGTCGTCGAGACGCGCATGGCCGACCGATTCCGGTGCGCCCGCGACATACAGCGGCCCTTCGATCGTGCGCGGCGTGCCGCCGTGGAAGCCGGCCTTCTCCTCGGCCTCGTCCATGCGCACGTCGAGGAAGCGCTCGAGGCCGAGGCCCGCGGCGATCAGCCCGAATTCACGGCCGGCTTCGTTCAGGTAGTTGAGCGCGGTCCAGAACTCGCTCGGCTGCACGTCGAAGTCCTCGATCGTGTAGCAGATGTCCTTCACGATCCGGTTGACGATCGCGCGCACGCGCGGGTTGCCGGGCTTTTCCGCGGCGTCGTCGAAGGTCTTCAGCAGGGCGTCGATGGCTTGCTTGTTCATCTGTGTCTCCGGTTTCGGTTGTCGTGTCGTGTGGGATCAGCGGGCGTCGCGTCGCATCCGTTCGATGCGGGCCCAGTCGAAGGTGATGCCGAGGCCGGGCGCAGCCGGCAAGTGCAGCTTGAAATCCTGGTAGCGCAACGGCTCGACGAGGATCTCCTCGGTGAGCAGCAGCGGGCCGAACAGCTCGGTGCCCCATTTCAGCGAGCCGAACGTGCTGAACAGTTGCGCGGACGCCATCGTGCCGGCGGCGCCCTCGAGCATCGTGCCACCGTACAGGTCGATGCCAGCCGCCGACGCGATCGATGCGACGCTCGCCGCGGCGAGCAGGCCGCCCGACTGCGCGATCTTCACCGCGAATACGTCGGCCGCGCGGTCCTGCGCGAGCGCGAACGCATCGACGGGGCCGTGCAGCGCTTCGTCGGCCATGATCGGAATCTGCGCGAGCTGCGTGAGGCGCTTCAGCCCCGCGCGATTGGTCGCGGCAATCGGCTGCTCGACGAGGCTCACGCCGGCGTCCGCGAGTCGTGCGCCGGCCCGGATCGCGTCGGTTTCGGTCCATGCCTGGTTCACGTCGACGCGGACGTCGCCGCGCTCGCCGAGCGCGCGCTTGATCGCGATCACGTGCGCGACGTCGTCGTCGACCGCGTTCGACCCGATCTTCAGCTTGAATGCGCGATGGCGGCGCGCTTCCAGCATCGCCTCGGCTTCCGCGATGTCGCGCTGCGTATCGCCGCTCGCGAGCGTCCATGCAACGTCGACCGCGTCGGTCGTGCGGCCGCCGAACAACTCGGACAGCGGCACGCCGAGGCGGCGCGCCTGCGCGTCGAACAGTGCGGTTTCGATCGCGCACTTCGCGAACCGGTTGCCCTGGAACAGCTTGCGCGCACGCGCCATCGCAGCGCCCGGGCGCGTCGCGTCCATGCCTTGCAGCAGCGGCGCGAAGTAGGTGTCGATGTTGACCTTGATGCTCTCGGGGCTCTCCTCGCCATACGCGAGACCGCCGATCGTGGTCGCCTCGCCGACGCCTTCGATACCGTCCGTGCATCGAACGCGGACCAGCACGAGTGTCTGGCAATTCATCGTGGCGACCGACAGTTTGTGGGGCCTGATCGTCGGCACGTCGACGAGCAACGTCTCGATGCGTTCGATGGTGGCGGTAGTTGCTATCATGCGATTCCTCCTGTTGGTACACATGGTAGGAATTCCCGCCCGGCGTCGTCCAACACTCTTTCCGACTACTTCCATACCTTTGAGGCATGAAATGGAATTGCGCCAGCTCCGGTACTTCATCGCCGTCGCGGAAGAAATGAACATCACGCGGGCCGCGGAGCGGCTGCACATGACGCAGCCGCCGCTGAGCCGCCAGCTCCAGGCGATCGAGGACGAGGTCGGGCTGCCGCTGTTCGAGCGCGGCGCGCGGCCGCTGAAACTGACCGATGCGGGGCGCGTGTTCTATGCGCAGGCGACGCGTGTCGTCGAACAGGCCGATGAGCTCGGCCCGCTGACGCGGCGGCTCGCGCAGTTGTCGGAGCGGATCGTGATCGGCTTCGTGCCGTCGACGCTCTATGGCGCGCTGCCGGACGTGATTCGCGCGTTTCGCGAGGCGCACCCGGAAGTCGAACTGTCGCTGATCGAAATGTTCACGCTCGAGCAGCTCGGCGCGCTGAAGGGCGGGCGGATCGACGTCGGGTTCGGCCGCCTGCGCTTCGACGACGACCAGCTCGTGCGCGAGGCGCTGATCGAGGAAAAGCTGATCGCGGCGCTGCCGGTCGGGCATCCGCTCGCGGATCCGGACCGGCCGCTGACGCTCGCGGACATCGCGAACGAGACGCTGATCGTCTATCCGAGCACGCCGCGGCCGAGCTTCGCGGACCAGCAGCTGTCCGCGCTGCGCGACGGCGCGCTCGTGCCGGCGGCCGTGCACGAGGTGCGCGAACTGCAGACGGCGCTCGGGCTCGTTGCCGCGCAGGTGGGCGTGTCGCTGGTGCCGGAAAGCGTGGAGGGCGTGCGCGTGAAGGGCGTCGTCTACCGGCGGCTGCCGGAACCCACGGCGACGTCGCCGATCATCATGAGCCGCCGGCTGCACGGCGAAAGCGCCGCGACGACCGCGTTCTGCGCGATCGCGCGGGAGATGATCGTGTCGACCGGGTAAGGGCGGGGCCGTTTGCGTATCGATCGCAACTAACGGTCAATTTCGACGCGCTTGGCCGAATGCGGAGAGGGCGTCGCGATGCGATGCGATGGTATCTGCCGTTGGCACAGGCGGACAGCGAGCCGGCAAGCTGACCAAGCCGGCAGGTCGGCAAGGTCGGCAAGGCGGCAAGGCGGCAAGGCGAAGGCGGCGCCCGCCTACCGCTTGGCGTCGAGCGTCTCCGAAGGCGATTCGCCGAACTTCTCCCGATACGCGATCGCGAACCGCCCGAGGTGCGTGAACCCGCAATCGAGCGCGATATCGGCGATCCGTCGTTCGGACGCCGACCCGCGCAGCAACTCCCGCGCATGCACGAGCCGCGTCGCGCGCAGGTATTGCATCGGGCTCATCCCGCGGAACTGCAGGAACGCGTCGCGCAGCGTCCGTTCCGGCACGTTGGCGGCCTGGACGATATCGGCGAGCTGCAGCGGCTGCGCGTAATGCGCGTTCACGAACTCCTGCGCGCGCCGCACGAAGCCCGGCGCCGGATCGTTGCGTGCGCTCGGTACCGACGGCGGGTGGCCCTCGATCAGCAAATCGATCAGCAGGTGCTCGAGTTGCGACGCGACGCGCGGATTGGCATTGGCGCGTTCCAGCAGCTCCGGCGAGCGGGCGACGAGCATCAACTGCTGGCGCCACGCGGCAAGCGCGGCATCGCTGATATGCAGCACGGGGTCGAGCGTCGCGCGCGGGTCGCCGGTCAGCGAACCGACGGTCGCCGCGTCGATGCGCAGCACGAACTGCTCGCAGTCGGCGGACAGCACCGCGTCGAAGCGCTCGCCGGGTGCGCACAGCACGCCCGTCTGCCCGTCGACGCCGAGGCGACGCCCCATCGCATGGACTTCCGCCTGCCCGGACAGGCAGAACATCAGCAGGTAATAGCCGTCGACGGCGTCGACCTGCACGCGCATCGCGTCGCCGAACGCGATGGTGCCGATTCCGAGGCCGCCGAGCCGGACGAAATCCATATGCGATGCGCCTTGCACGCGGCCGCTCGGCAGCAGTGCGTGCGGCTGCATCACGCGCGAGATCCGCTCGCGCGTCTCGTCGAGATCGCAGGATTCGAACAGCCGGTGCGCGCGCAGCGCAAGCGGCTCGAACGACGTTGGGGACATGGGCATCGGCCTTGGTGTGGACGCGCGCTTCGATCCGACGAATGGGTCTCGATCGTGCGCACGGTCGCGTGTGTCGCCATGCTAGCGCAGAAATCCGCCGAAAGTGGATATTGCGCCGCCGCAATCGCACTTTCCGGATAGACGCCGAATATTAGCTTTTCAAAAATGGGCTCCATGCAATCAACGAAACGGAACCACAAGGAGTCCGACATGGAGCAGACTGAATCGCCCGTCGTATTCGCCGCGCGCGACGACGCGTCCGATGTGCACTTTCCGCACGACGACGGCTCGCGCGTGCCGTACAAAGTATTCAGCTCGCGCGCGGTCTACGATCGCGAGCAGGAACGCATCTTCCGCGGGCCGACGTGGAACTTCGTCGCGCTGGAAGCGGAAATCCCGAACGCCGGCGACTTCAAGAGCACGTTCGTCGGCGATACGCCGGTCGTCGTCACGCGCACCGAGGACGGCACGCTGTCCGCGTGGGTGAACCGCTGCGCGCACCGCGGCGCGCAGGTCTGCCGCAAGTCGCGCGGCAACGCGAGCTCGCACACGTGCGTCTACCACCAATGGAGCTTCGACAACCAGGGCAACCTGCTCGGCGTGCCGTTCCGGCGCGGCCAGAAGGGGATGACCGGGATGCCGGCCGACTTCGACCCGAAGCAGCACGGGCTGCGCAAGCTGCGCGTCGACAGCTATCGCGGGCTCGTGTTCGCGACCTTCAGCGATGAAGTGGGGCCGCTGCCCGACTATCTCGGCGAGCAGATGCGTCCGTGGATCGACCGGATCTTCCACAAGCCGATCGAGTATCTCGGCTGCACGCGCCAGTATTCGAAGTCGAACTGGAAGCTGTACATGGAGAACGTGAAGGACCCGTATCACGCGAGCATGCTGCACCTGTTCCATACGACCTTCAACATCTTCCGCGTCGGGATGAAGGCGCGCTCGATTCCGGATGCGAACCACGGGCTGCACAGCATCATCACGGTGACGAAGACGGGCGACGATACGTCGGCCGCGTACAAGCAGCAGAACATCCGTTCGTTCGACGAAGGCTTCCATCTGGAAGACGAGTCGATCCTCGATCTCGTGTCGGAATACGACGAGGACTGCACGAACCATATCCAGCCGATCTTCCCGCAGCTCGTGATCCAGCAGATCCACAACACGCTGGTCGCGCGCCAGATCCTGCCGAAGGGGCCGGACAACTTCGAGCTGATCTTCCACTTCTTCGGCTATGCGGACGACACGCCCGAGCTGCGCGCGCTGCGCATCAAGCAGGCGAACCTCGTCGGGCCGGCCGGCTATATCTCGATGGAGGACACGGAGGCGACCGAACTGGTGCAGCGCGGCACGGTGCGCGACGCCGACGCGACGTCGGTGATCGAGATGTCGCGCGGCAATCCGGACCAGCAGGACACGGTGATCACCGAAAGCCTGATCCGCAAGTTCTGGGTCGGCTACCAGAAGCTGATGGGCTATTGAAGCGGGAGCACGGAATGATGGAAAACCTGACTGAAGACATGAAGACGTGGTTCGAGATTTACATGCTGCAGAACCGCTACATCGGCCACCTCGACAACGACCGGCTCGAACACTGGCCGGAAATGTTCACCGAGGACTGCACGTACGAGATCGTGCCGAAGGAGAACGCGGATCTCGGGCTGCCGGTCGGGATCGTCCACTGCACGAACCAGCGGATGCTGCGCGACCGCGTGGTGTCGCTGCGGCACGCGAACATCTTTGAAGAGCATACGTACCGGCACATGACGTCGGGTCTCACGATCGTCGCGGAGCGCGACGGCGAGATCGATACCGAGAGCAACTACGTGGTCGTGCAGACGCGCAGCAACGGCGAATCGAACGTGTACCAGGCCGGCAAGTACTACGACACGGTCGTGCGCACGCCCGACGGGCTGCGCTACAAGACCAAGCGCGTGATCTACGACACGTCGCGCGTGCAGACGCTGCTCGCGACCCCGATCTGACGAAGCAAGGAATCGACATGACTGAAGCAACGCTCGCCGAATGGCATCTGCTGGGCGCATTCGACGAATTCTCCGAAGACGAACCGGCGGCGCGCGTCGCCGGCCAGAAGCCGATCGCGGTGTTCCGGATCGGCGACGAACTGTTCGCGATGCACGACCTCTGTTCGCATGGTCACGCGCGCTTGTCCGAAGGCTATGTGGAGGACGGCTGCGTCGAGTGCCCGCTGCACCAGGGGCTGATCGACATTCGCACGGGTGCGCCGAAATGCGCGCCGATCACCGAGCCGGTGCGGACCTATCCGATCCGGATCGTCGACGGGCAGGTGGAAGTCAATGTCGGCTGACCCGTTCGTGATCGTCGGCGCCGGCCACGCGGCGCGGCGCACGGCCGAGGCGCTGCGTGCGCGCGACGCCGATGCACGCATCGTGATGATCGGCGCGGAGCGCGAGCTGCCGTACGACCGGCCCGCGCTGTCGAAGGACGCGCTGCTGAGCGACGGCGGCGAGCAGCGCGCGTTCATCCGCGATGCCGCGTGGTACGACGCGCAGCGCATCGAGTTGCGGCTCGGCACGCGCGTCGATGCGATCGAGCGCGACGCGCAGCGTGTGCGGCTCGACGACGGCGCGACGTTGCCGTACGCACGGCTCGTGCTCGCGACGGGTTCGCGGGTGCGCGCGTTCGGCGGCCCGGTCGACGAAGGCGTGGTTCCGCATTACGTGCGCACCGTGGCCGACGCGCGTGCGTTGCGCGCGCGGCTCGCGCCGGGGCGCCGCGTGGCGGTGCTCGGCGGCGGCTTCATCGGCCTCGAAGTGGCGGCCGCGGCACGCCAGCTCGGGTGCGACGTGACGGTGATCGACCCGGCTCCGCGCTTGCTGCAGCGTGCGTTGCCGGAAGTCGTCGGCGCGTATGCGCGGCAACTGCATGACGCACGCGGCGTGATCTTCCAGATGGCGACGCTGCCGCGCGCGATTCGCCGCGCACCGGGCGGCGGCGCGATCGTCGAGACCGATCGCGGCGACGTGCAGGCCGATATCGTCGTGGTCGGGATCGGCGTCGTGCCCAACGTCGAGCTCGCACAGGCGGCCGGCCTCGAGGTCGACAACGGGATCCGTGTCGATGCGGGCTGCCGCACGACCGATCGCGCGATCTTCGCGGCGGGCGAGGTCACGATGCACTTCAATCCGCTGCTCGGGCGCCACGTGCGGATCGAGTCGTGGCAGGTCGCGGAAAACCAGCCGGCCGTCGCGGCCGCGAACCTGCTCGGTGCGGACGAAACCTATGCCGAACTGCCGTGGCTGTGGTCCGATCAGTACGACTGCAACCTGCAGATGCTCGGGCTGTTCGGCAGCGAGCGGATGACCGTCGTGCGCGGCGATCCCGCGGGCGGGCCGTTCACGGTGTTCGGGCTGGGCGACGACGGGAAGATTGCAGCGGTGGCCGCGGCGAACCTGGGGCGTGACATCGGTGCATCGCGGCGGTTGATCGCGGCAGGCGCCGTGCCCGATCCGGCGAAGCTCGCCGATCCGGCGGTGAACCTGAAAACGTTTCTCTGAGGCAACGCGCGAACGCGGCCCACCAGGCCGTGTTCGCGCCGGGTAGCTGGAACGTGGAAAGAGTCCTGTTCCGGACAACCTTTCCGGCGCGTGCAATGCACACAGGTTTGTCGCGGGCCGGCGATCGGTGCATATTAGCGGCATTGCCGTTTCACCGGTCGCCCATGACGCCAGACAAAGCCCTCGAACTGAAACGCAGCAAGCGCCGCGCGCTGTGGCTGCTGCTGGCCGCCGTCGCGGTGTTCGTCACGACGATCCTGTTGCCGCGCGGCCCGTGGGTCGATGGCTTCAAGGCGGTGGCCGAGGCCGCGATGGTCGGCGCGCTCGCCGACTGGTTCGCGGTCGTCGCGCTGTTCCGCCGCGTGCCGATTCCGTTCGTGTCGCGCCACACCGAGATCATCCCGAAGAACAAGGACAAGATCGCCGACAACCTCGCGGTGTTCGTGCGCGAGAAATTCCTCGGCCCCGACGCGCTCGCCGCGCAGATCCGCCAGCACGATCCCGCGCGGAAACTCGGTGCATGGCTCGGCGAGCCCGCGAACACCGACGCGCTCGGCGGTTACGTGACGAAGCTGATGAGCTTCGCGCTCGACATGACCGACGACGCGCGGATCCAGTCGTTCGTCCACGACGCGTTCCGCGCGGTGATCGACCGGATCGACCTGTCGCAATCGGCCGGCGCGATCCTCGATACGCTGACGAAGGACGGCCGCCACCAGGCGCTGCTCGACGACGCGATCGAACAGGTGGTCGACGTGCTCGACAAGGAAGAGAACCGTGAGGTGATCGCGGGCTTCATCGTCGAGTGGCTGAAGACGCAATACCCGAAGGTCGAGAAGATCATGCCGACGCAGTGGTTCGGCGAGAACGGCGCGCGCATGCTGGCCAGCGCGGTGAGCCGCGTGCTCGAGAGCGTGGCGGCCGATCCCGAACACGAGCTGCGGCAGCGCTTCGACCGCACGGTCGTCCGGCTGACCGAGCGGCTGAAGTACGATCCCGCGTTCATCGCGAAAGGCGACGAGATCAAGCGCTACATCCGCGACGGCGACGCGTTCAACGACTATGTGCGTGATCTGTGGGACCAGTTGCGCGCCTGGCTGAAGGCCGATCTCGCGCAACCGGATTCGGCGCTGCACCGGCAGGCCGCGACGCTCGGCGGCTGGCTCGGCGCGCGGCTCGCCGAGAGCCCGGCGCTGCGTGCGTCGCTGAACGAGCACATCGAGAAGGCCGTGCACGAGATGGCGCCGGATTTCGCGGATTTCCTGATGCGCCACATCCGCGATACGGTGCGCAACTGGGATGCGCGCGAGATGTCGCGGCAGATCGAGCTGAACATCGGCAAGGACCTGCAGTACATCCGCATCAACGGCACGCTGGTCGGCGGGCTGATCGGGCTCGGGCTGTATCTGGTATCGCTGGTGCCGCGCTGGGCGGGCGCATGGCTGCATTGACGCGGCCGCGGCCATCGTACACATGATGGCGCGCCGCCGCGCGCCGTTGAATCACGCGTGCGCCTTCGCGCCGTGCAGTTGCAGGCCGAGCGCCTTGATCACCTTCAGGATCGTGCCGAAGCTCGGGTTCCCGTCGTGCGACAGTGCCTTGTACAGCCCTTCGCGGGACAGGCCCGCGTCGCGCGCGACCTGCGACATGCCGCGCGCGCGGGCGATCACGCCGAGCGCATGCGCGATGAAGGCCGGGTCGTCGCCGGCTTCCTGCAGGCAGGCCTCGAAGTAGTCGGCCATGTCGTCGTCGGTTTTCAGGTGTTCGGCCGAATCCCACGGCCGGGTCTTGATCTTGTCCATCGGTCACTCCAGGTCGAGCCGCTCGAGCATCGCGTGCGCGGCGCGGATGTCCGCCCGTTGCGTCGACTTGTCGCCGCCGCAGAGCAGGATCACCCATATCGTTCCGCGCCTGACGTAATAGACGCGATAGCCGGGGCCGTGGTCGATACGCATTTCGACGACGGGGGAGCCGGCGGATTTCCAGTCGCCCGGATTGCCCATCGACAGGCGGTCGATGCGCGCCTGGATGCGTCGCCGGGCGACGCGATCCTGCAGGCCGGCAAACCACGTGTCGAAGACGTCGGTGGTCCGGATGCTGAATGTAGGCGCACTGTAGGGCATGGATAGCAGTATGTCAACCATGGTTCACAGGTTCGATGAATGGAATTCGATTGCTCCTACAGTAGGGCCACGCGCGCCGTTTGACGCCGAATTGGCCGTCAGGCCGACCCTGTCGCGAGGCCGGACCCGGCCATTCGGTCGAAGTCGGAATTCCGCGAATCCGTCTACAATCAAAAACGTCCTTGCCGCCCGCACGTGCTTGCCGCGCGCGGGCGGATCCGTTTGTCCTCCTGCATACGGAGGCGCCGCCGCGCGTTGCACACGTTGCTTCGCACGGCGGGCAACACCGTGGTCAGTGTCCAGTAGGTAAGCGTCCGCGTGCCGTAGGCCGGCGCGGGTTCTGAACGCCGCGCGCCTGTAAGCCGGGCAGGCGGCATCAACCGAGAGTCCCCCATGAAAGCATCGGATCTGTTCGTGAAGGCGCTGGAAGCCGAAGGCGTCGAGTACGTGTTCGGCATTCCCGGCGAGGAAAACCTCGATCTGCTCGAATCGCTGCGGCGATCGAAGATCAAGCTCGTGCTGACCCGGCACGAGCAGGCGGCCGGGTTCATGGCCGCCACCTACGGCCGCCTGACCGGCCGCACCGGCGTGTGCCTCGCGACGCTCGGGCCAGGCGCGACCAACTTCGTGACGGCCGCCGCGTATGCGCAGCTCGGCGGCATGCCGATGCTGATGATCACAGGGCAGAAGCCGATCAAGTCCAGCAAGCAGGGCCACTTCCAGATCGTCGACGTCGTCGACATGATGCAGCCGCTCACGAAGTTCACGCGGCAGATCGTGTCGATCGGCAACATTCCGTCGGCGGTGCGCGAGGCATTCCGCCGCGCGGAGGAGGAGCGCCCGGGCGCCGCGCACCTCGAACTCCCGGAGGACATCGCGCACGAGGAGGGCGACGGCAAGCCGATTCCGCGCAGCTACAGCCGGCGGCCGGTGGCCGAGGAGAAGGCGGTCGCGCACGCGATCGACGCGATCCAGGCCGCGCGTCATCCGCTGTTGATGATCGGTGCGGGCGGCAACCGCAAGACGACCTGCAAGATGCTGCTCGAATTCGTCGACAAGACGGGCATCCCGTTCTTCACGACGCAGATGGGCAAGGGTGTGATCGACGAAACGCATCCACTGTGGCTCGGCAACGCGACGCTGTCCGACGGCGACTTCGTGCACCGCGCGATCGAGCATGCGGACTGCATCATCAACGTCGGCCACGACGTGATCGAGAAGCCGCCGTTCTTCATGCGCACGGACGACAAGATCGTGATCCACGTGAACTTCCTCGGCGCGCAGGTCGATCCCGTCTACTTCCCGCAGATCGAGGTGGTCGGCGACATCGCGAACGCGGTATGGCAGATGAAGGAAGCGGTGACGCCGCAGCCGCACTGGGATTTCGAGCGCTTCGCGATGATCAAGGCGCATTTCGACGCGCACCTGGAGAAGGGCCAGCACGACCCGCGCTTCCCGATGTATCCGGTGCGGATCGTCAACGACCTGTACAACGCGCTGCCGGTCGACGGGATCGTCTGTCTCGACAACGGGATGTACAAGATCTGGTTCGCGCGCTACTGGCGTGCCCACGAACCGAACTCGCTGCTGCTCGACAACGCGCTCGCGTCGATGGGCGCGGGCCTGCCGTCGGCGATCGCGACGAAGATCGTGCATCCGCAGCGCAAGGTGATCGCCGTATGCGGCGACGGCGGCTTCATGATGAATTCGCAGGAACTTGAAACGGCCGTGCGGCTGAAGCTCGACATCGTCGTGATGATCCTGCGCGACGATGCGTTCGGGATGATCCGCTGGAAGCAGGAAAACATGAACTTCCCCGATTTCGCGATGACGCTGAAGAATCCCGATTTCGTGTCGTATGCGCAAAGCTACGGCGCGCACGGGCATCGCGTCGAGGCGGCCGACGATCTCGAACCGTTGCTGCGCGATTGCTTCGCGACGCCGGGCGTGCACGTGATCGATGTGCCGATCGACTATTCGGACAACGAGCGCGTGCTCAACCGCGAAATCAAGCGCCTGTCGGCGCAACTCTGAATCCGCAGTTCACCGGAAGGAGCATTCCATGCTGAAGGATACCTATCCGTACTATCTGGCCAACGAGGCCGTCTACGCGAACACCGATCTGGAAGTGACCGACAAGTTCAGCGGCAAGGTCGCGACGCGTGTCGCGCTGGCCGACGCGAAGGCGATCGATGCGGCCATCGGCGCGGCGGTCGACGCCGCGAAGCCGATGCGCGAGTTGCCGGCCTACAAGCGGCAGGCGGTGCTCGACCACTGCGTCGCGCGCTTTCGCGAGCGCTTCGACGAGCTGGCCGAGGCGCTGTGCATCGAGGCCGGCAAGCCGATCAACGATTCGAAGGGCGAGGTGACGCGGCTGATCGATACATTCCGCGTCGCGTCCGAGGAGTCGGTGCGCATCGACGGCGAAGTGATCAACCTCGAGATCTCGGCGCGCGCGCAAGGCTATACCGGCTATACGCGGCGCGTGCCGATCGGCCCGTGCTCGTTCATCTCGCCGTTCAACTTCCCGCTGAACCTCGCCGCGCACAAGGTCGCACCCGCGCTGGCCGCGGGCTGTCCATTCGTGCTGAAGCCCGCGAGCCGCACGCCGATCGGCGCGCTGATCATCGGCGAGGTGCTCGCGGAAACCGACCTGCCGAAGGGCGCGTTTTCGGTGCTGCCCGCGCATCGCGACGGCGCCGACCTGTTCACGACCGACGAGCGCTTCAAGCTGCTGTCGTTCACGGGCTCGCCGGCCGTGGGCTGGGCGCTGAAAGAGAAGGCCGGCAAGAAGAAAGTCGTGCTCGAACTCGGCGGCAACGCGGCGGCGATCGTCGACGCGGATCAGCGTGATCAGCTCGACTACGTGGTCGATCGCCTCGCGTTCGGTGCGTATTACCAGTCGGGCCAGAGCTGCATCGGCGTGCAGCGGATCCTCGTGCATGCGGACCTGTACGACGCACTGCGCGACAAGCTGGTCGCGAAGACACGTTCGCTGAAGATGGGCGATCCGAAGGATCCGTCAACGTTCGTCGGCCCGATGATCTCCGAATCCGAATCGCGCCGGCTGTCGGGCTGGATGGACGCAGCCGTTGCGGCGGGCGCGAAGATCGTCGCGGGCGGCAAGGTCGACGGCGCGATGTTCGAGGCGACGCTGCTGGAAAACGTGGGCCGCGAACAGGATCTCTACCGCAAGGAGGCATTCGGTCCGGTCGCGATCCTCGAGAAGTTCGAGCGCTTCGACGATGCGCTCACGCGCGTCAACGACAGCGACTTCGGGCTGCAGGCCGGCGTGTTCACCGATTCGCTCGCGCATGCGCAGCGCGCATGGGACGAACTGGAGGTGGGCGGCGTCGTGATCAACGATGTGCCGTCGTTCCGCGTCGACAACATGCCGTATGGCGGCGTGAAGGATTCGGGGCTCGGCCGCGAAGGGATCCGCTACGCGATCGAGGACATGACCGAGCCGCGGCTGATGGTCGTGCGGCGCCGCTAGCGCGAGGGGAGGCGGCATGACGGCACGCGGGCGGGCGATCGCGCCGGCCCGCGTGCCGTTTTCGTTTCGGCGCACACCGACGGGTGCGGCGACTCGCGCCGTGCGCCATCGTGGCGGCACCGCGTGTCGCGCCGGCCGAACACGCTCGACTGCACGCGTCGCATCGTGATGTAATCGCGCGAAATAGCCAACCAGGGTACGACACCGGCTGGCATGCGCATTCATTCCTCACGAGGTCGATTCATGTCCCCCGTCTCGGCATTCAAGCTGATTCTGTTGTCATTCCTCGCGATCGTCGCGCTCGAATGCATCGCCAAGCGGCTGCGGTTGCCGCCTGCGGCCGCGCTGCTGATCGGCGGCATCGGCATCGCGTTCATTCCCGGCCTGCCGCCGATCAACCTCGATCCGGAACTCGTGCTGCTCGTGTTCCTGCCGCCGCTGCTGATGGACGGCGCGTATTTCACGGTGTGGGAGGAGTTCAAGCACAACGTGGGCGGCATCCTGCTGCTCGCGATCGGCGCCGTGGTGTTCACGACATTCGCGGTCGGCTTCGCCGTGCACTGGGTCGTGCCGTCGCTGCCGTGGGCCGCGTGCTTCGCGCTCGGCGCGATCGTGTCGCCGCCCGATGCGGTGGCCGCGAAGGCGGTGCTCGAACGCGTCGCGCTGCCGCGCCGCCTGATGGTGCTGCTCGAAGGGGAGAGCCTGCTGAACGACGCGGCGGGCCTGGTGCTGTTCCGCTTCGCGGTCGCCGCCGCGCTGACGGGCGCGTTCAGCTTCGAGCACGCGGTCGTGCGCTTCGCGGAACTCGGGCTCGGCGGCGTCGTGGTCGGCTTCCTGGTCGGCAAGCTCGTCGTGTGGTTCCTGAAGCTGCTCGACGACGACTATCTGGTGATCACCGTGGCGGTGATCGCCGGCTGGATCGCGTACATCGCCGGCGAAATGGTCGAGGTGTCGGGTGTGATCGCGACGGTCACGGCCGGCATGATCATCGGCTGGCACCAGCACGAAGTGTTTTCGGCGGCCGTGCGCACGCGCGGCACCGCGTTCTGGCGGGTCATCGTGTTCCTGCTCGAGGCGCTGGTGTTCGTGCTGATCGGGCTGTCGCTGCGCGGCGCGATCCACCGGCTCGGCGGTTTCGAGCAGGTGCTCGGCACGATGATGCCGGCCGTGCTCGCGGTGCTGGCGGCCGTGATCGTGTCGCGCTTCGTGTGGGTCTATGCCGTAGAAGTGCTGAAGTGGCCGGTACGCGGGATCGTGCGGCGTGGCGGCGCGCCCGACTGGAAGGCCGCGACGGTCATGAGCTGGGCCGGCATGCGCGGGGTCGTGACGCTGGCGATCGCGCTGTCGCTGCCGGAGGCGATGCCGGGCCGCGACGTGATCCTGGTCGCGTCGTTCGCGGTGATCCTCGTCACCGTGCTGCTGCAGGGCACGACCATCGGGCCGCTGATCCGGCTGCTGCGCCTGCCGCAACGCGAAGAGCGCGCCACGCATCATCTGACCGAGCCGCAGACGTGGGCGCATATCGAGGCAGCACAGCTCGCGGCGATCCAGCCGCTGGTGCGCGACGACAGCGGCAAGGTGATTCACCCGCGCCTGCTGGAGCAATACACGTATCGTGCGGAACTGACCGAGCGGGCGAAGGACGAGCCTGAATATCCGGCGGAGGTCCGCATCGCGCACTACGACGTCGTCCTTGCCGGGATCAAGGCCGGGCGGGCCGAACTGCTGAGCCTGCACCGATCGGGCCGCATTCACGACGAGATGCTGCACATGGTCGAGCGCGATCTCGATCTGCAGGAAGTGTCCGCGCAGCACGCGCGCGGGTAACCGGCCACGCGGGCGGGCCGTGAACGCACGGCCGCCTTGCCGCGCCAACCGGGTTCGGCCGGCGGCGCCCCATGCCTTCGCGTCGCGGCCGATCCGGTCGCGGCGCGCGACTTTCCCCCTCCCGCTCTCCGATTCCGTCGCATCGGAATCCGGCCCCGATACGTTCGACGCGAGGGCCTTGCAGCGCATGCAAACCTCGTGGCGCCGGCTTCGCAAACGTTGTCGTCTTTCGCGTCCGGAAATGATCTGATTTATCTGAATCCCTCTCTTTCACCATATTTGGCAAAACTAAACCGGAAGGAGATAGATGCTGTGTTCTAATTTCATTTAGAATCAGCCGGTTATCTTTATTGAGAGAAAGAAAGCGGAGGTAATGCGACCGTCGTCGGGGGAAAATCGGCGTTCGGAGCCCCGTGAGGCAATGCCGACAGGCCAGATCGGCAATAACAAGCGGATTACTCAGCCACTAAATTGAGATTGCGTCCAAGTCGGATAAACAACTCCTGTGAAAGAATCAATTGGAGATTTGGCGTTTGAAGCGGTATTTATGAAAGAATCGAGCGGTGAAAATGCGCCTGATTGTCTCGAGTCGGGGCTATCGGTTCTGCTCGTCGACGATCAGCCGTTCGTCGGTGAGGTGATCCGTCGCGCGCTGCGGGGCGAGCACGACATCGACCTGCATGTGTGCACCGACGCGCACCGGGCGATGGCGGTCGCGCGCGACGTGAAGCCGACGGTCATCCTGCAGGATCTCGTGATGCCGGAAATCGACGGCCTCGACCTCGTTCGCGCGTGGCGCGCGGACGCCGGCACCGCACGCGTGCCGATCATCGTGCTGTCGGCGAAGGAGGAGCCGATCGTCAAGCGCGAGGCGTTCATCGCCGGCGCGAACGACTATCTCGTGAAGCTCCCGGACGCGATGGAACTGACCGCGCGCATCCGCTATCACTCGAATTCGTACCTGATGTCGCGGCAGCGCGACGAAGCGCTGGATTTCCTGTCGCACGACATGCGCTCGCCGCAGACGTCGATCCTCGCGTTGCTCGAGGTCTACCGGACCGAGCACGGCGACATGCCGGCGATCATGGAGCGCATTTCCGGCCACGCCCGGCGCGCGCTCGCGCTCGCGGACGGCTTCATCCACCTGACGCGCGCGCAGTCGGAACGCCGCGCGCACGAGGTCCTGAGTCTCAACGAGATCGTGCTCGACGCCGTCGACCAGCTGTGGGAGAAGGCGGCCGGATTCGGCAGCCGGGTCGTCGCCCACGTGCCCGACACCGAGTGCGTGACGATGGGCGACCGCATGATGCTCACGCGCGCGGTCGCGAACCTGATCGACAACGCGCTGAAGTACGGCCCGGCCGGCACGGACGTGCATTGCACGCTGAGCGACGACGACGGTGCCTGGCTGATCGGCGTCGAGGACGCCGGCGCCGGCATCGCGTCCGAGCAGCGCGCGGCCGCGACCGAGTCGTTCGTGCGACTCGAATCCGCGCATGGCGCGGCGCGCGGCGGCTTCGGCCTCGGGCTTGCGTTCGTCCGCGCGACAGCCGCGCGGCATCGCGGCCAGATCCTGATGCGCAATACGGCGCGCGGCTTCATGGTCGCGCTTCGGCTGCCGGCGCAAGCGGAGCGATGATTTCGCGGCGCGGCCCGCCGGTGCCGCGCTGCCCGCGGACCCCGATTCGCTCGTGGCGCGCCGTCCGGCGCGCAGGCGGGCGCGGTTTTTTTCAACGCTGATTATAGAAAACCCATAACGAACATGGCCACCGTGACGCCCCGCGCGACCAATGAAAGCCTGCACCCGACGATCGGCGCCGCCCGGCTGACGCTCGGCAACCGTATCCTGCTCAGCTTCGGCGTGCTGTTCGTGCTGATGCTGGTGACGGCCGGCGTGTCCTACGAGCGCCTGCGCGCGATCAACAGCGAAGCCGTCAGCATCGAACGCGACTCGCTGCCGGGCGTCTATCTCGCGGCGTCGCTGCGCGGGGCGGTCAACGAATCGTTCACGATGCTGCAGCAGGCGACGTTCGTCGATACCGATCCCGAGGCCGTCCAGCGCGATCTCGCGAAGATCGGCGATGCGGTGAAGGACGTCGAGTCGTTGTCGGTCGACTACCAGAACACGACGTTCCGCGACGACGATCGTCAGCGCTTTGCGACGTTCCGCGCGTCGTTCGATCGCTACCTGCCGCTCCTGAACGACGCCGTGCAAAAGCATCGGGTATCGCACGAAGAGTCCGTCGCCGCGTACGCGAAGGTGCAGCCGGCATGGGCCGAGGTCGTGCGCAACGCGAATTCGCTGGTGCAGGAGAACCGCAAGTTCGCCGACCAGTCCGCGAAGCTGATCCGCGAGTCGGTGCAGGACACCGAGATCGTGCTCGCTACCGCGCTGGGCATCGTGCTGCTGTCCGCGCTCGCGCTCGGCTACGGGCTGTTCCGCGCGGTTACCGTGCCGATGGCGCGGCTCGTCGAGGTGCACGACGTGATGCGCACCGGCAACCTGACCCGTCGCCTCGACCTGCGCCGCCGCGATGAATTCGGCACGCTCGAGACGGGCTTCAACCGGATGGCCGACGAGCTGACCGAACTGGTCGCGCGCGCGCAGCAGTCGTCGCTGCAGGTGACGACGTCGGTCGCCGAAATCGCGGCGACGTCGCGCGAGCAGCAGGCGACCGCGAACGAAACCGCGGCGACGACAACCGAGATCGGTGCAACGTCGCGCGAGATCTTCGCGACGTCGCGCGACCTGCTGCGCACGATGAACGAGGTGGCCGGCGTGGCCGAGCAGTCGGCGACGCTCGCGGGCGTGAGCCAGAGCGGCCTCACGCGGATGGGCGAGACCATGCGCAGCGTGATGGATGCGGCGGGTTCGGTGAATGCGAAGCTCGCGATCCTCAACGAGAAGGCGCTGAACATCAACCAGGTCGTCGCGACGATCACCAAGGTGGCCGACCAGACGAACCTGCTGTCGCTGAACGCGGCGATCGAGGCCGAGAAGGCCGGCGAGTACGGCCGCGGCTTCGCGGTCGTCGCGACCGAGATCCGCCGCCTCGCCGACCAGACCGCCGTGGCGACCTACGACATCGAGCAGACGGTGAAGGAGATCCAGTCGGCCGTGTCGGCAGGCGTGATGGGGATGGACAAGTTCTCCGAGGAAGTGCGTCGCGGGATGCTCGACGTGCAGCAGGTCGGTGGGCAGCTGTCGCAGATCATCGCCGAGGTGCAGACGCTCGCGCCGCGCTTCCAGATGGTCAACGAAGGGATGCAGACGCAGGCGAACGGTGCCGAGCAGATCACGCAGGCGCTGTCGCAACTGTCGGAAGCCGCGCAGCAGACGGCCGAATCGCTGCGCCAGTCGTCGCAGGCGATCGACGACCTGACGCTCGTCGCGAACCAGTTGCGCACCAGCGTGTCGCGCTTCAAGGTCGACGCGTGACGCGCGCCGAGTCGCAAGGCGGCGCGCATGCGCTGTTCCTGATGTTCGAGCTCGACGGCGAGCGCTATGCGCTCGACGCGGCCGACATCGACGAGGTGTTGCCGCTCGCGACCACCAAGGCCGTGCCCGGCGCGCCCGCATGGATTGCCGGGCTGCTGATGCGCGGCGGCCAGCCGGTGCCCGTGATCGACGTGCCGATGCTCGCGCTCGAACGGCGCGCGCATGCGCTGCGTTCGACGCGGCTGGTGATGGTTCGCTATCGCGTCGGGCAGCGCGACCGCGAGCGCGTGATCGGCCTGATCGTCGAGCGCGCGACGCAGACGCTGCGGATCGACCGCACGGCGTTTCGCGCCAGCGGCGTATCGACCGCGCGCACGCGCTGGCTCGGGCGCGTCGCGAACACGCCCGACGGGATCGTGCAGCAGGTCTCGGTGTCGGACCTGATCGACGACGTTGCGCGCCTGTATCTGTTCGACGGCCTGCCGGGCCACGGAGGGGAGTCCGCATGAAAGAGTCCGATTCGCGATTTCGCGGCTGGCTGCTGCGCGAGACCGGCATCGACCCCGATTCGCTCGGCAACGATTTCCTGAGCCGCGCGCTGACGGAGCGCGTGCAGGCGCTGCAGGGCGACGGCGAGCGGCTGCCGTCGGCGGCGCGGCCGCCCGTCACGCCGGAAGCGCTCGATGCCTACTGGCAGCAGCTCAACGCGTCGGCCGACGAACGGCGCGCGCTGATCGAACTGTTCGTCGTGCCGGAGACGTGGTTCTTCCGCGATCGCGAGGCGTTCGCGACGCTCGCGCGGCTCGCGGCCGAGCGGCTTGCCGCGATGCCCGGGCGCGTGATCCGCGTGCTGAGCGCGCCGTGCTCGACCGGCGAGGAGCCGTATTCGGCGGCGATGGCGCTGCTCGACGCCGGGCTCGAACCGGCCAGCTTCACGATCGACGCGATCGACCTGAGCGCGCGCGCGATCGAACAGGCGCGGCTCGGCTGCTACGGGCGCAATGCGTTTCGCGGCACGGCGACCGAGTTCCGCGGCCGCTATTTCACGCCGGCCGCCGACGGCTGGCTGCTCGACGAGCGCGTGCGCGCGTGCGTGCAGTTTCGCCAGGCGAACCTGGTCGAACCGGGCATCGATACGGGCATCCGCTACGATTTCGTGTTCTGCCGCAACGTGCTGATCTATTTCGACCGCGACGCGCAGGACCGCGTGATCGGTTCGCTCGAAAGCGCGCTCGCCGACGACGGGATGTTGTTCGTCGGGCCGGCCGAAACGGGCGTCGCGATGCGGCACGGGATGCGCTCGGCACGCGTGCCGCTGGCGTTCGCGTTTCATCGCGTGCGCGGCGGCGTCGCGGCGGACGGGGACGCGACCCGCCATGCGGCACCGGTGCCGGCGGTTGCGCCGTACCGGCGCACCGAGCGCTTCGCCGTGGCGCCGCCGGCTGCGACGCGCCCGCTGCTGGCTGTCGTACCGTCGACGTGGATCGATGCCGCGCCGTCGCGTGCCGCGTTTGCACCGGCCGAGCGCCCGATGGCGTTCGAGCCGCGGGCCGACTTGCGCGTTGACTCGCTGACCCATGCGGCCCACGTGGCCGACACGGCCGCGCCGGCGACGCCGGTCGCCGACAGCGCCGCGCCGACGCTCGAGGAAGCGCAGGCGCTGGCCAACGCGGGCGCATTCGACGAGGCCGAGCGCGTGCTCGCGCAGTTCTCCGCGCACGCCGGGCCGCACGCCGACGCGTTCTACCTGAACGGGCTGATCGCGGATGCGCGCGGGCGAGTCGCGGAAGCCGGCGATTTCTACCGGAAGGCGCTGTATCTGCGGCCGACGCACCACGAAGCGTTGACGCATCTCGCGACCTTGCTCGACGTCGGCGGCGATGGTGCCGGTGCGCAATGGCTGCTCGAGCGTGCGCGGCGCTCGGCCGGTTAATGAGAACACGGGTTGGGAGCCGACATCGGGATGACCGAGGAAAGAATGAACCGCGACACCGTTGCCACTGACGATACGACGATCGGCGTCGACGATTGCTGGAACCGGATCGGCACGCACGGCGACCGCTCGTGCGAGCGGCTGGCCGACTGCCTGCGCTGCCTGAACTGCCCGGTCTACGCGTATCACGCGGCGAAACTGCTCGAACGCCCGCTCGGCATCGCCGAGATGGCCGATGCCACGCAGCGGATCAGCGCGTTCGACGCGACCCGCGCGCACGGCGACGACGATACGCACCAGGCGGCGCTGGCGTTTCGCGTCGCCGACGAATGGCTCGCGCTGCCGATCGGCGTGCTGCGCGAGATCGCCGGCACGCGCCCGATCCATTCGCTGCCGCATCGCCGCCATTCGGCCGTGCGCGGCGTGGTCAACATTCGCGGCACGTTGCGCATCGCGATCTCGATCGGCGCGCTGCTCGGCCTCGACGCGGGCAAGGGCGCCGAGGGTGGCGCGGACGGCCGTTTCACGCGGCTGCTGGTCGCCGCGCACCAGGGCGAGCCGGTGGTGTTTCCGGTCGATGAAGTCGAGGGTGTGCTGCGCTTCGGCGCATCCGAATGGGTGCCCGTGCCGGCGACGGTCGGGCGCGCGAGCGCCGGCCTGTCGCGCGGCGTGCTGTCGTGGCGCGGCAAGTCGGTGGGCCTGCTCGACGACGATCGGCTGTTCGATGCCGTGACACGGAGCATGCGATGAGCGGCGATGACGATCTGAGTCACCTGTCGCTGCTCGAGCTGTATCGCGAGGAGACGCGCACGCAGACCCAGGCGCTGTCCGAACGCCTGCTCGCGCTCGAATCGGGCGAGCCCGACTCCGTCGCGCTCGAGGCGTGCATGCGTGCCGCGCATTCGCTGAAGGGCGCCGCACGCATCGTCGGCGTGCCGCTCGGCGTCGACATCGCGGGGCGCATGGAAGAATGCTTCGTTGCCGCGCAGACCGGCGCGATCGCGCTGACGGCCACGCATGTCGATGTGCTGCTCGCCGGTGTCGATCTGCTGGTGCGCGTCGCCGATCCGCAGGCGCAGCCGGTGTCGTCGGCGGAGATCGAGGCGTTCGCGCTGGCGCTGACGGGCGCCGACGGCGCGCACGCGATGCCGACATCGGCCTTCGCGCCGCCACCGGCACCGTCGTCCGTCGTGCCGTTTCGCGAGCACGACGGCGCGGCGAACGAACCCGTGGGGGCCGGCGCCGCGGTGCCGCCGCTCGCCGTGTCGGCGCCCGTGCCCGATCCGGCCCACGCCGGCCGCGCGGCCGGTGCGGGTGCGATGCGCCGCGTGCGGGCCGATACGCTGAACCGGCTGCTGAGCCTGTCCGGCGAGTCACTCGTCGAATCGCGCTGGCTCAAGCCGTTCGCGGAGTCGATGCTGCGCGTGAAGCGCGCGCAGCGCGATGCGGCCCGTTCGCTCGATCTGTTGTACGAACAGTTTGCCGACGATCTCGATGCGGGTGTGCTCGCGTCGATGAGCGAAGTGCGGCACATGCTCAACGACCTGCAGCGCTCGCTCGCCGAGCGCATGGACGAATTCGACCGCTTCGAGCGGCGCAGCACGCACATCGCCGAGCAGCTGTATGACGAGGCGCTGCAGTGCCGGATGCGGCCGTTCGGCGACGCGACGCGCGCGTATCCGCGGATCGTCCGCGATCTTGCGCGCTCGCTCGGCAAGCAGGTGCGCTTCTCGATCGTCGGCGAAGGCACGCAGGTCGACCGCGACATCCTCGACCTGCTCGACGCGCCGCTCGGCCACCTGCTGCGCAACGCGATCGATCACGGCGTCGAATCGCCCGACGCGCGCCTCGCGCGCGGCAAGCCGGCCGAGGCGAGCGTGACGCTAGAGGCGCGCCACAGCGCCGGCTCGCTGCTCGTCAGCGTGATCGACGACGGGCCGGGCGTGGACATGGACGCGTTGCGCGCGGCCGTCGTGCGCCAGCGCCTGACCGACGACGAGACGGCCGCGCGGCTGTCCGATCCCGAGCTGCTCGAATTCCTGCTGCTGCCGGGCTTCTCGATGCGCGATGCGGTGACCGACGTGTCGGGGCGCGGCGTCGGCCTCGACGCGGTGCAGGAGATGGTGCGCGGCGTGCGCGGCGCGGTGCGCATCTTCAACGAGCCCGGCGCGGGCATGCGCTTCGTGCTGCAGCTGCCGCTCACGCTGTCGGTGATCCGCAGCCTGCTGGTCGAGGTCGGCGGCGAGCCGTACGCGTTCCCGCTCGCGCACGTGCGCCGCACGCTCGAACTGTCGCACGACGACATCGACGTGCTCGAAGGCCAGCCGCATTTTCCGTTCGACGGCCGGCGCGCGGGCCTCGTCGCCGCGCACCAGCTGCTCGATGCAGGCGAGCCCGGCGTCGCGCGCACGAGCACGGCGGTCGTGGTCGTCGGCGGCGAACCCGAGCTCTACGGTGTCGCCGTCGACCGCTTCCTCGGCGAACGGATGCTCGTCGTGCAGCCGCTCGACAGCCGCCTGAACAAGATCCAGAACATCGCGGCCGGGGCATTGCTCGAGAACGGCGACCCGGTGCTGATCGTCGATGTCGAGGACCTGATCCGCTCCGTCGACAAGCTCGTGCGCGGCGGCCAGCTCGCGAAGCTCAGGCGCGATCCGCAGCTCGCGCGCGCCGACCGGCGCCGCCGCGTGCTCGTCGTCGACGATTCGCTGACGGTGCGCGAACTCGAACGCAAGCTGCTGGAAAAGCGCGGCTACGACGTGACCGTCGCGGTCGACGGGATGGACGGCTGGAACGCGGTGCGCAGCGACGCGTTCGACCTGGTCGTCACCGATGTCGACATGCCGCGCATGGACGGGATCGAACTCGTCACGCTGATCAAGGGCGACCCGATGCTCAAGCGCGTGCCGGTGATGATCGTGTCGTACAAGGATCGCGACGAGGATCGCCGGCGCGGGCTCGATGCCGGCGCCGACTACTATCTCGCGAAGAGCAGTTTCCACGACGAGGCGCTGCTCGATGCGGTGCACGACCTGATCGGGGACGCGCGCGGATGAACATCGGCATCGTCAACGATCTGCCGCTTGCCGTCGAGGCGCTGCGCCGCGTGATCGCGCTGCGCACGGACCACCGCGTGCTGTGGGTGGCGACCGATGGCGACGAGGCCGTGGATTTCTGCGTCGCGCATCCGCCCGACCTGGTGCTGATGGATCTCGTGATGCCGAAGCTCGACGGCGTGGCCGCGACACGGCAGATCATGGCGCGCGCGCCGTGCGCGATCCTGATCGTGACCGCGAGCGTCAGCGCGAACACGTCGTCCGTCTACGAGGCGATGGGTGCCGGCGCGCTCGACGCGGTCGACACGCCGACGCTCGCGCTCGGCCTGCCGTCGGATGCGGCGCCGCAGCCGCTGCTCGCGAAGATCGACCAGATCGGCCGGCTGCTCGAAAGCCGGACCGCGACGCTCGTGCCGCCCGGGCCGGCGCCCGCGCGCGGCCAGCCGACGCTGATCGCGATCGGCGCGTCGGCGGGCGGGCCGACCGCGCTCACCGCGCTGCTGCGCGCGCTGCCGGCCGATCTTCCGGCTGCGCTCGTGATCGTGCAGCACGTCGACCAGGCGTTCGCGGTCGGCATGGCGGAGTGGCTCGACGGCTATACGCGGCTACCCGTGCGCGTCGCGCGGCAGGGCAGCGTGCCGCAGGCGGGCGAGGTGCTGCTCGCGGCGACCAACGATCACCTGTATCTGTCGCCGCGCGGCGTGCTCGGCTATACGCGGCATCCGGCCGAGACGCCGTACCGGCCGTCGATCGACGTGTTCTTCAACAGCGTCGCCGACGGCTGGCAGGGCGACGCGCTCGGCGTGCTGCTGACCGGGATGGGGCGCGACGGCGCGCTCGGGCTGAAGGCGATGCGCGCGAAGGGGTGCTACACGATCGCGCAGGACGAGGCGACGAGCGCTGTTTACGGGATGCCGAAGGCGGCTGCGGCGATTGGCGCGGCGTCGGCGATCCTGCCGCTCGAGCGAATCGCGCCGCAACTGATCTCGCGCGTGACGCGCATGCCGCCCGACTGACGGTGCGCGGCGGCCCCGGCGGGGCCGCATTGCGTGCGACGCGCGGCGTCGCGTACAATTGCCGCCTGCGGAGATGGCATGCCTCCCTGCGGTCGATCCCGGCGCGTCGCGCGCGGTTCGGCCCTCAACCGCCGGTTTGCCCGGCTGATGATGCCTGCGTGTTCCTGGGTTGTCAGGAGGTCGCAGGCCGTCCATGCGGTATTCTGCCGCCCAGGTTTTGATGTCCTGTCGAATCTGGAAATCATGTTTTTCTCGACTTCTGCCGATTTTTTCGCGACCGTGCGCTACGTCTGCCGCTGGCTCGCACTCTCTGCCTTGCTCGGCGCGCTGGCCGGCACGGCTTCCGCGTTGTTCCTGATCGCGCTCGACTGGGCGACCGGCACGCGCGTCGCGCATCCCTGGCTGCTGTGGGGGCTGCCGGCCGCCGGTTTCGCGACCGGCTGGATCTACCACCGGTTCGGCCAGTCGGTCGCGCGCGGCAACAACCTGCTGATCGACGAGATTCACGACCCGAAGGCGCTCGTGCCGAAGCGGATGGCGCCGCTCGTGCTCGTCGCGACCGTCGTCACGCACCTGTTCGGCGGGTCGGCCGGCCGCGAGGGCACGGCCGTGCAGATGGGCGGCGCGCTCGCCGATCGCGTCACGCACCTGTTCCGGCTCGATCGCGAGCATCGGCGCGTGCTGCTGATGGGCGGCATCGCGGCCGGGTTCTCGTCGGTGTTCGGTACGCCGCTCGCGGGCGCCGTGTTCGGGCTCGAGGTGCTCGCGATCGGCCGCGTTCGGTACGACGCGCTGCTGACCTGCGTCGCGTCGGCGATCGTCGCGGATGTCGTGTGCCGCGCGTGGGGTGTGCATCACACCGCTTATGCGATTCCGTTCGTGCCGGCCGTGTCGGCGACGGGGCTGGCCGCGACGGTCGTCGCGGGTGTCGCGTTCGGCGTCGTCGGCCGGCTGTTCGCGTTCGCGACGCATGCGCTGACCGCATGGTTCCGCCGCGTCGTCCGTTATGCGCCGCTGCAGCCGGTGCTCGGCGGCGCGCTGGTGGCCGTGGCCGCCACCGTGCTGAACGTGCCGCAGTATCTCGGCCTCGGGATTCCGACGATCGAGGCCGCGTTTCACGGGCCGCTGCCGGCTTACGATTTCGCGGGCAAGTTCGCGTTTACCGTCGTCACGCTCGCGTCGGGATTCAAGGGCGGCGAAGTGACGCCGCTGTTCTACATCGGCGCGACGCTCGGCAACGCGCTCGGGCAGGTGCTCGCGCTGCCGGTGCCCGTGCTCGCGGGGCTCGGCTTCGTCGCGGTGTTCGCGGGCGCGGCCAACACGCCGATCGCGTCGACGATCATGGCGATCGAATTGTTCGGCGCGGATGTCGGCGTGTATGCGATCGTCGCTTGCGTGGTCGCCTATCTGTTTTCCGGGCACGCGGGGATTTACCGATCGCAGCGGGTGGCGGTGGGGAAGGGGGCGCGGGTGGAAGTGGAGTGAAGTCGGCGTGCAGGGCGGCCGACCGGGCGCATCGCGACGGAAGCCGACGCCCGGTGATCCCGAGAATCACCGGGAAAAGCGGCGTCCGTTGCCGTTACGCCTTCGGCAGCCGCGCGACGTTCCGGGCGAGCAGTTCCTCGATGTCGATACCCTTCTCCGCGAGCAACGTGGTGACGACGCCGGTCAATTCCCCGAGCGTCTCCTTGACCGATTCGCGGATCGTGTCCACGACGACCTGCGTGCTGCGCTCGATCTCGATATTGACCTTGTCGTTGACACCCTTCGCATCGAAGGTGGTCGCGCGTCGCGTTTCGGGAATCAGCCAGACTTCGAACCAGCCTTCGTCGCGATTGACGTCCGACACGGTGAGGCTGCAGCCGTTGATCGCGATATAGCCCTTCGCGAACACATAATGTTTGAAATCGGCCGGCACGCCGATGCGGATCATCCGGTTGTGTTCGGACGACGCGATGTGCAGGATGGTCCCCATGAAGTCGACGTGACCGGACAGCGGATGTCCGCCGATTTCCGCGCCGTCCTTCGCGGCCCGCTCCACGTTGACCCGGGCGCCGGTCGTCAGGTCGGCCAGCGTGGTGATTCGCAGGCTCGGCAACATCACGTCGAAGTCGATCAGCAGCGGGGAGTGGATGGTCGTCACCGTCAGGCAGACGCCGTCGACCGAGACGCTCGCGCCGATCTCGATGTCGGTGGTGAACCGCTCGGGAAATTCGATGCTGAACGTTCTCAGCTCGCCGTGATCCTTGATGGCCTTGATGACGCCAACACCCTGAACAATGCCTGTAAACATGATCTGCCTTTCGTCGCAAATTGCCTGGCCGGTATGATAAGTGATCCGGGGAACCCCCATCACGAACGTGGTTGTGCAGCGGAATGCGGCGCTCGCGGATGCCTGCGGAAACAAAATGCCGTGCATCGGCACGGCCTCGTTCCACATCTGAATACCGACATGACCCGGCGGCAGCAACCATACAGTCGGGCCATATCACGACCTGCCTGGATCAGGCCTCCGCCGGTTCCCCCAGCGGGCCGGCATCACCGTTCACCATGCGCCGCGGCGTATCGATCAAGCCCTTCGCCAGTTCCAGCGCCTGCCGCTCGAACAACCGGCGATACACCCCGCCGTTGATGCGGATCAGCGCGTCGTGGTCGCCTTCCTCGATCACCTTGCCGCGATCGAGCACGAGCAGGCGGTCGAGCGAGCGTACCGTCGACAGCCGGTGTGCGACGACGAGCGTCGTGCGGCCGACCATCAGCCGCTCCATGGCCTGCTGGATCAGACCCTCGCTTTCACTGTCGAGGCTCGACGTCGCTTCGTCGAGGATCAGGATCGGCGCATCCGCGAGGAACGCACGCGCGATCGCGACGCGCTGGCGTTCGCCGCCCGACAGCTTGATCCCGCGCTCGCCAACGAGCGTGTCATAGCCGTCCGGCAGCGCGACGATGAAGTCGTGCGCGCTGGCGAGACGCGCGGCGCGCTCGATCTCCGCGCGGCTCGCGTCGGGACGCGCATACGCGATGTTCTCGGCGAGCGTGCGGTGGAACAGCACGGGTTCCTGCTGGACGATCGCGATCTGGCTGCGCAGCGAATCCTGCCGCACCTGCGCGATATCCTGGCCGTCGATCGTGATGCGGCCGCCCGACACGTCGTACAGGCGCTGGATCAGCTTGATGAACGTCGTCTTGCCCGACCCGGAATGACCGACGAGGCCGACGCGTTCGCCGGGCGCGATGCGCATCGAGAAGTCGTCGTACAGCGGCACCGGATGGTTGCCGTAGCGGAACGTCACGTGCTCGAAGCGGATCTCGCCTTGCCCGATCCGGATCGCCGGCGCACCGGGCCGATCGTCGATGCCGAGCGGCTGGCGCTCGAGCGCGACGAGCTCTTCCATGTCGTTGACCGAGCGCTGCAGGTTGCGGATGTGCATGCCGACGTCGCGCAGGTAGCCCTGCAGCATGAAGAACATCGTCAGCGAGAACGCGATGTCGCCGACGCTCGCTTCGTCGTTCGCCCACAGCCGCAGCGCGACGCCGATCATCGCCGCCTGCATCGCGACGAGCATCGCGCCCTGCAGCCCGCCGTTGAACGTGCCGCGCACCCACGTGCGGCGCGTGCGCTGACGCCACTTGCCGATCACGCGCGCGAGCCGCGCTTCCTCGCGCGTTTCGGCGCCGAAAGCCTTGACGACCGCGTTGCAGCTCACCGCGTCCGCGAGTGCGCCGCCCATGCGCGTGTCCCACATGTTGCCGAGCCGCGCGGCCGGCGCGACGATGCCGAGCGACACGGCGACCGTCACCGAGATGTACAGCAGCGAACCCGCGCCGACGACGAGCCCCATGACCGGCCAGTGCGTGCCGAGCAGCACGGTCGCGCCGACGAGCATCGTGACCGACGGCAGCAGCGCGATCAGCACCGTGTCGTTCAGCAGGTCGAGCGCCCAGATCCCGCGCGTGATCTTGCGCACGGTCGACCCCGCGAAGCTGTTCGCGTGCCAGTCGGTCGAGAAGCGCTGCACGCGATGGAACGACGCGGCGGCGATCTCGCTCATCATCTTCAGCGTGAGCGTGATGATGTTCAGGTAGACGCCTTGCCGCAGCAGCGTCGCGCCGATGCCGAGTGCGGCCAGCGTGCCGAATGCGGTGACGGCCGAATGCCACGCGGCGGCGCGCTCAGTCAGGCCGGTCGACAGCGCATCGACGAGGCGGCCGGCGAACAGCGGCGTGAGCACGTCGGCAAGCGCGCCGAGCAGCGCCAGGGTCGCGATCGTCGCGATGCGCGCCGGCTGCTTGCGCCAGTAGCGGAATGTGAAGCCGAAGACGGCCTGGAATGCCTGGCCGCCCAGATGGGTGGTTTTTCTGGTCATGTATCGTTGCCCGGCGCATCGCGCGACGGGACTTTCCGGTTCGGAGAACGTCGAAAACGCAACAGCCGGGCCGCGCGGACGACGCGGGCGAAACGAAACGGGCTGTCGGGAAAATGCGCGGGCTGGCGGGTTAGCGGACCACTCGGGAGCCGGCGCGGACGACGGGCAGGATCAGCCGCGTCGTGGGACCACGTTCGGGAAGGTTGCTGGCATTCGTAACATCTGCACCTCCCTGAAGTGAACGGTTGAAAGGACGCCGAAAAGACGTGAAGGGATTTTATCAGGCATGCCGGATTCGCCGCAACGTCTGACGAATGCGGCGTGGCAGCATCGATACGGTTAGTATCTGGGGTTTCGGCCCTTTTTCGCGCGCGTTGCGCGGTGCGGTGCCGCACGGGTCGGCGGGCCGCATCGATTACACTTTGCCGTTGCGCCCCGGCCGCTGCGGCCGCGCGGATTCACCCCGATACATTCCTGAGGAAACGATGAGCGACGTTCAGCAAGGCATCCTGGCTCCGATCGACACGGCGGCCCGATACCTCACTTTCACGATCTCGAACCACGCCAATGTGGCAGCGGCGCTGAGGGCATTGCGCGAACTCGTCGACGGGCGCGACACGGTCGCCGGCTTCGGACAGGCGCTGGCCGCGCACCTCGGGCGCCCGGTTCCGGGCCTCACCGAATACCCGGCGTTCGCGGTGAACGACCGCACGCTGCCGATCACGCCGGCCGACGTCTGGGTCTGGCTGCGCGGCGACGATCGCGGCGAACTCGTGCTGCGCGCGCGGGCGATCGAGCGGGCGCTTGCGCCGGCGTTCGCGCTGCAGGACGCGGTCGACGGGTTCCGCTATGCGACCGATCGCGACCTGTCGGGTTACGAGGACGGCACCGAGAACCCGACCGGCGACGACGCGCTGGCCGCGGCGATCGTCACGGGGCAGGGTGCGGGGCTCGACGGTTCGAGCTTCGTCGCGGTTCAGCAATGGCTGCACGACTTCGACCGGATGGAGCGCATTGCGTCGGGCGACATGGATCACATCATCGGCCGCCGCCGCTCGGACAACGAGGAGCTCGACGACGCGCCCGAGTTCGCGCACGTGAAGCGCACCGCGCAGGAGAGCTTCGAGCCGGAGGCATTCATGCTGCGCCGTTCGTCGCCGTGGTCGGATGCGCGCCGCGCGGGGCTCTACTTCGTCGCGTTCGGCTGTTCGTTCCGCGCGTTCGACGTGCAGATGCGCCGGATGAGCGGCGCGGACGATGGCATCGTCGACGGCCTGTTCCGCTTCACGCGGCCGCTGACGGGCGCGTATTTCTGGTGCCCGCCGGTGAAGGACGGCAAGCTGGACCTGTCCGCGCTCGGGCTGTAAGCGCCGGACGACATCCGCAAACGGGCGGGCCGCGCATCGTGCGCGGCCCGCCCGTTTTGCTTGTTACGTATCGATCGTGTGCGGCACGGGACGCCGCCCGTCAGTTCAGTGTCGTTTCGATGCGCGTGCCGCGCTTGATGAACAGCGTCACCGGCGTCTTTTCGCAGATTTCCGCGAGCCGCTGGCGCTGCGCGTCGTCGAGCGGGCCGTCGAGCGTCACGACGCGGCGCACGTATTGCTGTCCTTCGCGATCGGCATGCAGTTCGGTGCGCACGTCGATGCGCACGGCGGGCCACGTCTTGCGCTGCATATACATGCGCAGCGTCGCGGCCGTGCATTGCGCGAGGCCGGCCAGCACGAACTCGAACGGCGCCGGCCCGAGGCCCTGTCCGCCTTCGCGCGGTGCTTCGTCGCCGGTCAGCGCGTGCGTGCCGGCCTGCAGCTGGACGACGTAGTCGGGCGCGTCGGCGGCGAGGGTGGCGGCAGCGTGGATGAGCGGCATGGCAAGTCTCCGGTAGGCGGGAAAGAGGGGGCCGCGACGGGGCGCGGCGTGCGAGCCGCCAGCATACCGTCTCGATGGAAATCGCGGGCGCCGCGTGCGTCGATGGGGCTGGTCGGGATCAGCCGGCGACGCCGGCACTCCGGCGCACGAGCGCCGCGACGCGCTCGCGCACCCACTGGTGCGCGCGGTCGGTCTCGCGCGACTCGTGCCAGTACGCGAGCAGCGGAAACGGCTTGAGCCGCAGCGGCAGCGGCTGCACGGCGATCGGCAGCATCGCCGCCATGCGCAGCGCATACGTGCGCGGCAGCGTCAGCAGCAGGTCGCCCGCCGCGGCGATCTGGCAGGCGGCGAAGTAATGCTGGCAAACGAGCTGGATGTGACGGAAGCGCCCGTCGTTGCCGAGCAGCACGTCGAGCGATTGCGGTTCGCCGAGCGACGACACCGCGATATGCCGCGCGGCGAAATAGTCGCCGCGCCGCAGCGGACCGCTCGTCAACGGATGGTCGTGCCGCATCGCGACGACGAGCGAATCGTCGAGCAGGTGCTCGGTCGCGATGCGCGGCCCGGTCTGCACACGTCGATCGACGGCCAGATCGAGATTGCCCGACGCGAGTTCGCGTTCGATGTCGTGCACCGCGACGCGGCGGCTCACGAACCGCAGGCCCGGCGCTTCGCCGGCGAACGTGGCGACGATCTGCGGCAGCGCGATCGATTCGAGCACGTCGCGAATGCCGACCGCGATGCTCAGGTCGAGTGTCGCCGGGTCGAATGCCGACGGGTCGCGCGCGGCGCGTTGCAGGCCGGCGAGGTGAAGCTGCACGTCCGCGATGATCGCGCGCGTGCGCTCGGTCGGCACGACGCGATTGCCCTGGCGCACGAACAGCGGGTCGTCGAAATGCGCGCGCAGCCGGTTGAGCGCATGCGTGACGGCCGGCTGTGTCAGGTGCAGCGCGCGGGCGGCCGCGCCGATGCCGCCGTGCACGTAGACGGCATCGAGCACGCGGAACAGGTTCAGGTCGAGGCGATGATCGGCAGGCACGTAGCGCGGCATGAAAATGGGAACAAGCGCGATTTTAAAACGCCCGGGCGGTAGTCGGTGATCGTGTCCGAACGCCGACAGCACGGCGCGCGCAATGCTGTCCGATTACGTGAATATCCGCTGATCCGGCGTGCGGTAACGTTTGCGACGGTCTGACTTTCCATTGGTGAACGATTTCTATTAATTCGGCATGCGCAAGCGGCATCAATGAAAGACATTCAATAATCTTTAAATCCGACCGTTGGGGTGAGCGAGTATTTATCGCGCATGGAACGCGTACGCCGCGACCTTCGAAATCGATTATTCTCGGCGTCCGCAGAACGTATTTATCGACGCATGCGGCATGAAAAAGCCGCCGAGCTTGTTTCAATCCGCCACAACCCTGTCAGTGTCGGACAGTTCAGCTGCGGATCCTGGTTGAAAGATATGATGCGGACGCTTTTTCGGGCACAGAGAAGCGCATCGATTAAATAAAAAGCGCATTTGAGAGAAGTAGGCAGGAACAAACGGGGGCTTGGCTTGTGGATGCTGGTGAACAACGGGTAGTTGTCGTCTTTTTGAGTGCGGGTTTCCCGCTGGCCCAGGCGGCGTACATGATCGAGGCGTTCAACCTCGCCAATCGCCTGCTGCCCGTGGGCGCTGGATATCAGGTGAAGTTCGCGTCCGCCGGCGGGGGATTGGTGCCATCCTCGTCCGGTGTGCAGGTGACGACCGACATGCTCGACGATCCGGATGTGCGGTGCGTGCATGCGTTTTTCCATCTCCACGGCGGCCATGTGCTGATCGCGTGGACCGAGACGCTGCTGTCCCGGCTCCGTAGTGCGCATGCGCAAGCGCGATGGATCTGGGACGACGTGAAGATGCCGGCGATGCCCGTGTCGAAACGGGCCGGTGTGCGGCAGCCCGCGGCATCGATATTGAGCCTCGTTTCCGCTTCCGGCCACGTCGACGCGCCGACCCGGGCGCCGGACATGCTTGCCGTTTTGCTGGAATTGTTCAGACATGAGATCGGCGCCACGGCGGCCGATGAAATCGAACGGCACCTTCGGCGCGATTCCGGCGAACGCGTCGTGCCGTCGACAGCGTGGTCCATGCGCGAACTGGCCGCGACTCAACCGATTCGGGCGGCCATGCAGCAGCTGCGTGCGCGCAGTGTCGGGCGTATCTCGATCGTGCAGGTGGCGCAGGCTGTCGCGATGAGCGAGCGCAACCTTCTGAGGCGCTTCAAGAAGGAAGTCGGGGTGACACCGACGGAATTCGTATTGAGCATTCGTCTCGAGCGCGCGTGCCACATGCTGATTCACACGAGCCTGCCCGCCGACAAGATCGCGCGTCGCACGGGCCTCGGTAACGGCGAGCGCATGGCGAAGCTGTTCAGGCAACACCTTGCGCTGTCGCCGACCGAGTTTCGCATCATCGAGCGCGAGCGAATCGCACAGGCCGGAATCGGGCTGACGTGCGCGCCGCCCGTGGGTCGCCGGTGCGACACGCTATCGTTCGACCCGCCGAACGCACGATCGAAGAAGAGCAGCCGATACTGGAGCGGAGCCGCGACTCGGTTGGAAAACGATGACGTGTCGGTGCCGGGAAGCGCGTGCGTTACGCCACATGTTACGCGACGCGTAACGTAACAACAGCCCTGCGACGTATCACGCGCACGGCACACGCAGAAATCCGATTCGTGAAGGATGTCGCGTAATTCACGGATTCCACGAGGGTTTCCGTCGGATGCGGAACGGGCGCGAGTCCGATTTGCCGGTCTGGCATGCTTTCTGCTTATTTCCCTGCATGCCGCAGTATTTAACATCAATAACATCAGACCAATCATGCATTCAATTACGACATCAGGAATCGGCGCCGGGGAAATGCCGCCGATATCCATCATCTGCGCTTCACATCGCACGCGGGCTCTTTCGCACGCGCGACAGCGCCGGATCCCGCACCCCTGATTCAAACATCGATCGAATCGCGACATATGCCGCTTTGAGTGGCACGCCGATCATGCACGTTCGCGTGCTGCTTGGCGTACGTGGTGCAGTACACGCAGATCTGAATCAATAGCCTGAAATCGCCGTTCCCGGTCGGACGGAGAATGACGAATAGGAATCCTAATATGGCGACCATCTGTCGAGGGAAGTCGGCAATGCCGCGGCGTGCCATGTCGGCATCGTTCGTCGCATGGCGCGCGCATCCGTATCCCGAAGCCGACGGTCGCATTTCGAGCACGGTGGCGAGATGAGCGAATCGACCCGTTTCGAGTACCGATCGGTAGCGCCGAGCGCGCAAGGCGCGGTCGCGCGTTCGCTCGACCTGATCCTGGTCGTGTTCGGCGCTGTGCTGGCGTCACATTTTCGGTTCGACGAGGCTGCGAATGCACGGCTCGACGCGTCGGTCGTTGCATTTTCGTGCGCGTTTTCGATGATGCTGTTCCCGATGTTCGGCGTGTACCAGTCCTGGCGCGGGCGCTCGTTGCTCAGGCTCGCCGGGCAACTGGCGCTGGCATGGCTGATCGCGCAGGCCGGCGCGCTGGTGGTGACGTTCATCCTGCACAAGTCGGGGGCCGTGTCGCGGCTTTGGTTTGCGTACTGGACGGGCATGACGGGGGCATCGCTCGTCGTGGCGAGGCTTGCCGTCCATGCGATGCTGCGCCGGCTGCGGCATGCGGGAATGAATCTGCGACCGGTCGCGGTCGTCGGGCGCGGCGAGTATTGCCGACGCGTATTGCGCACGATTGCCCGGTCGCCGGAAAGCGGCTTTCGTGCGGCCGCCGTATTCGATGTCGATCCCGAGTCGGGGGTGCCGTTGTCGGGCATTCCGGCGTTCCGGAGTGGTGGCGAGTTCATCGCCTATGTGCGCCAGCAAGGCATGCGCGAACTGTGGCTTGCGCTGCCTTTGTCGGAAGAGCGAACGATTCTGCGCTTCGTATCCGAATTTCGCGATGAGCTGGTCAACATCCGCTTCATGCCGGACGTCAGTGCGTTGTCGCTGTTCGACAGTGCGTTGACGGACGTGCTCGGTGTGCCGGCGATCAATCTTGCCGCATCGCCCTTGCCGCCGCATGCGCTGCTGAGCAAGGAGATCTTCGACCGCTGTTTCGCGGCATTCGCGCTCGTCGCACTGCTGCCCGCGATGCTCGTCATTGCGATGGCCATCAAGGCGACGTCGCGCGGGCCCGTGTTTTTCAGGCAGCGCCGCAAGGGTGCGGACGGGCGTGTGTTCCGAATCTACAAATTTCGCACGATGCGCGTGCATGCGGAGCAGCCGGGCGTCGTGAGGCAGGCAACCCGCAACGATGCGCGCATTACGCCACTGGGGCGGTTCCTGCGCCGCACGAGTCTCGACGAGTTGCCGCAATTCATCAACGTGCTGCTGGGCGACATGTCCGTCGTCGGGCCGCGCCCGCACGCGCTGGAGCACGACGAGTTGTATCGCAAGGTCGTCGATCGCTATATCCAGCGCTACCGGATCAAGCCTGGCATCACGGGCTGGGCGCAGGTCAACGGATATCGCGGCGAAACGGATCGCATCGAGAAGATGCAGCGGCGCGTCGAGCACGATCTCTATTACCTGCAGAACTGGTCGTTCGGGCTGGACATGCGGATCGTCGGTGCGACGATTCTGAAAGGGTTTGCGGGGAGTAATGCGTATTGATCGCGGACGGCGGCGAGACGGACGCGCCGGGTGTGAGGCTCGCTGAAGCAACGAGGGAAGGCGGGTGTGTAAAAGAGTGTCGATGAAATCAGAACCATGAACAATCGAGTGAAACAAGCTGTCCATTCCGGCTCGCCAGGCCTGCGCGTCCGCTGGACGACAATGCTCATCGCCGGCGCCTGTCTGGCGCTGTCGGGGTGCGCCGTTGCGCCCGGGATGCGTATGACCGGACCTGCCACGCTCGCGGTATCCGGTGGTGATGGAAAGGCACCTGCGGAGTCGATGCGGATTCCTATCGAAGAGATCAACGCGACACTGATTCGGCAACTCGGCGAGACGACCAGCGCCGACGACGGCGCGCGCATCGGATCGCTCGTCGGGAAGGCGCAACCCTATACGCTGGGCGCTGGGGACGTGCTTCAGATCACCGTCTGGGATCATCCGGAACTGACGCAGGCTCAGGGCGCGCCGCAACAGACCAACGGACGCCCGTTCGATCCGCCGCAAGGCTTCGTCATCGACAATACCGGCAACGTGCAAGTTCCGTATGCAGGCAACGTGCATGTGGCCGGATTCACGATCGAGGAAGCGCGCAAGGCGATCACGAACGCAATGGCCCGCTACTTCGTCACGCCGAAGATCATGGTTCGGGTCGCATCGTTCAGGGCGAAGCAGGTTTACGTCGACGGGGAGGTGCGTACGCCCGGCAATGTGCCGATCAACGATATTCCGATGACGTTGTTCGAGGCGGTCAATCGCGCGGGCGGGTTCGCCGCCACCGCGGATCAGAGCCATCTGGTCCTCGTGCGCGACGGCGTGTCGTATCCGCTCGACCTCCCGGGCATGCTCGCACGCAACGTGAATCCCGCGTCGATTCTGCTGCGCGATGGCGATTTGCTGCGGGTCGTTCCACGAGAGGAAAACGGTGTCTACGTGATGGGCGAGGTGACGAGGCCGGTGACGGCATTGCCGCTGCGAACGGGCAAGCTGACCCTGAGCGAGGCGCTGTCCCAGGCCGGCAGCCTCAACAGCACGAGCGCCGACGCCGCGCAACTGTATGTGATCCGGGGCATGCAGGGCGGGACGCCGCAGGTTTATCACCTGGACGCACGATCGCCGGTATCGATGGTGCTGGCGAACCAGTTCGAGTTGCGGTCCAAGGACGTCGTCTATGTCGATGGCAACGGCCTCGTCCGGTTCAGCCGGGTTCTGAGCCTGCTGATGCCCGCGATCAACGCAGGCCTTACCGCGGCAATCGTCTCGAAATGATCAAGCATCTGCTCGTCGTCTGCCATGGCAACGTGTGCCGCAGCCCGATGGCGCAGGGGCTGTTCCAGCGCCTGCTGCCTGGCGTGTCGGTGTCGTCGGCAGGCCTGTCGGCCAGGAACGGGATGGCGATCGATCCCGTTGCCGCGGCGCTTTTGAAGACGCGGGACATCGACATGTCAGGACATCGTGCGAGGCGCCTCGACGTGCACATGTGCAGCGCGGCCGATCTGATTCTGGTGATGGAGCTTGAACAACGCAAGGCGATCGAACGCTTCCATCCGGCGTCGCGCGGGCGCATCTACCGCATCGCCGAGGCATTTCCGTCCGACGTGACGGATCCGTACCGGCGTTCGCAGCGAAGTTACGACTATGCACTCACGTTGATCGAGCACGGTGTCAACGACTGGGTGGAGCGTATCGGCAACCTGATCGAGCGTGCCCGTTGAGCCCGTCCGGCTCGTTAGTCAAAGGATATCGGCAGTCACCATGAATTCCATGAAAGCAACACCGCATTTCTCGCGAGACTCCGATGAGGTCGACATTCGGGGCCTCGCCGACATGATGATCAAGAACGCCAGGGTCATCGCGCTCGTGACAGGCGCGTTCGTGCTGTTCGGCGGCTTGTACGCACTCGTCGCCAAGCCGGTGTACAGCGTCGACATCGTCGTGCAGGTCGAAAGCAACGGCGCCGACATGATGGGCGGGGCGGCCGGCAGCCTTGTCGGCGGACTCAGCTCGCTGTTCGACGTGAAGTCGACGGACGACGGCGAAATGGAAATCCTCCGCTCCAGACTCGTTACCGAGCCGGTCGTCGCGGACCAGCACCTGGCCATCGAAGCCGTACCGAGCCGGTTTCCGATAGTCGGTGCGGTGATCGGGCGCTTCAACAAGAAGCTCTCCACGCCGGGGTTGATGGGGCTGGGCGGCTTCGTGTGGGGAAGCGAACGCATCTCGGTTCCGACCTTCGACGTACCGCGGGATTTCCTGGAAGACCGGTTCTTCGTGACGTTTCTGGGTGATGGCCGCTATCGCTTCTCCGGCGGTGATCTGGACGGTGACATCGTCGGCCGGGTCGGTACGCCGTTGCATGTCCGTACGCAGGCCGGCGACGTGACACTGACGGTAGCGGCGATCGAAGGACGGCCGGGCGCTCGCTTCGTCCTCAGGGCATTCTCGAAGCAGAAGATGCTAACGAAGCTTCAGAAGGCGCTGACCATCACCGAAAAGGGCAAGGACCAATCCGGCGTCATCGGCGTCACGTACGAAAGCGACGACCCGATCCTGGGCGCCGGCGTGCTGAACGAAATTGCCGACAATTACGTCCGCCAGAATGCGGACCGGAAGGCGGCGACCGCCGAGAAATCGCTGCAGTTTCTGAATGCGCAGGTCCCGGACGTCGAAAAGCAGCTGCGCGCGGTCGAGGATCGTCTGAACGCCTACCAGACCAAACATGAAGTGATCGACCTGACGGAGCAGGCGAAAGCCATGCTGAATCAGTCGGTCATCGCGCAGACATCGTTGTTCGAACTGGAGCAGAAGCGCAAGGCGCTTGCGTCGGTTTACACGCCGGCACATCCGCAACTCGCGTCACTCGACCAGCAGATCGCGGCGGCCAAGGCCAACGTGGGCACGTTCAACGATGCAATCCAGCGCCTGCCTGACGCGCAGCAGAACATCGTCCGGCTGCGGCGCGACGTGACCGTTCAGACCGAGATTTACGTCGGATTGTTGAACAGCATCCAGCAATTGCGGCTCGCGACGGCCAGCAAGATCGGCAACGTGCGCGTGATCGATCATGCGATCGTGCCGGACCAGCCGGTGTGGCCGAAACCGGTGCTCGTCGTTGCGCTGGCCGCCGTGGTCGGCCTGGTGGTCGGCGCGTGTGTGGCAATCGCGCGCGCAGTGCTGTTCGGGGGCGTGACCGATCCGTCGGAGATCGAGCGCGACGCCGACCTGAACGTAATCGCGACGATTCCGCTGAGTCCGGTCCAGCGCCAGTTGACGCGGACCGGGACGGGCGCCAGCAAGGAAGCGACGATCCTCGCATTGGCCCGGCCGCACGAGCCGGCGGTCGAGGCGCTGCGAAGTCTGTGCACGGCGCTGCAGTTTCTGCTGCTCGACCGGCCCAACAACAACGTGGTGCTGATCACGGGGCCGGCTGCCGGCATCGGAAAATCGTTCATCTCGGCGAACGTGGCGGCGCTGCTCGGTCAGTCGAACAAGCGCGTGCTGCTGATTGACGGCGATCTGCGCCGCGGGCGCCTCGCCAAGGACTTCGGGATTCAGTCCGCGCCAGGATTGTCGAGCGTCCTGCGTGCCGAAGCCGCCATCGACGACGCGATCGTTCGCGACGTGTCGCCGCACGTCGATTTCCTGCCGACTGGCCCGCGCGTGGGGCAACCGGTCGAGCTCTTCGCGTCCAATGGCCTCGCCACGGTACTCGCCGACGTCTCGCATCGCTACGACATCGTGCTGCTCGATGCGCCGCCGCTGCTGCCGGTCACCGACGCGACGGTGTTTGCGCTGCACGCGGGCACGATCCTGCTCGCCGCGCGTTCCGGCATGACGACCCAGGGCGAGATCCTGGAATCGGTGAAGCGGATCGAACGCGTGGGCGCGACGGTGACGGGCGTGGTGTTCAACGGATTCCGCCCGGGACTGCGTTCCGCGCAATACGGGAATTACGGCGCGTATGCGTACGAAGGCGCCGATGCCGACGCACGCGTCGAGCGGATGTGAGCCGTTCTGGGAGAAGCCGATGACTGTTCGTCATGAAAACATTCTCGTCACTTTCGGCACGCGGCCGGAAGCGATCAAGATGGCGCCTGTCGTGCGCCGCCTGAAGTCCCGCGCCGGTGTGCGGTGCGCGGTTTGCGTGACGGCGCAGCATCGACAGATGCTCGATCAGGTGCTCGACCTGTTCGGTATCGTGCCCGATTTCGATCTCGACCTGATGCGCAACGGACAGACGCTCGGCAACCTGACCGGGCGGATTCTCACGACGCTCGATCCGGTACTCGAGTCATTCAGGCCGGACCTGGTGCTGGTGCATGGCGACACCACGACGACGCTGGGCGCTTCGCTCGCGGCCTATTACCGCCGTATTCCGGTGGGACACGTGGAGGCCGGGCTGAGGACAGGGAATCTGTACGCGCCGTGGCCTGAAGAAGCCAACCGGAAAATGACGGGCACGCTTGCCCTGCATCATTTCGCACCGACCGAGACGTCGAAGGCGAACCTGCTTTCCGAGGGTGTGTGTGCCGACCGGATCCACGTGACAGGCAACACGGTCATCGACGCGTTGCTGACGGTCACCGAACGCCTGGCACGTGAGCCGGAACTGGCCGCCCGGATGCGCGCCGCATTTCCGTTCCTGACGGACGAGCGTCGAATGATACTTGTCACGGGGCACCGGCGCGAGAATTTCGGCCCGGGTTTCGAACAGATCTGCGACGCGCTGGCCACGATCGCGACGCGCTTTCCCGAGTGCCGGATCGTCTATCCGATGCATCTGAATCCGAACGTCCGCGAACCGGTGACGCGCTGGCTCGGCGACATCGAAAACATCGTCCTGATCGAGCCTCAGGAATATCTGCAGTTCGTCTATCTGATGAGTCGCGCATGGCTGATCCTGACCGATTCGGGCGGCATTCAGGAGGAGGCGCCGTCGCTCGGCAAGCCGGTCCTCGTGATGCGCGACACGACGGAGCGGCCGGAAGCCGTTGCGGCCGGCACCGTCCGCCTCGTCGGCACCGACACGCATCGCCTGGTCAGCGAGGTCACGCAACTGTGGGAATGCTCGGGCGTGTACGACTCGATGGCCAGGGCCCACAACCCCTATGGCGACGGCCGCGCAAGCGAGCGCATCGTCGACCTGCTGACGGCGGCGCCGTCCGATTCCCGCGCGGCGCTAGCCGTGGCTGGCCGGCTTGCGTGAAGCCCAATCACAATACAGCGAGATCAACTCATGTCCTTCGATGTCATTTCCGTCATCGGCCTCGGCTATATCGGCTTGCCGACTGCCGCGGCATTCGCGGCGCGACGTAAATCGGTCGTCGGCGTCGACGTCAACCGCGCGACCGTCGACACGATCAATCGCGGCGAGGTGCATATCGTCGAGCCGGAGCTCGACATGCTCGTGCGCGCCGCAGTGACGCAAGGACACCTGCGCGCCACCGATACCATCGAGCCGGCCGATGCCTTCCTGATCGCGGTTCCGACGCCGTTCGGCGCAGGGCACAAGCCTGACCTGACCTATGTCGAGGCGGCGAGCCGCGCGATAGGGTCCGTCCTGAAGAAGGGCGATCTGGTCGTGCTGGAATCGACGTCGCCGGTCGGCACGACGGAGAAGATCGCGGCGTGGCTGGCCGCGATGCGGCCCGATCTCACGTTCCCGCAGCAGGCCGGCGAACAGTCGGATATCCGGATTGCGCACTGCCCCGAGCGCGTGCTGCCGGGGCATGTGATTCGAGAACTCGTCGAAAACGATCGCGTGATCGGCGGCATGACTCGACGGTGCAGCGAGCTGGCCGCCGAACTGTATCGGGTCTTCGTGCGTGGCGAGTGCGTACTGACCGATGCGCGGACGGCCGAGATGTGCAAGCTGACCGAGAATTCGTTCCGCGACGTCAATATCGCATTCGCCAATGAACTGTCGGTCATCTGCGAGTCGCTGGATATCAACGTATGGGAGCTGATCCGGTTGTCGAACCGGCATCCGCGCGTCGACATCCTGCAACCAGGACCCGGCGTCGGCGGCCACTGCATCGCCGTGGATCCGTGGTTCATCGTCGATTCGGCGCCGGAGCACGCACGCCTGATCCGCACCGCGCGCACCGTCAACGACGACAAGCCGAACTACGTGCTGGACCGGATCGAGCAGGTCGCGAAACGCTTTCGCGAGCCGGTGATCGCATGCTTCGGGCTGGCGTTCAAGGCCGACATCGACGACCTGCGTGAAAGCCCCGCCATCGGCATCGTCAGGGAGCTGGCGAATCGCGAGATCGGGCAGGTCATTGCCGTCGAGCCGAACATTCGCCGGCTTCCCGATTCGCTTGAAGGGCGCGTGGCGCTTGGCGAAGTGGCGGATGCGCTCGCACGTGCGGATATCGTGGTCATTCTCGTCGATCATCGGCAATTCAAGCAGATCGATCCGATGAAGCTGCACACGAAGATCGTGATCGATACGCGCGGCTTGCTGGCTCGCCAGCGGCAGGCGGCCTGATTCGATGACTGCGCACATGTCGAACGCAACGCGTGCGATGACTTCGCCCGGCCCGCGATCGGGCGGGGCGAGGCTCGGGCGCAATCTCGCCGCGATGCTGTTGTGGCAGGTCGGTATGTACGTCGTTCCGCTCGCCACGTTCCCGTATCTCACCCGTGTGCTCGGCCCGGTGCAATTCGGTGTGGTCGGCTATGTGACGGCGCTGACGATGTATGGAACGATACTGACCGAATGGGGGTTCAACCTCAGCGGTCCGCGCGCGGTTGCGCAATGCGGCGGCGATTCGCGACGGTTGAGCGAGCTAGTCTGGTCGATCGTCGGCGCAAAGGCGTGCCTGTGTCTGGTGTCGTGTGCGATTCTCACGGTCGTGCTGATGACCGACCGGTCGCTGGCCGCCATGTCCACGACGATCTGCATCGGCTGGCTGGGTGTCGTCGCGAACGTCGGGACGCTCAACTGGCTATTGCAGGGCCTCGAGCGGTTTCCGGCGTTCACGGCCGTCGCGCTGGCAAGCCGGTTCGCGGCGCTGCCGCTGACATTCTGGCTCGTCCGCTCGCCTGCGCACGTCGACATGGCGATCGCAATCCAGTCGTTGACGGCGATGCTCGCGGCCGGCGGGTCGATGCTGATGGCGCATCGTCTGGGATTGCTGGGCAATCGGCAGCTGTCGTGGCGCGCGATTCGTGCGCAACTGATCGCGGGCGCCGACATGTTCGTGTCGACCGCGTCGGTCAGCCTGTTCAGTGCTGCCAACGCGGTGATCGTCGGTGCGATCGCGGGACCGTATCAGGTCGGGCTGTACGCGGCGGCGGACAAGCTGAAGACCGCAGGCAACATGGTGCCTGCCCAGATCAACACGGTTCTCTACTCCCGAATTTCCGCGCTCTTCGCGGACCGGCAGCCGGAGAGTGCGCGGGCGGCAGCGCGTCTGACGGTATCCGGGGGCATCGCGATCGTGCTCGTGACGGGTCTGGGCATTGCGGTCTGCCTGTCCATGTCGGACATGCTGACCCGGATCGTACTGGGACGGCAATTCGCCGGCGCTTCGTCGGTCGTGAACGTCCTTTGCGTGTCGACGTTGTTCGGCAACCTCGCCTATTTCCTCGGTCTGCAGGTGCTGGTTCCATTCGGGGGCGCACGACGGCGCGCCCGTGTGATGCTCGCGGCGGGAGTGCTCAACATCCTGCTCGCGCTGCTGCTGGTTCCGCGGTGGGGCGCGGCCGGCGCGGCTACCGCTTACCTGATTGCCGAGATTGCTTTGCTGGCGGCCTTCGCATTCTGGATCGTCTGTTCGGCAACGCTGCGCCAGCACTTTGCGCCGCGCAGGCGTGAGGGCGTGTCATGACAATCGATATTCACGTGATATCGCTGGCCGATTCGCCGAGACGCGCGTCGATCCGGCAGATCCTGAGCTGTCACGGCGTCGATTTCAGTTTCGAGGACGCATTCGACGCAAGGGGACTCGACCCGGCCGCGTGCGCGGCCATGACCGATACCGCGAAGGTCATCGGGCGCTACGGACGACCGCTGAGCCGCGGCGAAATCGGTTGCTTCATGAGTCACGTCGCCGTGTGGGGAAAAATCGTGCGATCCGGACGTGCGGCGATCGTGCTTGAAGATGACGCGATGCTCGATGGCATGCTGTTCGAACGTTTCCTGTCGACGCCTGCCGAGATGCTGTCGGCCCATGCGGATCTCGTGCTGCTCGGCCGCTCGAAGCTGCCCCGCGATCGCGCGACGCGCACCTATCTGTACGAGCCGCTGAAGCGGGTCCGGCGAATCGGCGGGCTGCGGATCGGCGTGCCGTTCAAGCAATGGACGAGCGGATCGGTGGGTTACTGGATCAGCATCGACGGCGCGCGCAAGGCGCTCGAACATGCGCGCGGCCCGGTCGGCGCGCTGCTGGACGACTGGCCGTGGCATCGGGATAACGGCGGGCTGCGCATCGCCGAGTTGCGCCCGTACGCCGTATGGGAGGCGTTCGAGACGATGCCGAGCGTCATTGAATCCGGTCGTGCCGCGCTGTCGTCGCAGCGTCACGGCGCGCTCGAACTGCTGTTCAAACCGCTGCGTGTCATGCGTGCCGTCTTTCGCTGGCTGATCGTGGCGGCGCTGACGGTCACCGCGTCGCGCGGCAAACTCTTCGCTCGCCATGGATGACAGCGTTCGCTTCCCGTACAGCACGCGCTCGCCGCGATTCGTTGCCGATCCGGCCACGCGAATCGCAGCGACGCTGGTATGGGTCATCCTCGGGATCGGGCTCGTCCTGTCGCCGTTTGGCGATTTTCTGTCCGTGTACTTGACGAAGAGCGCGGCATCGCACGGCGACGACGCGCGCATCTCGTTGCTCGTTCGCGGCGTGATGATCGCCGGCCTTCTGGCGGTCACGCTGTCGGGGCTTCGCGCGCGGATGTCCGGCGTACGCGTGACGATGGCGGCGATGCTGGCGATCTGCGTGACGCTCGGCGCCTATGTGCTGGGCGTGCTGAACGATCGCGAGGTAGTCGAGCAGAGCGTGTTCGTGATGAAGGTGTTCTCGTTCTTCGTCTATCCGGCAGCCATGGCGCTGCTCAGCGACCGGCGTCTCGCGCAGATCGAATCCGCGGTATTCGTCGTACTGCTCATCTACGGCGCATCGATCGTGATGGGCGCGGCGATGTCGATCGAGATGTTCCGCAGCTATCAGGCGGAGACGCACATACGGTCGGGATACAAGGGCATCGTCTATGCGCAGAACGAAGCCGCGGCATTGATCGTCGTTGCGCTCGGATTCAGCTATCTGCATGCGCTGGTACGCGGCTGGAGCGCACGCAGCATGGCGTTGACGGCATGCATGCTGGTCGCGGCAATGTTGTCCGGGACGAAAGGCGCGGTGATCGGCGCTCTGGGAATGACCTGCGCCTATTGTTACGCGCGATTCGATGCCATCACGGCAACCCGCTATGTCGGCATGGCTATCGCGGTGCTGATGTCGTCCGCGATCCTCGCGTACCTGTTCATTCCCGCGGTCAACGACGCGGTCGAACTCAGCCTGCGCTATTTCTCGCATCAGGGTGGCCGTATCGGCAGCGACAAGGTCGTCACGCTGCTGCTTTCGGGGCGCAATCTGAAGTTCGCGAACGTTTGGGACGATCTTCAGCAAAGCAATTTCATCGCAATGCTGACCGGCGGATATCCGGTCGTGCGCTACATGGTCGAGATCGACATTCCGGATTTGATCCTGATGCTGGGATTGCCGCTCTTCAGCGTGTACATCATCGCGCTTTCGCGCGCATTCGTGCGCCGCGGTCCGCGGGCCATGTCGCGCAAATTCGGTCGGCTGTTCTTTGTCGTACTGCTCGCGATGGCATCGACGGCGGGGCACGTGCTGGGCTCCGCCGTGATCAGCCCGTTTCTCGGATTGATCGCGGTCATGATCCGGCGCGACATGCAAAGGGTGGCTCGGGAGGCGGCGCGCATATGAAAGATGCAGCAATGAGCGCGCAACAGCCGGTCGGCATGCGTCTGATACGCGTATTGCATGTCGGACCCGGGTACGGCCAGCGAGGTGGAATCGCGTCGGTGCTGGACGAACTGTATGCACAGCGCGATGCATTCGCGAACGCGTCGATCCAGATCACGTTTTGCGGTACACACGGCTTTCAGAACGCACGCGACGTGGCCGGTTTCATATGGCTTGACGTCGCGCGATTTCTGCGGGCGGTCTGGCGTGTGGACGTCGTGCATTTTCACGTATCGGAGCGAGGATCGTTCTATCGCAAGCTGCTGTTGTGGCGGATCGCGAAACTCTTGCGGCGGCGCGTCGTCTTCCATCTTCACTCGGGAAATTTCGATCGTTTTGCCGACCGAGCCGGACCGTTGACGCGTCGGGCGGTCGCCTGGTTTGTCGGCGGCGCGGACGCCGCAGTCGGCGTTTCAGCGGCATGTACGCGTGTGCTGAACCGGTTCAGGCGCGGCGGAGCCGATGCACGCGTGATCGCCAACACCGCGGTCAACGCGCAGAACGCAGCGACACCGGGAGGGGTAGCTGCGGTGGCCGCACGGCCGTACATCGCGTTCGCCGGCCGACTGTCTGAACAGAAAGGGCTCGCGACACTGATTGATGCACTGGCGCTGCTGAATCGGAACCAGTGCGCGATCGACCTCGTCCTCGCCGGCGACGGCGATACGCGACGATGGCGCGACTACGCGCAGAGCCAGGGCGTGGCTGATCGCGTCCAGTTCGCCGGGTGGCTCACAGGCTCAGGCAAATCCCGGTTCTACCGGGAAGCGACACTGTTCTGTCTGCCGAGCCGATTCGAATCGTTCGGCATCGCCGCACTGGAAGCGATGTTTCACGGGGTGCCCGTGGTGGCGACTCGCGTGGGTGGGCTGAGCGAGCTCGTCGATGATGGCGTCACCGGATATCTCGTCGAGGCGGACGATGCGACGGCGCTCGCGCGATGCGTGCATGACATTGCCCGCGATCGCGCGCTTCGCGAACGAATGGGGCAGGCCGCCCGCGAGCGCGCACATCGTTTGTACACGACCGAGAAGATCGTTGCTGGGTACGTGGATTGTTATCGACAACTAGCCGGAGGGAGCTGACATGAATGCGAAGCGAGATTTGCGACGTGCACTGGTAGCGGCGTGTATCGGCATGACGGCTGCGGCCGATGCGACGGCGTCTGCGTCCGATTTCACGAAATCGGTGCACGTCGAATCCTATCGGCCAATCTACTCGAACGACTGGCAAGGCGGAATCGGCGATCTCGAAATCCAGGCGGCCCGGCGCTCGGACGTCATGTTGACGGCGGATCCGCTGGATTCCGCACGCCGGTCGATTCGCGTGCAGATTGAGAAGAGCGAGAATTTCACGTATCTGATCAATGGATCGCCGCGCGCGGAATTTTCGTTGCCACGCGACATCGTCTTCTCTCCGGGGCACGATTATCTGATCTGGTGGCGAACTTACCTGCCGCGCGATTTCGCGTTCGATAGTCAGCAGATGGAGATCATCACGCAGATTCACCAGAGCGGCTTGTCGGGCTCGCCGCCGTTCATGCTCACGTTGCTCGGCAACGAGTACACGTTCTCCGTGCGCGGCGGGACCAATACCGCGCATGGATTCGGCGGGCGTCTTTGCTGCGCGTCCGATGACCGCGGGAAATGGGTCGACTGGGCCCTTCAGTACACACCCGACGCAAGTGGCGAGCGCGCGATCACGCGCCTGTGGAAAAACGGCATGAGCGTTTTCGAGGGCAGCGGGAAGCCGAATGCGTATCCCGGCGACGTCAGCGCCTATCTGAAATTCGGGGTATATAAGCCGGGTTGGCAAAAGGAACCGTCGGACATCGATGCCATCACGCTGTACTTCGGCAAGGTCGTGATCGGCGACAGGAAGGCCAAGCGATGACCGCACGGCCTGATCCCGCGCAGGTGTCGGATGCCGTGCTGGCGCATTGCCGTCGACACGCGTATGCCGGCCACGATCCGTTCGACGGTTTGAACAGTCGCTTGTTCAGATACACGGGTTTGTCGAAACTGCCGTTTGCCCGCATCGCATGGTTGCAACTGCACAAGCGCAGCCCGTTCAATTTCAGGCAGATCCTCGGTGTTCCGCGAATGCGCAATCCGAAGGGCGTCGCGCTCGTCGTGCTCGGCCTGCTGGAGCGCGAACAGCGCATCGGTGACGGGGCGAGTCTCGACGAGGCGCGCGCGCTCGGTGAGTGGTTGCTGGAGCAGCGCGTGGACCGCAAGCGCTGGCGCCACAGCGCATGGGGCTATCACTTCGACTGGGCTGCGAGGGCGTTCTTCGTGCCGGTCGGCACACCGAATGCGATCAGCACCTGCTATGTGGCGCGCGCGTTGTACGCGCTGGGCGGCGTTACCGGTGAAGCCCGATTCAGCGATGTAGCGGTCGACGCGGGCCATTTTCTCGACTCGCTGTACCTGCCATATCAAGGATCCGGCTATTTCGCCTACATCCCCGGCGAGCGCGCCTTTGTTCACAACGCAAATCTGTGGAGTGCGGCGTTCGTTGCCGAAACGGCGGTGCGGATCGAAGACACATCGATGTGCGAGCGCGCGATCGCTGCCGCACGGTTGACGGCTTCCATGCAACGGAAAGATGGCGCATGGGCGTACGGATTACGCGATCATCACGATTTCGTCGATGGATTTCATACCGGATACAACCTCGAGGCGTTGCATCGGCTGCAGCACGTAGGTCGAACGAGGGTGTTCGCCGAGTCGATTGATCAGGGGCTCGCTTACTATCGAGACACATTCTTCCTGCCCGACGGAACCGTCAAATACTACGACGACAGGATTTGGCCGCTCGATATGCACTCCGTTGCACAGGCGCTGATTACGTTGTTGACCGTTTCCAAGTCCAAAGCGGATCACGCGCTGGCCGTGCGCGTATTCGAGCGGGCGGTAGAGACGCTCTACATGCCCGAGAAGGGGCGCTTCGTCTACCAGCGCAACGCAGGCTTCACGAACCGGGTCGACTATTTGCGGTGGACCCAGGCATGGGCGTTCTATGCCATCGGGTTGCTCGCGAACCGGGTCCACGCGGCCGACACTGCCAACGCTTGCCTTTCCGAACCGGAAATCATATGAATCGCATCGAACTGTTTGGTTGTCCGATGGACGTCGCGACGATGTCGGAGACCGTCGAACTGATCCGTAATCGCGTTACCCGTCGGCAATTTACCCAGCACGTGGTCGTCAACGTTGCCAAGCTGGTCAATATGCAGGCCGACGAGGAACTGGCAGGGTCGGTGCGAGCCTGCGACATTATCAACATCGACGGGATGGGGGTGGTGTGGGGCGCGCGTACGCTCGGCTACGCGGTCGCCGAGCGCGTCGCCGGCATCGACCTGTTCGACCGGTTATTGCGAATGGCGCAGGACGAGGCGCTGCCTGTCTTCATGCTCGGCGGCACAGATGCCGTTGTAACGGCGGCGGCCAGTGCGGTCGAAAGAAAATACCCGCACTTGAAGATCGCCGGGATTCATCATGGATATTTCTGGGACGACGAGGAAGCCGTGGTATCCATGATTCGCGCGTCCGGTGCACGGTTGCTTTTCGTGGCGATCACGTCACCGCGAAAGGAAAATTTCATCAATCGATGGAAGGCAGAACTGGGCGTCGATTTTGTGATGGGTGTGGGCGGCACGTTCGATGTCGTTGCAGGCAAGGTTCGACGTGCGCCTGGCTGGATGCAGAAGACCGGTCTCGAATGGTTGTTTCGCGTGCTTCAGGAGCCGAGACGCATGTGGCGGCGTTACTGGACGACGAACAGCCGATTCGCATGGATGTTGTTGCGCGCGCGTTTCGCGGCACGGCCGCGCCGTATGCCGGCAGGGCGAACCGGGCAGTGACCTGTTCGGGTGGGGGGCACGGCCCGTTGCCACGGAGCCGCCGCCTTTCCGTACAATCAGGGCATTATCGACGGCGTCCGACCCATGCCCTTGCTCCCCACTACCGCCACCGCCCCCTTCTGCCCGTCGGAAGTAAAGGGCAGCATCACGATCGACGCCGGCGCGTCGCGTTGGATGAAGCTCAAGCGCTTCTTCGGCCCGGGCCTGCTGGTCGCGATCGGCTATATGGATCCCGGTAACTGGGCCACCGACATCCAGGCCGGGTCGCAATTCGGCTATTCGCTGCTGTGGGTCGTCGCGTTCTCGAGCCTCGCCGCGATCTTCCTGCAGATGCTCGCCGCGCGGCTTGGCCTCGTCGCGGGCAAGGATCTCGCGCAGGCCAGCTACGACCGCTATGGCCGCTTCGGCCGCATCGTGCAGTGGGTGACCGCCGAGGTGTCGATCATCGCGTGCGACATCGCCGAAGTGCTCGGCTGCGCGCTCGCGTTCAAGCTGCTGCTCGGCGTGCCGCTCGCGTGGGGGATCGTGCTGACCGCGCTCGACACGGTGATCGTCCTCGGGCTGCAGGGCAAGGGCGTCCGGCAGATCGAGGCGATCGTGCTCGGGTTGATCGCGACGATGGCGTTCTGCTTCGTCGCGCAGGTCGCGATCACGCCGCCCGACTGGCATGCGGTCGCGAAGGGGCTCGTGCCGGGCAATCCAGGCCATGACCGCAAGGACGCGATCGTGCTTGCGCTCGGCATCGTCGGCGCGACGATCATGCCGCACAACCTGTATCTGCATTCGTCGGTCGTGCAGACGCGCCATGTCGTCGGCGGCGCGCGCGGCCTGATCCGCGACACGCTCGCGCTGGTGCGCATCGATACCTGCGTGTCACTGTTCGTCGCGATGCTCGTCAATGCGGCGATCCTGGTCGTTGCCGGCGCGGCGTTCCATGCGACCGGCCAGCACGACGTGACCGACATCGAACAGGCGTACCGGCTGATCACGCCGATCGCGGGCGGCGCGGCCGCGCTGCTGTTCGGCATCGCGCTGCTCGCGTCGGGGCAAAGCTCGACGCTGACCGGCACGATCGCCGGCCAGGTGATCATGGACGGCTTCCTGCATACCAAGATCCCGTGCTACCAGCGCCGGCTGATCACGCGCGGACTCGCGCTGGTGCCCGCGCTGATCGGCGTGCTGTTGCTGGGCGAGAATTCGGTCGGGCAGTTGCTCGTCTGGAGCCAGGTGCTGCTGAGCCTGCAGCTGCCGTTCGCGATGTGGCCGCTGATCCGGTCGGTCAGCGATCGCGGCATGATGGGCGAGCATGCGATCGGCCGCAGGATGCAGGCCGCCGCCTGGGCGCTGTTCGTCGTCATCACCGGCACGAACCTGCTGCTGATCACGGGTGTCGCGGGCTGATACAGCCTGTCACAGGCTGAAACAGGCGCGCGGCGCGCGTGCGTTAAACTGCGCCTTTTGCTAGCCGTTCGATGTCCGTTATGTGGAGTGAAATCAGCAACATCGGCGATGCCGCGCTGACTCTGCCGGTTGCGCTGACCTGCGCGGTCTGGCTCGCGCTGTCCAACCGGCGGCTCGCGGTGCGCTGGATCGCACTGCTCGCGGCCGGCATGAGCCTGGTCGGGGCGACCAAGATCCTCTATGCGGGCTGCGGTGTCGAGATCCCGCAGTTCGATTTCCGCGTGATCAGCGGCCATACGATGCTGTCGACGTCCGTGTGGACCGTCGCGCTGTCGATGCTGTGGCAGGCCTTCCGTCCGGGCAAGGTGCCGGGCATGGCGGCCGGTTTCCTCGTCGGCGCGGTGACGGCCGTCGCGCGCGTGTTCGACCATTCACATACGATTCCCGAAGTCGTCGTGGGCTGGCTGCTCGGCGCGCTGGTCGCGCTGGTGTTCCTGCGTGCCTACGAGCGGGCGCACAAGCGCGCGTTCTCGCCGCGTATCGCGGCCGCCTGCCTGCTCCTCGTGTCCGGCATCGCGTACGGGCATCGCGCACCGTTCCAGCAGATGATCGACACGCATTCCCCGCAGTTCTGCGCGTTCATGCGCACGTCCGGCGACGGGGTCTGACGGCTGTTCGTTCCGGGGCATCGGTGCCCCGGTGTCAGATGCGGTCGTCGCCACGGCCGCCGCCCCCGCGTCTCATTCCATTCGTTCCCCGTCGTTGTCAAAAGCCGATGTCCGGCCTTCATTGGGCCGATATCCGCGGTGATAGGCCGCGCCGCGCAGGTTCGTCCCCGACGCTCGTGGCTACGAAAGTCATGAGCCATGTCTATGACCGGGCATGACGAATATTCATTTCATCGATTGGCGGCAATCGCGTACGCTGGCGTTCGTTCGATCGGGGCCGGCAGCGTTGGCCTGCCGGATTTGTCCGGCGCGGTGCGGCCGGCTCGCTATACTCGCGCAAACCGCACGGCCGTCGGCCGGCGCGCGACAACCGCCGTCGCGGCGCCGGTTCGCCACGACGATTCACGATAGGAGCAGGTCCCATGACAGTCGTTTCCTCGCGCCTCGCAGGCAAGTGCGCGTACATCACGGGCGCTGCCGGCGGCCTCGGCCGCGCGATCGCGCGCCGGATGGTCGAGCAGGGCGCGCGCGTGTTCCTGACCGACATCGCCGACGCGGCGGTGCTCGACGATTTCGCGCACGAGCTCAATGCGGGGCACGCGGCGCCGGTCGCGTTCGCGGCCACGCAGGACGTGCGCGACGAGGCGCGCTGGCAGGCGCTGCTCGCGCAGGCGAACGAAGCGATGGGCGGGTTGTCGGTGCTCGTCAACAATGCGGGCGTCGGCTCGATCGGCGCGCCCGTGCAGATCGAGCTCGACGAGTGGCGGCGCGTGATGGCGATCAACGTCGAGAGCATCGTGCTCGGCTGCAAGCATGCGCTGCCTTACCTCGGCGCGAGCCGCCCGGCGTCGATCATCAACATCTCGTCGGTGGCCGCGTTCAAGGTCGAGCCGGATTTCACCGCATACAACGCGTCGAAGGCCGCGGTTGCGTCGCTGACGAAGTCGGTCGCGATCGACTGCGCGCGCCGCGAGCTCGACGTGCGCTGCAACTCGATTCACCCGGCGTTCATTCGCACGGGGATCGTCGAGCCGCTGTTCCAGTCGCTCGGCGAACGCGATGCGACGCGCAAGCTCGCGCGCGGCATTCCGCTGCGCCGGCTCGGCGAGCCGGACGACGTCGCGCATGCGGCCGTCTATCTGGCATCCGACGAGAGCCGCTTCGTGACGGCCGCCGAACTCGTGATCGACGGCGGCATGTGCGCGGTCTGACGCGCATCGACGACAACAACAACCGGAGGAGAACATCGTGTCGACACCCGTAAACCGCCAGCTGCTGCTGAAGACGCGCCCGGAAGGGCGGGTCGGCCGTGAACACTTTTCGCTCTTCGAAACGCCGGTGCCGGCGCTTGCCGACGGCGAAGTGCTCGTGCGCGTGCTGTATCTGTCGATGGACCCGACCAATCGCGTGTGGATGAGCGACGTGCCGCAGTACCTGCCGCCCGTCGCGATCGGCGAAGTGATGCGCGCGCTCGGCATCGGGCGCGTGGTCGCGTCGCGCCATGCGGGGTTCGCGGAAGGCGATCTCGTGCAGGGGCTGGTCGGCTGGCAGGACTATGCGGTCGTGCCGGCCGAACAGGCCGCGCAGCTCGTGAAGCTGCCCGCGCAGTCGGGCCTGCCGCTGCCGACGCTGCTCGGCGCGTGCGGGATGAGCGGCCTGACCGCGTACTACGGGCTGACCGACATCGCGCCGGTGCAGCCCGGCGAGACGCTCGTCGTGTCGGCGGCGGCCGGGTCGGTCGGCTCGATCGCCGGCCAGATCGGCAAGATCCATGGCGCGCGCGTGGTGGGTATCGCGGGTGGCGCGGACAAGTGCCGCTACCTGACCGAGACGCTCGGCTTCGACGCGGCCGTCGACTACAAGGCCGACGATTTCCGTGAGCAGCTGAAGGCAGCGACGCCGGACGGCGTGCACGTGAATTTCGAGAACGTCGGCGGCGAGGTGATGCGCGCGGTGCTGTCGCGGATGGTGATCGGCGGGCGCGTCGCGCTGTGCGGCGTGATCTCGAACTACAACAGCGGCCGCGCGGCGGACGACGTCGGCGTGCTGATCTCGAAGCGGATCACGATGCGCGGCTTCCTGATCCTCGACTACCGCAAGAGCCGCGAAGCGGTGCAGACGCTCGCCGGATGGCTGCGCGACGGCCGGCTCAAGGCCGAGGAAACCGTCGCCGACGGGCTCGAAAACGCCCCCGACGTGCTGAATCGGCTGTTCGATGGCGACCATCGCGGCAAGCTCGTGCTGCGCGTCGATCCGGACGCATGAACCGCATCGCTCGCGCGCTGAGTCTGAATAGTCCGGTATCAATTTAGGATTTGACGGCCAACCGCTTTCGCGGTCGGCGGGAGCGGAGGTTCGCGCGACATGGCGCGATGCGCGCGACGATCGGATCGTGCCGCTGGAATCGGGGCGCGCGCATCGTGTCGGCCCGTATGGCGGCGTGATGACGGTGGCGGGGCCGGAAATTGAAACGGGCGCCGTGGCGCCCGTCGTGATCAGGATTCGTCATCCGTGACGCGGTGCGTCATTCCCCCTGTTCGGCGCGTGCGTAGATGTCCCAGCTCGCCATGAACAGCGCGGCGACGAGCGGCCCGATCACGAAGCCGTTGATGCCGAACAGCGCCATCCCGCCGAGCGTCGAGATCAGCACGACCCAGTCGGGCATCTTCGTGTCCTTGCCGACGAGGATCGGGCGCAGCAGATTGTCGACGAGGCCGATCACGCCGACGCAGAACGCGACGAGGATCACGCATTTCCAGATCGCGCCGATCGCGAGGAAGTAGAGCGCGGCGGGCACCCACACGAGGCTTGCGCCGATCGCCGGCAGCAGCGACAGGAACGCCATCAGCGCGCCCCACAGCACGACGCCCTCGATCCCGAGGATCCAGAAGATCAGGCCGCCGAGCGCACCCTGCACGAGCGCGACCGCGATGTTGCCCTTCACGGTCGCGCGCACCACCGTCGTGAACTTCGCGAGCAGCAGGTTCTTGTGCTCTTCGTCGAGCGGCATCGCGCGGCGCACGCGGCGGCCGATCTCGCCGCCGTCGCGCAGCAGGAAGAACACCATGTACAGCATCACGCCGAAGCTGACGACGAACTGGAACGTGTTCTGGCCGATGCTGAGCGCCTGGGCCGCCGCGAACTGGCTGATCTGCGCGGCGCCGTCGGTCAGCTTCTTCTGGATGCCGGGGATGTTGGTCAGCCCGTATTTCTGCAGCAGGTTCTGGATCGACGTCGGCAGCGCATGAATGATGTCATGGAAGTACTGCGAATAATTCGGCTGCGCGCTCTTCAGTTCCTGGTACACGTACGCGATTTCCTGCACGAGCGTTGCCGCGACGAACACGAGCGGCAGGATCACGATCAGGATGATCAGCGACATCGTCACGAGCGCGGCCAGATTGCGCCGCTTGCCGAAGCGCGCGGCGAGCCAGCGCTGCACCGGCTGGAACAGGATCGCGAGAATGGTGCCCCAGAAGACGGCGCCGGAGAACGGCGCGAGGATCCAGCACAGTCCGACGGTGACCGCGAACAGCAGGAAATAGAAGAATTTTTGGTGATCGTGTCCGCTATCCATGGATGGTTCGCGCAGATTGATGCCTGGTTTGATTGAATCTCGTTGCCTCGGGCGCGATCGGCTCGCGAACGTCAAGGGTTCGCGGTGAAGCGCGCGGCAGGCGGCCCGATCGGCAGTATGCCCGCAAAGGTGCCGCCATCATAGCCGCAGCGCTCGGCGCATGCGAAAACGCCGCGGCCGGGGCTGCGGCGTTGCCGGGAGTGCGGCCGCGGCGGCGCCGCGCCGAATCGTCAGATGTGGAGTCTGGTGACCTTGGTGCCGTTCACCGACAGGTCGCCCATCAGGCCCGCGTTGGTCAGCACCAGCACCTCGACCGGCGCGGTGGCCGTGTTGGAGTCGACCGCACCGTTCGCGCCGACCTTCACGACCGCGACGGAGGCGTCGGCGCCGGCCGACCAGCCTTCGGACTTGCGGAACGAGTCGAGCACATCCTGCGTCATGAACAGGAACACGATCGCCTTCGATTGCGCGCCGGCCTGCAGGCCGACCGACAGCGACGACGTGTTGTAGTAGCCGACGGTGCTGCCGCCGACGCGCAGGGCGCCATTGCCGGACTGGCCGCCGACGATGAAGCCGGCCTGCAGCACGTTCGGGAACACGAGCACGCCGCGCGACTTCCCGACGAGTTCACGCGAGCCCGGCACCGTCGAATAGAGGCGTGACAGTGTTGCGTTCACGCTCGCATCGATCGACTCGCGCTTGGACGCGCTGGTCGCTGCGTTTTCAGGTTTGTCGGGCGTGGTGGTGCAACCGGCAAGGGCGAGACTGCCGAGCATGACGGCGGCGGCGGCTTTCAGGGCGAGGGACTTCTGCATGGCGTTTCTCCTTCGTTGTCGGGTTGAGGACGGAGGGGCGGCCGGCGGTGCGGGCGGCCCCGTTCAACGGCGGGCAAGCAGCAGGCCGGCGACGAACGCGAGACCCGCGACGACGCCTGCGGTCTGCCAAGGGTTGTCGTGCACGGCTTGCGACACGCGTTCGGCCGAATCGCGCAGCCGGGCGGCCGCGCTGCCCGACGCGTGGTCGAGTGCGCTGCGCGCTTCATCGAGCCGTGACTGCACGCGCTTGCGCAGCGCGGCGATATCGCCGTCGCCGTCGTTCTTCAGCAGGTCTTCCAGTTCATCGACCAGCCCGCGCAGATCGTCGGTCACGTCCGCGTGCAGATCGCGGGCGGCCGAGCGCGCCGTGCGGCCGACGCGCCGGCCGGTGCGTCGGATGTCGGACAGGCCGCGGTCCAGCTTGTGTTCGATCGAGTCGGTGAGTGCCATGATGTTTATCCTCCTTCGATTTGGTTTGAACCCATTTGAAGATAAGGCGAATCCCAGCAACCACTGTGATTCACATCAGCCAATTGAGTTTCGAGACAAATTTTCAATGCGTCGGCAAGTTTCCCGGGAAGCCCCGCGCGATGGGGCCCGGCGGCGGTTGAAAAAATTTCGTGCTGCGGGGCGAAGCGACGCGGCGAGCCATTGCGCGACGTCAAAGTCCGGTAAATATGGCGTCGCCCGGTGTGTCAGGTAAATAGTGCCGTTGCACGCGTCGTGCTGATGCAATTGCACTAATCGCCATTCGTTTCGATGAGCAGGGTTTGTGCCCGCGGCGGTTCAGGTGGCGCTTTCGTCCAGCGCGAGATCGATGACGACGGGATCGTGATCCGACGAGCGATAGGCATCGGGTGCGTAATAGGCGGCCCGTTGCGCCGGGGTTTTGTAATCGGGCACGGATTGCAGCGCGACCGGTTCGTCGGCGTTGATGTGCCAGGCATGCACGGCCTTCACGCGCGCGGCGAGCGGCGACGTGGCGAGTGCGTGGTCGAGGTTGCCCGCTTCGCCGCGGAACACATAGCTGTACCCGGCCTTGCCGGCGAAGCGGGCGACGAGGTTCGTGTAGCCGCGCGATTCGAGCGCGCGCAGCGGGTCTTCCTGCGCGTAGCTGTTCAGGTCGCCGATCAGCAGCACGCCGTCGGCCGGGGCGCCGGTCGGCACCGTGGCGAGCCACGTGGCGATGCGTTCGGCCGCGCGCGTGCGCGTCGCGTTCCAGCAGCCCTGGCCGTCCGACTGGTCGAGATCGGGGCCGGTCGCCCGTGGGCAGTTCTTCGACTTCAGGTGATTGACCGCGACCGTGAACGCATGGGTGCCGCCGATGCGACGGAACGTCTGCGCGAGCGGCGGGCGATTCCGGCCGTCGAGTGCGACGGTCGCGGCGCGACCGACGGGTTCGATCGTCCGGCTGTCATACAGCAGTGCAACCGCGATCGCATCGCGTCCGAGTCGTGCCGTGCCGGGATCGACCGCGCGCCAGCCGCTGCCGAGCCGGGCCGCGAGACGCTGTACGGCGCTTGCGGGGCCGTGGCCGTTGTTCGCGATTTCCATCAGGCCGATCACGTCGGCGCGCAGCGCATGCAGCGCGGTGACGATCTTCGCTTCCTGCCGGGCGAAGGCGGCGGGCGTCTTCGCGCCGCGATTGGCCGGATCGTCGAAGCCGCCGCCCGCGCCATCGCCGTTGAAGTAGTTGAATACATTGAACGACGCGACCCGCACGTCGGCCTGCGGATGCCGCGCCGGCGCCTCGGTCCGCGGATTCGACGCGGCGTCGAAGACCGGCGCCGCGGACGGTACGGGCTGCAGTCGCCACGTGCCGTAGCGCTTCTCGAGCACGCCTTCGATGCCGCGCACCGTGTAGCCCGCGCGCAGCGTGTTGGCGGCGTTCAGCGCGGGCGGCGGGTAGCGTGCGGTCGCGGGGTTCACGCGGTTCGAACCGTCGTCGAGCACGATGCGGTTGCGGGCATTGGCCGCCGCCTGCGCGGCGGCGCGGGCCGGCGGGGCCACGTGAGTCGGCATGTACAGACGGCCGTGGCTGAGCACGATGCTGCCGTAGCGGCCGAGCTCGTAGGTATCGCTGACCGTCAGCGTTTGCGGAAAGCGCACCCGCATGCCTTCATGCGCGGCGAATACGGCCTCGCTGTCGACCGGCAGCACGAGCGCTGCCGGCGTGACGGTCTGCCCGCGCGCGCAGACGGCCACGTGGCCCGACAGCGCGAGCTGCGTCCGGCCGTACTTCTGCTCGATCCTGCCGGTGATGTGCACGCGCTCGCCCGGACGGGCGTGCGCATTCGGCGCGTAGACGAACAGGCCTTCCGGGACGCCCGGCCGGTGGCGCCGCTGCGCGTCCGCCTGCTGGACGAAGAATCCGCCGAAGCCGTCGGTGCCGCCGAATGCCGCGGTGACGATCGCTTCGATCGACGCGGTGCGCCCGGCCAGCGGCGACCGGCCGCCGGGACGCCGGATGTCGGCGATCGCCGTGGTGGGGCCGCCGCAGTCCGCGCCGGCCGGCAGCGCGGTGGTGGCGGGCGCAGCGCAAAGGGCGGGTGCGGCGGAGAGCACGAGCAGCGGCAGCAGGCGTGACATGGAGCGATCCACAGGAAGAAAATTCGAAGGTTCGGGCAAGCATCTTGACGGCAAAATCGCGTGCCGCGATCGAATTGGCCATCAGGCCAGTGCCGAATGGCCAACGATGACGGCAGGGCCGGCCGGGGCTGCTACGCTTCGCATCTGACGTGTTCATCCCGGCCTGCGATCCGAACGCTCGCGCGCACGGCCTCCACAGGAGATTTCCATGTCCTACATGCTGTTGATTGTCGAACCGACCGGCCAGCGCGCCGAACGCACGCTCGAAGACGGGCAGGCGCTGTACGCGCGGATGGTCGATTTCGCCGAGACGCTGAAGGCGCGTGGCGTGCTGCGCGGCGTCGAGTCGCTGGAGCGCACGGAACGCGCGACGCGCGTGCAGGTGCGCGACGGCGAGACGCGCCTCGTCGACGGCCCGTTCGCCGAGGTGAAGGAAATGGTCGGCGGGTTCTTCATCGTCGATGTCGGCACGCGCGACGAAGCGATCGAGATCGCGCGCCAGTGCCCGGCCGCGCAATGGTGCACGGTCGAAGTGCGCGCGGTCGGCCCATGCTTCCTGTGATGGTCGAGCCTCGGTGTTTACCCTGATTCGTCGCGCGGCACGTCGATTCGGCAGCCTGCCGCCCGTCGTCCGGATAAGGCGCCGATGAACGGACGCCCCTTTCCACCGATGAAGGAGTGAGCGATGCGATTCATGATCATGATCCGGGCGAACGCCATCAGTGAATCCGATGCATTGCCGGACGACCGGCTGGTCGAGGCGATGACGGTCTATCACGAGGAACTGGCCAGGGCCGGCGTGCTGCTCGATGCGAACGGCCTGCGGCCGAGCGCGCGCGGCTGGCGTGTGCGGTACATCGGCGGCAAGGGCACGGTGGTCGACGGCCCGTTCGCGGAGACGAAGGAGCTGATTGCCGGCTACACGCTGATCCAGGTGCGCTCGCGCGACGAGGCGCTCGAATGGACGCGCCGGTTTCCGGCGCCGTTCGGCGCGGAGATGGACTGCGAGATCGAGGTGCGGCCGTTGTTCGAGCTCGACGACCTCACGCCGAGCGACGCGGTCGAGCGGTTCCGCGAACTCCACGTCGGCCGCAACAACGCCGCTTGAATGCCCACCTGAATCCAATCCCACCGGGAGCACCCGTCATGCACAAGATGGTTTTCATCAACCTGCCCGTAGCCGACCTGCCGCGTGCGAAGACGTTCTACCAGGCGCTCGGCTTCGAGGTCGTGCCGGCCTATACCAACGATCAGGCCGCCTGCCTGAAGATCAGCGACACGATCTTCGCGATGCTGCTCGTGCGGCCGTTCTTCCAGACCTTCACCGACAAGACGATCGTCGATCCGGCGACGCACGTGCAGGTGTTGTCGTGCCTGTCGTGCGAAAGCCCCGCCGAAGTCGACGAAGTCGTCGCGAAGGCGCGTGCGGCCGGCGGCACCACGCCGCGTCCGCCGATGGAATACCCGGGCATGTACGGCCACAGCTTCGCCGATCCGGACGGCCACGCATGGGAGCTGATGTACGTGGCGCAGGACGCGTCCGCGCAGGGGCACGCGTCGTGACGCGTGAGGCGACTCACCGTGCGATCGAAGCGGTCTGGCGAATCGAGGCGCCGAAGATCATCGCGCGCGCCGCGCGCGTGGTACGCGATGTCGGCGTGGCCGAGGAACTCGCGCAGGACACGCTCGTCGCGGCGCTCGAGCACTGGCCGGTCGACGGCGTGCCCGACAACCCGGCCGCGTGGCTGATGACGGCCGTGAAGCGACGCGCGCTCGATCGGGTCCGGCAGGAGTCGCTGCATGCGGCGAAGCGCGACCAGCTCGGGCATGAAATGGACGCGCTCGAAGCGCACGTCGTCCCCGACATCGCGGACGCGCTCGCCGATGCGCGCGACGACGACATCGGCGACGACCTGCTGCGGCTGATCTTCACGTCCTGCCATCCGGTGCTGTCGACCGATGCGCGTGTCGCGCTGACGTTGCGGCTGCTCGGCGGGCTGACCACGAGCGAGATCGCGCGTGCGTTCCTGTCGCCCGAGCCGACGATCGCGCAGCGCATCGTACGCGCGAAGCGCACCCTCGCGGCGGCGCGCGTGCCGTTCGAGGTGCCGCCCGCCGACGCACGGCCCGCGCGGCTCGCGTCGGTGCTCGAGGTGATCTACCTGGTGTTCAACGAAGGCCATGCGGCGACCGCGGGCGACGACTGGACGCGCCCGGCGCTGTGCGACGAGGCGCTGCGTCTCGGCCGCGTGCTGGCCGGGCTCGTGCCGGACGAAAGCGAGGTGCTCGGGCTCGTCGCGCTGATGGAACTGCAGGCGTCGCGCATGCATGCGCGGACCGATGCGCAGGGGCGGCCCGTGCTGCTGCTCGACCAGGACCGCGGCCGCTGGGATCCGCTGTTGATCCGGCGCGGCCTCGCGGCGCTCGAGCGGGCGACGAAGCTCGGCGGCGTGCGTGGCCCGTATGCGCTGCAGGCCGCGCTGGCGGCGTGCCATGCACGCGCGCGGCACGCGTCGGATACGGACTGGGCGCAGATCGTCGCGCTGTACGACGCGCTCGCCGAAGTCGCGCCGTCGCCGGTCGTCGAACTGAACCGCGCGGTGGCGGTGGGGATGGCGTTCGGGCCTGCCGCGGCGCTGGAAATCGTCGACGTGCTGCGCGACGATCCGGCGCTCGCGCGCTATCACTGGTTGCCGAGCGTGCGCGGCGACCTGCTCGCAAAGCTCGGCCGCGCCGACGAGGCGAAGGTCGAGTTCCGCCGGGCGGCGGAATTGACCCGCAACGAACGCGAAAGGGAATTGCTGCTGAAGCGCGCGACGGACGCATGACGCATGACGAGCGACGCCGGTGTGAATGCATCACCGGGCGTCGCATCGAGCGCCGAGCGCCGCACATCGAACATCGAGCGCAACGCGGCCCCGGCCTCGGCCCGTCTCCCCCCGTCAACCGTCCCTCATTCCCGCCTTCCGCTATCACGCGGATTGAAAAAGCCTATTGGGGGATGCGAACGCCAGCGCCTAGATTAAAAGGCACGAAGCGTGCGCGTCCGGCGTACGCATCGTTCCCCACATACATCGTCGGTCCGGCTTCGCACGCGACCGCGCCGACTCGAACGGAGGCGCAAATGGCTCAACTCAAGGGCAGCAAGACCGAAGAGAATCTGAAGTTCGCATTCGCGGGCGAATCGCAAGCGAACCGGCGCTATCTGTATTTCGCTTCGAAGGCCGACGTCGAAGGCCAGAACGACGTCGCCGCGCTGTTCCGCTCGACTGCCGAAGGCGAAACGGGCCATGCGCACGGTCACCTCGAATACCTCGAAGCAGTCGGCGATCCGGCGACGGGTCTGCCGTTCGGCTCGTCGCGGCTGAACCTCGAATCGGCGATCGCCGGCGAGACGCACGAATACACCGACATGTATCCGGGCATGGCGAAGACGGCGCGCGACGAAGGCTTCGACGAAATCGCGAACTGGTTCGAGACGCTCGCGAAGGCCGAACGCAGCCACGCGAACCGCTATACGAAGGCGCTGGACGCGCTCGTCGACTGACGCGGGCTCCGCCAAGGCTGCACGGCCCGGCCGGGCATGTCCCGCGGCCGGCCGTGCGTTGATCGCTGCCCGCGCCGCGCGGGCGGCGCGTCCGCGCGCATGCGCGCCACGCTGGAGCGCCTCATGCCCCACAAGGAAGGCAGTCTCGAAGCCCCGACCCGGCATCCGCTCGACTGGCAGTCTGAAGCGTTCTACGACCAGGCCGCGATCGATGCGGAAATGACGCGCGTGTTCGACATCTGCGCGGGGTGTCGGCGCTGCGTGTCGTTGTGCGGCGCGTTTCCCACGCTGTTCGATCTCGTCGACCACACGCCGATGGGCGACATCGAGGAAGTGCCGAAGGACGCGTTCGGCAAGGTCGTCGACCAGTGCTACCTGTGCGACCTCTGCTACATGACGAAATGCCCGTACGTGCCGCCGCACGCCTGGAACGTCGACTTCCCGCACCTGATGCTGCGCGCGAAGGCCGCGCGCTACCAGCGCGGCGAAGCGCCGTTGCGCGACAAGGTGCTGTCGAACACCGACGCGCTCGGCTATTTCGCGGGCATTCCGATCGTCACGCAGACGGTGAACGCGGTGAATCGCACGCCGCCCGCGCGCCACGCGCTCGAAGCGGCGCTCGGCGTCGATCGCAACGCATGGCTGCCGGAGTTCGCGCCGCGCAAGTTCCGGCGCGCCGCTAAGCGCTCGGACGGCCCGCCGGTCCGTGACGGCGAACGCACGCCCGGCAAGGTCGCGATCTACGCGACGTGCTACGTGAACTTCAACGAACCGGGTATCGGCCACGACCTGCTCGCGATTCTCGCGCACAACGAGATCCCGTACGAACTCGTCACGCGCGAAGCGTGCTGCGGGATGCCGCTCCTCGAGCAGGGCAACCTCGCGGGCGTCGCCGCGAAGAAGGCCGTGAACGTGCCGGTGCTGGAGCGCTATGCGCGCGAAGGCTATGCGCTGATCGGCGCGATCCCGAGCTGCGTGCTGATGTACAAGAGCGAACTGCCGCTGATGTTCCCCGGCGACGAAGCCGTGCGCGCGGTGGCCGATGCATTCTGGGATCCGTTCGAATACGTGATCGCGCGGCATCGCGACGGTTTGCTGAAGACCGATTTCAAGCAGGGACTCGGCACCGTGTCGTATCACGTGCCGTGCCACGCGCGCGTGCAGAACATCGGCCGCAAGACGGCCGACACGCTGTCGCTCGTGCCCGATACGCGCGTCAACGTCGTCGAGCGCTGTTCGGGGCACGCGGGCACGTTCGGCGTGAAGAAGGCCTTCCATGCGGACGCGATGCGGATCGGCACGCCGGTATTCAAGGCGATGGCCGAGCCGAAGCCGGATGTCGTGTCGTCGGATTGCGCGCTCGCCGGCCATCACATCGTGCAGGGCATCGACGAGAAAGGGTTGCCCGCCGCGCCGCTCGCGCATCCGCTGACGCTGCTGCGTCGCGCGTACGGCATCTGAACCGGCCGCTCCACGAAGATATCCACGCTATCCGAGGACATCCCATGACGCTGACCCGCGACTCGCTGCTGACGCTCGAAGCGTACGCGAAGATCCGCAAGACCGAACACGCGCGGCTCGTCGCGCACAAGCGCCGCCGCGCGGTGGCGCTCGGCAACCATCTGCGCTTCCTGTTCGAGGACGAGACCACGATCCGCTATCAGATCCAGGAAATGCTGCACATCGAGAAGATCTTCGACGAGGCCGGCATCGAAGGCGAACTGGAAGCCTATCTGCCGCTCGTGCCTGACGGTACCAACCTGAAGGCGACGCTGCAGATCGAATACGAGCACGAGGCCGAGCGGCGGGCGGCACTCGCGCGGCTGATCGGCGTCGAGGATCGCGTGTACTTGCGGGTCGACGGGCATCCTGACGTCTATGCGATCGCCGACGAGGACCTCGACCGCGACAACGCGGAGAAGACCTCGGCCGTGCATTTCGTGCGCTTCGAATTGAGCGGGCCGATGCGCGTGGCGCTCAAGGATGGCGCGACGCTGTCGATCGGCTGCGATCACCCGGCCTATACGATGCCGCCGCAACGCATCGCGGCGGACGTGGCTGCGTCGCTGGCAGGCGATCTGCGCTGACGCGCGCCCGGATCCCGCTCTCCTTGTCGCACAGATTGGCCGCTGTTCCGACCCGAAACGCGGCGCGCCGCCGCTGTCGGCCGCCCGTTACGTGGAGGATGTAACAAACCCGTCAACGCTTGCATGCCGGGAAACAATGTGCATCGCGCGTCCGATCGCTTTCATTACTCGCCGATAAACAATAAAAAGATTGTGCGCGGAGAAAATTCAGTTCAGTGGAATTTGAACGATTTACCGATCCGTGAATATCTTGTTACGAATTTTTCCCTGATTTACCGATTTTGAGCGGCAATTCCCGGGATTGTTACCGGTAAGGGTCTGAACACCTTGGGAGGCCCGCTGGCCAGTGTTCGCATGCACCCCGCGGAGCCCCGTCAGACGGGGCTTCCCAGCGTCTCGCATAACGATCGTGTAAAAAAATTCAAGCGTAAATGGATTGCGCATCCATGGCAGGTTGTTTCAGTGCGTAACATTAAGTCATTGTCATATTGAGATAAACCCTGAGGATGGTATGCTTCGTGCACAAAAATTCCCACATTGGAGTGAGACCGAGATTTGTGCGCCATTGCCGGGAATGGCGGCACCGTGAAAGTGCGGTGTCGCGCCGGCATGCACAAGAATCGGATAACCATAATGTGCAACCGGGCCGCCCCGTGACGCGATGCGTGACGACGGCGCCGACAATCGCAGCCCCGGCCTGGCTGTGTGGAGAAATCAACTATGTTCTTCGATGAGCTTAACGATGAAGAGTGGTTTCGTCTTTCAACGCTGATCGCCGATGAACCCATCCGGCTGAACCGTCGCGGCCGTCCACGTGCCGAACCGCGCGTCGTCGCCAATGCGGTCCTCTGGATCCTCACGACCGGCGAGGCGTGGTCCAAACTGCCCGGACGCTATCCGTCCGGGCCGACGTGCCGCCGCCGCTACGAGGAGTGGCTCGCGAACGGCACGCTGCTGCAGATGATCGACGTGCTGACCCAGTTCAGCGGGCGCACGTTCGCGTATGTGCCGCCGCCGCCGGTGCCGGTCGCGCCGGCATGCCGTGCCGAGCCCGTGCCCGACAACGACCGTCTGCGCGGCGTGTTCTGGCAGAACCCCGAGTCGTGGCAACTGCCGGTCGCGCAGGCAAACGTTTGGGATGGCGAGGGCGCGACGCTGGCCGCGATGTCGAAGGCCGACGCCGACGCGTCGTCCGGTTCGTCGTTCGCGGTGCCGGGCGCGCAGCCCGCCGGGCTGCGTCACGGGCGTCCGTCCGCCGCGAGCTTCGCCGCGGCCGAGCCGCAAGTCGACGAATACCGCGGCTATACGATCTGCGGCATTGCGCAGCCGGTGCAGAACCTGATGTACCGCGCATGGGCCGAGATCACGCAGGACGACCGGCGCGTCGAGCGCTCGGGCCTGATCGGCCCGCGCTTCACCGATGCGGAGGAAGCGGAGCAGTACGCGCTCGACTGGGCGCGTCAGTGGATCGATCGCCATGGTGCGAGCGACGAACCGGTGCGTGCGCCGCAAGGCGAAGTGCTGGCCGGCCTGTCCGCGCTGGCGCGTGCCGAGTCGGACATCAAGCGCTTCATCGCCGAGCGTCGCGCGGGTACGCTATCCGAGGGCCGCAATGACCCGGTGCAGTCGGACCGCCGCGAATACGCATACCGCGTAGGTTGAGCGTCGTCCGAACGAAAACGCGCGGGTTGCCGTACGTCACGGCACCCGCGCGTTGTTTTTTGTCTCCTCCATGCCCGTGATGCCGGACGCACCGTCGCGACGGTGCGTCCGGCAGGCGTTGCGTCACTGGCGTCCGTAGGTATCGTCGAAGCGGACGATGTCGTCCTCGCCGAGGTACGCGCCCGACTGCACTTCGATCAGCTCGAGCGGCATCTTGCCCGGGTTCTCGAGACGGTGCGACACGCCGAGCGGGATGTACGTCGATTCGTTTTCGGACAGCAGGAAGGTTTCGTCGCCGCGCGTGATGCGCGCGGTGCCGCGCACGACGATCCAGTGCTCGGCGCGGTGGTGGTGCATCTGCAGCGACAGTCGCGCGCCCGGCTTCACGACGATGCGTTTCACCTGGAAGCGCTCGCCCATGTCGACCGAGTCGTAGTGGCCCCACGGGCGATGGACCTTGCGGTGATCGGTCGCTTCCGCGCCGCGTTCGGCCTTGATGCGCCCGACGATCTTCTTCACGTCCTGCACGCAGGACTTGTCGGCGACGAGCACGGCGTCGGGCGTTTCGACGACGACGAGATTCTGCGTGCCGACGCACGCGACGAGCCGGCTTTCCGAATGCGCGAAGGTCGATTCGGCGTTCTCGAACAGCACGTGGCCGCGGCCGACGTTCTCGGCATCGTCCTTCGGCAGGATCTGCCAGATCGCGTCCCACGAGCCGACGTCCGACCAGCCCGCGTCGAGCGGCACGACGACGCTTTCGCACAGCTGCGGCAGGTTCACGAGCCGCTCCATCACCGCGTAGTCGATCGAGTTCGACGGCGACGCGGCGAACGCGTCACGGTCGACGCGGAAGAAGTCGCCGTCGTCCTTGCCGCGTGCGACGGCCTGCTCGCAGGCTGCGTGGATCTCGGGTTCGAGCTGGCGGATCGCGTTCAGCCACACCGACGCGCGCACGATGAAGATCCCGCTGTTCCACCAGTATTCGCCGGATGCGACGTACTGCTGCGCAAGTTCGAGATGCGGCTTCTCGACGAAGCGGTCGAGACGGCGCACGTCGAGGTTGCCGGTGGCGGCGTCGCCGAGCGGCGCGCCGACGCGGATGTAGCCGTAGCCCGTTTCGGCGCGGCCCGGCACGATGCCCATCGTCGCGATCTTGCCCTGGGCCGCGCAGTGCACGCCGGCCGCGACGGCCGCATGAAAGCGCGCCTGGTCGGCCACCGCGTGGTCGGCCGGCATCACCGTCATCACGGCATCGCCGCCGCCGGCGACGATCCGCAGCGCGGCGAGCGTCAGCGCGGGCGCGGTGTCGCGACCGAGCGGCTCGAGCATGATCGCCGCACGCTTGCCGGTCAGGCGCAGTTGTTCGGCGGTCGTGAAGCGGTGATCCTCGCCGCACACGATTAGCACGTCGTCGTTCAGCGGATGACTGGTCGCGAGGCCGTCGAGCCGCAGCGCGGTGGATTGCAGCAGCGAATGATCGCCGAGCAGGCCGATCAGCTGCTTCGGATAGTGTTCGCGCGACATCGGCCACAGACGCGTGCCCGAACCGCCGGCAAGGATCACCGGCTGCACCGCGACGCGCAACCCGGCGTCGGTTGCGGCGGAAGAAGAAGGGCGCGTATCGGCTGCCACGGCCGGAGCATTCATGATGACACTCTCCTCGATTGAAGTCAGTGCCTGTTTGTAGCATGAAGTAAATCGACAATAAAACCGGGCGTTTTGCACGATATTCGTCGCGCACGTATCCGGGAGAATTTTCCGCGATAGCATCCGATGCAAATAAAAAAATAAAAAAATAATTCGGCGAATCGCGCTGGAGCGCCTTCCCGCAAGGAGCTGGCGGGAGCCGTAAAGTTATCGAAAAAATCCCGATTCGCGATCGATTCGGGAAAACGTGCCGATTTAATTCAAGAATGCCGCGGCAAGAATTTCCGATTATTTTTCGAAATACTTGTGCGCTTGAGGAGGGATTTTCTTACCGCTTCAATAGCGTCATGCAACGTTTGAATCGAATGTGCGGCACGGGCTGCGCAAGGAGCTGTTCGGCAAACGCCTGTTCAAAGAGGAAGCAGACATGTTGAGCGTGCTGGCGAGAGTCATCGATATTGCGATGGTCGTGTTGGGGGCGTTGATCGCCGCCGCGCTGCACGGCGGCAGCATCTGGCTCAACGACCTGCAGCGCACGACGGTGCTGTTCGACTGCCTGCTGGTCGTCGTGTTCTTTCCGGCGATCGGCATTTACCAGTCGTGGCGCGGCAAGCGTCTCGTCGGGCTGGTGGGGCGCGTTGCGTTCGCGTGGCTGGTGGTCGAGCTCGCGGGCATCCTGATGAGCTTCAGCTTTCACCAGTCGGGCGACCTGTCGCGGCTGTGGCTGGGTTACTGGGCGGTCGTGACGATGGTGCTGCTCGCCGGCTCGAAGGCTTGCGTGCACGTCGTGCTGCGACAACTGCGCCGCGGTGGCTACAACCTGAAGGCGGTCGCGATCGTCGGCGGTACGCCGGCGGCGCGGCGGCTGATCGCGCAGATGCGGGCGCGGCCGGAAGCAGGCTTCAACCCGGTGTGCGTATTCGATGAAAGTGAAGCGCCGGGCGAAGTCGCGCTCGACGACGTGCGCATCGAGCGGCAGTTCGAATCGCTGGTGTGGCTGGTGCGCAGCCGCGCGATCAGCGAGCTGTGGCTCACGCTGCCGATCACGGAGGAGCGCCGGATTCACCAGATCGTGACGGTGTTCCGCCACGACTTCGTGAATATCCGTTTCATTCCGGACGTGCGCACGCTGTCGTTCTTCAACCAGGAAGTGGTCGAGGTGCTCGGCGTGCCGGCGATCAACCTCGCGGCGTCGCCGATCACCGACGTGCGGATCCTGCCGAAGTTCGTGTTCGACCGGCTGTTCGCGCTGGCGGCGCTCACGGCACTCGCGCCGGTGATGGTGCTGATTGCCTGCCTGATCAAGTTCACGTCGCGCGGGCCGGTGTTCTTCCGCCAGAAGCGCAAGGGGATCGACGGGCACGAGTTCGAGATCTACAAGTTCCGCTCGATGAAGGTGCATCAGGAAGTCGCGGGGCAGGTCACGCAGGCGACGAAGAACGATACGCGCGTGACGTCGGTCGGCCGCTTCCTGCGCCGCACGAGCCTCGACGAACTGCCGCAGTTCATCAACGTGCTGAAGGGCGAGATGTCGGTCGTCGGCCCGCGGCCTCATGCGCTCGCGCACGACGACATCTACAAGGATCTGGTGAAGGGCTACATGTTCCGCTACCGGATCAAGCCGGGCATCACCGGCTGGGCGCAGATCAACGGCTTTCGCGGCGAGACCGACCAGATCGAGAAGATGATGGGACGCGTGAAGCTCGATCTGTACTACATGCAGAACTGGTCGTTCTGGCTCGACATCAAGATCGTCGTGCTGACGCTCTGGAAAGGCTTCGCCGGCAGCAACGCTTACTGACGCGGCGTCGCCGCACAGACACTCCGGTTTTACGAATTTCGAATCATTGGTCACGAGGTCCGACACATCATGAATCTGACTATCATCGGCAGCGGTTACGTAGGTCTTGTCACCGGCGCCTGTCTCGCCGACATCGGGCACGACGTGTTCTGTCTCGACGTCGATCAGGCGAAGATCGACGTCCTGAACAACGGCGGCGTGCCGATCCACGAGCCGGGCCTCAAGGAAGTCATCGCGCGCAACCGCGCGGCGGGCCGCTTGCGCTTCTCGACCGACATCGAGGCAGCGGTCGCGCACGGCGACGTGCAGTTCATCGCGGTCGGCACGCCGCCCGACGAGGACGGCTCGGCCGACCTGCAGTACGTGCTCGCGGCGGCGCGCAACATCGGCCGCTACATGAAGGGCTTCAAGGTGATCGTCGACAAGTCGACGGTCCCGGTCGGCACGGCCGAGCGCGTGCGCGCGGCGGTGGCCGATGAACTCGCGAAGCGCGGCGACGACCCGATGTTCTCGGTCGTGTCGAATCCGGAATTCCTGAAGGAAGGCGCGGCGGTCGACGATTTCACGCGGCCGGACCGCATCGTGATCGGCTGCGACGACGACGTGCCGGGCGAGCGCGCACGCGAGCTGATGAAGAAGCTCTACGCACCGTTCAACCGCAACCACGAACGCACGCTGTACATGGACGTGCGCTCGGCGGAATTCACCAAATACGCGGCGAACGCGATGCTCGCGACGCGCATTTCGTTCATGAACGAGCTCGCGAACCTGGCCGACCGCTTCGGCGCGGACATCGAGGCCGTGCGCCGCGGGATCGGCTCCGATCCGCGCATCGGCTATCACTTCCTCTATGCGGGCTGCGGCTACGGCGGCTCGTGCTTCCCGAAGGACGTCGAGGCGCTGATCCGCACCGCCGACGAGCACGGCCAGTCGCTGCAGATCCTGAAGGCCGTGTCGTCGGTCAACGCGACGCAAAAGCGCGTGCTCGCCGACAAGATCGTCGCGCGCTTCGGCGAGGACCTGACGGGCCGCACGTTCGCGATCTGGGGCCTGGCATTCAAGCCGAACACCGACGACATGCGCGAAGCGCCGAGCCGCGAGCTGATCGCCGAGCTGCTGTCGCGCGGCGCGCGCATCGCGGCGTACGACCCGGTCGCGCAGCAGGAAGCGCGCCGCGTGCTCGCACTCGATCTCGCGAATCACCCGAGCTGGCTCGAGCGCCTCACCTTCGTCGACGACGAGGCGCAGGCCGCGCGCGATGCCGATGCGCTCGTGATCGTCACCGAATGGAAGATCTTCAAGAGCCCCGACTTCGTCGCGCTCGGCCGCCTGTGGAAGTCGCCGGTGATCTTCGACGGCCGCAACCTGTACGAGCCGGAGACGATGAGCGAGCAGGGCATCGAATACCACCCGATCGGCCGCCCCGGCTCGCGCCAGGCCGTCACCGCCCGCGTGCCGGGCGCCGCGCGCGCGAACGCTTGATCCGCGCGTCACCGTTACCCGTAACCCGATTCGAGACGCCATGTTCCGGAACATCCTGATCGTCTGTCACGCGAACGTCTGCCGCAGCCCGGCGGCGGAAATGCTGTTCAGGTCGCACGCGGCGTCGCGTGGCGGCCCGCGCGTGACGTTCCACTCCGCCGGCGTACGGGCGAACGATGGCGACGGCATCGATCCGGTGATGCGGCAACTGCTCGCCGAGCGCGGCGTCGATGCGACGACGCACCGGTCGCGGCGGCTGTCGCGCCGGATCGTGCGCGACGCCGACCTGATTCTCGTCAGCGAGCGCGAACAGATCAAGGCCGTCGAATCGGTCGATCCGTTCGCGCGCGGCAAGGTCCACCTGCTGGGCAAGTGGGAGGACGCCGAGATCGCGGATCCGCATGGCGGCCCGGAGGCCGACTATCGCGAGAGCTACTCATTGATCGAACGTCTGGTTCAAGGATGGCTGCAAAAACTATGCTGAAACGTCCCATGCGCCCGCTGGCGCTTGCCGTCGCACTGACGACATTCCTGTCGGCCTGCGCGACCGCGCCCGGCAACTATCTCGACTCGTCGAACCTGAAGGACGAAGGCCGCCAAGGCCAGGCCGAAACCTATCCGGTTCATTACATCGACGCGAAGCTGGTGATGGATCAGCTGCAGAAGCAGCAGGTCGAGCACCCGCTGCCGCCGGGCCGTTACACCGATCCGTCGCAATACGTGTACCGCGTCGGCCCGCAGGACATCCTCGGCGTCACGGTGTGGGATCACCCCGAGCTGACGACGCCGCAGGGCCAGTCGTTCTCGAGCGGCGGCAACACGACGCAGACGGTCGCGGGCGCGCTGCAGCAGCCGTATACGACCGCGCTGCCGGGCCAGGCCGATCCGTACGGCCAGACCGTGGCCGCCGACGGCACGATCTTCTTCCCGTTCGTCGGCCGTATCCACGTGGCCGGCAAGACGATCGCGCAGATCCGCCAGGAGATGGCGACCACCCTCGCGCGCTACGTGAAGAATCCGCAGCTCGACGTGCGCGTGCTGTCGTTCCGCAGCCAGAAGGTTCAGGTGACGGGCGAGGTGAAGCAGCCGGGCCCGCTCGCGGTGAGCGACGTGCCGCTGACGCTCGTCGACGCGATCTCGCGCTCGGGCGGCTCGACCAACGAGGCCGACCTGCAGCGCGTGCGCCTGACGCGCGACGGCAAGCTCTACACGCTCGACGCGAACGGCGTGCTCGATCGCGGCGAAGTGAAGCAGAACGTGATGCTGCAACCGGGCGACATCATCAACGTGCCGGACCGCAGCGACAGCCGCGTGTTCATCATGGGCGAGGTCAAGACGCCGGTCACCGTGCCGATGCTCAAGGGCAGGTTGACCCTCGCCGATGCGCTGACGTCCGGCGGCGGCATCCTCGACACCGATGCGAACCCGCGCAAGATCTACGTGATGCGCGGGATGCATGACAACCCGACGAAGCCGGAAGTGTTCCGTCTCGACATGACGCAGCCGGATGCGCTGATGCTGTCGAGCCGCTTCCCGCTCCAGCCGCTCGACGTCGTCTACGTCAGCACGGCCGGCTCGGTGCAGTTCAACCGCGTGCTGCAGCAGGTGTTGCCGACGATCCAGACGATCTTCTTCATGCGGCAAATCACGCGCTGATAGCCCGCCGGGGCGGCGCCTCCGCCCCGGCACCACTCAAGCGGGAACGAATGGTGAACACGCAAGCGAAACACTCATACGCGGATCTGACCGCGAAAACCGAGGAAGAGGACGTCGTCCTCGGCCAGCTGCTCCAGGTGCTCATGGACGACATCTGGCTGCTGTTCGGCATCGCGGTGACCGTCATCGCGTTCGCCGGCCTCTATTGCTACGTCGCGAAGCCGGTCTATCAGGCCGACGTGCACGTGCGGGTCGAGGGCAACGACAACACGTCGCAGGCGCTCACGCAGACGCAGACGGGCGCGATGATCAACAGCGGTCCGCAGCAGGCGCCGACCGATGCGGAAATCGAGATCATCAAGAGCCGCGGCGTCGTCGCACCGGTCGTCGAGCAGTTCAAGCTGAACTTCTCGGTCGTGCCGAAGGCGCTGCCGGTGCTTGGCAGCCTGGCCGCGCGCGTCGCGACGCCGGGCGAGCCGTCGCGCGCCTGGTTCGGCCTGCGGTCGTACGCGTGGGGCGGCGAAATCGCCGACATCGACACGATCAACGTCGTGCCCGCGCTCGAAGGCAAGAAGCTGACGCTGACGGCTGGCCCGAACGGCACCTACACGCTGGTCGACCAGAACGGCAACCGTCTTCTGTCGGGCCGTGTCGGCGAATCGGAGCAGGCAGGCGGCGTGACGCTGCTCGTGCAGAAGCTCGTCGCGCGTCCGGGCACGCAATTCACGGTGGTCCGCTACAACGATCTCGACGCGATCGCCGGCTTCCAGTCCGGCATCCAGGTGACCGAGCAGGGCAAGCAGACGGGCGTCGTGCAGATCTCGCTCGAAGGCAAGGACCCGGACCAGACCGCCGCGATCGCGAACGCGCTCGCGCAGTCGTACCTGAACCAGCACGTGATCGCGAAGCAGGCCGAGGCGACCAAGATGCTCGACTTCCTGAAGGGCGAGGAACCGCGCCTGAAGTCCGACCTCGAGCGCGCGGAAGCCGCGCTGACGCAGTATCAGCGCACGTCCGGCTCGATCAACGCGAGCGACGAGGCGAAGGTCTACCTCGAGGGCAGCGTGCAGTACGAGCAGCAGATCGCCGCCCAGCGCCTGCAGCTCGCGTCGCTCGCGCAGCGCTTCACCGATTCGCACCCGATGGTGATCGCCGCGAAGCAGCAGCTCGCGGAGCTGCAGGGCGAGAAGGACAAGTTCAGCAACCGCTTCCGCAGCCTGCCGGCGACCGAAGTGAAGGCCGTCCAGCTCCAGCGTGACGCGAAGGTCGCCGAGGACATCTACGTGCTGCTGCTGAACCGCGTGCAGGAACTGTCGGTGCAGAAGGCCGGCACGGGCGGCAACATCCACCTCCTCGATTCGGCGCTGCGCCCGGGCGATCCGGTCAAGCCGAAGAAGGTGCTGATCCTGTCGGCGGCGGTGTTCCTCGGGCTGATCCTCGGCACCGGCATCGTGTTCCTGCGCCGCAACCTGTTCCAGGGCATCGAGGATCCGGACCGCGTCGAGCGCACGTTCAACCTGCCGCTGTACGGGCTGGTGCCGCAAAGCGCCGAGCAGGTGAAGCTCGACGCCATGGCCGAGAAGGGCGGCGGCCGCGCGCGGCCGATCCTCGCGAGCCTGCGTCCGAAGGACTTGAGCGTCGAAAGCATGCGCAGCCTGCGCACCGCGATGCAGTTCGCGATGATGGACGCGAAGAACCGCGTGGTCGTGCTGACCGGCCCGACGCCGGGCATCGGCAAGAGCTTCCTGACGGTCAACCTCGCGGTGCTGCTCGCGCATTCGGGCAAGCGCGTGCTGCTGATCGACGCCGACATGCGCCGCGGGATGCTCGACCGCTACTTCGGCCTCACCGCGCAGCCGGGCCTGTCCGAGCTGCTGAGCGATCAGTCGCCGCTCGAGGAGGCGATCCGCGAGACGCCGGTCCAGGGCCTGTCGTTCATCTCGGCCGGTACGCGCCCGCCGAACCCGTCGGAACTGCTGATGTCGACGCGCCTGCCGCAATACCTCGAAGGGCTCGGCAAGCGCTACGACGTCGTGCTGATCGACTCGCCGCCGGTACTGGCGGTGACCGACGCGACCATCATCGGCCGCATGGCCGGCGCGACCTTCCTGGTGCTGCGCTCGGGCATGCATACGGAAGGCGAGATCACCGACGCGATCAAGCGCCTGCGTACCGCGGGCGTCGATCTGGAAGGCGGGATCTTCAACGGCGTGCCGCCGAAGGCGCGCGGCTACGGCCGCGGCTATGCGGCCGTCCACGAATACCTGAGCGCTTGATCGCATTTCACGACACCGGGCCGGTGCGAGCGGCACCGCCCCGGCCGACTGGAGACCCCCCCCGATGAAAATTTCCGTGCTCGTTCCGACCTACCGGCGTCCCGCCGACCTCGCGCGCTGCCTGCTGGCGCTGCAGCGGCAGCAGCGGCTGCCCGACGAGGTGATCGTCGTCGCGCGCCCGGAGGACGATGCCACGCACGAGCGCCTTGCCGATCCGTCGGTCGGCGGCATGCTGCCACTGCGGATCGTGCCCGTCGACGTGCCGGGGCAGGTCGCCGCGCTGAACAAGGGGCTCGACTCGGCGACCGGTGACATCGTCGCGATCACCGACGACGACGCGGCGCCGCACGCCGACTGGCTCGCGCGCGTCGAAGCCGTGTTCCTGGCCGATCCGCGCGTCGGTGCGGTCGGCGGCCGCGACTGGGTGCACGAGAAGGGCCGCGTGCTCGACGAATCGCGCGAGCTCGTCGGCCAGCTCACGCTGTCCGGCAAGATCATCGGCAACCATCACCTTGGCGTCGGCGGCGCGCGCGAAGTCGACATGCTGAAAGGCGCGAACATGAGCTACCGCCGCGCCGCGATCGAGCGACTGCGCTTCGATACGCGACTGCGCGGCGCCGGCGCGCAGGTGCACAACGACATGGGTTTCAGCATGCACGTGCAGCGCGAAGGCTGGAAGCTCGTCTACGACCCGGCGATCGCGGTCGATCATTTTCCGGCCGAACGTTTCGACGACGACCGGCGCGATGCCGCGTCGCTGAATGCGATCAGCAACGGCGCGTACAACCTGCACCTGATCCTGCGCGAGCATCTGCCGCTGATGCGGCGCGAGATCGCGTGGTGGTGGTGGACGCTGGTCGGCACGCGCGTCTATCCGGGCTTCGCGCACGTGCTGCTCTCGCTGCATACCGCGCGGCGCGACCGCGTGCGCGAGCACTGGCGCGCGGTGCGCCGCGGCGCACGCGATGCGCGCCGCGCGAACCTTGCCCCCCATCGTGCGGCGATGCCGCCGGTGACGTCTTGAACGGGCTGCGCGCATCGCGCACAGCTACCCCCGGAGGGCTTGCATGACTGCCACGAAAGTTCACGTCCACCTGTTTTACGGCGCCGATCCGCGTACCTACCGGAAAGGCGAGAACATCGGCTGCCTGTACGGCTATCACCACGCGGAATCCGACGAGTTCCGGCTGACCTATTCGCAGGACCGGCGCGAGAACCGTGTCGCGAGCCTCGCACGCCGTGCGCTGAAGGCGACGCTCGGCTTCGACGTCATGCACGCGTGGCGCAATCGCGCCGCGCTGCTGGCCACCGACGTGATCTGGACGCACACGGAGCAGGAGCATCTTGCCGCCGCACTGATCCTGAAGCTCGCCGGCGCACGGGGCAAGCGCCCGCTGCTGCTCGCGCAGAGCGTCTGGCTGTTCGACAAGTGGACCACGTTCGGCGGCCCGCGCCGCTGGCTGTACCGCAAGCTGCTCGCGCGCGCCGACGCGCTGACGACGCTCGCCCGCGACAACGCCGAGCTGTGCCGCCGCTATCTCGGGCGCGAAGCCGAGTTCGTCTACTACGGGCTGAACACGCAGGATTTCCCGCCGACCGAACCGCGGCAATGGCAGCCGAACCGGCCGCTGCGGATCGCCGCGATCGGCAACGACCGCGACCGTGACTGGCGCACGTTCCTCGCCGCGTTTGGCGGCGACGAGCGCTACGACGTGCGGCTCGCGACGCGCCGCCGCGTGCCGCGCGAGTGGCATGCGCCGAACGTGAAGATCGGCTCGGCATCGGGCCTCGCGAAGCAGCACGAGTTGTACGCATGGGCCGACGTGATCGTCGTGCCGCTGCGACCGAACTTCCACGCGTCGGGCATCACCGTGATGCTCGAGGCGGCGGCGGTCGGCAAGCCGATGATCGTGTCCGACGTCGGCGGGCTCAGCGACTACTTCCCGCATGACACGGCCGCCTACGTGCCGGCGTTCGACGCACAGGCGATGCGCCAGGCCGCCGATCGCTTCGTGGCCGATCCGGTCGCCGCGCTCGAGTGCGCGCGCGCCGCGGCCGCATGCCTGCGCGAGCGCGACCTGACCACGCAGGCGTTCGCCGAACAGCACGTGCGGATCACGGGCGACATGCTGCGCCGGCGTCGCACGCCGGCGGCCGCCGGTCTCGCGATGCCGCTCGCGGATTCGCGCCCGTCGTCGCGGTGAGAGCGGATCGATGAGTACGATTGCCGCCGAACGCGCACCGTCGCGCAACCGCCGCCGGTTACCCGAACCGAAGCACTGGGTCGGGCAGGCCGGGCTGTGGACGTTCACCGCCGCGCTGATCGCCATTCACCAGGGCAAGGTGCTGACGCTCGCGTTTCCGGTGCTGGCCATCGCGGTCGGCATCTGGCTGTATTTCAAGAGCCCGGCGCGCTACGTCGGCTTCATGTGGTGGGTGTGGTTCCTGAGCCCCGAAGTGCGGCGTCTCGCCGACTGGTCGAAGGGCGCGTTCACGCCGACGAGCCTGATCCAGGTCGCGCCGCTCGCGGTGACGATGATCGCCGGGTTCGGGCTGCTCAGGCATTACCGCGTGCTCGCCCAGCGGCGCGGGATTCCCGTGCTGCTGATGCTGTTCGGGCTGACGTATGCGTATCTGGTCGGGATCGTGTCGAGCGGCGTGATGGCCGCGACGTACGACCTCGCGAACTGGGTGTACCCGGTGCTGATCGGCTTTCACATCATGGTCAACTCGCGCGACTATCCCGAGTACCGCGACGTGCTGCTGTCCACGTTCATGTGGGGCATGCTCGTGATGGGCGTGTACGGGGTCGTGCAGTACTTCGTGATGCCACAGTGGGACGTGCTGTGGATGATCGGCTCGGACATGGGTTCGCAGGGCGAGCCGGTGCCGTACGGCGTGCGGGTATTCAGCACGATGAACTCGTCGGGGCCGTTCGCGTTCGCGATCATGGGCGCGCTGGTGTTCGTGTTCGCGGCACCGCAGAAGGTCCGCTGGTTCGCGGGCGCCGCCGGTTTCGTGTCGTTCGCGCTGTGTCTCGTGCGCTCGACCTGGGGCGGCTGGGTGATCGCGCTCGCGATCCAGCTCGTGCAGTCGAGCAACCGCGTGCGGATGCGGATCCTGATCAGCGGTGTCGTGCTGGTCGGGCTCTGCGTGCCGCTCCTGACCGTCGGGCCGGTGGCCGACCGGCTCGGACAGCGTCTGCAGTCGATCACGAACCTGAAGGACGACCGCAGCTACGACGACCGCAACAAGTTCTACGCGACCTTCGCGCAAACGGCGTTCACCGACGTCGCCGGCGAAGGGATGGGCGCGACCGGCGCGTCCACCAAGCTGTCGAGCGACAGCGGCGAGCTCGGCAAGTACGGCAGCTTCGACAGCGGCGTGATGAACGTGCCGTTCGTGCTCGGCTGGCCCGGCACGCTGCTGTACCTGTCGGGTGTCGTGATGCTGCTCGCCCGCACGTTGCGCGCGGCGTTCAAATTGCGCAAGGACAAGTTCGTCGGCGCATGCCTGAGCCTGTGCCTGTCGGTATTCGCGATGCTCGTATTCACGAACTCGCTGATCGGCACGGGCGGCCTGCTGCTGTTCACGGCCATTTTTTCAATTCTATCCGCGGCGCACTGGCAGAAGGCGCAGCGCCAACTGGCCGCCGCGCGTTCACGGGGAGGCGACCATTGAGAATCGCGATCGTCACGCACGTCGTGCGACATAACGACGGGCAGGGCCGCGTCAATTACGAAATCGCGCGCGCGGCGCTGGCCGAAAACTACGAGGTCACGCTGGTCGCGTCGCATGTCGCGCCCGAGCTGCTGGCCGACCCGCGCGTGCGCTGGGTGCCGATCAAGGTCGGCGGTTTCTGGCCGTCGAATCTCGTCAAGCAGCAGGTGTTCGCACTCAAGAGCGCGGCCTGGCTGCGCGCGCATCGCGGCGAATACGACGTGCTGCACGTGAACGGCTTCATCTCGTGGATCAAGGCCGACGTGAATACCGCGCACTTCGTGCACGGCGGCTGGTTCAAGAGCCCGTACTACCCGTTCGGGCCGACGAAGGGGCTGTGGTCGGCCTACCAGTACGTCTATACGCGCGTGAACACCTCGCTCGAGCGCTGGGCGTACCGGCGTTCGCGCGCGATCACGGCCGTGTCGCAGAAGGTGGCCGACGAGATCGCCGGGCTCGGCATCGACAGCCGCAAGATCAGCGTGATCTACAACGGCGTCGACGGCAGCGCGTTCGCGGGTGCGCAGGCCGATCGCGCGGCGTTCAAGCTGCCGGACGACGCGTTCCTGCTGCTGTTCGTCGGCGACCTGCGCACGCCGCGCAAGAACCTCGGCACCGTGCTGAAGGCGCTGACGAAACTGCCGGCGAACGTCCATCTCGCGGTGGCCGGCTATCTGCCCGGCAGCCCGTATCCGGACGAGGCGCGCGCGCTCGGCATCGCGTCGCGCGTGCATTTCCTCGGGCTCGTGAAGAACATGCCGACGCTGATGCGCTCGGTCGACGCGTACGTGTTTCCGTCGCGCTACGAAGCGATGAGCCTGTCGCTGCTGGAAGCGATGGCGGCCGGGCTGCCGGTCGTCACCGCGCGCACCGCCGGCGGCGCGGAAATCATCACGCGCGACTGCGGGATCGTGCTGGAAGACCCGGACGATCCCGCTGCGCTCGCGCAGGCGATCGGCTCGCTCGCGGCGTCGCGCGACACCTGTCGCGCGATGGGCGACGCGGCCCGCGAACTGATGACCCGTTTCGGCTGGGCCCATATGGGCGCCCAGTACGTCGCGCTTTACCGGCGCATCGGCCAACCCACGCAGCCGTCCGCATTCGAGCGGGTCGAGCATGCAGTCACGCAGGAGCAGTCCTGATGTCCCAATCTTCCCGGCCGATCAAATCGTTGCAAATCGGCATGCACTGGTTCCCCGAACGCGCGGGCGGCCTCGACCGGATGTACTACTCGCTCGTCGGCGCGCTGCCCGGTGCGGGCGTCGAGGTGCGCGGGCTCGTCGCCGGCTCTCCGAAGGTCGCCGACGACACGGGCGGTGCGATCCAGGGCTTCGGGCCCGCGTCGCAGCCGCTCGCGCGCCGGATGCTCGCCGCGCGCCGTGCGCTGCGCGACGAGATCCGCAGCGAGCGGCCGGACGTGATTTCGTCGCACTTCGCGCTGTACACGTTCCCGGGCCTCGACGTGACGCGCGGGATTCCGCAGGTGTCGCACTTCCAGGGGCCGTGGGCCGACGAAAGCCAGGTCGAGGGCGCCGCGTCGCTCGGGCAGCGCGCGAAGCGCTATCTCGAACAGGCGGTGTATACGCGCTCGTCGCGCCTGATCGTGCTGTCGCAGGCGTTCGGCCAGATCCTGACGAACCGCTACGGCATCGACCCGTCGCGCGTGCGCGTGATTCCGGGCTGCGTCGATACCGCGCAGTTCGACACGCCGCTCACGCCGGGCGAGGCGCGGCACAAGCTGCAATTGCCGCAGGACCGGCCGATCGTGCTGGCCGTGCGCCGGCTCGTGCGGCGCATGGGGCTGGAGGACCTGATCGACGCGATCGGGCTCGTCAAGCACCGTCACCCGGACGTGCTGCTGCTGATCGCCGGCAAGGGCAAGATCGGCGAGGAGCTGCAGCAGCGCATCGACGAGGCCGGGCTGCAGGACAACGTGAAGCTGCTCGGTTTCGTGCCCGACAACCATCTCGCGGCGCTGTACTGCGCGGCGACGGTCAGTGTCGTGCCGACGGTCGCGCTCGAGGGCTTCGGGCTGATCACGGTCGAATCGCTTGCGTCCGGCACGCCGGTGCTGGTCACGCCGGTCGGCGGGCTGCCGGAGGCGGTCGCCGGGCTGTCCAACGATCTCGTGCTGCCGTCGACCGGCGCGAATGCGATCGCGGAAGGGCTCGGCGGCGCGCTGTCGGGCGCGATCGCCCTGCCGGACGAGGCCGCGTGCAAGCGCTACGCGCGCGACCATTTCGACAACGCGGTGATCGCGCGACGCGTCGCCGGCGTGTACGAAGAGGCGATCCAGGCGGCGGGGTAAGCGAGCGCGGCACGTCGCCGCGACACTCGAGCCGGCGCGCGCATGCGCGTCCGGTTCGCAGGCCGGCCGCCCATGCCGGTCGCCCGATTCGGGCGAGCCGGCTTTTTGCCGTTTGCTGCCCGGATGATCGCCGTGATTCGCGCGTCGTTTTCAATCCGAGTCATGCACGCCCGAGCGTCACGACCCACACGACGAACGCGGCCACGCTGACCGCCGCGCCGAGCCCGCAGACGCCGATCCATCCGGCGTGCGCATACATCATCGTCGACGCGATCGCGCCGAGCCCGCTGCCGACCGAATAGAACAGCATGTAGCAGCCGACGAGGCGGGCATGCGCATCGGGCCGCGCACCGAGGATCCGCACGAATTGCCCCGAGGAACCACGTCATTTCCCTCAAGGGGACTTCCTGCGGAGCGCATGGCGGGAAGGAAAATAATGCTGTTGACAGGTAGCTTCTTCCACGGGTTAGGATCACCGGCATGAACCTTGTCTACCGCTACCGCGTGAAGTCGCTCAACGGACTGCTCAACAAGCAGAGCCGCGCGGTGAACTACGTCTGGAACTTCTGCAATGACACGCAGAAGCACGCGCTCAAGTGGAGGAAGAAATGGCCGACGGGATTCGATCTGAACGTGCTGACGACGGGGAGCAGCAAGGCGCTCGGTATCCACTCCGGCACGATCAACGCGACGTGCGAGCAATACGCGAAGTCGCGCAGTCGGAACCGTCTGCCCTACCTGCGCTATCGCGGCAGGAAATCGCTGGGC
>NZ_QTPO01000004.1 GCF_003853645.1 Burkholderia sp. Bp9143 | reverse complement strand
GCGCGACGCTGCGAATACTGACGTATTCGCAAGGAGCGCAACGCGGCGAGCGGCCGTTCTCGTGGCAACCCCAAATTTAAAATTCATTCCACGGGAATGCCCGAAATCGCCCGTATGGCGGCGTCGCTCGTCCCTTGTTTGGCACGGCCAAACGGCGCTCCTCACTTCTTGCCCTACGCGCGATTTCGGGCATTCGCATGGGCGTTCCATATGTAAACAGACCCTAGGGTCTGTTCATGCGAGTCCCGCCGCATGCGGGGTCGACGGACGTCTTCGGGGATGCGCGGCGTATGCCGTCGCGAGCCGGCCGTCGGCGTGACCGCGCGCGCATCGTCGACGCGCGCGTGCGTTGCTCGTGCCACCGTTTCCGACAGAACAGCCTTCATCCATGGAACACTCTCCGACACGCCGCTCGCTGTTGCTCGCCGCCGTCGCCGCGCCGTTCGTCGCCGCGTGCTCGTCGGCACCCGTCGCCGACCAGGCGCGCGCCCGTGCCGCCCAGGCCGAACTCGCCGCGCTCGAAAAAGCGTCGAACGGCCGGCTCGGCGTCGCCGCACTCGATACGTCGAACGGCACGCGCATCGCGCATCACGCGCGCGAGCGCTTCCCGCTGTGCGGTACCTATGCGGTCGTCGCCGCCGCCGCGATACTCGCGCGCGGTTCGCTCGACGCCTCGCTGCTGCCGCGCCGCATCCTGTATCGCCGCTATGAAGTCGTGGCCGGCTCGCCGGTGACGGAAAGCCATGTCGACACGGGGATGACGATCGCGGAGCTGTGTGCGGCGATGCTGCAGTCGGGCGACAAGGGTGCGGGGAACCTGCTGATGGGTGTGCTCGGCGGCCCGCAGACCGTCACGTCGTTCGCGCACGAAAGCGGCGACACCGCGTTCCGGCTGGACCGCTGGGAACCCGAGCTGAACCAGGCCGCGCCCGGCGACGAGCGCGATACGTCGACGCCGGTCGCGATGGTCGACACGGTGCAGCGGCTGCTGCTCGGCGACACGCTGCGCGAACCGCAGCGTGCGCAGCTCACCGAATGGATGACCGGCGGCGCGCGCGGCGCGACCGGGATCGCGGCCGGCGTGCCGCCCGGCTGGCGCATCGCGGACAAAGCCGGCACCGGTGGCTACGGCACGACGACCGACGTTGCGGTGCTGTGGCCGCCGTCGCGCGCGCCGATCGTGCTGGCCGTCTCGTTCACGCAGCCGCGCGCTGATGCGGCGGCACGCGAGGACGTCGTCGCGTCGGCGGCGCGCATCGCGACGAGCGCATTTGCCGCATCGGCCTGAGCGTCCGGCGCACCTCGCGCAAAGCCGGCGTTTGGCTTATCGTGTCGATCAGCGCGCGCCGGTGTCGGCGCGCGTTCTTGCCGCGCCGTCGTTCGGCGCGGTCGAACCGTTTACCCGCTTCGTCATGCGCCGACTTCCGCCCCTGCACGCGCTGCAGATCTTCTCGACGGTGGCCCGCCACCGCAGCTTCACGCGTGCGGCCGAGCAGCTGTGCCTCACGCAGGGCGCGGTGAGCCGGCAGATCCAGACGCTCGAGGCACATTACGGTTTTCCGTTGTTCAAGCGGCACGCGAAGGGCCTCACGCTGACGGCGGAAGGCGAGCAATTGCTGCCGGTGGTCAACGAGAGCTTCGCGCGGATCGAGGACATCTCGATGAAGCTCACGCGGCAGCGCACCGACCTCGCGCTGAAGGTGCCGACCTGCGTGATGCGCTGGATGCTGCCGCGCATCATGCGCTTCCAGGGCGAGCATCCCGACCTCCATGTGCAGATTACGACCGCGTGGCAGCACGTCGTCGATTTCTCGACCGAGCCGTTCGATGCGGCGATCGTCTACGGCACGTCGCCGGGCGCGGGCGTATTCGCGGTGCCGCTGTTCGACGAGCGATTGACGCCGGTATGCGCACCCGAGCTGCGGCAGGCCGCGCCGCTCGATGCGGTCGGCGATCTCGCGCGCCATACGCTGCTGCATCCGACGCGCGACCATCGTGATTGGCGCGCGTGGCTCGATCATGCGGGCGAGCGCACCGTTGACGCGGAGCGGGGGCCCACCTTCGACACGCTCGATCTCGCGACGAACGCGGCGATGCAGGGCTTCGGCGTCGCGATCGGCGACGTGACGCTCGTCGACGACGACGTCAGCGCGCGCCGGCTCGAACGGCCGTTCGACATCGTGCTCGAGACCGGCGCCCGCTATTTCTTCGTCTATCCCGAGAACATCGGCAGCCAGCAGAAGATCCGCGCGTTCAGCGACTGGATCGCCAGCCATCGCGACTGACGCGCGAGGCCGGCGGCGGGCCTTACTGATACGTCACGACGGCGATCATCGGTGCACGTGCGTTGCCCGGACGGTCAGGTAAAACGATTGCGCGCGAGGCCTGCGTAAAGGTCGTGGTCTTGAGCGTGCGCAGGCTGGCCGCGTCGACGAACGCGACTTGCCCGTTCGCCGGGCGCGGGCAGTCGGGGCGCACGCGCGCATGTGCGGCGTCGGCCGTGTCGAGCGCGAACGAGCACGGCGGCTCGACGATCATGCCGGTGAAGTGGATGATGCCGGACGTGCCGGCGGCAAAGGAAGAGGACGAGGCCAGAAGCGAGGCAGCCAGGGCAAACGAGGTGGCAAACAGGCGATGCTTCATGACAGGCTCCAGGGAGGAAGCGCATCGCAGCGAGGCCGCTCGAATGGCAGTCCGTCAACGCTGCGGTGCTGTATGCGTAAACGGCAAATCCATCGAATCCCTTGAATGGAAAATCGTAAATATTGGATATAAGAAAATAACGCGGCCTTTCCAGAATCAATTTAGGCTGGATTTGCGAGATAGCAAGTCAGGGTAATGCCGGTGTGGTAGGTCCAACGGACATGCAGTCGTCGGGCACCGGTCGTTCGGAATGTCGTTGTGAAGTCAACGAATTGACGAGTCGATGATGCGGTGCGCAGGTGAAAGGCCGTGCACAAAAGAAAACGGCCGCTCGGTGTGACGAGCGGCCGTTTGCCGTGGAGCGGTGTGGCGGCGGATCAACCCGCGCGCTTGCGCACCGCGCCGACGATCACGAGCAGCACGATCGCGCCGATGATCGACGCGATCCAGCCCGCGCCCTGGCCCGGTGCATACCAGCCGGCCGCGCGGCCGACGTAGCCTGCGACGAGCGAGCCGACGACGCCGAGTACGACGGTCATCAGGATGCCCATCTTGTCGTCGCCGGGCTTCAATGCGCGGGCGAGGAGGCCGACGATGAGCCCGACGACCAGGGTTTCGATGAATTGCAGCATGAACGCCTCCCTATTGCTGTTGAGCTGTTGACGAAAGGAAATGGACTCGCGCGGTGCGCCAGGGTTCCCCTTGGCGGCGAACCGGCGTGCGGCGCGCCGAGTATCGCACGCCGCCGCGTCGCGCTGATGTCAGGTTGCTGCAGGGGGGCGCGCCGTCTTCATTCATTGATAGTCGAGCAGGACCTGCGCCGCGGCATGAACCGAGCCGCCGCCGACTTTCGCGCCCGTTTGCAGGTAGGACGCGCGGAGCCGAATCGACGACGATCCGCCGGTGGCCCGGTTGTAGCCCGTCACGGTGTGCGATTTTCCGAGTGGCAGCGGCTGGCCGGTCGCGGCGTCGGCGATCTGGATGCCGACGCCGGTGGCCGTGGCATCCGGGCGCAACTGCATCCCGCCGGGCGTGCCGGCGACCACGTCGTCCAGCGGGGCCAACTGGTAGCCGATCCGGTTATAGCCGGCCGGGCAGTTGTTCAACTGCACCTGGAAATCCGTCGCGCCGGCGGTCGAACCCACGCCGTTGAACACGTGGTGCTGCACGGGCGGCAGCGTGACGGTCTGGTCGGGAATCGAGCACGTTCCGTTGATGAAGCTGACCTTTGCATTGAGGTAGACCGACGTCGAGTCGCCGAGGATGCCCGATTTGTAATTGACGATGTAATACGCGTTGAAGGCGCCCGCATTGAGCGACCCGTCCCGCGGCTGACGGCTGTCGCGAAACAACTGCACCTCGAGTGTATTGCGCAATGTTTCCTTCGTCGTCGAGACGGCCACCTTGCCGTCGATCACCACCCGAGTCGACAGGCCGGATACGTTGGTCTCGATGTCGGGGCCGTCTGTGCCACCCCAAACGCTTCCCTTTGCGTACATCAGAATGCGCGTAATCTGGCACGTGCTCGCGCCGCAAACGTCCTGCGGTGTGAAGTAATGACGCGCGACGACCGTGCCCGGCGCGGCGTTTCCGGGGCTGGAAACGGTTGCCTGCCCGAATGCATAGAGGGCGGCGGCGGCCGCCGCGTCGGTCGCGAATGCCGCGCATGCAAGGAGAAGCGTCGCGGCGGCCGCGACCATGCGGGATGCGCGTCGGGCAATGCCGGCGCGCGCGTCGCGCGTGCGCACCATGCCTGCCGGGATCGTGGCTCGGGTCAACGCGGACGCTTGGCGAAAGTGGGACATAGGGATTCCTTACTGAGTGTCGGCGGTCGTCGAATCGGGCTGGCAAATACTCTTCACGGTCTGGATGCCCGACGCTTGCCGGCGCTGTTCCGCGACGGGCAGGTCATAGGCGATGCGGCAGATCGAGCGGGAGTCGTCGCCCCACCGCACGATCAGCGAGCCGTTGTCGTTGAGCCCGCGCGCGAAGATCTTGCTCGCCTGGCCGACGACGCCGACTTCCTTGTCGTTCTCGTCATGCACGGCGGCGCCGAACGGCAGTGGCGTGCCGTCGGCCTGGCGTGCCTGGACCAGTGCCGCGCGGCCGGTGTCGGTCGCGAACCGGATCAGCGGCACGGCACCGGCGCGCGGCGCGATCTGCCGGCTGGTTTCCTTCAGTTCGACGTCCATCGAGATGCCCTTCGGATCGAGCGCGATCGTATTGAGGCTGTATGGCGTCAGGTACGGCACGACCGCATAGCCGTTGCCGTCGACCTTGGCGCCGGCCGCGTTCGTGATGCGCGCGCCGGCCGCGCCCGGCGCCTCGACGATCGCGAACGTCTCGGATACCGGCTGCGAGAACGTGATGCCGCCGCGGTGCGCGACCAGCGCGCCGCGCACGCCGAGCGAGCCCTGCTGGAAGTCCGCGCTCGCACCCGCGCTGGCGCTGACTTCCGCCAGGCGCGTGCGGTACATGACGTTGGCGCTGCCGTCCGTGGACGAATTCGGTCCGGACGCGTGGTTCGCGCTGACGCTGTACGACAGCGCGTGGTCTTCGCCGAGCGATCCGGACAGCGTCGACTGCACGCGGGTGCGGCCGAGCGTATCGCGCGACACGTTGCTCGAGACGGTCATCGGGCGCTCGCGGCCGAACGGGATCGTGACGCTGGCGTAATAGAGCGTGCTCATGTCGCCGCCGGCATTGCGCTGCCGCGTGGCCGTCAGGCTGTATGACACGTTGCGGAACTGGTTCGTGTAGCCGACCGAGTAGTTGACGTCCGAGCCAGGGCGGTTCCAGTAGTTGACGGCGGATGCCGTGGCATTGATGCGCCCGCCGGTCGCGCCGAGGCGCTGCGTCAGCGCCAGCGACGCGCGATGCCGCTGCCGCCAGAGCGCATGGGTCGAGCGGCCGTCGCGCGCGGCATCGCGCGCCTGCATCGCGTCGTCGAGGCCGAAATAGCCGTCCGTCGAATAACGATACGCGGCGAGCGCGATGTCGGTGCCGGTCGCTTCGACCGCCTTCGCATAGCTGACGCGCACGCTCGAACCGCTGTAGCGCTTTGCGCCCGGGATCGTGGTCAGCGCATGCGTGACGTCCGCGCCGAACGCGCCGAACGACGTATTGAACGCGCCGCCCAGCATCGCCGACACGTAGCCGCCGGCGAGCGTGACACCGCCATAGCCCGTCAGCAGGTTGGTCAGGCCGCGCTGGTAGGTGGCCTGCGTGAACAGCGGCTGGCTCGAGCCATGGGGATTGCGCAGCGTGCCCGCGACGAAGCTGTAGCGGCCGATGCCCGGCCGCAGCGACATCGGCACGGCGGCGTAGGGCACCGAGAACGTGTGCACGGCGCCGTCGGCCTCTTCGACCGACACCTGCAGGTCGCCGCCATATCCGGTCGGGTACAGGTCGTCGATTTCGAAATTGCCGGGCGCGACCGTCGTCTCGTAGATCGTGACGTCGTTCTGGCGGACCGTAACCTTCGCGTTGCTGTTCGCGATGCCGCGCACCACCGGCGCATAGCCGCGCAGCGAGTCGGGCAGCATCCGGTCGTCGGTCGACAGGCGCACGCCGCGGAATTGCGTCGAATCGAACAATTCGCCCGACGTGTAGCTTTCGCCGATCACGAGCTGCGACGACAGCGACGGCAGGTCGCGCTGCAGATAGGTCGCGAGGCCCTGGTACCGGCTCTGGCCTCGCGACGACCATGAATAGGAGCCTTCGTGGCGAAAGCGCCAGTTGCCGACGTTCACGCCGCCGTTCAGGCCGAGATAGCCTTGCGTTTGCGCGGTGTGGCCGCTGGCCTTCGACGTATAGAGGTTGAAGTTGTACCCGAGCAGGCCGACGGTCTCGCCGGAAGTCCATTGATCGGGGCTCACGTAGCCGCGTGCCTTGCGCGCGAGCGACGCCTGCGGGATCGACAGCCTCAGCGTCTGTCGCGTGAAGTCGAATGCCGCAATGGCGCCCGGCACGACTTCGTCGAGCCGCAGGCATGCGTCGTCGCCGTCCAGTCGCGCGACGACGTCCGGCGCGAGCTTGCCGAAATCGACGCCGACGCGCTCGAGCAGCGTGCGGTCGAAGCACGGACGTGCGTCGCCCGAATCCGGCGCGGCCACGAAGCGCACGTCGTAGCGGCCGATCCAGTCGGGACCGACATGCACGTCGGTGGTATACACCCCGGGGGCCGTCACGTTGCGCCGGGCGAAGCGCGACACGTCGAAATCCCTGCCCAGGCGATTCTGCATGAACGCGCCGTCGAACTCGACTTGCGCGAGCGCGCCTTCGGCGGCAGCCGGTGTCGTCGCGCGGCCATCGGCGGACCACGCGGCGACGCAGGCCACCACCAGCAGGCGGATCGGCTTGACGCGCGGCACGTCGGCCGCGCCGCGTTGCGGCAGTCGAGTCGGGGTCATGCGCAATACTCCAGAAAGTTTCGGGGCGAGCGGGCGCGTTGCGCCGGCGCAGGCGTGCGGACGCGCTGCGCTGCGGCGGTGAGTGGCACATCCAAGGGTGTCCGTGCCGGCCGGTCGGGACGGCCGACGTGGCGTAGGACGAAAGAGGGGGCGCGCTCGGCGCGCGCCGTGGAGGCGTGCTGCGGGCGTCGGTCGCGTTACGGTTCGACGCTGACCGGACGTTCGATGTCGGTCGCACGCCCCCAGTCGTTGATGCTGCCGAATTCGACGGTTGCACCCGCGGCGGGCGCGCCGGCGAGATCCTTGATCGGGAACCGTTGCGTGCTTCGAGGCAGCACGTAACCCATGCCGGCGTCATGCTTGCGGCCGACCGACTTCAGCAGCACGTTGCCGAAATTGACGACGAATGGCGTCGGATTGCTGGCCTCGAGCGCGTAGCCGCCGTCGACGCGAACCACGCGCCAGTCGAGCTGCGTGGGCGCGTCGTCGACATTGCCGGCCAGCCCGGCGGGGCGATACATGATCTTGATGCGCGAACGGAACGCCAGCTGGATGCGGTTGCGGTCTTCTGCCGCGGACGCCTTCGGCGGTACTTCGAGGACGTTCAGCCAGAACAGCGATTCGCGGTCGGCAGGAAGCGGCTCGCCGGTATGCACGAGACGCAGCGTCTGGCCGTTGCCGGCTTCCATCCGGAAGATCGACGGCGTCAGCGTGAACGGCACGTCGATGTTCTCGGGCAGCGCGCGGACATCGCCATCGTCGAGCCAGGCCTGCACCAGCGCCGGACGCTTGCTGTCGTTCGTGAGCTGGATCGTGACTTCGCGCTCGCTGGACGGGAAGATCACGCGCGTGCCGGCGATCACGACACTCGCGTCGGCCTGCGACGCGAATGCGGCGACGGCGAGGGTCAGCGTACGGAAGAGCTTCAACAGTTTCATGGGCGTTCGGACTCGGATCGTTGGGGCAGGGAGCGGGCGGATACGGCGGTTTCCGCGCCGCGCGGCGTGACGCGTGGAGATCGCCGGGGCGGCGACCTCCATGTCTCGTCCTTACTGGTAGATCAGCGAGTACTCGACACGCGAGTGGACGTCGCCGGCCTTCACGGCGCCCGAGGCGTAGTATTCGGCGAAGTAGTTCAGCTTCGCCTTGCCTTCGTCATCGATGGCGACCAGCTCGGTGCTCGCGCCGGTTTGCGCGCCGACCGGAATCAGGTTCTGCTGCGAATCCAGCACGTTGATCTGGACGCCTTCGGCGGCCTTGGCGCCCGAGTCGATCGTCAAGCGCCCGCTCGACTGATCGACGTTCGTGCCGTTCTCGAACATGACGCCGACCTTCACCGGATTGCCATCGCCGACCGTGCAGCCCGTGAGCGCCAGCGAGAACGCGCTGCGACCGGCGACGGAGCCGACATCGGTGAGCGCGGTGGTGCTGACCGGCGGCAGCGGGACGCTGAGATCCGATCCGCCGTCGACGCTGCACGTCGACGCGATGACGTTGCCATAGAAGTCGATGGAGCCGTCCGCCGCGTAGGCCGCGGACGAAACGGCTGCGCTCGCGGCGACGAGCAGGAAGGGAATTGCGCTGCGCTTGATGATGTTCATATTTAAATCTCCAGATAAACGTCGGTTTTAGAAAGCGCGAATTGAGTTTAAATATTCGAATGGCGCGTTTCGGTTGAAATTATGGATGTCGCGTAATGAATTTGTAATGCGATGAGTACGAAGTGGTATTTGTTTCTAATAGGACAAGTACTAAATCGGTTCTTTGCCGGGATCGGCATTCAGGCGGGCAGCGGCGAGGAGGGCGGCGGATGAACGGTGTGCGCTCCGGCCCCATTATCGAAAATCGATCGGGGGCGGGCGGTATCGGTCGCGCTATTCGAAGCGGACTGGAATTGAAATGACGGGCGGGTGGCGGGCGAGGACGTGCGGTGCGCCGTGCCGCGCAATCACGTCATGCCGGGAAGGCTCGCGCGAGCGCGCGGCCTCGATATCGTTGCGCGCCGCGCGTCAGGCCGCGGGCGCGTCGATTGCCGGATCGAGTCGGCGATAGCCTTCGGTTGCGCGCAGCAGCGTGCGCGTGTAGTCGCGTGCGACCTGTCCGGCGCGCACGTCCTCGATCCGCAGCTGCTCGACGATCTCGCCATGCTGCATCACCGCGATGCGCTGGCACAGGAAGCCGATCACCGCGAGGTTGTGGCTCACGAGGATCATCGTCAGGTTGCGCTCGCGATGCAGGCGGCGCAGCAGGTTCAGGATCTCGGCCTGCACCGACACGTCGAGCGCGGAGGTTGGCTCGTCGAGCAGCAGCACGCGCGGCTCGACGATCAGCGCGCGCGCGATCGCGACACGCTGGCGCTGGCCGCCGGACAGCTGGTGCGGGTAGCGGAAGCGGAATGCCGGGCCGAGCCCGACTTCGGACAGTGCGCGGGCGATGCGCGCGTCGGCGTCGTCGATCCTGTGGATCGCCAGCGGCTCGCGCAGCGTCTGGTCGACCGTGAAGCGCGGATGCAACGACGCGTACGGATCCTGGAACACCATCTGTACCTGGCGGCGGAATGCGCGATCAGGCGTGCCGCCGACTGGCCGGCCGTCGATCGACAGGCTGCCGCCCGCAAGCGGCACGAGGCCGGTCAGTGCACGCAGCAGCGTCGACTTGCCAGAGCCAGATTCGCCGACGAGCCCGAAGACTTCGCCGTCGCGCACCGCGAAGCTCGCATCGCGCACGGCGTCGACATGACCCGTGCGGGTCGGAAAACGGATCGAGGCGTGATCGACGTCGATCATCGTGCGGACTCCTGTTGTTCCATCGGTGCGCCTGTCGGCGATACGGCGTCGAGCCACGCCGGATCGCGCCGCAGCACCGGCAGTTCGTCGGGCGGGTTCGCGAGCGGCGGATTCGCCGCGAGCAGCCCGCGCGTGTACGGATGCGTGGCATTGCGCAGGTCGCGCGCGGCGCAGGTTTCGACGACGCGGCCCGCATACATCACCGCGACGCGATCGCAGAACGACATCACGAGCGGCAGGTCGTGGCTGATGAACATCAGCCCCGTGCCGTGCCGCGCGATCATCGCGTCGAGCACCGCGAGCACCTGCATCGATACCGCGACGTCGAGCGCGGAGGTCGGCTCGTCGGCGATCAGCAGGCGCGGGCCGGTCGACACCATCATCGCGATCATCACGCGCTGGCCCATGCCGCCCGACAGCTCGTGCGGATACGCATCGGCGACGCGCGCCGGATCGCGGATCTGCACGGCCGCGAGCGCATCGACGATCCGCTCGCGCAGCGCGCGGCCGCGCAGCCCCGGCTCGTGCAGCCGGAATGCCTCGCCCATCTGCTTCGCGACGGTCATCACCGGGTTCAGCGAATATTTCGGATCCTGCAGGATCATCCCCATCTGGCTGCCGCACAGGCGCCGGCGTTCGCGCGCCGACATCGCGAGCAGGTCGTGGCCCGCGAAGCGCATCGTGCGGGCCGACCAGCGTGCGGCCTCCGGCAGCAGGCCGAGCAGCGCGCGGCCCGTCAGCGATTTGCCGGAGCCCGATTCGCCGACGATGCCGAGCCGTTCGCCGGGCGCGAGCGTCAGCGACAGGTCGCGCACCGCGTCGGACACGACGCCGTCGTGGCCGCGAAACCCGATCTTCAGGCCGTCGATCTCGCAGAGCGGCGTGGGGGCGTTGACGGAATTCAGTGACATGTCACGCTCCATGACGCGGATCGAAGACGTCGCGCAGCCCGTCGCCGAGCAGGTTGAACGCGAGGCTGACGAGCAGGATCGCCGCGCCGGGCAGCGTCGCGACCCACCACGCGTCGAGCAGCACGTTGCGACCCGACGCGACCATGAAGCCCCATTCGGGGCTCGGCGGCTGCGCGCCGAGGCCGAGGAAGCCGAGGCCCGCGACGGTCAGGATGATGCCGGCCATGTCGAGCGTCGCGCGCACGATCACCGACGACATGCACAGCGGCACGATGTAGCGCAGCAGGATCCGCGGGCCCGATGCGCCTTGCAGCCGCGCCGCATGGATGTAGTCGGCCTGCGCGATGCGGATCGTCTCCGCGCGCGCGAGCCGTGCATAGGCGGGCCACGCGGTGATCGAGATCGCGACGACCGCGTTGATCACGCCGGGCCCGAGCGCGGCCGCGAACGCGAGCGCGAGCACGATCTTCGGGAACGCGAGCGCGATGTCGGTGATGCGCATCAGCACGCTGTCGACGAAGCCGCCGCAATAGCCGGCCGTCGTGCCGATCAGGAGGCCGATCGGCACGACGATCACGACCACGAGCAGCGCGATGCCGAGCGTGAGGCGTGAGCCGCCGATCAGCCGCGAGAGGATGTCGCGGCCGAGCTGGTCGGTGCCGAGCCAGTGCGACGGCGAGCCGGGCGGAAGCAGGCGATCGGACAGCACCTGGCGCAGCGGATCGTGCGGCATGATCAGCGGGCCGACGATCGCGACGACGATCAGCGCGACCAGGATCGCGAGCCCGAACAGGTTGAGCGGGTTGGCGGCGAAGCGGCGCCAGCGGCGGTACGCGAGGCCGAACGCGGCCTGCGCGCGCGACGCGGGCGCATCGGAAAGCAGCCACGCGCGCAGCGTGAGACGCTCGGCATTCATGATCGGACGGCCTTCGGCATGGATGGGTAATGAAGCAGGGTGGAAGCGGTCATGTCGCAGCGGCCCTCAGCGCGCACGCGGATCGAACACGCGATACAGCGCGTCGGTCAGCAGGTTGACGGTGATGAACATCGCGCCGATCACGAGCGTCGCACCGAGCACCGCGTTCATGTCGGCGTTCAGCAGCGCGCCCGTCAGGTACGAGCCGAGCCCCGGCCACGCGAACACGATCTCGGTCAGCACCGAACCTTCGAGCAGGTTGCTGTACGTGAGCGCGATCACGGTCAGCAGCGGCACCGCGATGTTGCCGAACGCATGCCGCCAGATCACGCGGCGCTCGGACAGGCCCTTCGCGCGCGCGGTGACGATGTATTCCTGGCTCAACTGGTCGAGCATGAACGAGCGCGTCATCCGGCTCAGGTACGCGACCGAGTAGTAGCCGAGGATCGCGGCCGGCAGCGCGATGTGCGACACCGCGTTGCGGAACACGTCCCACTCGCCCGCGAGCGCCGAATCGATCAGCAGGCTGCCTGTGTGCGGGTCGACCATCCCGTCGTACACGGGATCGAGCCGGCCGGGGCCGCCGACCCAGTGCAGCCGTGCATAGAACAGCAGCAGCCCCATCAGCCCGAGCCAGAACACCGGCACCGAATTGCCGATCAGGCCGACGAAGCGCGCGATGTGGTCGATCGGCCGGTTGTGCTTCACCGCGGCCGCGACGCCGAGCGGCACGCCGATCGCGATGCCGATCACCGTCGCGATCGTCGCGAGTTCGAGCGTGGCGGGGAACACGCGCTTGATGTCGTCGAGCACCGGGTTCGACGTCAGCAGCGACATGCCGAGATTGCCGTGCAGCACGTCGCGCGCGTAGATCAGGAATTGCGTGACGAGCGGTTTGTCGAGGCCGAGCGCGATGCGCTCGGCCGCGTACGCCTCGGCCGACGCGCGATCGCCGAGGATCGCGAGCACGGGATCGATCGGCACCTTGCGGCCGATCACGAACGTCAGCGCGAGCAGCCCCGCGAACGTGACGGCGAGCGTGAGCGCCCAGCGCAGCACGCGCAATGCCCAGCGTACGGCCGGGCGCCGCGCGGGCAGCGTGCGCAGTGCTTCGAGGGAGGAGGCGGGAGTCGACATGCGGCGAATCTTATTGCTTCTTCAGGTTACGGTACGACACGAGATCGTTGATCGGCCCGACTTCGAGCCCGCTCACGCCGGGCCGCGTCGCGACCTGTGCGACTTTCTCGAACATGATCACGAATGGCGAGCGCGCGAGCATCTCCTTCTGCATCGCCTGATACCGTTGCGCGCGCTGCGCGGCGGTCGGCTCGGCGAGCGCGACGTCGGTTTCCTTCGTCAGTTGCGGAATGTCCCAGCTGTTGCGCCAGGCCAGCATTTTATAGCTTGACTTGTCGGTGTTGTCGGGGTTCCATGCATAACCCTGCGCGTTGCTGTGCGGGTCGATGTAATCGGCCGACCATTCGCCGATGTAGATGTCGTGCTGGCGCGCACGGTATTTCGCGAGCGTCTGCTTGTTGTCGCCGGGGATCAGCTGCACCTTGACGCCCGCCTGCGCGAAGTTCGCCTGCACGGCCTGCGCGATCTCCGTGTACGGATAGTCGTTGCGCACGTCCATCGTCACCGAGAAGCCGTTCGGCACGCCGGCCTTCGCGAGCAGCGCCTTCGCCTTCGCGACGTCGAGCTTGTACGGGTTCGCATTCAGCGTGCCGAGGAAGCCTTCGGGCAGGAAGGTCTGGTGCACCTTGTAGGTCGTCTTCACGACGTTGGCCTGGATGCCCGAATAGTCGACCAGCGATTTCAGCGCTTCCTGCACGTCGGGCTTCGCGAGCGTCGGGTTCTTCGTGTTCAGCCCGAGATACAGCAGCGTCGCCTGCGGCGAGGCCGCGACCTTCGCCTTGCCGGATTTCACGACCGACGCAAGATCGTCGGGGCTCAGGTCGCGTGCGGCATCGACGTCGCCGTTTTCCAGCAGCAGGCGCTGGCTCGCGGCTTCGGGCACGTGGCGCAGCACGATGCGCTTCATCGCGAGCGGCAGCCGGTAGCCGTCGAAGCGCTGCAGCACGATGCTGTCGCCGGCCGCCCACTTGACCAGCTTGTACGCGCCGGAGCCGGCCTCGTTGGTCTTCAGCCACGCGTTGCCGAAGTCGTTGCCCTGCTGGTGCGACAGCAGCAGCTTCTGGTCGACCACCGACGCGGGCCACGAGCCGAGCACGTTCAGCACGAAGGTCGGCGCGTACTTGTGGTCGGTCGTGATCGACACCGTCTGGTCGTCGAGCTTCTTCACGTTCGCGACGACGTTCGCCTTCGTGAGGCCGATGCCCGTCAGCACGGCGGCCGGGCCCTTGTCGAGCAGCACCGCGCGCTGGATCGACCACGCGACGTCGTCGGCCGTCAACGGGTTGCCCGAGTGGAACTTGAGGCCCGGGCGCAGCTTGAACGTATAGGTCAGTCCGTCGGGGCTCACCGTCCACGACTGCGCGACGTCGCCGTTGAATTTCGACGGATCGCGCAGGTCGACGCGCACGAGCCGGTCGTACGTGTTCGCGACGTATTCCTCCGGCACCAGCTCGTAGATCTCGCCGGGATCGAGCGTCGTGAATTCGTCGAGCAGCGTGGCCATCACGAACATGTCCTTCGGCGTTTCCGCGCGTGCGGCGGAAAGCGGAACGGCGGCGAGAACGGACGCGGCCGCCAGCGCCGCGACGAGCCGGGAGATCATGGGTTTCATGTGCGTTTCTCCATGTGTCGTTGAAGTCGTTGAACGTGAACGGTGAAGGGAACGTGCATCGTCGTTACATCAGGCGCCACGGGCCGCTCGCCGCGTTGTCGATCTGCGGCAGCGCGCGCGAACCGGGTAGCTCGTAGTGCCACCACTCGCTGTCGATATGCGCGAAGCCGGCCGCACGCATCACGCCGAGCAGCAGCAGCCGGTTGCGTTGCACGGCCTCGGGCAGCCCTGCATGGAAGTGGCCCGACGCGGCCACCATCTCGTCGAAGCCTGTGCCCATGTCGAGCGGCTCGCCGTTCGCGCCGACGAGCGTCAGGTCGAGCGCGGTGCCGCGGCTGTGGTTCGAGCCGCGGCCGAGATCGGCGACGAAGTTCGGATCGGGCAGGAAATCCCACAGCACCTGCTGCGCCTGCGGCGGCCGGTATGCGTCGTAGATGCGCAGCGTGAAGCCGGCCTGCGCGGCGACGTCGACCGCGCGGCGCAGCGCGGCTTCGGCCGGCTCGAGCAGCAGGCAGTGCGCGCGGCGGTAGATCGGCTTGCCGGTCAGGTTGCGCTCGGTCGCGTAGACGAGATCGATCTCGACGCGATGCGTGGCGGGCGTGATTTCGACGAGACGGTGACGGTTCATCGGCGGTCCGGGTTCGCTCAGGATTCGAATTGGTCGAACGTGCGCTGCAGTTCGCGGTTGCGCGCGACGCGCCGGTCGATCGCGGGACCGAGGCGGTCGACCACGGCGGTGATCAGCAGGTTGAACAGGCAGGTGAGCGGCGCGAGCGAATCCCAGAACTGGCCGACGTCGGTCTTCACCTGCAGCAGGTCGGCCGGCCATTCGCGCGCCCACGGGCAATAGAGATCGGTGACCAGCGCGAACGGCTGGCCGCGCTCGGCGGCCGCCTGGCAATAGCGGCGCGCGCTGCGCGAATAGGCGCGTGTATCGGTGACGATGCAGTACGGCCGCTCGAACTCGGAATTCAGCGAATCGACGTACGAGCCCGACTGGCCATCGGAATAGAACACGCGCGGGCGCAGGTATTCGAGATAACTGCTGAACGCATTGCTGATGCCGCGGGTCGACTGGATGCCGAGGATGAACACGGCGTCGGCATGCGCGATCCGGTCCGCGACCTGCGCGAACACCGGCTCTTCGGCGAGCCGGTAGACGTGGCGGATCGCGTCGAGCTCGCAATCGAGCGACGATGCCGGCGTGGCGTCGCTGCGATTGTTGTCGCCGGCGGTCGCGTGCGTGCCCGTCGTGCGGCGGTATTCGTCGAGGCGATCGGTGATCATCCACGGGCGGTCGCTGCCGCCGCGCAACTCGCGTTTCAGGTCGTCGAGATTCCGGTAGCCGACGCTGCGCAGGAAGCGTCCGACCGAGATGCCGCTGGTGCCGGCCTGCTGCGCGATCTGGTCGGCCGTCTCGAGCCCGAGCCGGTCGAGGTTCGCGAGCATGTAGCTCGCGATGCGCTTTGCGGTCGGCGTCAGTTCGGCAAAGCGGGATTCGACGGTGTGGGCGAACGCGCAGGTCATCGGACTGTTAGATATTTGTCATCGGATGATTCGGTGTCATCCATCTAACAAAACCAAAATCATTCGCGCCAGCGGATAAAAACTATGGTTTGAAGGAGGGTGATAGGTAGATTCGGGGCGCACGGGCTGCGAAATGACGATGCGTGGCGGGCCGCTTTATTCCGGTCAGGCATATTTTGCGTTTATCCGCCATTGGCGACGGCGATGACGTGGATCGCCGATCCAGATTCGCCGCCCAGCGCCTCGCCGCAATGCTCCGCATCGGGCGTCGGGCGGCCAGCCCCCGACGCGGCGTCCACTTCCTATTGCTGCATGTCCGGCGCCTCGCGCAGCCGCCAGATTGCATTGCACTGCTGGCCGCCGAGGCTCGTCGAGCGCAGCGTGATGACGGTGCCGGCCGCGATCTGATACCAGAAATGCGCCATCAGTTCGGTGCCCTTGCGTTGTGCCTGCCCATCGATCAGCACCTCGCATCGCAGCGGCGACGGCGAGCCGGACGGGTGCGTGATGTACACGTTCAGCCGCGCGATGTCGCGGGTCGCGGTGAATTCGATCTCATGATTCCCGCTGCCGACGAGCATCGTGCCGCCTGGTTCGTCGATCGCCTGCAGGTACGCGCCCGCGCTCCCCTCGATCGCGGCGGAGGTGACGGTCAGTCCGGCCGAGCGCACGTACTCGGTCGCCGCGATGCGTGCGGAGATCGTGTCGGACGGTGCCGGCGTGCCGTCCGACAGCGCAAACGGCGCACCGTCGCGCAACGCCGAGTCGACGTGGTTCGCGTAGTAGCGCCACCGGTCGAAGAACCGGATGTCGCCGGTCATGTGCAGCGCGCGAATCGGTTCATCGTGATAGCGCAGCGTCGTGGTGCCGTTGCTCGCGTCGAACGATTCGTGAATGCCGTTCTTGCTGACGAAGTTCTGGACCGGGTCGAGCAGTGCGGTTTCGCCGCGTGCGCCCCACAGGTGCAGGAACGTCGTATCGATCCCGAAGCACTCCTGGAAGTCGGTGCCGATGCGGGCGACGCAGTCGCGCAGGTGCGCGGCGTAGCGCGCCCACGCCGTGGCCGTGCCGGCGACGAGCCCGGCCTGCAGCGCACCGCCGTGACGCGCCTATTCCAGGCGCAGTTCTTGTAATGAGCGCATTGCGTGGTCCCCGAGCGAAGCGTATTGGATGGTTGCCGCACCCGCGCGCCGGCATCGCCGGCCGCGCGGGCAAACTGCATTATTTTGCCAGCGTCCGGTACGACACGAGGTCGTTGATCGGCCCGATCTCCGGCCCGGTCGTGCCGGGGCGCGTCGCGACCTGCACGACCTTCTCGAACATGATGATGAACGGCGAGTTCGCGAGCACGGACTTCTGCAGTGCCTCGTAGCGCTGCGCGCGCTTCGCGGGCGACGGCTCGACGAGCGCGGCCTCGGTGTCCTTCGTCAACTGCGGGATGTCCCAGCTGTTGCGCCACGCGAGCATCTTCGTCTTCGACTGGTCTGAATTGTCAGGATTCCATGCGAAGCCGCGCGCGTTGCTGTTCGGGTCCATGTAGTCGGGCGACCATTCGCCGATGAAGATGTCGTGCTGGCGCGCGCGGTATTTGCCGATCGCCTGCTTCGCATCGCCCGGGATCAGCTTCACGCGGATGCCGCCCTGCGCGAAGTTCGCCTGCAGCGCCTGCGCGATCTCGATATATGGATAGTCGTTCGGCATGTCCATCGTCACGTCGAAGCCGTTCGCCAAGCCGGCCTTCGCGAGCAGCACCTTGGCCTTCGCGACGTTGAGCTTGTACGGGTTCGAGTTCAGCGTGCCGAGAAAGCCTTCGGGCAGGAAGGTCTCGTGCACCTTGTAGGTGGTGCTGACGATGTTGCGCTGGATGCCGTCGTAGTCGACGAGCCACTTCATCGCCTGCTGCACGTCGGGTTTCGCGAGATTCGGGTTCTTCGTGTTCAGGCTCAGGTACAGCAGCGCGGACACGGGCCACGACGCGACCTTGATCTTGCCGGCCTTGGTCAGCGCGGCGAGGCTGTCGGGGCTCAGGTTGCGCGCGGCGTCGACATCGCCGTTTTCCAGCAACAGCCGCTGTGCGGATGCCTCGGGCACGTGACGCAGCACGACGCGTTTCATCGGGTACGGCGCGCGGTACTTGTCGAAACGCTGCAGCACGATGCTTTCGTTCGGCGTCCACTTGACGAGCTGGTACGGGCCCGAGCCCGCGTCGTTGGTCTTCAGCCAGCCGCTGCCGAAATCGTTGCCCTGCTGGTGCGACATCAGCAGCTTCTTGTCGAGCACCGACGCCGGGCATGCGCTCAGCACGTTGAGCACGAAGCTCGGCGCGTACTTGCGGTCGGTTTCGAGCACGAAGGTCTGCGGATCGACCGCGCGCACCTTCTGCATCACGTTCGCCTTCGTGAGGCCGAGATCGGCGAGCACGCCGGCCGGGCCCTTGTCGAGCAGGATGGTGCGCTGCAGCGACCATGCGACGTCGTCGGCGGTGACCGGGGTGCCGGAATGGAAGGAAAGACCGGGGCGCAGCTTGAACGTGTAGGTGAGCCCGTCGGCGCCGACCGTCCAGGATTGCGCGATCTGCCCGTCGAAGCGCGTCGGGTCCTTCAGGTCGACCCGCACGAGCCGTTCGTAGGTGTTCGCGACGTACTCGGACGGCACGAGCTCGTAGATTTCGCTCGGATCGAGGGTCGTGAATTCGCCGAGCTGGGTGGCGACGACGAAAATGCCGGGCGGTGTCGCGGCCTGCGCCGGCAGCGCCGGAACAAGCGCGACGAGCGCGGCGCTGACGAACAGCCGGGACAGCAGGTGCTTCATGCGGGCTCCGTGGAAAGGGAATCGTGGTGCGATTCTCTCATCGACGGCGACCCGGATGAAAAAATTCGACGGGCGCGCATGACGGCGCCCGGGAGAAGCGGCTTGCGGGCCGGGCAGGGCGCCCGGCACCGGCGGCGATCAGATCACGCAGCGCGCGATCGCGAAGCGCATCGCTTCCTCGGCCGGCTCGCTGCCCGAGCCGCGCACGACCTTGACGACCGAACCGTGGCCCGACGGCGTGAGCGTGACGAAGTACGCGCGCGACCCGACGGTGATGTCGGTCACGCCGTTGTGCTGCGACTGCTCGGTGCCGGACAGGCGGCTGTCGAGGCAATTGGCGATCGCGTGGGCCGGACGCGCCGACGACACGTAGATCATCGGCGCCGAACCGGACGCGGCCGAGTCGGACGAGGGCGCGGAACCGCAGGCGGCGAGCAGGGCGGCGGGAAGGAGCAGCAGGAATCGTTTCATGATCGGAATCGTCGTGTGTCTCGTGTCGAGGCTGGGGCGCGGGGTACGCGAAACGCGGAGCTTCGCGACGAAATCGCCGGAATCGTGCCGTTCTTGACGGTCGATGCGGGAGGCGGCTGACGTCGGAGTATACCCGCGGCACTTGACACGCAAGGCCTGCTGAAACGATTCGATACAACAACAAGCGCCCGCTGTCGCGCGGCGGCAGCGGGCGTTTCAAGCGATGGCGAATCGACGTTGGCCGGCGTTACTGGCCGATCTTGTGGCTGACCGCGTTTTCCTGCTGGTTCAGCACGTGCTTTTCGCTCTGCGTAATGTGGCCGCGATCCTGCGCGGCCATGTCCCGCTCTTCCTGGCGGATCTTACGGTCGTCACGGTGCAGGCGCGCGGCCTGGGCGTGCGACATCTCGCCTTCCTTCACTTCGTGATGGATCCGGCGATTCTGGTTGGCGAGGCGCTGGTTGACCTCTTCGCGGCGCGGATGCGCTTGCTGCCACGACGTTTCGGCGAACGCGGTGCCGCTGAGCACCGACATCAAGGTGGCGGCGATCGCGAGGTGGCGGGTAAGGGCTCGCATGACGTTTTCTCCTGTCGTTGTGCGCCACGAATCGTGGGCGCTTGTCGAAAAAACGCTGTGCGGGCCCAGGCTGTTGACGTTTCCGGCTGTATCGATTGCAAGTCTTTATTACGTCGGTGCCGGGTGTGTCAGGTGAGTCGATACGCCGGGCCCGGCGTCACTTCCGCCGGCAGCGGCTCGCGATTCAGTTCGAGCAGCGTGCGCTCGATTGTCCGCGTCATCGCATCGAGTGCGAGGTGGTTCGGCCCGTCGCCGAACGGCTCGGCGATCGCATGCGCGATCGCATCGAGGGCAATCAGCGTATAGGCGACGAACACGGTGACGAACGGCGTCGCCGCGCCGATCGAATCGACGAGGCCGAACGGCAGCAGCACGCAGTACGCGTAGATGGTCCGGTGCAGCAGCACGTCGTACGAGAACGGGATCGGCGTCGATGCGATGCGCTCGCAGCCGCTCACCATCGACACGAGATCGTCGAGGCGCGCGTCGAGCATCCATAGCCGCGTATCGGCGAGTTGGCCCGCATCGGCGCGTGCGGCGAAGGCTTCGCGCAGTTCATGGACGATCGCGATCGGCGCGAACCGGGCGGGGACGATGCGCGTGTACGTCCCGCCGTCGAGCAGCGGGCGCAGGTCCGCCGCCGCATCGGTGCCGCGCAGCTGATGCTTCAGCGCATGGACGAACGCGACGACCTTGCGCACGAACGCCCGCCGCGCGGCGTCGTCGTCGTCGATCGCGCCGTAGCAGAGCGCCTGCGACACCAGCGTGCGCGTGGCGGTCAGCACGCCGCCCCACAGTTGGCGTCCCTCGCGGTAGCGTTCGTAGCTCGCGTTGTTGCGAAACCCCGCGAAGATCGCGAGCGTGAGGCCGATCAGCGTGAACGGCGTCGGATTCAGCGGCACCTTCTCGCCGAGCACGCGGCCGCCGCCCCACACCGCGACGAGGCTGATCGCGAGCGTCAGCACGAGCTGCGGCAGGATGGTCGGCAGCACCGACCCGTTCCAGACGAGCAGCATCCGCAGCCAGTGCTCGCGCGGCCGAACGATCATCGCGGCGCTCCGTCAGGCAGCAGCCGACGCCGGCGCGGCCGCGCGGTGCAGCAGCACGGGCACCGACTTCGACGTCGGCGTGTTGCACACGTCGCCGACGCTGTCGAGCGGCACCAGCGGGTTGGTTTCCGGGTAGTACGCGCCGATGCAGCCGCGCGGGATGTCGTATTCGACGAGCAGGAAGCCGTCCGCGCGCCGCTCGATGCCGTCGTGCCATACGGTTTCCATGTCGACCCAGTCGCCGGCCTGCAGGCCGAGCATCGCGAGGTCGTCGCGATTGACGAACACCACGCGGCGCTGGCCGAACACGCCGCGATAGCGGTCGTCGAGCCCGTAGACAGTCGTGTTGTACTGGTCGTGCGAGCGCGTCGTCATCAGCGTCATCAGGCGCTCGCCGTGCAGCGCGCGGGCGCGCTGGATCGGCGTGTCGGTCGGCAGCGCGTGCGCGATGAAGTTCGCCTTGCCCGTCGGCGTCAGCCATTCGCGGTCGCGCGACGCGACACGCAGGTGGAAGCCGCCCGGCCGCGCGATGCGCGTGTTGTAGTCGTCGAAGCCGTCGAGGGTCGCCTCGATCGCGTCGCGGATCTTCGCGTAGTCGTCCTTGTACGCGAGCCAGTCGATCTTGCCGCTGCCGAACAGCGCGTGGCCGATGTGCGCGACGATCGCGGGCTCCGACATCAGGTTCGGCGACGCCGGCTTGTTCATCCCGTACGACACGTGGACCATGCTCATCGAATCCTCGACCGTCACGCCCTGCGCGACGTTGTCCTGCAGGTCGATCTCGGTGCGGCCGAGCGTCGGCAGGATCAGCGCGTCACGGCCGTGGATCAGGTGGCTGCGGTTCAGCTTGGTCGTGATGTGCACGGAGAGATCGCAGCGGCGCATGCCTTCCCACGTGCGCGGCGTGTCGGGCGTCGCCATCGCGAAGTTGCCGCCGAGGCCGATCAGCACCTTCACGTGGCCTTCGCGCATCGCTTCGATCGTTTCGACGACGTCGTAGCCGTGGTGACGCGGCGGCTCGAAGTCGAACACGTGGCCGAGCCGGTCGAGGAACGCCTGCGACGGCTTTTCCTCGATGCCGACCGTGCGGTTGCCCTGCACGTTCGAGTGGCCGCGCACCGGGCACAGGCCCGCGCCGGGGCGGCCGATGTTGCCGCGCATCAGCATCAGGTTCGTCAGCATCTGCACGGTCGCGACCGAATGCTTGTGCTGCGTGATGCCCATCCCCCACGTCGCGATCACGCGCTCGCTGCGCGCATAAAGCTGCGCGAGGCCGTCGATCTGCTCGTACGGCACGCCGCTTTCGGCCGTCAGCGCGGACCAGCTTTCGTTGCGCAGGTCGTCGGCGAACGCGTCGAAGCCGGCCGTGTGCTCGCCGATGAACGCGGTGTCGAGCACGCGCGGCGCACCGGCGGCGCGCGCGGCATCGTCGAGTTCGAGCACGCGCTTCGCCATTCCCTTGATCAGCGCGAAATCGCCGCCGATCGTCGGCTGGATGAAGGTCGACGCGATCGTGGTGCCCGACATCGTCAGCATTTCGAGCGGGCTTTGCGGATCGGCGAAGCGTTCGAGCCCGCGTTCCTTCAGCGGGTTGATCGACACGATCGTCGCGCCGCGCTTCGCGCATTCGCGCAGCTCGCCCATCATCCGCGGATGGTTGGTCGCCGGGTTCTGGCCGAAGATCAGCAGCGTGTCTGCGTGCTCGAAATCGTCGAGCGTGACGGTGCCCTTGCCGACGCCGACCGATACGGGCAGCCCGCGGCTCGTCGCCTCGTGGCACATGTTCGAGCAGTCGGGGAAGTTGTTCGTGCCATACCGCCGCACCAGCAGCTGGTACAGGAACGCCGCCTCGTTGCTCGCGCGGCCGGACGTGTAGAACGCGGCCTGGTTCGGGTCCGGCAGCGCGCGCAGGTGGCGCGCGATCAGCTCGAACGCGTCGTCCCACGCGATCGGCACGTAGCGATCGGTCCGCGCGTCGTACACCATCGGGTCGGTCAGGCGGCCGTGCTGTTCGAGCTCGAAATCCGTCTGCTCGAGCAACGCCGTGACCGTGTGCGCGGCGAAGAATTCGGGCGTCACGCGCTTGCTCGTCGCTTCGGCGGCCACGGCCTTCACGCCGTTCTCGCAGAATTCGAACGTCGATGCGTGCTGGCGGTCCGGCCACGCGCAGCCCGGGCAGTCGAAGCCGTCCGGCTGGTTCTGGCGCAGCAGCGTGCGGTAGTTGCCGCCGGCGACCTTTTCCTTGATCAGGTTGATCGTGACGGCTTTCAGCGCGCCCCAGCCGGCAGCCGGGTGGGTGTACGGTTCGATGCGCGCGGCGGCGGATTTCTTTTTCATGATGGGTGTGTCGGGGTCGATGCACGGAGAGTACGCGCGGCGCTCCGGTCACTGTGTGTACACCTTTCGGCTTCAAAAAAGAGTACAGTTGCGGCCATTCGGGCAGTGCGGGCCACAACTGTGTTGTTGAAGGGAAGTTGAAAGGGAGGCGCGTGAAGCGTTACGAACAACTGGCCGACGATCTGCAGGCGCAGATCGAGCGCGGCGTGTACCGGCCGGGCGAGCGGATACCGTCGGTGCGCCAGGCGGGCCGGCAGCAGCAGCTCAGCGTCACGACCGTGCTGCGCGCGTATCTCGTGCTGGAGAGCCGCGGCTTGATCGAGAGCCGGCCGCAGTCGGGCTACTTCGTGCGGGCGCGCGCCACGGCGCCGGCCGAGGCCGAGCTGCACGTGTCGGCGCCGGCCGCCGAGCCGTCGGCGGTGGACGTGAGCCGGCTCGTGCTGTCGACGCTGCGCTCGATCTCGCGCGACGACGCGGTGCCGCTCGGCTCGCCGTATCCCGACGCGTCGCAGTTTCCGGTGCAGCGTCTTGCGCGCTACGCGCAGGCGATCGGGCGGCGCCGCACGCGCTGGGGCGTGATCGACGACCTGCCGCCCGGCAACCAGGAGCTGATCCGCCAGATCGCGCGGCGCTACGCGGAGCGCGGGATCCCGGTCGAGCCGGGCGAGATCGTGGTGACGATCGGCGCGACCGAGGCGATCAACCTGTGCCTGCAGGCGGTCGCCAGGCCCGGCGACACGATCGCGGTGGAGTCGCCGACGTTCTACGCGATGCTGCACGCGATCGAGCGGATGGGCATGCGCGCGCTGGAGGTGGCGACCCATCCGGGCGACGGCATCGATCTCGATGCGCTCGAACGGATCCTCGCGCGCGAGCGCATCGCCGCGTGCATGGTGATGCCGAATTTCCAGAATCCGCTCGGCTTCCAGATGCCCGATGCGCGCAAGCGCGCGCTCGTCGAGCTGCTCGCGAAGCACGGCGTGCCCGCGATCGAGAACGACGTCTATCACGAGCTGAATTTCGGCGACACGACGCCGAGCGCGCTGAAGTCGTACGACCGCGACGGGCTCGTGCTGCATTGCGCGTCGTTCACGAAAAGCCTGTCGCCGCGCTACCGGATCGGCTGGGCGATGCCGGGCCGCTACCGCGACCAGGTCGAGAAGCTGAAATTCCTGAACACGCTCGCGACGCCCGCGATCGAGCAGCTCGCGATCGCCGAATATTTGAAGCACGACGGCTACGATTTCCACCTGCGGCGGATGCGCAAGCAGTATGCGCAGCAGGCGAGCCTGATGAGCGCGATGGTGCGGCGTTTCTTCCCGGCGGGCACGCGGCTGTCGCAGCCGCAGGGCGGGTACGTGCTGTGGATCGAGCTGCCGCCGCGGGTCGACGCGATGAAGCTGTATGCGCTCGCGCTCGCGCAGGGGATCACGATCGGGCCCGGCCACATGTTCTCGGCGACCGCCGATTACCGGCACTTCATCCGGCTCAACTACAGCTATCCGTGGTCGCGGCAGATCGAGGACGCGCTGAAGGTGGTGGGGCGGCTCGCGTCCGAGTGCGCGGGGCGGTGAGCGCCACAATGTGGTGATGCACGCGGCGGCCCGTTGCAGGCCGCCGCGGCAAGCATTACCGCGCGGGCGGCGCCTGCAGTTCGGCTTGCGCCGCGCCGGCCATCCGGCGCATGTCGAAGCCCGACGGGTGCTGGTACACGCGCAGCCCGAACTCCGGCAGCACCGCGATCAGGTGATCGAACAGGTCGGACTGGATTGCCTCGTAATCGACCCAGGTCGTCGTGTCGGTGAAGCAGTACAGTTCGAGCGGAATGCCTTCGGCCGTCAGCGGCAGCTGGCGCGCCATGCTCGTCATGTCGCGGCGAATCCGCGGATGGCCCTTCAGGTAGTTCGCGACGTACGCGCGGAACGTGCCGAGATTCGTCAGCTGACGGCGGTTCGCCGGGCATTCGCCGGCCGCGCCGAGCGTGCCGTTCCATTGTTCGATCGCGTCGACCTTGTCTTCCAGGTAGTCCTTCAACAGCGTCAGGCGTTCGAGCCGTTCGATCTCGTCGTTGCCGAGAAAGCGCACGCTCGTCGCGTCGATGAACAGCGCGCGCTTGATGCGGCGCCCGCCGGCCTCGGTCATCCCGCGCCAGTTCTGGTAGCTCTCGGTGATCAGCTTCCACGTCGGCACCGTGATGATCGTGTGATCGAAGTTCGCGACCTTGACCGTGTTCAGCGTGATGTCGATGACGGTGCCGTCCGCGCCGGCCGACGGCATCGTGATCCAGTCGCCGATCCGCAGCATGTCGTTCGACGACAGCTGCACGCCGGCGACGAGGCCGAGCAGCGTGTCCTTGAAGATCAGCATCAGCACCGCCGACATCGCGCCGATGCCCGACAGCAGCAGGCCGATCTGCTTGCCGGTCGCGTCGCCGATCACGACGAGCGCGGCCGTGATGAACATCACGAGCTTGACGAGCTGCATCGCGCCTTTCAGCGACAGGCGCGGCTGGTCGCGCCGGCTCGTGCGATGCGCGTGTTCGAGCGCGGACAGCGTCGCGCTGATCGTCATCGACACCAGGAACACGATCAGCGCGAACAGCACCTTGTCGGCGGCGCGTGCGGCCACGGCCGGGATGTCGGGCACGGCGCCGAGCCCGAGCTTGATCACGACGAACGGCACGATGCGGGTCAGCCACTTGAATGCGCCGAACTCGAACAGCGCGTCGTCGATGCGGGTGGCCGACAGCCGCGCGAGGCGCGCGACCACGCGAAACAGCAGGAAATGGACGGCGGCCGCGATCGCGCCGGCGGCGGCGAGCAGGATGAGGATGCCGACGAGCGGCGCAAACCAGGATTCGTTCAGGGTCATAAGGGCAGGCAGGGTCCTTCTCGTGCGTTGAATCTGCGCCGCGATGCGGCGCGCGCCCGGTGAAGGGCACATGAAAGGGACCGTGATTGTGCCATCGGGCTCCGGCCGGATGCCGCGAATGCATGACATAGGGATCCCGAACATTCTCACCGTTGCGCGGATGTTCCTTGTGTCCTCGTGTTCACGCCGCGCAACACACTGTGCACTTGCCACGCGATACCCGCTCGGGGCACGATGAGCGAACGGCTTCGCGAACCCCGCTTCCACGTCATTCACGCATGCAAGATTCCAACGAAACCCGGCCGTCGCGCATGAGGCTGCTGAAGGGCATTCTGCCGATTCGCCGCGCGTCAGCCGTCCGCGACGTGTTCGCGGGCATCTCGCTCGCGTCGATGGATATCCCGCAGGTGCTCGGCTATGCGCGCATCGCCGGCATGCCGGCCGTGACGGGCCTCTATACCGTGTTCCTGCCGCTGATCGCGTTCGCGTGCTTCGGCGCGTCGCGCCATCTGGTGGTGGCCGCCGACTCCGCGACCGCGACCATTTTCGCGAGCCGCCTGTCGTCGATGGCGCCGGCGGGCAGCGCCGAGTACGTGGCGCTGGCCGGCATGGTCGCGCTGCTGACCGCAGCGATGCTGTTGCTCGCGCGCATCTTCAAGCTGGGCTTTCTCGCCGATTTCCTGTCGCGCACGGTGCTGGTCGGCTTCCTCGCGGGCGTCGGCGTGCAGGTGTCGATCGCGATGCTCGGCGACATGCTTGGCTTGTCCGTGCCGTATCCGGCATCGCGCAGCGTCGCCCAGCTCGATTACGTCGTCACGCATGCCGTGCACGCGCACCGGCCGACGCTCGCGCTCGCGGTGCTCGTCGTCGTCGCGATCCTCGCGTGCAAGCGCTTCCTGCCGCGCGTGCCGATGCCGATGATCGCCGTGGCGGGCAGTATTGCCGCGAGCCATTCGTTCGGCTTCGCCGCGCAGGGCATCGCGGTGCTCGGGCCCGTCGCGGGCGGCTTGCCGCCGCTGCGCTGGCCTTCCGTCACGTGGCAGCAGTTCCTCGATCTCGTGCCGGTCGCCGCGTCGTGCTTCGTGATGATCATCGCGCAGAGCGCGGCGGCGGCCCGCGTGTTCGCGCAGCAGTACGGCGAGGACGTCGACACCAATGCCGACATCCTCGGGCTCGCGGCCGCGAACGCGGCGGCGGCGGTGGGCGGCGCGTTCGTCGTCAACGGCAGCCCGACGCAGACCGCGATGGCCGACGGCGCGGGCGTGCGCAGCCAGATCGGGCATCTGGCGTTCGCCGCGGTCGTCGCGGTGGTGCTGCTGTTCCTGAGTTCGACGCTGCAGTACCTGCCGCATGCGGTGCTGGCCGGCATCGTGTTCACGATCGCACTCGGGCTGATCAACGTGCGCAGCCTCGCGGCGATCCGCAAGGAAAGCCCCGGCGAATTCACGCTGGCGCTCGTCACCGCCGCGGCCGTCGTGACGGTCGGCGTCGAGCACGGGATCCTGCTGGCCGTTGCGTTGTCGCTGATGCGGCACGTGCGCCACAGCTACCAGCCGCACACGATGGTGCTCGAAGCCGGCGAAGGCAACGGGCGGTGGCTGCCGGTGCCGGCCCGACCGGGCGCGATCACGGCGCCGGGGCTGATCGTCTACCGGTTCGGCTCCGACCTGTTCTTCGCGAACGACAATCTGTTCGCCGCCGAAGTAACCGAGCTCGTCGATGCATCGCCGGTTCCGCTGCGCTGGTTCATCGTGGACGCGGGCGCGATCACCGATCTCGATTACTCGGCCGCGCGGACCCTCACCGATCTCGTCAAGGCGCTGCACGCGCGCCGGATCGGCGTGCTGTTCGGGCGCGTGAACCGTTATCTGCACGCGGACATGGAGCGCCACCGGATCACGGAGATCGTCGGCGCGTCGTGCATCTTCCCGACGCTGCACCAGGCGCTGGAAGCGGCGGGCGTGACGCCGGCGCAGCAGGAGCCGGGTGTCACGTAGCGGGAGCGCGCTATTAGCGTGAACAGGTCCTAGGCGGCCGCGCGCCCGCGCGCGAAGCCGTTGCGCAGGTGGCGGGCCAGTTCCGCCGCGGCCGGCGCGTGCTGGCCGCGCGGCAGATGGAGATTGATCGCGAAGTTCGGCAGGGCGGGCAGGCCGCTGTCGGCCGGCAGGATGTCGAGATCGGCCGGCACGGTGGACGCGAGCCAGACGGTCACCGCGAGATCGGAGCGCACGGTCGCGACCGTTGCGTCGATGCTGCCGTTCTCGAACACGGTGCGCCACGCGCGATCGCATGCATGCAGCGCGTCGAGCACGGTCGGGCGGAACGCACAGGTCCGGTCGACCATCGACACGGGCAGCGGCGTCTGCAGATGGGCGGTGCCGCCTTTCGCGCCGACCCAGACGAGACGGTCGACGGCGACGCATTCGCCGCGCGACGGCCCGACCGGCGCCTCGATCAATGCGACGTCGATCTCGCCCTGCCTGAGCGCCTTGCGCAGTTCCGGCGACGCTGCGCACACGAGCGACAGCGCGACGTGCGGATGCGCGTGCGCATAGCCTTTCAGGATCGGTGCGAGACAGCTGCCGACGAGATCCTGCGGCGCGCCGATGCGCACGGCGCCTTCCATCGCACCGGCCGTCATGTCGGTCAGCAGCGCGTCGTGCGCGGCGAGCAGCCGGCGTGCCTGCCCGAGCAGACGCTCGCCGTCCGCCGTGAGCAGCAGGTTGCGATGCTCGCGCACGAACAGCGGGCCGGACAGCGTTTCGAGCCGCGCGACCTGCTGGCTGACCGCGCCTTGCGTCAGGTGCAGTGCGCGGCTCGCCGCCGTCATGCTGCCGTGATCGGCGACCGTGACGAAGGCGCGAAGCAGGGCGATGTCGAGGTTGCGTGTCATGGTTCGCATTATGAATGCTAATGGCAGGAATCAAGACCTTTCGCTGTCGTAATGCATGGATCGCGGGTAAAACGGGGTTTCGACGACACGAAACGGGAGCCCGCGTGCCGCTTCAAGACTATTTGCCGCTGATGCTGTTCGTGATCGTGTCCACGGTGACGCCGGGTGGCGCGACGACGCTCGCAACTGCATCGGGCGCGCATTTCGGCTATCGGCGTTCGTTGCCGATGATGACGGGCATCGCGGCCGGCCTGGCGTCGATGGCGGCCGCCGCTGCGGCCGGGCTGGGCAGTGTGTTGCTGGCGCTGCCCGCGCTGCAGTTCGCGATGAAGGTGCTCGGCTCGCTGTATCTGCTGTGGCTGGCCACGCGCATCGCGCGCGGCGGCAAGCCCGGCGTCGACGCGGCCGTGCAGCGTCCGCAAGGGTTCGTGAGCGGCGTATGGATGCTGTGGCACAACCCGAAGGGCTGGGCGATGACACTCGGCGCGGCTGCATCGTTCGCCGCGCTTGCGTCCGGCCCCGTGAGACTCGGCGCCTTGCTCGGGCTGGCGTTCGGCGTGGCGGCGATGGCGTCGCTGTCGCTCTGGTGTTGTGCCGGGCTGCTGTTCGCGCGCGTGCTTCGCACGGAGCGGCAGTGGCGTTGCGTGAATGCCGGGTTGGGCATCCTGCTCGCGGCGTCGATCCTGCCGATGTGGTTGCAATAGCGGGGCTGCGTGCGCGACGCAGCCCCGGCACTCAGCGCGAACCGGCCCGCGCGGCCCCCGCCGGCCGTCCGCCAGCACCGCTCGACCATCGCGGCAGTCGCAGCGTCGTCGCGAAGCTCGCCGCATGCAGCGCGCAAAGCAGCCCGAACGCCCACGCGTAGGCGGCCCCGTGCGTGCCGCCCGTCGTTGCCGATTCGACTTGCAGCCGCCATGCGAGAAACAGCGTGCACATCGTCGTGAACGTCGGGCCGCCGAGGCGCTGGACGATATTGAGCGACGTCGTCGCCATCGGCAGGTTGCGCCGTTCGACCGACGCATACGCGGCGGAAATCGACGGTGCACCGATCGCGCTCTGGCCCATCCCGCGCAGAAACAGCGCGGGCATCAGCACGTAGGGATCGTAGCCGGCCAGCGCGAGATACACGAACGGCAGCGTCGCGGCGAGCGCGAGCACCGCGCCGGCGGCGGCCAGCCGGCGCACGCCTAACCGGCTGGTCAGCGCGCCCATCGACGGATAGGTGACGAGCATGCCGAGCCCGAGCGGCGCCAGCAGCCAGCCCATCTCGCCGGGCGAGCGGCCGCACGCTTCGATCAGGAATACCGGAATCAGCATCTGGCCCGCGTAGATCGCCCCGTTCGACAGGAACTGCGTGGCGGCGGCCGCGCCGAACACGCGCGAGCGAAACAGCGCGAGGTCGATCAGCGCCTGCTCGCCTTTGCGCCGCTCGACGCGCAGGAACGCGGCGAGCAGCAGTACCGAACCCGCGATCGCGGCGAGGCCAGACACGGCGTCGATCCGCTCGGCGCCGTACAGGAACAGCACGAGCGCCGGCGACAGCAGCGCGAGGCCGACCCAGTCGAGCTCGCGCCGCTGCGCGTCCTCGCGGTCGCCGGGCAGGAACCACACGGCCAGCGCAAGCGCCAGCGCGCCGACCGGCAGGTTGACGAGAAACAGCCAGCGCCACGATGCGTGCTGCAGGATCGCGCCGGCGACGACCGGCCCGAGGATCGGTGCGATGAGCACGGGCACGGCCGCATAGCCGATCACGCGTGCCATCTGCTGGCCGGCCACGCGCGCGATCATCATCTGCGCCATCGGCGCAAGCAGCCCGCCGCTGACGCCTTGCAGCACGCGGAACGCGATCAGCGACGGCGCGGACCATGCGAGCCCGCACAGCGCCGACGTCAGCGTGAACGCGGAGAAACACCACAGGTACAGCGCTTTCGCGCCGATGCGGTCGACCAGCCAGCCGTTCAGCGGCAACACGAGCGTGAGCGCGAGCAGATAGCCGCTCGTCACCCACTGGATCGTCGACAGGCTCGCGTGCAGGTCGGTCGCGAGGCTCGACAGCGAGACGTTGACGATCGTCGCATCGAGCTGCGACAGCAGCGAGCCGAGCGTCGCGACCGCGCTGACTTTCCAGATGGACGGGTCGAGCCGGCCGGCCGCATGGCCCGGCGCCGGCTGCGCGCGTTGGTCGCTCACGCGCCGCGCCGGTCGAGCAGCGCGAGGATCTCGTGCGTCGAACCCGTCTCGCCGAGACGCGGGAACAGCCGTTCGACGCTGTTCGTGTGCGCGTCCGCGTTGAGGTCGGTCATCGCGTCGACCGCGAGCGTCACGTTGTAGCCGAGTTCGTGCGCCTGGCGGGCCGTCGATTCGACGCCGATGCTGGTCGCGATGCCGGTCAGCACGATCTGCGTGACACCGGCCCCTTTCAGGTGCGCGTCGAGATCGGTGCCGGTAAACGCGCCCCAGGTTTTCTTCGTCACGATGTGGTCGCCCGGCTGGCGGTTCAGTTCGGGCACGAGTTCGGCCCAGTCGGCGGGGAACGGATCCTTGCGCGGCGGCAGTTGCGTCCGGCCCGGCGCGCCGCCGTCGACGTTGACGAGCACGACCGGCAGGCCGCGGCTGCGGAATGCGTCGAGCAGTTCGCGCGTGCGCTCGATCACCGGGCCGGCCGGGTGGGAGGTGGGCAGCGTGACGATGCCCTTTTGCAGGTCGATGACGACGAGTGCCGTATGCGTGTCGAGACGGGTTGTGCTCATGAGGCGAATGCTCCGTGAATCGGGCGAAGGGGTGCGTGCGCGCGGATGCCGCGCGGCACGCAGGCGGGGTCACTGGTCGCCGATGCGCCGGATCAGCGGAATCGCGGCGGCGAGCGTGCGGATGTCGTCGGGGTCGAGCTTCTCGATCGCGGCGCCGAGCCACTTGTGCTTCGCGGTGTCGCGCTTGCGCCGTGCTGCCAGGCCGGCCGCGGTCAGCAGGAACAGGATCTGGCGGCCGTCGGTCGGATGCGGCTCGCGTTCGACGAGCCCGTCTTCCTCGAGGCTCGCGAGAATCGCTTTCATCGACTGCGGCTTCATCGCCTCGGCGCGGGCGAGATCGGCGGTCGTCATCGGGCCCTGTCGTTCGAGCCGCGCGAGCGCGCTCGTCTGCGACATGCCGAGCCCTTCGGACTCGATCTCGGAGCGCAGCCGGCGGATCAACTGGCCGACCGCGAGGGTCAGATCGGCGGCGACCGTGTCGGCGGAAACGCCGGGTGTGCGTGGTGGTGTCATGCGGCGGATCATAGAACACGACAGTTAAACTTGCAAGTTTAACTGTCGAATTGAGCGGGGATTCGCGATGTACGATGCGTCGGTGCGACCGGGTGGAACAGCGGGCGATGGCGCCGCACGCGCCGGTTTGCGGGTTGCCGGCGGTATGCGGCGGGGTGTTACGTGCGGTGCGGCAATGGAATCGCCACGACGTCGTTGTACTTCGGCGACGCATCCTCGTGCAGCAGGTCGCCGAGATATTGCGCGAGTTCGTCCGCGGGGAGCGCGGACGGAATCTGCAGGTTGGCCGGCCGCCGCTTGCCTTCGGTGCCGAGATCGAACACGGCCCAGCGGCCGTTCGTCCGCACGACGGCGAGCAGGCGTCCGAACGCGTTGAAACGGTATTCGTCCTGCATGGCATCGCTCCTTCTTCGATGAGCGCGCCGGCCGCGCGCGTCGTGTTTACTGGATCGAGCAGGTCAGCCAGCGATGGATCTTCAGCGCATCGCTCGACACGCCGGCGCGCGTCGGTGCGCCGAGCAGCACGACCGTTTCGCGGCGGCCGTTCACGCGCATGCGCATCACGACCCCGTGCCCCGATTCGTTGATGAAGCCGGTCTTCTGCAGTCGGATCGGCAGGCGGCCGTAGCGCACGAGCGGATCGGAGTTCACGTACAGCAGCTCGCCGTCGCCGGCCTGCACGGTGGTCGACGTGTCCGTCGAGAAATAGCGGATCAGCGGATCCTGCGCGGCCGCGCCGACGAGCCGCGCGAGATCCTCGGCGGTCGACACGTTGCGCGGCGACAGGCCGGTCGGTTCGTGGAAACGGGTATGGCGCATCCCGAGCCGGCGCGCCTCGCGGTTCATCGCCTTCACGAACGCGGCGCGACCGCCCGGATAGTCGCGGCTCAGCGCGGCGGCCGCGCGATTTTCCGACGACATCAGCGCGATATGGAACATCTGGCGGCGCGACAGTTCGGCACCGATCGGCAGCCGCGAACCGGTGAACTTGATCGTGTCGCGATCGCGTGAAGTGACGCGCAGCACGCCGTTCAGCGGCCGGTCCGCGTCGCGCGCGACGACGGCGGTCATCAGCTTCGAGATCGACGCGATCGGCCGCACCGTGCGTGCGTTGCGGGCCAGCAGCGGCGTGCCGGAGTCGACGTCGAGCACATAGGCCGCGCGTGCGTGCAGCGAGCGCACCGCGCGCGGGCTGTAGCCGCAGCTCGCGAGCAGGCGCGGCTTCGCGGCGGGGCGCGGGCGAACCGCGTTCGTGCGTTTCGCGCGCCGGTGTTGCGGCGCGGGCGCCACGTGATGCCTGATCGCATGGTGCTTCGCACGCGGGCGGTGGTGCTTGACGGCCTTGTTCTTGCGGTGGGCGGGTTTCTTCTTGACGACTTTCGCATGTGCATGCGGCGGCGCGATGCGATGCGGCTGTGCGCGCTGCGCGGACGCGTTCGTCGCGAACGCGAGTGTCAGGAACGAGAGGGCGATGATCAGGGTGGTCCGGGCGCGAGGCAGGCGCGCGATGAGGCCGGTCAAGCGAAAGTCTCCTTTTCACGCGCGTTGCGGCAGCGCGAAATGCGTGGGCGGTCAGCGGGTGCGGGAAATTATACGGTCGATCGCGTGGCGATGACGATGGATGTGCGCGCAACGATGCGTGATGCGGGCGGATTCCTGCTGTTTCTTGCGGAGGGGCGAGCGCGTGCGTTCGACGGAGGGCGCCTGGTGCGTCGATTCAGCGCGGCCAGTTCCGCCGCGACACGACCGCGAAGCTGATCGCGATCGATCCGGTGGCCGCACGCGGCGGCGCGTCGTCCAGCGCTTCGCCGAAGCGGAAGCGGCGGCTGCGTCCGTCGGCGCGCACGGCACGACGCTCGGGCGCCGGTGCGTCGGGCGCGGCACGGTTTTCGCCGGCGACGACCGGGTCGCAAGGCATATCGGTCAGGCACGCGGTCGCATGATCAAGAGGCATGACAGTGAATTCCGGGAGGGGCATGCCCGTATTGAACGTCACACCATTCGATCAGTAAAATGAATGTTTCGATCGATACGATTCCTTTAAAGAATGGAATTGAAACTGCTGCGCACCTTCCTGACGGTCACCGAGCTCAGCCATTTCAGCCGCGCGGCCGACACGCTGCACATGAGCCAGCCGGCGCTGAGCAAGCAGATCGGCGCGCTCGAGGCGAGCCTCGGCGGCAAGCTGTTCGAGCGCGGGCGGCACGGCGCGGAGCTGACGCCGTTCGGTGAACGCTTCCTGCCCGACGCGCAGGCGCTCGTGCGCGATGCCGACGAGATTCTCGCGCGTGCACGGGAGGCGACCAGCGGGCAACGCGGACATCTGCGGCTCGGCATCTGCCTGTCCGTGCTGACGCTCGTGCCGAAACTCGTCGCGGAATTCCGTCGGCGCAATCCGGGTATCGCGGTCACGCTGAGCGACCTGTCGTCGTCCGAGCAAACCCGGCGGCTGCGCGCGGGCAAGCTCGACGCCGGGTTCCTGCGTTTGCCGGCGGATGAAGGGTTGTCGTCGTTCAAGGTGATCGACGAGGGGCTCGCGCTCGCGGTGCCGCCGCACCTCGGCTTCAAGCGCGTGCCGGCCGATCTCGATGTGCTCAACGAGATCGGTTTCATCGCGCTGCAGCGCGCACGCGGCCCCGGGCTCGCCGCGCAGATCGACCGGTGGTGCGTCGAGCGGCGTTTCGTGCCGCAGGTCACGCAGCAGGCGGAGGACGTGCAATCGGTGCTCACGTCGGTCGCGGCCGGGGTCGGCGTCGCGTTCATTCCGTCGCGCGCGCAGTACCTGCTGCGCGACGCGACCGTGCTGCCGCTCGACGGCAGGGACGCGAAATGGCGCGTCGGGCTCGCGTGGCTGTCCGGCCGCGACGATCCCGTGACCACGCGTTTCGTGTCGTTCATGCGCGCCGCGATCAAGGGCGCGTGACCGGGCGTATAGTGTCCGCGATTGCCTTCCGCCTGAGTGCCGGCCCGGCGCCGGCGCTGGCTCCCGAACCCGAACCCGAACCGATGACTTCAGAATCCGACGACGCCCCGCTCGATCCCGCACTCGTTGCGACGCTCGCGACGCTGCACGAAGCCGCGACCGATCCGTCCGGCAAGACGTGGTCGCTGCCGAAGATCGCGAAGCGCGCGCAATTGCCGATGAGCACGCTGCGCCGCGTGCTGACGCAACTCGACGCCGCCGGCCTGAGCGCGACGACGCTGAACGACGACGGCACCGGCAGCGCCGCATTGACCGAAGAGGGGCGCGCCGTGTGCACGCAACTGTTCGGCGCGAGCGACGGCAGTTGACGTTCTCCTCCGCCTAAAGGCGGAGGATTCCCACACCTGGCGATGCACGTCCGCATCGGAGAATGTTCACAGCAGCGTTGGTATCTCGATCATGCTCGACACCACAGTCACTGCAGGCCCACTCTCTTATTCGCAGTCCCGCGATACCTTTCGGCCGCGTCGTGCTGTCTTTCGACCCGCACGCCGAACAGGACTGGGTGGAACCGCTTTCGTCGACTTCCTCGAACGTAGCTCCGTGCGCGATCGCCTTGTAACGGAGCTTGTTTCGGGAGGACGACCAGGATGCGTCGTAGATGCTTTTCGCCATCCTGGTCTTGGCGAGCTTCGCGGCCGGCACATTGCCGACCGCGATGTAATCGAAACGCCGCACTAGATCGAGCGCGAGCTTGTGTTGGAAATCGGCACGGGCATTCGCAACCTTGGCGTGCAACTTCGCGATATGTCGCTTGTGCTTGCGCGCCCGCTGGGCTTTCGCGAGCTTGTCCGCTGCACGACGCCCGAATTGGTCGTTGGGCAGCTTCTCGCCCGTCGAAAGTGTGGCGAAGTCTTTCAGGCCGAGATCAATGCCGACACCGGAACGGATCTGGCGAGCCTGAACATCGGGCATTTCGATCACGATGTTGAGAAACCAGTTGCCCCGCGCATCCTGCGCAAAGTTGGTTCCGTCCTTGATCTTGCCTTCGGGAAGCGGCCGGCTGTTGAACACCCGGAAGGTATTGCCGGCAAAGCGAAACGCATCGCCGTCACGCTTCAGGTCGCGGCCCTTGAGCGGCACCCAGCCAAGCGATCTCTTGCCGCGATAACGCAGGTAACGTCGCCGGTGCTGGCTGCGCGACTTCGCGTATTGCTCGCACGTCGCGTTAATCGTGCCGGAGTGGATGCCGAGTTCCTTGCTGCTCCCCGTCGTCAGCACGTTCAGATCGAAACCCGTCGGCCACTTCTTGCTCCACTTGAGCGCGTGCTTCTGCGTATCGTTGCAGAAGTTCCAGACGTAGTTCACCGCACGACTCTGCTTGTTAAGCAGTCCGTTGAGCGACTTCACGCGGTAGCGGTAGACAAGAATCATGCCGGTGATCCTAACCCGTGGAAGAAGCTGCCTGTCAACAGCATTCCTTTCCTTCCCGCCATCCGCCCCGAAGGAAGTCCCCTTGGGGGAAATGGCGGGGTCTCTCGGGGCAAATTCTGATGAAATAACGGGCCGCCCGAAGGCGACCCGTCGTATCGTGGTTCGATATGCGGCATCGGCCGCGTCACCCCGGCATCACCACCGCACCGTCGCCCCACCCATGACGGAATGACGGTAGGTCTGGTCGTTCAGGCCATGCCGGTAGCCGACGTCGAGATCGAGCCAGCGCTTCGGCGAGTAGATCGCGCCCACGATCACGAACGCCGGATTCGCGCCGGCCGTGCTTTCGGTGTTGCGCGACAGGCCGATGTCCGCCACGAGCTGCACCTTGTCGGTCGCCTTGTAGAGCGCCGCGGCCGATACGGCCCAGACCGAGCGCGGATCGCCCTGGCGATTCGGCTGGTAGGCGACGCCCGCATTCGCGAGCAGCGAGAAGCGCGCGACGTCGGCTTGCGCGAGCAGCGTCGCGCCGGTGCCGACGCGACCGGTGCCGAGCCCGCGACTGTCGTTGCCGGTCGGCATCGTCACCTTCGGTTTCAGCGCAAGCGACAGCGGCCCGCGTTCGACGAAGCGCCATTTCATGCCGATCTCGACATCGCCGATGCCCGCGCCGTTGTCGTCGGTCCGCGTTTGCAGATGCGTATAAGGCGCGTTCACGTAGAGATCGGCGTGCTCGCCGAACCCGCGCGTGAGCGTCGCGTTCCACAACTGATGGCGGCCGTTTTCGTCCTGTTTCGAGGTTTCCTCGCCGTTGAACTCGAACTGCCAGTTCGCGTTGCCCTGCGTACCCGTGTCGTCGCTGACGAGCGGATGGGCCGCGTAAGCGTCCAGCGGCGCGAGAAGGGCGCTCGCGGCCGCGAGCGGAAGCATTCTTTTCATCAAGTCACCCATGATGCGTCGTGGGCGGCCGGCCCGCGCGGGCCGGCGCGCCACCGTTCGGAAGAAATCAGAACCACTGCTTGTAGCGGCGCACATAGATCGTCTTGACGATCTGCGCGAGCAGGATGTAGCCGACCATCGTCGCCGCGAGCCACAGCCAGTAGGTGCCCGGCAGGTGCATGAAGCCGAGCGAATCCGCGAACGGCGAGAACGGCAGCCAGCAGCCGATCGCGATCGCGGTGAACGTCGACAGCAGCACCGGCAGCGCGGCCGTGCTCTGCAGGAACGGAATCTTCTGCGTGCGCAGCAGGTGCACGACGAGCGTCTGCGACACGAGGCTCTCGATGAACCAGCCCGAGTTCATCACGATCTGGCCGCTCGAACCGCCATGCAGGTGATACATCGCACCCGCGCCGAACACGGTCCACATCAGCACGTAGGTCGTGATGTCGAACACCGACGACGTCGGCCCGACCCACAGCATGAAGCGGCTGATGTTGCCGGCTTCCCACTTGCGCGGCTTCTTCAGGAACTCCGGATCCATCTTGTCCCACGGCAGCAGCATCTGCGACGTGTCGTAGATCAGGTTCAGCACGAGCAACTGGGTCGCGAGCATCGGCTCCCACGGCAGGAACGCGCTGGCGACGAGCACCGAGAACACGTTGCCGAAGTTCGAGCTGGCGGTCATGTTCAGGTACTTCAGGATGTTGCCGAACGTCTCGCGGCCCTTGATCACGCCTTCCTCGAGCACCATCAGGCTCTTTTCGAGCAGGATGATGTCGGCGGTTTCCTTCGCGATGTCGGCGCCGCTGTCGACCGAGATGCCGACGTCGGCATCGCGCAGCGCGGGTGCGTCGTTGATGCCGTCGCCGAGGAAGCCGACCGTGTGGCCGTTCGCCTGCAGCGCCTTCACGATGCGCGCCTTCTGCAGCGGCGTGAGCTTCGCGAACACCGTCGTGCGTTCGACGACCTGCGCGAGCGTCGCGTCGTCGAGCGCCTCGATTTCGGCGCCGAGCATCGGCTTGCCCGGCTCGAGGCCGACCTGGCGGCACACCTTCATCGTGACGGTCGGGTTGTCGCCCGTCAGCACCTTCACCGACACGCCGTTCTCGCGCAGCGCGGCGAGTGCCGGCGCGGCCGATTCCTTCGGCGGATCGAGGAAGGTCAGGAAGCCGCGCACGACGAGATCGCGCTCGTCGGCGGTGCGGTACTGTTTGCGTTCGTCGCCGCGCGGGATCGTGCGCGTCGCGAGCACCAGCACGCGGAAGCCGTCCTCGTTGTACGCGTTCGCCTGTTCGAGCAGCCGCTTGCGCGCGACGAAGTCGAGCGGACGCACGCCGTCCTCGTCCTGCACATGGGTCGACACCGCGAGCATTTCCTCGACCGCGCCCTTGCAGATCAGCAGGTTCGTGCCGTGCGTGTCCTCGACGACGACCGACAGGCGGCGGCGCACGAAGTCGAACGGCAGCTCGTCGATCTTCTTGCAGCCCTGCGGCTTCACGCGCTCGCCGATCTCGTCGGCGCGCGCGACCACCGCGATGTCGATCAGGTTCTTCTGGCCGCTCTGATGGAAGCTGTTCAGCCAGCCGAGCCGCAGGATGTCCTCGTTCTTGTGGCCGGACAGGTCGAGATGGTGTTCGAGGATGATCTTGTCCTGCGTGAGCGTGCCGGTCTTGTCGGTGCACAGCACGTCCATCGCGCCGAAGTTCTGCACGGAGTTCAGCCGCTTCACGACGACCTTGCGGCGCGCCATCGCGATCGCGCCGCGCGCGAGGTTCGCGCTGACGATCATCGGCAGCATCTCGGGCGTGAGGCCGACGGCCACCGCCAGCGCGAACGTGAGCGCGCTCAGCCAGTCGCCCTTGGTGAGGCCGTTGATCATGAACACGATCGGCACCATCACGAACATGAACTTGATCAGCAGCCAGCTCACGCTCGCGACGCCACGGTCGAAGCTCGTCTCGATGCGCTTGTGGCTCACGACGTTGCGTGCGAGCGAACCGAAATAGGTGTCTTCGCCGGTCGCGACGACCACGGCCGTCGCGGTGCCGCTGACCACGTTGGTGCCCATGAAGCACACGTTCTCGAGATCGAGCGGCGACGTCGACGCGTCGTTCGCCGCGCCGGGCGTGCCTGCCATGCCCGCGTGGGCCGACTTGCCGGCGACGGCGCCGAGCGTGTCGTACTTCTCGACCGGCAGCGCTTCGCCGGTCAGCACGGCCTGGCTGATGAACAGGTCGCGCGATGCAAGCAGGCGCACGTCGGCCGGGATCATGTCGCCGGCCGACAGGTGCACGATGTCGCCAACCACCACTTCGCGCATCGGCACCTCGCGGCGCGCCGGCTCGGACGTGTCGGTCACCGCGCGCTGCACGGTCGCCGTCGTGCGGACCATCGCCTTGAGCTTTTCGGCCGCGCGCAGCGACCGGAATTCCTGCACGAAGCGCAGCAGCGCGCTGATCGTGACCATTGCCAGCAGGATCGTCATGCCGACGTAGTCGCGATCGTCGGGCGCCGCGAAGTAGACGTCGGTGCAGAAGCTGATCGCGGCCAGCACCAGCAGCACGTAGACGAACGGATTGTGGAACGCGTGCAGCAGCTGGCGCGTCCAGTGCGGCGGCTTGTCGTGCGCGATTTCGTTCGGGCCGTTGAGCTGCAGGCGATCGGCGGCCTGCTCGTAGGTGAGGCCGCGCGTGCTGGTGCGCAGCGACTTGAAGGTCTCTTCGAGCGGGCGGGCGGCTTCCTGCGCGGCGCGCATGATGCGCGGTTCGTTCTGCTGACCGGGGCCGGCGTTGATGAAGCCGCGCTGTTTCTTTTGCGAGGTATTGCGTTGTGTCATGAGTCGCTCCTTGCGCACGAGGCGGCGGGCGGAGAGCGACCGTGTCATTATCGACGCACGAGCGCTCCCCGCCGAGTCGCATCGGGCGCGATCGGCTGTGGATCGGTGAAGGGGGGAACGCTCGCCGGCGCGCGGAGTGCGGTCGGGGGAACGATGCGCAGCGTCGCACCGGCGAGCGGTAATCGACTACTGTCGTCTGAGTTCATCTGCACTCCTGTCGGTTGTGGGTAGGCGACACGGGCGATCGGCAGACGAGCGCGCACGAGGGCGCGCGGCCGGACGGCACGCGAACGGAACACGCACGCGGCTCGCGCCGCGCACAGCACGAACGCACGCGGCAACGCACGGTTGCGCAGCGCGGACATTCGGCGATATCGAAAAAATTCGGCGGGGGATTCTGGCCGGTCAGGCCGGAAGGGCGCCGCATCCTGCTTCCCGGGATGCGGCAGAAGACGAGGCTCTGCGCGGTTTCCTCAGGCAGCAGTCAAGTTGGTCGAGGACCAACTACAACTCGCATCGGTGTTCACAGAACACTCCATGTAATCAGACGGGGGCGATGGTAATGGGTCGTCGTGCGAAGCGTCAACCCTTTTTCCGCCCTTTTTTCAGGCAATGCTTGCAGAACGTTAGCGCGAGGATGTCGTCTCCGTGAATAAAAAACCGCGCGCATGTCAGGCAGCCATGCGCGCGGTTGTGTCGAGACGACGTGCGGGTTACTGCGTTGACGCCGTGACGGCAGCGCCTGCATCGGCGATGCCGGAGCCGGCCGGCAGCGCGGTGCACGACGTGCTGGCCGGCAGCATCGCCGCACGCGCGGCGCCTTGCAGCTTCTGCTGGATCTGCGTGGGCGTGAGGTTGCCGTTCACCGACAGCATCAGCCCGACGATGCCCGTCACCTGCGGCGTCGCGAGGCTCGTGCCGCTCGCCGTTCCGTACGTGTCCGTGCCCGGCGTTGTCGTGCCGCTGTTGGCTGTCGACAGGATGCTGACGCCCGGCGCGCTCAGCGCGACATCGGCGCCGAAGTTGCTGAACGATGCGCGGCGACCGGTCGCATCGGTCGCGCCGACGCTGATCACGCCGCGGCAGTTCGCGGGTTGGTCGAGCCCGGTCGACAGGCCGTCGTTGCCGGCGGCGACGACGACGGTCACGCCCTTCGCGTTCACATCGTCGATCGCCTGCTGGAACGTCGCGCTGCACGCGCCGACGCCGCCCAGGCTCAAGTTGATGACCTTCGCGGGATTCGGGTTCGCCGGCACGCCGGCGACCGGAATGCCGGCCGCCCAGCGCATCGCGTCGGCGATGTCGCTCGTCGTGCCGCCGCACTTGCCGAGCACGCGCACCGGCAGGATCCGGCCGAGCCACGACACGCCGGCGACGCCGATGCCGTTGTTGGCGGTGGCGCCGATCACACCCATCACGCGCGTGCCGTGCCAGCTGCTGTCGTTCGGTTCGCTCGCGCAGTGATAGTACGGGCCGCTGGCGTTGTCGAGTTCCTGTTGCGTGACCCAGTCGCCCGGATCGGTTGCATCGGCGCCGCGCGTCTGGCCGTTGTTGCTGGTGTTGGCGTTCGAGATGAAGCTGTAGCCGGGCAGCAGGTTGCCGACGAGGTCGGGGTGCGGCCGGTAGCCGGTATCGAGCACGGCCGTGACGACGGTCGGCGACCCCTTGGTTCGTGTCCACGCAGGCGGGGCGTTGATGCCGACGCTCGCATCGGACAGATACCACTGCTGGCCGTATGCGGGGTCGCTCGGCGTGTCGCGGATCTGCATCGGGTGATCCGGTTCCGCGTAGTCGACGTCGCCGTCGGCCGCGAATGCCTGCGCGAGCGCCGCCGCGTCGCCGGACGCGATGCGCTGGCCGATCGACAGCACGGCCGCGCCGTCCGACAGGGTTCGCTCGACCTGCACGTTCAGCGGTGCCTGCGACGTCGTCACGGCGGCATACGCCCGCGCGGCGCTGGTCGTCGTCGGCGCCGACCAGCGCGTCATCGAGCGCTGGATCACGGCGTCGAGTCGCGTACCGGTGTCGAGGGCAGCCATCGCGCGCGTGGCCGTCGGGGTCTTCAGCCTGACGATCAGGTGATCGACCGGCGGCTCGGCCAGCGTGATCTGGGCGGCCATCTGCGCCGCGGCCTGCTGGGACGTGCACGCGTTGCTGCCGGAGTTGGTGGGCGGGGTCGTCGGGGCCGGTGCTGGAGCCGGCGTCGGGGCGGGTGCCGCGTTGGTCGGCGACGAGTTGTTGCCGTCGCCGCCTCCGCCGCAGCCGGCGATCGGTAGCAGGGTCGCGGCGGACAACATGCCGGCGAGCATGCGCGCATGGGTGGAATGGGCCAGCGCGAAATTGAAACGTTTGGCTTTCATGTTGAAAGTCGATCCTCGAAGATAACCGTCGTGCCGGCGGTGGTGCCTGGCCCGGGGGTAAACCGGACCTTGTTTTTTCTCAGGCGCGCGCAGGGTTTCTGCGACGCGACATGCCTTGGGTAACGGCTGCTGTGGCGACTTCTTGAATATGTTTTGTATGAAAGAACAGCAGGAAGCAAACGATTGCGTTGCGGCATCGCAGCACGAACGTGCGTTTGGAACGAGTGACCGAACCCGCGGGGACGAGCCCCCCGGCGATCCGTCGGGTGCGATACCTGGCCTAGGCGCTTTTGCGCGCCACGGAAAGCGACCGCGCGCGCCTGACGCTATTCCCGATACGGTGCAAATTTTGTCGGGCGTACGATCGCGATTCGATCAACGTTTCGTCAGGAGAAAAGCATGGATCGCCGCTTCCGTTGGCTGGCCGTCGCGCTGACCTGCGCGCTGGCGGGCACCGCGCACGCGCAGGCCCTCACCGGCACGCTGAAGAAGATCAAGGACACGGGCATCGTGTCGCTGGGCATTCGCGAATCGTCGGTGCCGTTCTCGTATTCGGACAACCAGCAGAAGAACATCGGTTACTCGCGCGACATCGCGGCGCGCATCATCGACGCGCTCAAGGCGGAGCTGAAGGCGCCGAACCTGACGGTGAAGGAAATCCCGATCACGTCGCAGAACCGGATTCCGCTGCTGCAGAACGGCACGATCGACTTGGAGTGCGGGTCGACCACCAACACGCTGGAGCGGCAGAAGCAGGCCGCGTTCTCGAACAGCATCTTCCTGTATGGAATCCGCTTCAGCACGCGCAAGGAATCGGGCGTGAAGGACTTCCCGGACCTGGCCGGCAAGACGGTCGCGACAACGGCCGGCACGTCGGACGAGCGCCTGCTGCGCAAGCTCAACGAGGAGAAGGGAATGAACATGACGATCATCAGCGCGAAGGACCACGCCGAGGCATTCATGAACGTCACGACCGGGCGCGCGGTCGCGTTCGTGATGGACGAGCCGCTGCTGTACGGCGAGATCGCGAAGGACCGCAACCCGGGCGCGTATACGGTTGCGGGCACGCCGCTCGTCCATGAAAACTACGCGTGCATGATGCGCAGGGACGATCCGGCGTTCAAGCACGTGGTCGATGGCGTCATCGCAAAGATGCAGACTTCGGGCGCGGCCGAGAAGCTCTACGAGCAGTGGTTCATGCAACCGATTCCGCCGAAGGGCGTGAGCCTCAACTATCCGCTGTCGCCGGAGATGAAGCAGCTGTTCAGGAATCCGACGGATCAGGCACAGTACTGAGCGCATTCGACGTGAGGCGGTGCGGGCCAACATGGCTTGGCCCGACCTTCGATGCGTGTTGCACACGCCGGCGTTGGGGGCAACTGCTCATCCAGCCCCACGCCGGCCCGTTCATGAAATCACGGAACGTGCGCCCGGTGCGCATCTGCGGTCGAAGTTCCGTCGAGCTTGCCGTCATTCCATCATCATCATCCGGGCACGCATCAGCTGTACGGCGACGCGTGCATATACCCGCACACGAATTGCGACCCGACGCGGCACCGTCGCAACCGACCAGAAAGTGAGTGTCGAGGTCGTCGCACGCGTCGCCCGGTACGGTCCAGGCGGATGGTTGCCGGGTGCAACCGTGCCGCGCCGCCAACCTGGCCGCCTTTAACCGTTCGCCGGACGGTCAGTCTCTTCCCGTGGACCGGGTGCGCGAGGCAGGCCCGGTGCCGTCGCCGGACCGACGACATTCTCAATTCAGATTGTCCGAGCTTGACGATTCACTTCATGTATGCGATAAATTATCCGATCGGATAATTAAATTCGTGCGGCGCATCGCTCCTGCGCGAACCCGTATCGAGAACGACGCGTCGTCGATCGAATGCGGCCGGCAGGCCGTGCCGCACTTCGACGTCGGCGCGGCAGCGAGCACGTTGAAATGACGGAGACATCATGAAAGCAATCGTCGTAATGTATGACAGCCTCAACCGGCGCATGCTGCCGCCGTATGGCTGCGACTGGATCAAAGCCCCCAACTTTCAGCGCCTTGCGATGCGGAGCGCGACGTTCGACAACTGTTACGTCGGCAGCATGGCCTGCATCCCGGCACGCAGGGAGTTGCACACCGGGCGCCATAACTTCCTGCATCGCAGCTGGGGGCCGCTCGAACCGTTCGACGATTCGATGCCCGACATGCTCAGCCGGAGTGGAATCTACACCCATCTCGCCAGCGACCATCCGCATTATTGGGAAGATGGCGGGTCGACCTACCATACGCGCTACGACAGCTGGGAATTCTTCCGCGGACAGGAGGGCGATCCGTGGAAGGGGGAAGTACGCGACCCACAGCGCCCGTTTCCGATGAAGGGGGCGTCGAAGCCGAAGGCGGCGCGGCAGGACTGGGTCAACCGCCAGTACTTCCCGACGGAGGATCTTCATCCTCAGACGCTGACGTTCGATGCGGGCGAACAATTCATCCGCAAGAACCACGACGCCGGCTCCTGGTTCCTCCAGATCGAAACGTTCGATCCTCACGAACCTTTCGTGAGCTACCCGCGCTACAGGGATCTCTATGCGCATGAGTATGGTGGGCCCCATTTCGACTGGCCCTCATACGGCCCCGTCTGCGACGACGACACCGACGACGAAATACGCCATGTCCGCGCGGAATATGCGGCGCTCGTCTCGATGTGCGATCACTCGCTCGGCAGGGTGCTCGATCTGATGGACGAATTCGATCTGTGGAAGGACACGATGCTGATCGTGTGCACCGACCACGGATTCATGCTTGGCGAGCATGGCTGGTGGGCAAAGACGGCCCAGCCGTGGTTCAACGAACTGGCGAATACACCGCTGTTCATCTGGGATCCGCGCAGCGCCCGCGCGGGCGTGCGCCGCAATGCGCTGGTGCAGACCATCGATCTGGCGCCGACGATCCTCGATTTCTTCGGCATTCCCGCGACGCCGGATATGCAGGGCGTATCGCTTCGGAACACGATCAGGGATGATGCGTCGGTCCGCACGGCCGCGCTGTTCGGCATGCACGGCGAACATGTCAACGTCACCGATGGTCGATACGTCTACATGCGCTCCGGGCCCGATCCGGACACCACGGCGCCGATATATGAGTACACGCTGATGCCGATGCACATGAGACAGATGTTCGGCGTAGACGAATTGACGGACATTCAGCTGGCCGAGCCGTTCTCGTTCACGAAGGACGTGCGCACGATGAAGATCGCGGCTCGGCCACTGGGTTATTCGTACCGTGCCGGGACGTTGCTGTTCGATCTCGCGTCGGATCCGGCGCAGGCGCACCCGATCGCCGATGCCGAAGTCGAGCGTCGCATGGCCGTCCTGCTTCGCGATCTCATGGTGCAAAGCGATGCGCCACCGGAACAATATGTGCGCATCGGCTTGCCGGTTGACGGCGCGATTACCGACGGCCATCTGCTCGCGCATGCCCATACGGGGCGTGCCGAGGCCTTGCGGCGTACCCTTGCCAGGCAGGCAAAGGCGATGCGCGTCATGGCGGGCGGCGCCACGCCGCGCCCGCAAGCCGATCAACCCGGCGCAGGCGGCTGACTGTCATGTACGGACCGATCGAGGTACGAGAAACCGCCGCGGGGGCGGGCGAGGCGACGAAGGCCGCGCCGGCGGTGAAGAACCGCTGGCGCCACATGGGCATCCTGACCGCCGCTCAAGCGCTGGACAACAGCGAGGCGAGTGTTCTCCCGGCGCTTTTCCCGGTCATCAAGGCGAGCCTTGCATTATCGTTGTCGAGCCTGGGTGTGATGCTGGTTTGCAGCAAAATCGCCGCGGCACTCTTCAGCCCGTTCTGGCTTTGGCTCGCGAGGCGCTGGAATCGCAAGGGCGTGCTCGTCGTCTGTACCGGCGTGTGGGGCGCGTGGGGTGTCGCGGCGGGGTTCTCGCACAACTTCACGATGCTGCTCGTATGCACGTCGATTCTCGCGGTGGGTACCGCGGGAGCGAGTGCGCTGATTACCTCCATTTTCGCGGACCTGTTCGACGACGCAATGCGCGGTCGGGCCATCGGCTACATGTTTGGCGCCACGGCACTCGTCAGTGCGCTGGTCGGGCCGATGCTGGGCCATCTCGCGGACATCGACGGCGGCTGGCGCATCGGATTCTGGCTGCTCGGTGGCGTCAGCATGCTTGCCGGGACGGCAGTGCTCATCTGGTTTCGGGATCCGGGAGTCGGTGCGTCTCAAGCGTCGATCGTACGTCCGTCGAACGTCGAAGCGGCACCGGCCTGGCGGGACGTGCTTGCATTGTTTCGCATTCCGACGTTCAGCGTCATGCTCGTGTCGAGGCTGCTTGCCGGCCAGTTGCTGATCATGTCGTTCGGGGTCGTTTACCTGACGCAAGTCTTCGGGTTTCCAAACCGGATGGCCGCGATCGTCATCGCACCGACCGGCATCGGCTATCTTTTCGGCACGATTGGCGGGGCGGTGGTCTTCGACCGGATGCACAAGGCATGGCCCGAGTTCGGACGCGTGGCGTTCCTTCAGATCATGCAGATCGCCTTCGGCGTGCTGGCGTTCCTCGGCACGCAGTTCAACTGGGGCAGCATCTATGTGTTCTGCGGCTTCTTCTTCATGATGGGAGGTGCGCTGGGTGCGCTTCCGAGCGCCAACAGACCGATCGTGATGGCGGTCGTGCCGCCTCGCTTGCGAAGCCTGGCGTTCGTGATCCTGATCGCGATCGTCGAGTCGCTGGCGTGGGCGGCATACAATGCCGGCGCGGGCTGGTTCGGCGACCGCTACGGCCTGAAGAGCGTATTCATCGTCGCGGTGGTCGGCCTTGTGCTCGTCAACGGCGCACTCATCACGGTGCTGTACCGTACCTATCCGCGCGACGTTGCGCGCATGCAGGGCAGCCTGCGGGAGAACGAGCCTGGACAAGTTCGATAAGCCCGGACGGGCATGCTGTTCGCCGCGTCGGGACAACGCGCATGCGCCCGGCGACGCGGCGTGCGTACCTGTGCCGATCACGCCTGCCGCAGCGCTGGATCACGGACATGCGCGCCGCCCCGGCGTCGTGTGGTTCGACGGTGGCGCCACCTGGCTCGGTACCGATGCGCCGGTGATCAAGGCGGATGGAGAGGGGCCGAGGCGGACGATTCGTCTGAAGCCCTTCGGCATCGAGTGCCATGCGGTAACGAACCAGAGATTCGCCGAGTTTGTCGCGGCAACGGGTTATCGCACCGATGCGGAGCGGTTCGGCTGGAGCTACGTATTTCACGCGTTTGTCGCCCCCGGCCTCGCTACCGAGACGCCGGAAAGCGTGCCCTGGTGGCGGTCGGTTCCGGGCGCGTGCTGGGCGGCACCCGAGGGACCGTCGTCATCGCTGGCCGGGCGCGAATTGCATCCGGTCGTGCACATTTCCCGGAACGATGCCGTTGCATTCGCGAAATGGTGCGGCGGACGACTGCCGACGGAAGCGGAATGGGAGCACGCGGCACGGGGCGGCGCGGACGATCGCCGCTTTCCATGGGGAAATGAAGAGCCGGCCGAGGACGCGATGGTCTACTGCAACATCTGGCACGGCCGCTTCCCCGATCTGTATATCGGTGGCGACAGGCGCTTCGGCACGGTCCGCGTGGACGATTTCGCGCCTAATCCGGCCGGCCTCTACAACTGCAGCGGCAATGTGTGGGAGTGGTGCGGCGATCCGTTCCGGGTCAAGTCGCTGTCGAGCGCCGGCAGGGCGCGGGACCGGCAAGCGGTCTTGGACAAGGAGTACACGCTGAAGGGCGGCTCGTATTTGTGCCATCGAAGCTACTGCTATCGCTACCGTATCGCGGCCCGGACGGGACGTCCGAGCGATACGTCCGCCGGCCACACCGGCTTCCGCGTCGCGTACGACCTGTCATCGACGTGATGGTGGGCTTGCCGCTGGTCCGCCTGTTCCCGAATGAGCGACGATGCGGGATCTCAGCGGAAGATGAACGTCAGGACCGCGTCGCAATGGGCGTCGATGGCCTTTTCCCGTAGTGCGTCGATGCCGTGAACGTATTTCATCTCGGCGGTCAGCAGGTACGGAATCTGTGCGATCGCCGTGACCATGTACAACAGCAGGATCGGGTCGATTTTTTCCAGACCTTTTGTCTGCGCACAGACTCGCTTGATGAGCGGAATCGTCATGTCGTGCCGCGGGCGAATGAACTTCTGCGCCATCCACTTCAGCCGCTCGGAATCGCGATTGGCTTCCTGCATCATCAGGCGCGCGTGCTCAGGATACTCGGCGCAGTACCGCACGTAGTTCCGGATGTAGTCCTTGACCGCGTCGAGAGAAAGCTTGCCGCCGTCCGACTCCGGCGGCGCGGCTTTTTCCATGAAGCGTTCGAATAGATAAGCCACGCTTTCGCGCCACAGGTTTTCCTTGTTCCCGAAGTAGTAGCGAATCATCGCGTGGTTGACACCGGCTTGATCGGCGATGTCGCGGACGCTTACCGCGTCGAAGCCGCCGGTGGAAAACTGGTGGAGCGCGATGCCCAGAATTTCCGCGCGAGTCTGCTCGCTTCGTTCCTGTTGCGCTTGTCTGGCAATCGTCATCGCTGCTTCCGGAAAATGGACTACCCGGATTGTGCCTTCGCTCTGATAACGCCGCAACGTCCGGTATCGCGTCCGGCAATTCACCGGCGGAAAGAGGTCGTGAAGCGCATTGATCCGCTGATTCTCGGGGAAAGTCCCGACATCGATTCGTCGGCATCCTGCTTGACCGTCGCACCGGAGTCCAATTAAATTATCCGAGTGGATAATTACTGGAAAGAAGGAGTCGTATCAACATGAAATTCCCCCACGGCAGCGTCGACACCGAAGAGACGAATCCTGCCGCTTTTGCGCCGTCATCGGGCTCCGGTGCGCCGGTCTCCGATCCCGACGAGCGCGCCAGGGAAACCGAAGCCCGCATGACGGACGACGAGCGGTTCTCGATGCTGTACAGCTTGATGGTGCGCATCTTCGGCACGCACGCGCGCGAGCCGCGTGTACCGTCGAACGTGCCTGCAATCGCGGGATATGTGCGCGGCGTGGCGCGGCTGGGCATCCCGCCGTTGATGCTCGCCGACACGAGCCTCGGTGTGCGCGCGACGGACGATCCGCATGCCGGCGCCACGGCGTTCCCGGCCGCGCTCGCGCTGGGTGCGACGTTTGATCCGGAACTGGCGAAAGCGCAGGGGGCGGCGATCGGCAGGGAGGTACGCGCGGCCGGTTTCAACGTCGCACTGGGCGGCGGGATCAATCTCGTGCGCGAAGTGCGCAATGGCAGAAATTTCGAATACGTGTCCGAAGACCCGCTCGTGTCGGGAAAACTCGGTGCCGCTGTCGTGTCGGGTACGCAGGCGGAAGGGGTGATCGCGCTGGTGAAGCATGTGTCGCTCAATGCCAGCGAGACCAACAAATTCTTTCTCGACGCGATCATCGATCCAGCCGCGCATCGCGAAAGCGACCTGCTTGCGTTTCAGATCGCGATCGAGGACGGAGCGCCCGGTGCGTTGATGGGCGCGTACAACCTGGTCAACGGCGAATACGCATGCGGCAACAGGCACATCCTGCAGGACATCGTGAAAGACGCGATGCGTTTCAAGGGCTGGGTCATGTCGGACTGGCGCGCGGTCAACCACTGGGACTTCGCGCTGAAAGGCCTCGACCAGCAGTCCGGTGCCCAACTCGACGAATGCGAGTGGTTCAACGAACCGCTGCGGCGCGCTTATGACGAAGGCAGGATTCCGAAGGAGCGTATCAGCGAGATGGTGCGGCGCATGCTGCGCTCGTATTACGCGATCGGCATCGATCGGCCGCGCGCGGCCGAAGCCGTCGATTGGGACGCGCATCACGGCGTCGCGCTGGAGATCGCCCGGAAGGGAATCGTGCTGTTGAAAAACGACCGCGAGACGCTGCCGCTTGCGCGCGACCTGAAACGGATCGCGATGATCGGAGGCTTCGCGCAGGCCGGGGTGTTGTCGGGATCGGGGTCGAGCCAGGTCCGGCCGCGCGGCGGGTTCGCCGCCGAGGTGCCGCTCAGGAGCCATCCGCTGCTGGGTCCGACGTCAATGTGCTTCTTCGGACCATCGCCGCTTGCCGAGCTGCGCACACGCATGCCGCAAACGGCGATCGATTTCGACAGCGGTGCGCATGTTGCCGATGCCGTTGCGTTGGCCGAGAAGGCGGATGTCGTGATCGTGAATGCGATCCGGCACGAGGGTGAACGCTTCGATTGCCCGGACATGACGCTCCCGTTCGGGCAGGACGAGCTGATCGAAGCCGTTGCGCGCGTGAATTCGAACGTCATCGTCGTGTTGCAGACGGGCAACCCGATCGAAATGCGATGGCGAGACAAGGTGCGCGCGGTGGTTCAAGCCTGGTTTCCCGGGCAGGCTGGCGCCCAGGCGATCGCCGAAATCCTGACGGGCGAGATCAATCCTTCCGGACGCCTGCCCCTGACCTTTCCGGTCAACATCGAACAAACGCCGCATCCGCATTTGCCGGGAGCGGACGTCGAGCTTGGGACGCGGATCAAGGTGCATTACCACGAAGGTGCCGAGATCGGCTATCGCTGGTTCGCGCAGCGTGGTGAAGCGCCGGTGTTTTCGTTCGGTCATGGGTTGGGCTACACGCAATTCGAATACGGCAACTTTTCGGCATGCGGAGGCGAAACCGTGACGGTCCGCTTTACCGTCACCAATACGGGAGCACGGGACGGCGATGACGTTCCGCAGGTGTACCTGACTGACGCCCACAGGGAGCAGCGCGTGCGTCTGCTCGGCTTCAAGCGCGTGACGCTGCGCGCCGGCGCGTCGATTGACGTCAGCCTGCATGCCGACCCGCGCCTGCTGGCGCGTTTCGACGAAGCGTCCGGGAACTGGCATATCAGGCAAGGCGACTACCGGATCGTGCTGGCACGCTCCGCGGTGGATCACGTCGCGGATGCAGTGGTGCAGTTGGAAGAGCGTCGATTCGGTACCTGAAGTCGTACCGCGGAAGTCTTGCACGGGTAATACGGGAGCAACCGATCTTCCGGGCCGGCGTTTACCAGCGTTCGCTTGGCGGCCCGTGATCGATCGGAAAAAGAAAGAGGGAATTTTCCGGAGCAATCTAATAAGCAGTGCAAAACAGGAGGAGACGCGTGAGGAAAGAGATCATTCTGGCCACGGCGGTGGCAATGATGGCCGGTGGAGCGAAAGCGCAGTCGAGCGTGACGTTGTTCGGGACGGTTGGCGGAGGTATTCGGTGGGTCGACGGGGTGAAAGGGGGGCACCAGATCGGGTTCGACAGCAACATCATATCCGGCAATAGTTTCGGGCTGAAAGGCGTGGAGGATCTCGGGCAGGGCCTGAGGGCGATCTTCACCCTTCAAAGCGGATTCGTCACGGGGACGGGGGGACTGGCGAGCACGTCGGGGCCGCTCTTTTCGAAGGCAGCCTATGTCGGACTCGGCACCGATGCGTGGCGTGTCACGCTGGGCCGGCAACTCAGCGCCGCCGAAGACGTCGGCGTTGCGCTCGATCCGGACGCAGCGCAGGGAACGTCGCTCGCCGTTGTCCCGGGTGTGATCTGGGGGGGGAACTTCTTTACGCTCGACTCCCGGTTCAACAACGTAGTGAAGGTCGTGGGTAAGGCTGGCGGTCTGACGCTCCGCGGAAGCTACTCGGCTGGCGGTGTGGCCGGCAACATACACGTGGGATCGAACCTCGCCATTGGCACAACCTACCAGTATCAAACCGTGATGATCGGTGCCGCGTATCAGAAGACCTATAACGCCGCGGCGTCTCAATGGGCGCAGGCGGCGATTGGCGGTGCAACGTGGCAACTGGGGCCGGCGAAACTGTACCTGAGCTACAGCGGGCTCTGGGTGAGTTCGCCGACGTCCGCCGGCGTCGAACGCCGGGACGACATCCCGGCAATCGGTCTCGTCTATCGGGTCACGCCGTTCCTTCAGTTCAGCACGGCGACCTATTACGACATCGGAAAGAACCTGAAATACGCGCGCGGATCGGACGGGCGAAAATTGACCACCTACGCGATGCTCGATTATTTCCTGTCCAAGCGTACCGAGTTGTACCTGGAGTACGACAGAAACGGATTCTCGGGCGCGTACAAGCGGGATCCGGCCAACGTGTCAGGCTTGAACCTGCGGCCGGACGGCAAGGCGGTGACCGGCATATCGGTCGGGATGATCACGCAGTTTTAATCGCGGTGCGGCACACCAGGATTTGACGAGAGAGAAAGGAATGGAAATTCGAAAGCATGTCGTTCGCGCGGCACTCGCGTGGCTGTGCGTGGCTGGCGCGACGAGCACGTTCGCGCAGGATCCGATTCCGGGCAATACCCCTCGGACCGACTCGGCGGCGTCGCAAACGAGTAGCGCTGCCGGAACGGGCGCCACGAAAAAAGCGAACAGAAAGGCGAATCGGCAATTGGTCAAGCGCGTCAGCCAGGCGATTGCCCATGCCAAGGGGCTCGACTCGACGCGCATTTCGGTGAGTGCAAAAGGCGGCGTGGTGACGCTGTCGGGCACGATTGCCGACAATGTTCAAGCAGGGATCGCCGTCGACGCGGCGCAAAAGGTTCCCGGTGTGCAGGCGGTCAAGAATCAACTGCGCATCAGCACACAAAACTGGTAAGCACGGAGCGTGCGGTCGACCGTCGTTCCATGACGTGGGCCGTCATCGGCCTGGCTGCAAAACAATTTTCGAACCGGCCGTCCAAGGCTGGATGAAGGGAAACGACAAATGAGACTGATTTACTTCGACATCGATACACTGCGTCCGGACCACCTCGGCTGCTACGGGTACCACCGCCGTACCAGCCCGAACATCGACAGGCTGGCGGCCGACTGCGTGCTGTTCCGGAACGTGCATGCGTCCGACACGCCATGCCTGCCCAGCCGCACGGCCTTGCTGACCGGCCGCTTCGGCATTCACAACGGCGTTGTCAACCACGGCGGCGTCGATGCCGACCCGGTGATCGGCGGCCCCGATCGCAAGTTCTGGTCGCAGCTGCATTTCGACAGTTTTCCGTTTCGCCTGCAGCAGGCGGGTCTAAGGACCGTCAGCGTCAGCTCCTTTGCGCATCGCCATTCGGCCTTTCACTGGTATGCCGGTTTCGACGAGGCTTACAACGTCGGCAAGTTCGGGCGCGAGACCGCGGACGAAGTGTTCGCGATCGCGTCGGACTGGCTGACCCGGCATGGCAGCGACGACAACTGGTTCCTGCATGTTCATATGTGGGACCCTCATACCCCATACAGAGCGCCGGCGAGCTATGGCGAACCTTTCGCCGACGATCCGCTGCCGCCGTGGCTGACCGAGGCGGTGCGTGCAAACCACTGGCAAGGGTGCGGCCCGCATAGCGCTCAGGAATGCACGGGGTTCGCACCGAACGATGCGGCGTTACGGCGATATCCGCGCCAACCCCAGCAGGTTCCGGACATGGCGGCGGTGCGAGCCATGTTCGACGGCTACGACACGGGCGTCCTCATGGCCGACGAATATGTCGGGAAACTGCTCGGACAACTCGCGGAACTCGGCGTGATGGACGACACGGCCGTGCTGCTGTCGTCGGATCATGGCGAGACGCTCGGCGAGCTGGGCATCTACGGTGACCACCAGACGGCCGATCAGTTCACGACGAACGTCCCGCTGCTGCTCAAATGGCCGGGCCTGGAACCGGGGCGCGAATACCACGCGTTCCATTATCAGATCGATGTCACCGCAACCATTCTGGAGTTGCTTGGTCAGCCTGTTCCCGATTCGTGGGACGGCGCTTCGTTCGCGAAAGACTTGCGGGACGGGGTGGACGAAGGTCGCGACTACCTTGTCGTGTCGCAGGGCGCGTGGACGTGCCAGCGTGGCGTTCGGTTCGGGAACTGGCTGATGATCGCCACGTTGCACGACGGATATCACCTCTTCGACGACGTCATGCTGTTCGACCTCGATCGCGATCCGCACGAATTGCTAAATCTGGCGGCCGAGCGTGCGGATGTCGTCGCCGAAGGGACCGCGCTGCTCAAGGAATGGGAAGCGCAGGTGCTTCCCGACGCGGCGCGTGGCCGGGACCCGCTGGTCAACGTCGTCGAGGAGGGCGGCCCTTATCACGTGCGCGGCAAGTTGCGGGCTTACCTGGAGCGGTTGAGGGAAACCGGGCGAGCGGAGAAGGGCGCCGCGCTGCTCCGGAAGCATGAAGCCGAGTTGCAGAATGCGGAAGCGCCGAGTCAACCCCCGATTCCGATCCGGAACTTCGCGGGGTGAAGCTGAAGGTTCGTTTTTCGAGCAGGCGAGACGGAACTGAACTGCGGGACGATGATGGCGGAAATTTCACAATCCATCCCGGCGCCGGGAGTCTCCGGCGCCGGCGATGAGGCGAGCGTCAGGCTGCCGTTTGTACGCAAGATCGGCTTTGGTATCGGCGATTTCGCGTTCAATCTGTACTGGCAGAGTACGACGCTCTATCTGCTGTATTACTACACGGATGTGGTCGGGCTTTCCCCCGGGATCGCCGGTGCGATATTCGGCGGCGCAATGCTGTGGGACGCCGTTTTCGATCCGGTCATGGGATATGTCGCCAACCGCACGAGAACGCGCTGGGGGCGCTACCGGCCTTACCTGCTGTTCGGATGCGTTCCGCTCGCCGTCAGCTTCGTGTCGATGTTCGTGCCGAACCGCCTCGAGGGTGTCGCCCAACTGGCGTTCGTCGTGAGCACCCATGTGCTGTTCAGGACGACGTACACCGTGTTGTCGATGCCGTACAACGCGCTGATGGCGACGCTGACGGTCGACAGCCGCGAGCGAGGAAGTCTGGCCGCCTATCGGATGGTATGCGCGGCCACGGCCGGCGTGCTGGTGGCCTTGTCGACGCTGCGGCTCGTGCAGGTGCTCGGCGGCGGCGACGCGAAAACGGGGTTTCTGTTCGTGAACCTGGCGTACGCAACGGTGGCGGTCTGCGTATTCGTGGCGACGTTCCTGTCGACGAAGGAGGCGGTCGTGCCGGACCGTCACGGCGTCTCGATACGTGAGGCGTTTCTCGTGATCGTCGGCAACCGCGCGTTTGTCATCGTGTTCGGCTTCGCGATCCTGCACATGACGTCGTCGACCCTGCTGTCGAAGACGCTTCCGTACGTGCTGAAATACGGCATGCATCGAGAGGACCTGATCGGTTGGGCACTGGGCGCCGTCGCGCTGCAGGTATTCGTCTCGATTCCGTTCTGGGCGTGGGTGATGCGGAGGACGTCGAAACGTCGGGTCGCGCTGATCGGCGCCTGCATCACGGCGGTCTGCTACGGTTTGCTCGGGGCCGCGGGGCTCCCCGGCCTGGGTGCGTTGCTGGCGATTCTCGTTGCGATCGGGTTCGGCAACGCCGCGATGTTGCTTGCGCAGTGGGCGATGATTCCCGATACCGTCGAATACGGCGAGTGGCGTACCGGCATCCGGGGCGAGGGCGTGATTTTCGGCGTCGTGGCGCTGGCTCAGAAGGCCGCGCTCGCGCTGGCGGTCGGTGCTGTCGGCCAGATACTGGAGGCGATCGGATTCGTCGCCAATCGCGTGCAGTCGCCGCGCACGCTCGATGGTTTGTGGGCCATGTTGTGGAAGGGGCCGCTCGTGTTCACGGCGATGGCGATCGGGTTGGTGTTGCTCTATCCGGTCTCGTCCGACGTGCATGCGCGGATACTGGGCATTCTCCGTCTGAGGCGGTCCGCCGTCAGGTGAGTGCCGGGTCGGCTGGCGTCGATCCGGAGCCCGGACCGGCCTCACGACCCTGCGAGCACCGGCTCAAATCCGGACTGGAACCGGCGCACGGCCCGCGGGACGGGGCTGCGCCGGGTTGTCGGCGGCTGCACGCCGCGGCTGGCGACGGTCTCCCAGGCGCGTTTTCGAATGTGCTGCATTCGGCATTCAACCTCGCCCACGCCATGGGATTCCTGTCGCGTCGCGCAACAACAGGCACAATATGCGCTCTGCCACGCACCGCTGTTCGTCATTCGAACACGCTGGCGCGTGTTGCCGCTGCCCGAATCCTTCCCGGTTGTCATGAACGCCTCGCTCACTTCCGCGCGCGAATCGAACTCGCCGCGCTTCCTGTTGTTCCTCATTTGCCTGTTCGCCTCCGCCGGCCAGCTCGCGATCGACATCTATGTGCCCGCGCTGCCCGACATGGCGCGTTCGTTCGCGACCACGCCGCAGGCGATCCAGTCGAGCGTCTCCGGCTACATGGCCGCCTACGCGCTCGGCCAGCTGATCTTCGGCCCGGTCGCCGATGCATACGGGCGCAAGCGCGTGCTCGCGTTCGGGCTCGTCATCTATACGATCGGCTGCCTGCTGTCGCTCGGCGCGCCGAACCTGGAGACGTTCGTGCTGGCGCGCTGCCTGCAGGGCTTCGGGATCGCGACCACGAACCTGCTCGCGAAGGCGATCATCACCGACTCGTTCTCGGGCCAGGCGCTGATGCATGCTTTTACCTACATGTCGATTGCGTGGGGGCTCGCGCCGATCATCGCGCCGGTGATCGGCGCGCACCTGCAGGAATGGTTCGGCTGGCGCGCATGCCTCGTGTTCCTGCTGGTGTATTCGCTGGTGATGTGGGCGCTGCTGTGGCACTACCGGGAGACCTTGCCGAAACCGGTCCATCTCGAGCCGCGCACGCTGATGGCGAACGCAGGCAAGGTGCTCGCGAGCCCGGTGTTCCAGAGCTGCTTCCTCGCGCAGGGGCTGTGCTACAGCATCCTGCTGGTGTTCAACATCGTTGGACCGTTCATGGTGCAGACCACGCTGCACAAGCCGCCGACCTTCTTCGGCTATCTCGCGCTCGGGATCGGGCTGATGTATTTCCTCGGCGGGCTGTCGAACCGGATTCATGGGCGCGGGCTGCCGAGCGCCGAGCAGCGGCTGCGCATCGGCGCGCGCGTGATGGCGGTCGCGGCGGTCGTGATGCTCGTGCTGGCGCTGACCGTCGGTCTGCGCGTATGGACGCTCGCGACGCCGGTGCTCGTGATGGGCTTCTGCGCGGGCGCGATGTATCCGACGCTGATGGCCAAGGGCAATTCGCTGTTTCCGCATATCGCGGGGCTGACGAGCGCGATCCTCGGGTGCGCGCTGCTGCTCGTGTCGTCCGCGATGATGGGCCTGGCCGGCTTCGTGTCCGTGCAGGTGCTGACGCCGCTCGCGGTGTTCTTCGTCGCGCTGTCGTTCATCGTCGTGTGGATGGTGACGAAGCTGCTGCGCTACCTGACGCAGCAGCAGGCCGCGCGCGTGGCTTGCGGGAGCGGGGAAGCGGCGTAAGCCGAGTCAACGGGTGCCGCAACGGCACGCCGGTCGCTCACAGCGGCTGCGCCGCGCCCGCCTGCGCCAGCAGCGCAACCGCGGCCGGGTCCGGCATCCCGTTCGAATCGATCGCGCCAGCCTTGGCCAGTGCGCCGAGATCGCTGTCGACGCCCGGTTGGCCGACCACGAACGGCGTCGTCAGGAAGGCCGGTGTCGACAGCGTGACCGAATAGCGCTGCTGCAGATTCGTCACCACCGCCGATTGCGCGGCCTGCACCGCACCCGGGCTGCCCATCACCCTCTGGAAGTGCGCATTCCCCTGAAAATTGCCGATCAGCCCGGCCGTGTTGGTGCCGAGCTGCGCGGCGAGATAGACGAGCATCAGCTCGGTCTCGGGCGTCGTGTTGAAGGTGCCGCTCGCGTAGGCGAGCGAATGCAGGCTCGTGCCGCCCGACGCGACGGTGATCACGCACGGCAGCGCGGCGTTGACCGTCACGCGGTAGTTGCCGCCGCCGTCGGTCAGCGTCGTCGCCGAGCCTTGCGCGCAACTGACCGTCACCGATGCGCTCGCGAGCGCGGCGCCCGTGGCGGCCGTGCCGGACAGCGCGACGGTCTGCGTATTGGTGTTGTTGAAGCAGACATCGACGCCGAAGCAGGCGTCGCCGTTGCAGCCTGCAAGTGCCGCGACGGCGGCGACGCAGGCGGTGCCCAGCGCGGGGCGGAGGAAGCGCGGGTGGTGAAGGTTCATGGTCGCGGGCCTTTGGGCGAGTGGAGCAACCGGTGGCCGCCGGCGGGGCGGTGCCGCTCATATTTTATGTCTCGAATCCGGGCGGTGCTTGCCCGTTTTCCTGCCGGGACGCGGCGGCCGCGCCCGAACTTCAGCGTCGCGAACGAAGCCGCGATCTCGACCGCGCCCGTCATCGACTTCTCCACCCAGCCGACGAAGGCGAACGCAGCCGGCCAGTAAGCGTCCGGCTCAGTCGCTCAGGGCTTGCGCGCGGCGGGCTTCGCGAACGCGCCGCGCACCTCGAAGCCGATCGCATCCGCCACGTTGCCGCGCGCGTCGACGAGTTCCAGCCGGTGCCGGCCCGGCCACGGCATCCACGCGATGCGGTCGGCGTGCCCGATCACCTTGTCGTCGAGCCGCCACGCGAATCGCGCGGCATGCCCGGACGATCGCTCGAACCAGATCCGCTGATTCTTCGGCGGAATGTCCGGATCGATCGCGAAGATCGTGCCGTCGGTCGGCGCGCCGATCGTCAGGGGGGCGCGCGCGCCGTCCTTGCCCGGCGTGACGGGCGCGGCGAGCCGGATCGTGTCCAGCGCCGTGCCCGCAACGAACCACTCGTCGCGCGACGGCTCGACGTCGCGCTCGAACGTGATGCGGCGCGTTTCCACACCGGCCGGCGGACGCGGCGCGCGGCTCGGCAGGTCGCGGTGCAGGTAGCCGACGACGGCCGACCACACCGGCGACGCGCCGGTTACCCCCGACACGTCCCACATCGGCGAACCGTCCGCATTGCCGACCCACACGCCGACCGTATAGCGCGACGTGAAGCCGACCGTCCAGTTGTCGCGCATGTCCTTGCTCGTGCCGGTCTTGACCGCCGAGAAGAAGCGCGTCGCGAGCGGGTTGTCGAAGCCGAACGTGCGCACGCGCGCGTTGTTGTCGGAGAGGATGTCGGTGACGACGAAGCTGGCCGCTTCGCTGAATACGCGCGTGCCGTTGTCCGGACGTCCTGGTGTCGATACGCCGGAAACGGGCGCCGACGCAGGCAGGTCGACGACCGTTCGCGCGACGCCGCCGTTCGCGAGCGCGCGGTACGCATTGGTCAACGACAGCAGCGTGACGTCGGCGCTGCCGAGCGCGAGGCTGAAGCCGTAGTAGTCGCCTTCCTGCGCGAGCGGCAGGCCGAGCGCGGTCAGCGTGCGCGCGAAGCGGTGCGGCGTGACGAGCACGAGCGTGCGCACGGCCGGCACGTTCAGCGAGCCGCCGAGCGCGGTGCGCACGCTCACCCAGCCCTTGAAGTCCTTGTCGTAGTTCTGCGGAATGTAGAGGCCGCCGCCGGCCGAGAGGTTGATCGGTGCGTCGTCGAGCAGCGATGCGGCCGTCAGCCGCTTCTCGTCGATCGCCTGCGCGTAGAGGAACGGCTTGAGCGTCGAGCCGGCCTGACGCGGCGCGAGCACGGCGTCGACGTCGCGCGCGTTCGACAACGCACCCGACGAACCGACCCATGCGCGAATCTCGCCGGTCGCGTTGTCGATCACGACGACCGCGCCATCCTGCACGTTGCGCCGGTGTGCGGGCGCGTTGAGTTCGGTCAATGCGCGCGTCAGCGTGTCGCGCGCGAAGCGCTGCAGCGGTGCATCGAGCGTCGTGCGCACCTGCGCGCCGGCCGCCGGTTTTACCTCGGCCGCGATGCGGCGCGCGAAGTGCGGGGCGAGGGCGGCGCCGTCGTCGCGCACAGCGTTGGCCGGGCGGGCGATCACGAGCTGCACGTAGCCGTCGAGCGACGCGCATGCCTGCTCCGCATGCATGTCGCGCAGGATCCGGCAAGCACGCTCGGCGACCTTCGCGGGTGCCGCGTTGGGTGCCCGCACCAGCGCGGCCGCGATCGCGGCTTCACGTGCGTCGAGGCCGGACGGCGCCTTGCCGAACAGCACCTGCGACAGCGCGGCGAGCCCGACCGTTTCGCCGCGGAACGGCACGAGATTCAGGTAGGCCTCGAGGATCTGGTCCTTGCGCCAGCCGCGTTCGAGCAGCAGCGCGTTCATCGCCTGCGTGGCCTTCTGCGGCAGCGAGCGCTGGCCCGAGCGGCGCGGTGAATCGCTGAGCAGCCCGGCGAGCTGCATCGTCACGGTCGACGCGCCGCGCGTGCGTTCGTTCCACAGGTTGCCCCACGCCGCGCCGGCGATCCCGCGCCAGTCGACGCCGCTGTGTTCGTAGAAGCGCTTGTCCTCGGACACGACGATTGCCTCGCGGAACGCGGGCGACACGTCGGCGAGCGACACCCAGTCGCCGCGCCGTTCAATGAGGTCGACACGCGTGCGCTGCAGCGGCGTGCCGTCGCGCGCGAGCAGCACCCAATCGGAACTGCGCCAGTTGCGGCGCACGTCGTCGTAGCCGGGCAGCGCGTGCGCGACGAGCGGCACGGCCAGCACGGCGGCGATGAAGACGCGGCCGGAGAAACGCGCCGGCCGCGGCAAGACACGATCGATCATCACGGTCTCATTACTTGCCCGCGTCGGCGGGCTTCACGGTCATCGGCGGATTCGGCCACAGACCGTACACGGATGGCGCATACAGAGCCTCGACGCGCGTCGGCGGCAGCCCGAAGGTGCCGACGTTGTTCAGCCGCACCGTGTACTCGACCGAGAATTTGCCCTTCCGCAGATAGTCGTAGTACGCGCGGTAGCCGTCGAAATCGCGTTCGATGAACGCCGGCCATGCACCGTCCGGTGTTTTCTCGCCCTGCGTCGCGGCTTCGGAGTCGCGGCCAAGGCCCGAGCCGAGGATCGTCGCGCCCGACGGGATCGGATCGTTGACGACCACCCACGTCATATCGCTCTGCGCATCGATGTCGAGATGCACGCGTACGACGTCGCCGCGCGTCAGCACGCCCTTGACGGCGGGCGACACGGGCGTGACGGTCTTGGTAATCCGGTAGCCAGCCGCGAACGGCGCGCGCAACGGGACGGCCGCGAGGCTCTCGACAGTCGCCCACGGGCGGCCCGTGCCGTCCCGCGTGACGGATAGCGTGGCCGGCGCCTGCGACGCACGCGGCCACGGCATCAGCACGCTGCGTGCGGCGGCGCGGGTCGCGGCAGTGGCCGACGCGGGCACATCGGCGGGCGCCGGTGCCTGCGACCACGAGATCGCGCGCTCGTTGCCGCCGAGCGCGACCTTCGTCGTGCCGGCGACCGGCGTGCTCTCGTAGGTGCGCGAGAAGCGTTCGATCGCGAGCTGGCCGAGTGCGTTCGACGTCGTCGTCTGCCATGCGCCCTGGCGTTGCAGCGCGAGCAGGCCGGTCGCCACGCGCGGCATCTCGTCCTTCCACGCCGGGTCGCCCGCGAATTCCAGCGCGAGACGCGCGGCGTTGGTCTCGTTGCTCGTCATCAACCACCACAGGTCGTCGTCGCGCGCGGTCGAGAACACGAGCTGCGTGCCCTGGTAGGTGAGGCGCGCACGCAGGATCTGCTCGACCTGTGCGCGTTTCTCGTCACGCTGCGGGATGTCCTTCACGCGCGTGAGGATCGCGTGATAGTCGATCACCGCCGACGTCGGCCACTGGTTCGGCGCGATCTCGATCGAACCGAGCATGCGGCCCTGTGCTGCGCCGTAACGCGACAGCGCCTCGATCGCCGCGAGCTTGCGCAGGTCGCGATCCTGGCGCGGCGCCCACGCGTTGCGCTCGATGCGGCCGTCGACGAAACGCGCGAGCCCGGCCTCGATCTGCGTGCGCAGGTCTTCCGGCAGCGCGAAGCGCGGGTCGAGGCGGCTCGCCTCGTCGGCGACCACGAGCAGGTACGACGACAGCGTCGGGCTGCCGTAGTGCGCATCGTCGGACGATGGCGGGAAGTAGCTCGCGAGCCCGTCGTTGTCGAGGTAGACGGGCATGCGTGCCACCAGCGCCTGCCATTGCGCGGCGTCGTGCAGGCCGATCGCGCGCGACGTCTGCTGTTCGAGGCAGCGGTACGGATAGCGCTCGAACCAGCGCCGTACGCCAGGCAGGCCGTCCGCGAGCTTCGATTGCAGCGACACGGCGATGCCGCCGCGCGGCGCGCCTTGCGCGTTGTTGACGGCACCGGCCGGGGCTGACACGGGCACCGTCAGCGTGCCGTCGACCTGGGTGAGCGTGGCCTGCTGCACGGTCACCGGCAGCGCGGGCACGACCTTCTGCGCGACGGCCAGCGCGTCGGACGCGCGCTTGCCGCCTTGCTCGGCTGCCTCGATGCGCCAGTTCAGCGCGCCGGCCGCGTCGAGCGCCTGCTCGGGCACGGTGATCGTCCACGCGACCTCGGTTGCCGCATTGGCCGCGAGCGATACGGTTTGCGGCGCGACGTCGAGGCCCGTCACGTGCGGCGTCACGACGACCTGCATCGCGCGGTCGGTCGTGTTGCGCAACGTGACCTGCGCGCGGAACGCATCGCCTTCGCGCACGAGCGGCGGCAGGCCGGAGATCAGTTGCAGGTCCTGCGTGCTGCGAATCGACGTGCTGCCGGTGCCGAAGCGGTCGGGGCCGACCGCCGCGATCGCGACGATCCGGAAGCGCGTGAGCGCGTCGTTCAGCGGCACCTCGACGGTCGCGCTGCCGTTCGCGTCGAGCGTCACGCGCGGATTCCACAGCAGCAGCGTGTCGAACAGCTCGCGCGTCGGTGCGCTGCCGCCGCCGCCGCCGGCCGGCACGGCCTTGCGGCCGAAATGGCGGCGGCCGACGATTTCCATCTGCGCGGTGGCCGTCTCGACGCCGTACGCGCGTCGCTGCAGCATCGCGTCGAGCAGGTCCCAGCTGTTGTTCGGCATCAGTTCGAGCAGCGCCTCGTCGACGGCCGCGACCGCGATCTGCGTGCCGGCCGGCGCGGGCTGGCCGTTCGGCAGCGTGACCTTCACGTGCGCCTGCGCCTTGCTGCGCACCGTGTAGCGCGTCGCGTCGGTCGTCACGGCCACGCCGAGACGATGCACGCCCGTGCCGACCTTGATCTCGCCGAGGCCGTAGCGGAACGCCGGCTTCGACAGGTCGACGAACGCGGTCGGCGCTTCATAGTGACGGCCTTCGCGCCAGAACGCGCGGGCCCATTCGACCGGAGCCTTCCAGCCCCACGTGAAGAACGAGTACCACGGCACTTCGCGAATCCGGCCGCGTAACGCGAGCACCGACACGTACACGTTCGGCCCCCACGATTCGCCGACCTTCAGGTCGACGGTCGGGTTCTTGCCGTTCAGTTCGACGATGTGCGTTTCCATCACGCCGCCGCGTTCGACCGCGACGAGCGCGGTCGCGTAGCGGAACGGCATGCGCACCTGGAAGCGGGCTGTTTCGCCCGGTTCGTAGGACGTCTTCTCCGGGATCACGTCGATCCGGTCGGTGTTGTCGCCGCCGAACCAGAGTTCGTCCTCGCGCGTGACCCAGACGGACGTCGACGCATTCGACGTCCGCCCGTCGCCGTCCTTCGCGACCGCGATCAGCTGCACGTTGCCGGCCTGCTCGAGCGTCGCGTCGCAGGCCATGCGGCCCTTGTCGTCGGTCTTGCCCGAGCACAGCACGCCGAGGTCGCGCGTGTCGCTCTTGTTGTCGTATGCATAGAAGCCGCCGACCATCCGCTTGCGCGACGACGTCGTGATGTGCGCGACGCCCTTGATCTCGATCGGCACCGATGCACGGGGCTTGCCCTGCAGGTCGACCGCGAGCGCCTGCACCGGCACGCGCTGGCCGACCGATACCCAGCGGCCGGCCTTGATGCCGGCCACCACCGCGGCCGGCCACAGGATCGTGTCGCCGCGGATCGTCTGCACTTCGCCGTTCGGGTCCGCGAACGTCGCCTCGAGCGCGATGCGCTTCGGCGCGTCGACGTCGGGCAGACCCTTGAGCGTGACGGCACCCGCGCCGTTGCGGTCGAGCGTCAGCGGCAGCTTGTCCGCGATCAGCTTGGTCGCGTCGGGATCGTTGTTCGCGGCCGATGCGCTGTCACCGTCCTGCGAGTCGTCGTCGGCATTGCCGTCGCTCCGTTCCGGACGATATGGCGTGAAGCTGAAGTCCTCGAAGCGATCCACGAACGGCGGCGACGCCCACTTCATCAGCGCCGATACCTGCACGGGCAGATTCGATGCACCGCCACCCGACACGTAGTCGATCTGCACCGCGAGCGGCGCTTCCTTGACCGCGACGAGCGGGCTCTTTTGTGCGTCGCGCGCGCTGATCGTCCCCTTGAGCACCGGCAGGCGGAACGCCTCGACACGGAAGCTGCCGCTGTAGTAGCTGGTGGTTGGCGCATCGTCCGGGCCGCCTTCGAGCGACACGCTGTATTCGCCGAGCTTCGCCGCGGGCGGCAACGCGAACCGCGTGTCCGCGCTGTGATCGGCCGACCACGTGAGCGGCAGCTTGTAGGTCTGGTCGGAGCCGAGATGGCGGATCGTCACGCGCGTCGGGTATTGCGCCGGGATCGCGAGGCTTTGCAGCGTCTCGGTGCGCAGGAAGTGCTTCATCGACACGGTTTCGCCGGCACGCAAGAGTGTGCGGTCGAACACGGTATGCGCGCGCACGGTCGGCGCGCTGTCGGTGTCGGTCGGCACGTTGAAGCGCCACGCTTCGATCCCGCGGTTCCAGTTCGAGCTGACGAACGCCATGTCGGGGCCCGTCTTCGGATCGTCGACGCGCGCCGACACGAAGTAGTCGCCGAAGCGTTCCGACTGGCTGCATTCGTGCTTCGGCTCGAACGGACCGTCGATCTTCAGCAGGCCTTGCGCGTCGGTCTTGCCGGACGCGATCTCGTCGCCGTTGCAATCCGACACGCGGATCCGCGCGTTCGGCACCGGCTTGCCCTTGTCGAGCGTCGTGACCCACACGAGGTTGTTCTCGCGGCCCTGTTTCAGATGCACGCCGAGGTTCGTGACGAGCACGGTGGTGCGCACGTACATGCTCGACGGCTTCGCGAGCAGCGAGCGGCCGAGCGCGGGCGACGCGAGTTCGAGCACGTAGAAGCCGGGTTTTTCGATCGGCACGCCGACGACCTCGAACGGGCGCAGTGCCTTCGGATCGGCCTTCGGCAGCGTCAGCGCCTGCGCACCCCGTTCGCCGGTGAGCAGCGACAGCGAGCGCACGTCGATGCGGCGGTTCTGCGGCGCGGGCATCTTCTCGCCGGCCTCGAGCGGCACGTAGACGGGGTGCTGGCCCTTGCGCCGGAGCAGGCCCGGGATGCGCTCGTCGATCGTGCCGGCCGTCATCGACCAGTTGTCGAAGCGCTCGACGGTGCGCATCCATTGACGGATCGCGGTGTCGTCGTCGACCTTCAGGTTCGAGAATTGCGCGCCGCTCGTGTTGAGGCCCGCGATATGCAGGTCGGCCTCGACGTTGCGCAGCGTGACGGGCACGAGCGCGGGCGTATCGGGTTCGGCGAAGCGCTCGACGATCCCGAACGTGCCCGACGAGAATTTCGCGAGCGGTGGCATCGGCGCGGTGCGCGTCGCGAGCGGGAACAGGTCGGCGTTCGCGAGCGAACGGTCGGTCACGTCGCGCAGGCCGGACGGCAGCTCGATCGTCAGGTTCGCCCGCGCGGGCAGCGGCGGGTTGAACGTGACGGTCGTCACTTCGTCGCTGTGGTCGTCGGCGGCGAAGGTCGGCGAAAGCGAACCGTCAGGGCCGCGCAGCTTGATCGCCTCGGCGTTCTTGCGCGAGATCGGTGCATTGAACGAAAGCGTCAGCGGACGCAGCGGCGTGCATGGCGCCTTCGCGTTCTCGCGCTCACACGAGAAGCTCGCGGCGAACGGGGCGCGCACGGTGAAGTCGAAGCGGCGCTCGGTGTCGTTCGCGATGCCGCTCGGGCTCGCGACGCCCTTGCCGTAGACGAGCTGCATCTTCGCGCTCGCGGGCAGCGCCTGCGCGCACGACAGCGTCAGCACGCGCGCGGCGTCCTTCTTCAGCCCGAAGTGGTCGAGCAGCGCGTTGCGGGTATCGTCGTCGGCGGCCGTGACGGGGATGCGGTTGCCGATGCCGGCCGCTTCGCACCAGATGTTGGCGAGCGCGGAACGCGGCTCGGCCGGGCCGTTCAGCTTCAGCACGAAGACCTGGCGTTCCTCGATCTCGCGCGAGCCGGGGCGCACCGTCACCGGGAACGGGCCGCCGGTTTGAAACGTGAAGCGGCGCGGGCCGCTGACCGCATTGCCGGCGACCGAGCGCAGCGTGTCGTTGAGCGCGACCGAGCAGCGCACGCCTGGCGGCAGGTCGTTCTCGAAATCGTAGACCCACGTCTTGTCGTCGAGCCAGTGACCCTGGCCGCGTGCGGCGGTGGAATCGTTGCAGGTCATGCGCGCGGGGTTCGGCGCGGACGCCGAGCCGAACGCGACCATCGGTTCGTCGAACTTGACGACGCTCTGCCGGACTTCGGTGACCGTGCCTTGCGGCGATACGCTCACCGTGCGTGCCGCAAGTGCATGCAGTGACAGTGCCGCGGCGCCCCCGAGTGCGGCGACCGCGCCGATGCGCCAGAGCAGCCGTGTGGTGTGATTGGATTGATGCGTGTTGTTGTGTTTGTCGTGCTGCTTCATCGCTCGGTGCCCTCGGAGGGAAGCTTTCTGTTTGATTGCACGGGATTCTAACCGACGGGCATGCGAGCGGATGGCGGGAGGGGCCGTGTCGTCGGCGTGCGACACACTGGATCGCAATGCAGAATTGTCGCGTCGACGACACAAAATTGCAGCGAAATGTCGATTGTCTCGGATTGCGGAACATTTAATGGACTATAAAAGCATTGTCCGATCCGAATTGTGCGCGTACATTTCAGGGCCGCGCGAAAGTTTGAGAAATATCAAGCGTGGTTTTCCCGAATCCGGTGTTCGAGAGAAGGAAACATGCACAACGACAACACCCCCCACTCGCGTCGTGACAACGACGCAGCCGCAAGCGGCATCACACGGCGTCAATGGCTGCAGGGCGCACTGGCGCTGACGGCGGCGGGCCTCACGGGCTCGCTGGCGTTGCGGGCCCTGGCCGATAACCCCGGCACCGCGCCGCTCGACACGTTCATGACGCTCTCCGAAGCACTGACAGGCAAGAAAGGGCTGAGCCGCGTGCTCGGCGAACGCTTCCTGCAGGCCTTGCAGAAGGGTTCGTTCAAGACGGCCGACGGTCTGTCGCAACTCGCCGGCGCGCTTGCGTCCGGTTCATTGAATCCCGATCAGCAGGCTTCCGCGCTGTCGATTCTCGAAGCCTGGTATCTCGGCATCGTCGACAACGTCGTGATTACCTACGAAGAGGCATTAATGTTCAGCGTGGTGTCGGATACGCTCGTGATCCCTTCGTATTGCCCCAACAAACCTGGCTTCTGGGCCGAAAAACCGATCGAGAGGCAAGCCTGATGGCCGATACCGATACGCAAAAAGCCGACGTCGTGGTCGTCGGGTCCGGTGTCGCAGGCGCGATCGTCGCGCACCAACTCGCGATGGCCGGCAAGTCGGTGATCCTGCTCGAGGCAGGCCCGCGCATGCCGCGCTGGGAAATCGTCGAACGCTTTCGCAACCAGCCCGACAAGACGGACTTCATGGCGCCATACCCGTCGAGCTCGTGGGCCCCGCATCCGGAATACGGCCCGCCGAACGACTACCTGATCCTGAAGGGCGAGCATAAATTCAATTCGCAGTACATCCGCGCGGTGGGCGGCACGACGTGGCACTGGGCCGCGTCGGCGTGGCGCTTCATCCCGAACGACTTCAAGATGAAGACGGTGTACGGCGTCGGCCGCGACTGGCCGATCCAGTACGACGACCTCGAGCATTACTACCAGCGCGCCGAGGAAGAGCTCGGCGTGTGGGGCCCCGGCCCTGAGGAAGACCTGTACTCGCCGCGCAAGCAGCCGTACCCGATGCCGCCGCTGCCGTTGTCGTTCAACGAGCAGACGATCAAGAGCGCGCTCAACGGCCATGACCCGAAGTTCCACGTCGTGACCGAGCCGGTCGCGCGCAACAGCCGTCCGTACGACGGCCGCCCGACCTGTTGCGGGAACAACAACTGCATGCCGATCTGCCCGATCGGTGCGATGTACAACGGCATCGTTCACGTCGAGAAGGCCGAGCAGGCCGGCGCGAAGCTGATCGACAGCGCGGTCGTCCACAAGCTCGAGACGGGCCCGGACAAGCGCATCGTCGCCGCGATCTACAAGGACAAGACGGGCGCCGACCATCGCGTCGAGGGCAAGTACTTCGTCGTCGCCGCGAACGGCATCGAGACGCCGAAGATCCTGCTGATGTCGGCGAACCGCGATTTCCCGAACGGCGTCGCGAACAGCTCCGACATGGTCGGGCGCAACCTGATGGACCACCCGGGCACGGGCGTGTCGTTCTATGCGAGCGAGAAGCTGTGGCCGGGCCGCGGCCCGCAGGAGATGACGTCGCTGATCGGTTTCCGCGACGGCCCGTTCCGCGCGACCGAAGCCGCGAAGAAGATCCACCTGTCGAACATGTCGCGCATCAACCAGGAGACGCAGAAGATCTTCAAGGCCGGCAAGCTGATGAAATCCGACGAGCTCGACGCGCAGATCCGCGATCGTTCCGCGCGCTACGTGCAGTTCGACTGCTTCCACGAAATCCTGCCGCAGCCCGAGAACCGCATCGTGCCGAGCAAGACGGCCACCGACGCGGTCGGCATTCCGCGCCCGGAAATCACATATGCGATCGACGACTACGTGAAGCGCGGCGCCGTGCATACGCGCGAGGTCTATGCAACGGCCGCGAAGGTGCTGGGCGGCACGGAGGTCGTGTTCAACGACGAGTTCGCGCCGAACAACCACATCACGGGCGCGACGATCATGGGCGCGGATGCACGCGACTCGGTCGTCGACAAGGACTGCCGCACGTTCGACCATCCGAACCTGTTCATCTCGAGCAGCTCGACGATGCCGACCGTCGGTACGGTGAACGTGACGCTGACGATCGCGGCGTTGGCGCTGCGGATGTCGGACACGCTGAAGAAGGAAGTCTGACCGTGCGGAAATCTACTCTCACCTTCCTCCTCGCCGGCTGCTTCGCGCTGCCGGGCCTCGTGCGCGCGGCCGATTCGGCCGATCCCGCGCAGATCAAGCGCGGCGAATACCTCGCGGTCGCGGGCGACTGCATGGCCTGCCACACCACGAAGGGCGGCAAGCCGTTCGCCGGCGGCCTCGGGATGCCGGTGCCGATGCTCGGCAAGATCTATACGAGCAACATCACGCCCGACCCGGACACCGGCATCGGCAACTGGACGTTCGACGACTTCGAGCGCGCGGTGCGTCACGGTGTGTCGAAGAACGGCGACAACCTGTATCCGGCGATGCCGTACGTGTCGTACGCGAAGATCAACGACGACGACGTGCAGGCGTTGTACGCGTACTTCATGCACGGTGTCCAGCCGGTCAAGCAGACGCCGCCGAAGAACGAGATCCCCGCGCTGCTGAGCATGCGCTGGCCGCTGAAGATCTGGAACTGGCTGTTCCTGAAGGACGGCGCGTACCAGCCGAAGCCGTCGCAGAGCGCCGAGTGGAACCGCGGCGCGTACCTGGTGCAGGGCCTCGCGCACTGCAGCACGTGCCACACGCCGCGCGGCATCGCGATGCAGGAGAAGTCGCTCGACGAGACGGGCGGCAGCTTCCTGTCGGGTTCGGTGCTGGCGGGCTGGGACGGCTACAACATCACGGCCGACCCGAACGCGGGGATCGGCGGCTGGACGCAGCAGCAACTCGTCCAGTACCTGCGTACCGGCAGCGTGCCGGGCGTCGCGCAGGCGGCCGGTCCGATGGCCGAGGCGGTCGAGCACAGCTTCTCGAAGATGACCGACGCCGACATCGGCGCGATCGCGACGTACATCCGCACGGTGCCGGCAGTGGCCAGCGGCGACGCGAAGCAGCCGCGCTCGTCGTGGGGCAAGCCGGCGGAAGACGGCCTGAAGCTGCGCGGCGTCGCGCTCGCGTCGTCGGGCATCGATCCGGCGCGGCTGTATCTCGGCAACTGCGCGACGTGCCACCAGATGCAGGGCAAGGGCACGCCGGACGGCTATTACCCGTCGCTGTTCCACAACTCGACGGTCGGTGCGTCGAATCCGGCGAACCTGGTGCTGGTGATCCTGAACGGCGTGCAGCGCAAGGCCGGCAGCGAGGACGTCGGCATGCCCGCGTTCCGCAACGAGCTGTCGGATGCGCAGATCGCCGCGCTGACGAACTACCTGACCGGCCAGTTCGGCAACCCGGCCGCGAAGGTGACCGAGCAGGACGTCGCGAAGGCGCGTTGACGCCAGGCGCGACGCGGCACGAAGCAGGGCAACACTGACAAGAGGAGGAGCACAGCACATCGGGCGGGCCCCGATGCCGGTTGTTGCAGAGCGGGGCGGGCGGCACGAGTGGCCGCCCGTCCCGGTTCATTGGCAATCCGGTGCGCGCGGTTCGCGCATCGCTTTCGTTGATCACACCATGACACCGAATCAACCGTTTCTCGCGTCCCAGCGCGATGTGCTGCTGCTGCTGTCCCGAATCCTGCTCGTGATCCTGTTCGTGATGTTCGGCTGGAAGAAGGTCGTCGACTTCCACGGGACCATCGCGTTCATGGGTTCGGAGGGCGCGCCTGCGCCGATCATCTCCGCCGCGATCTCCGTTGTGATGGAGCTGTTCGTCGGCATCGCAATCCTGGTCGGCTTCCAGACGCGGCCGCTCGCACTGCTGCTTGCGCTGTATACGATCGGCACCGGCATCATCGGCCACCACTACTGGACGATGACGGGCGGCGAGCAGATCGACAACATGATTCATTTCTACAAGAACATCGCGATCTCGGGTGGCTTGCTCGCGCTTTGCGCGGCCGGCCCCGGGCGTTTTTCGATCGATCGCGGGTGAACGGACCGCCGACGCGCGCATCGGGCGCGTGTCGGATGGTCGAGACTCCGAGGGGGCAACATTTTGCGACTCAAACACTTCGCATGGCTGATCGCGGCTGCCGCACCGGCGGGCGCGTTCGCACAGACCAGCGTGACGCTGTACGGCCGTATCGACGGCGGCGTCGAATATCTGAACCACATCGCGACGCCCAACGGCAGTTCGACGCGCTGGAGCGCGGAAGGCGGCGACTGGGGCACCAGCATGTTCGGCCTGAAGGGCGTCGAGGATCTCGGCGGCGGGATGTCGACGGTCTTCAACCTGGAAACCGCGTTCCAGGTGATGAACGGCACCACGGGCGGCGGACGCATGTGGTCGCGCCGCGCGTATGTCGGGCTGAAGAGCGACACGTGGGGCCAGCTGCAGGCCGGCCGAAACCTGTTCATCGACAGCGACGGCGTGTGGGAATTCGATCCGTTCGTCCAGCAGGCGTTTTCGTCGGCATCACTCGTGCGCGGCCGCAACTGGCAGCAGAGCAGCAACAATATCGAATATCACAGCCCGGTGATCGGCGGCTTCGACGTGCAGGCGCAATACGCGTTCGGCAACCAGTCGCGCGGCTTCAATTACGGCGCGGCCGACGATTTCGGCCGCTCGGACGGGATCATGATCTCGTATCACTCGCCGGTGCTCGACGTGCGGGGCATCTACGACGAACTGCGCGACAACAACGGCAAGTTCAGCAACATCTTCACCGCGTCGCGCGAGTATTTCGTCGGCGCGAACGTGAAGGTGTCGAAGTTCAAGATCCAGGGCGCGTATACGCACTACCAGGCGCCGGATAGCCTGGCCGGTGTCGCCGATCGCGCCGATCACTACTGGCTCGGCGCGACCTATACGGCCACGCCGCAGTGGGCCGTGACGGGCGGCGGGTACTACGTGAAGGTCGGCGACGGCGGTGGCGATGCGTCGCACGATCCGTCGGGGCACGCGATCATGTATGTGCTCGGGACTACGTACAACCTGTCGAAGCGTACGTTCCTGTACGGCACGGTTGCGTACGTGCGGAATGGCGGCAACTCGAACTTCTCGCTGCTCGCGTCGCCGCGCGACGCGACTTCAGGGACGAGCCCGATGACGGGCGAGTCGCAGACGGGTGCGTATGTGGGGATGATGCATACGTTCTGAGCGGGGCGTGGCGCACGCAAGGCACGGGTGAGGGCGGCACGTGCCTTGTTGCGTTTACGGGCGGCAGGCATGCGGCGCGCCGTAGGCGTTGCCGGTCAGAACACACAGGCCTCGGTCGTCGTCAGCGTCGCGAACGGCCCGCCAAGCGTCGCATTGTGATGTGCGACGATCCGCTCGGCCGACAGTTCAGGCGTATCCATGCAGGTATGCGCATCCGTCACGAGCACCGCGCGAAAGCCGAGATCGGGCGCCGCGCGGCACGCCGTGTCGATGCAGTACTGCGTCTTCATTCCGGCAATCACGATCTCGCCGATACCGGCCGCGTGCAGCCATTCGGCGAGCCGGGTGCCTGCGAAGCAGCTCGGCCGGGTCTTGTCGAACACGATGTCGCGTGCCGTATCGATCGCGAGCTCCGGCAGCAATGCGGCCAGCGGCGCATCGGGCGCGATCGGCGAGCCGGCCGGGCCGGTGTGACGCACGGCGAACACCGGCGCACCGGCTTCATGTGCGTGGCGAATCAACCGGTTGATGTTGCCCAGCACGCGCTCGCCGTCATGCGGACGATCGGGGCCATGGAACAGCCCGACCTGCATGTCGATGACGAGCAGCGCGCGTTTCGGGGAAGGGGCTTCGGACATCGCGTTTCTCCTGAGTGGCCGATGCGGACGGAGAAACGACAAGACCCCGTCCGGAACCGGCGGGGCCTGTGAGGAATGGCGCTACGACCTTGCGTGCACTCGCCGCACGGGCCCGCCGAAGGCGGTCGTGCGCGTCGTGGTCGAAGAGGTGGTCGTGATGTGGCGCATGGATCGATCATGCACGATGCGCGCGCACCACGTCAATCACGCATCGTGCATCGGCCATCGGTCAGTCGAGCGCCTTCCCGGCCTTCTCGTCCATGCACCGTATGGCGAGCAGCGTCAGCACACCGCAACCGATCGCATACCACGCGGGCGCATTCGGATTGCCGGTCGCCGCGATCAACCATGTCACGAAGAACTGCGCGAAGCCGCCGAAGATCGCAACCCCGACGCTGTACACGAGTGCGCCGCCGGTCGCCCGCACCGCGCGCGGGAACAGCTCGCCGAGCATCGCGCCGGTCGCGCCGATGTTGATCGCATGCACGATCGACAGCGCGGCGATGATCGACAGCAGCGACGCGGCGCCCGGCCAGCGGTTCAGCGCGATGAACGCGGGATAGATCGCGGTCATCAGCACGATGCGCGTCCACCAGACGATCCGGTTGCGTCCGTAGACGTCCGACAGATGGCCGCCGATCGGCGTCACGAGCATCAGGATCGCGCCGGCGACGCAGCCGGCCGTCATCGACAGCCAGGTCGGTAGGTGCAGCACCTGCACGCCGTAGATTGCCATGTAGAACACGATGATGTAGTGGATCGACGTGCCGCCGATCGTCACGCCCAGGCCCGCGAACACGGCCTTGCCGTGATGGCGCAGCACGTCGGCGAGCGGCAGCGACGCGACCGGCTCGTCGTGCGTGGCAGCGGCAGCAGGCGCGGCAGCCGGCACTTCCTCGACGGTGCGGCGCAGCCAGTAGCCGATCGGTACGAACAGCGTGCCGATGATGAACGGCACGCGCCAGCCCCAGCTTTCGAGCTGAGCGGCATTGAGCGTCGACGTCAGCGCGACGCCGGTGAGCGCCCCCGCGAGCGCGGCGAGCCCCTGGCTCGAGAACTGGAACGACGCATAGAAGCCGCGGCGGTGCTGCGGCGCCTGTTCGAGCAGCAGCGTGGTCGACGCGCCGACTTCGCCGCCCGATGCGAACCCCTGCAGCAGGCGCGCAAGCACGAGCAACAGCGGCGCGGCGATGCCGATCTGCGCGAAGGTGGGCGCGACCGCGATCGTCGCGGTGCCGAGCGCCATCAGCAGCAGCGTCAGGATCATCGCTTTCTTGCGGCCGGCGCGATCGGCGTACATGCCGATCACGAGCCCGCCGAGCGGACGCGTGACGAAGCCGACGCCGAAGCTCGCGACCGCGAGCATCAACTGCCCGAACGACGAGTGCACCGGAAAGAACAGCTTGCCGATCAGGATCGCGAAGAAGCTGTAGACCGTGAAGTCGTAGAACTCGAGCGCGTTGCCGACCGCGGCGGCCGCGATCAGGCGGCGTTTCTTCGCGGCGGCGCGGGCATCGGCCGGCGAGCCGGCGTACGAAAGGGCGGACGTTTCCATGGGGTTCCCCTGCTAAGGCGCGGAACTGCGTGATGAAGGGCCGTCAGGCCGCGAGCCAGGCTTCGGCGATGCGAACCCAGTAACTCGCGCCGATCGCGAGGATGTCGTCGTTGAAGTCGTAGCCGGGGTTGTGCACCATGCAGCCGCCCTTGCTGCCGATCCCGTTGCCGATGAACGCATAGCAGCCGGGGCGTGCCTCGAGCATGAACGCGAAATCCTCGCTGCCCATCAGCGGCGCGGCCTCGGTTTCGACACGCTCGGCGCCGAGCATCTGGCGTGCGATGTCCGCCGCGAACGCGGTCGGTTCGGGATGGTTGACGAGCACCGGATAACCGTAGTCGTAATCCACTTCCGCGGTGACGCCGAAGCTTTCCGCCTGGCCTTTCGCGAGCGCTTCGATGCGGCGCGCGAGCAGCGCGCGCACGTCGGCGTTCAGCGCGCGCACCGACAGCTTCATCGTGACGGTTTCGGGAATGATGTTGAAGGTCTCGCCGGCCTGCACGCTGCCGACCGTGATCACGGCCGCATGCTGCGCATCGACCTCGCGCGCGACGATCGTCTGCAGCGCGACCATGATGCTGCCCGCGGCCGACATCGGGTCGCGCGCGAAATGCGGCATCGCGCCGTGGCCGCCGACGCCGCGCAACGTGATCGTCACGCGATCGGCCGACGCCATCGCGGCGCCGGTGCGGAACGCCATGTCGCCGGCGGCGCGGCCCGGCATGTTGTGGATCGCGAAGATCGCGTCGCACGGGAAGCGGTCGAACAGGCCGTCGTCCATCATCGATTTCGCGCCGCCGAAATTTTCCTCGGCCGGCTGGAAGATCAGGTTCAGCGTGCCGGAGAACTGGCGCGTGGCGGCCAGGTGACGCGCCGCGCACAGCAGCATCGCGGTGTGGCCGTCGTGGCCGCACGCATGCATCTTGTTCGCATGGCGGCTCGCATAAGGCAGGCCGGTGGTTTCGGCGAGCGGCAGCGCGTCCATGTCGGCGCGCAGGCCGACGGTGCGCGTGCCTTGCCCTTCGCGCAGCACGCCGACGACGCCCGTCTTGCCGATGCCGCGATGCACTTCGTAGCCCCAGCCGGTGAGCAGCTCGGCGACGAGATCGCTGGTCAGCGTTTCCTCGAACGCGAGCTCCGGGTGCGCGTGGATGCGGCGGCGCACTTCGATCAGGTCGGGGGCGATCGCGGCGATGCCGGGGATGACGGGGTTCACGGCTTGCAGCATGGTGTCTCCTGTGGGGCCGGTGGGGCGTTTGACGCGCATATGACGTGACAGCATATAAATTTCTTTTGTGCACCAGAAGCTGCTAAATTGCTTCGGTGCACACCATCGGTTGCCGCTCGGGAATACCCTGAGCCGGCATGCGCCGCGCCGCACAGGGTTTCCACGAATCACGCATGCCGCCATGAAATACCATCAGCTGAAAGCGTTCGTCACCGTCGCGGACGAAGGGAGCATCCGCGCGGCCGCGCGGCGCCTGAACGTGTCGCCGGCGGCGCTGACGAAGGCGGTCAAGGAGCTGGAGATCGCGCTCGGCGTGTCGCTCGTCGTGCGCACCGCGCGCGGCGTGCAGCTCACCGCGTTCGGCCAGCAGCTGCAGGTGCGCGCGCGGCTGATCGTCGCCGAGATGCAGCGGGCGCGCGACGATATCGAGCAGGCGCAGGGCGCGATGACGGGCTCGGTCGCGGCGGCGATCACGCCGGCCGCGGCGGTGACGATCCTGCCCGACGCGTTTCGCGCGTTCCGGCGGCGCTTTCCGGTCGCGCGCGTCAATCTGATCGAAGGGTTTCCGGGCGTCGCGCTGCCGCGGCTGCACGACGGCTCGCTCGATTTCGCGGTGGCCGTCGTCGTGCCCGAATTGCTCGCGGCCGAGTTCGATCACGCGGAACTCTATGCGAGCCGATCGCTGATCGTCGCGCGCAAGGGGCATCCGCTCGCGTCGGCCACGTCGCTCGCCGATCTCGTCGAGGCCGACTGGCTGATGAATCCGTCGCCCGAAAGCTCGACCCAGGTGCTGTTCAACTCGTTCGTCGCTTATGGGCTGCCGGTGCCGCAGCGGGTCGTCGAATGCCCGAGCTTCGGGCTCGCGCACAGCCTGATGACGGGCTGCGACCTGATCGCGTCGATGCCCGAACAGTTGCTGCAGGGCGAGTGGGCGCGTGACCAACTCGCGGTGCTGCCGATCCGTGAGCGGCTGCCGGGCGTGTCCGTGCAGGTCGTCACGCGCCGCGACAGCCCGCTCACGCCGGCCGCGGCGATGCTGCTTGACTGCCTGCGCGATTCCGCGCGACGCAAGGGGCTCGGATGAGGCAGTGAATCCGGGTCGTGCAATGCATCAGGTAGTGATCCTGACTATCCGTTGCATATCCTCGGCGAGCCTCACTCGCGGCACGTCCGCCGCGAGCCGGTATCATAGCGGCCGGCCTGCCGCTCCGGCCGGCTTCCGACAACACGCCATCCGGCACCCAGCAATCAGAGGCATCACATGACCAGTGCAACCCAATTCGACAACGTATCGGTCGTCAAGCGCGCGAACGTCTATTTCGACGGCAAGTGCGTGTCGCATACCGTGCTCTTCCCGGACGGCACACGCAAGACGCTCGGCGTGATCCTGCCGTGCGCGCTTAACTTCGGCACGGACGCGCCCGAATTGATGGAAGTGCAGGCCGGCAAGTGCCGCGTGAAGCTCGATGGCAGCAGCGAATGGCAAACCTACGGCGCCGGCGAATCGTTCTCGGTGCCGGGCAAGAGCCGCTTCGACATCGAAGTGCTCGAGACGCTCGACTACGTCTGCAGCTACCTGTAGGCGCGCAAGCACCGGCCGCGGCATGTGCGCGCGGCCGGTGCGACCAAACAAAAAGCCCCGCCGAAGCGGGGCTTGTCGCATGTGGACGGCGCAAGGCCGTCCGGCGCGGCGCTTACAGGCAGGCGTTGATGTCGCCCGCGGCAGCGGCGTCGCCGCGCACGGCGACCCACGTCTTCGCGCCCGGCTTCGACGCCGGACGAACCATCGCGGCCGCGCCGTTCGGCGGCTGCTGGCCCGGTGCGTAGACATCGGTCGCGAGGCCGTTGGCCAGCACGTTCTGCGAAATCACCTGTTGTTGCGACTTGTCGGCCCAGGTCTTGGCGATGCACGCCGAGACGTCCTGCGTGGACTTCTGGCTTTGTCCCACATTCTGCATGGCAGGATCGGCGGCATGAGCAGAAACTGCCACGGTCAATGCGATGAGCGGTAAGTATTTCACGTTCACGTTTTATCTCCCTCGAGTCGTGATTGATTGGGTGGGATGCGCAGCAGGACTGCGTAACAGTGAGATTGCATCGGACAAATGCGGTTCCGGCGATTCCGAAACAAGTTGTTAACGCGCTTGCCAAACGACAACCGGATGCTGTGAGTGCTGCGGCGCAGAGGCATGTGTCGCTTGCGGCCCGCATGGAGAACGGGGGACGCGGCAACGACGTCATGCGTCGTGAGGCCGGCTCGCTGCCCTGTGGTGTGGCGGATTGACGGCCGCGGCGTGCTGCATGTGTCTGCATGTCGCGCCGCGACGTTTCTTTATTGGATGACGAAGTGGAACGGCTGAATGGTGGCCCCGTCGCATGAGCACCATGATGACAAATTTTCGTCCGACGAATTGTCAACGAAGTTTAAACGCCGGACGCGGCGAAATGCGAAAACGGCGCGCAGGGTGCGCGCCGTTTCGGAAGGCGGAAGACGACGATGAATGCGGTGCACGTCCGGCGCGCCGCGCACGCGGCAAAGGTCAGCCGGCCTTGCGGGCACCGGCTTCGCGCAGGTTGACGGGTACGACCGGACGGAAGCGTTCGCGCTTATGTTCGTCGTCGAAGTGCTGGAGCGCGGGCTTGATGAGGTCGCTACGCGACACGATGCCGATGATGCGCAGCGATTGCGGATCGTCGACGACCGGCAGGCGTTCGTGGCCGAGCATCGCGAGCCGCGACGCGACCACGCGGCACGTTTCGTGTGCCTGCGCGACGGCCGGTGAGCGATCGACGAACGCGCTCGCGAGCGCCGCGCCGGGGCCGGCTTGCGCGCGCTGCGCGTCGAGCGTCGCGCGATCGACGAGGCCGAGCAGGCGGCCGTTCTGCACGACGGGGTACGCACGGTGCGTCTGCTTCGCGCCGAAGTACTGCGACTCGACGGCGTCGAGCGTCGTGGCGCCGTCGATCGCGACGAGCGCGTCGGCCGGCGTCATCACCTCGGCCACGTCATGGCGTTCGAGCGGGTCGACACCGTATTCGCGATAGATGTGATAACCGCGGCGCGCGATCTTCTCCGTCATGATCGAGCGCTTCATCACGACGGTCGCGAAGCCGTGCGCGACGAGCGTCGCCGCGAGCAGCGGCAGCAGCGCGTTCGCGTCGTGCGTGAGGCCGAATGCAAACACGATCGCGGTCAGCGGCGCGCCGAGCGTGGCGCCGAGCGTCGCGGCCATGCAGACGAGCGGCCACAGCGCCGGATCGCCGCCGGGCAGCACCGGAGACAGCACGGTGCCGAGGCCCGCGCCGAGCATCAAGAGCGGCGCGAGCACACCGCCGGACGTGCCGGAGCCGAGCGCGATCACCCACATCACGGCCTTCACGATCAGCAGCGCGAGCGCGATCTTCAGCGCGATGTGCTGATGCAGCAGGTCGCCGATCACGTCGTAGCCGACGCCGAGCGCGCGCGGCTCGAGCCAGCCGCCAATGCCGATCGCGATCGCGCCGAGCGCCGGCCACCACATCCAGTGCACGGGCAGCTTCGCGAAGGTGTCCTCGACGCGGTACAGCGCGGCCGACAGGCCGCACGCGAGCATGCCCGACAGCAGGCCCGCGACGATGCACGACAGCAGCGCGACGGGCGTCGGCGAAGCCGTGGTCAGCGGAAACAGCGGGTCGACACCGAAGAACACGGCGCGGGCGAAACCGGCGACCGCGCAGGCGAGCGCGACCGGCAGGAAACTGCGCGGACGCCATTCGAACAGCAGCAGTTCGACCGCGAGCAGCACGGCGGCGACCGGCGTGCCGAACACGGCGGTCATGCCGGCGGCCGCGCCCGCGACGAGCAGCGTCTTGCGCTCGGCGGCGGTCACGTGCACGCATTGCGCGATCAGCGAGCCGAGCGCGCCGCCCGTCATGATGATCGGGCCTTCGGCACCGAACGGGCCGCCGCTGCCGATCACGACGCCGGACGACAGCGGCTTGAGGATCGCGACCTTCGGCGACATGCGGCTCTTGCCGAACAGGATCGCCTCGATCGCTTCGGGAATGCCATGGCCGCGGATCTTCTCCGAACCGAAGCGCGCCATCAGTCCGACGATCAGCCCGCCGATCACCGGCACGACGATCACCCATGCGCCGAGCGTGTTGTGGGCGGGCGAACGGTCGGCGAACGAAAACTGCTGGAAGAAGAACAGGTTCGTGAACAGGTGGATCAGGCTCAACAGCACGAACGCCGCCAGTGTGCTGAGCAAGCCGATCCCGGCAGCGAGCAACGCGATCCTGGGCAGGCGTTCGTTGGTCGAGAAATCGCGTTTGTGTGGTGCGTTCATCGGAGTGGGGAAAGGTCGGTAAAGCCTGGGTCAATAATCGATCTGCGGGACCTGGAACGCGTCCTTCAGCGATTTCAGCTCGGCGCGGTGCATGGCCGCGAGGCGCGCGAGCAGCGTTTCGCCGGCGTCTTCGAGGTGGACCTCGACCTGCCGGCGGTCCGCTTCGCTCGTCTTGCGCTTCACGAGCCCGAGCGCCTCGCAGCGCGTCACCAGCGCGACGACGCCGTGATGCTGCGCCTGCAGGCGTTCCGCGAGTTCGCCGATGGTGGCCCATTCGCGATGCGGGTAGCCCTTGATGTGCAGCAGCAGCAGGTATTGCAGCGGCGTCACGCCTTCGCTTTGCGCGGCGCGTTCGGAGAAGCGCTCGAAGCAGCGCATCTGGTAGCGGAACTCGGACAGTTGCTGAAAATCGCTCTTGGTCAGCGCGCGTCGGGTATCGTTCATTACGGTCGGTCGGGCAGCAGTTTCGGTAGCGTGAAATATATCACAACATGATATAAATGGCCGATTTTCAGCGGAATTTCTGCATTCCGCTGTTCGTCAGCGTTACGCGGCCTCGAGCATCCGCGTCTGCTGGTACAGGCCCGTGACGAGATCCGTCTGCGTGATGATGCCGACGAGCCGGCGCGATGCGTCGACGACCGGAATATGGTGGTGGCCCGAATGCGTAAACAGCGGCACCAGCGCGGTGATCGGCATGGTCTGCGGCACGGAGGCGACGTCGCGGGTCATCACGGTGGCGACGCTGGGCGGCAGGCCGCGGAACGACTCCGGCAGCCGCGCGGCCAGCCGCTGCCACAGCGGGGCCGGGCGGCGCAACTGGCGCGTGAGGTCGGCGCGCGTGACGATGCCGACCAGGCGATCGTCGCCGTCCACGACGGGCAGCGCCTTCACGCGATGGCGGTCGAGCAGGGTCAGCGCGGCCGTGACCGACGTCGACGGTGTGACTTCGATCGCGTTCTTCGTCATCAGGTCGGTACACGTGAGCTGGCCGAACGTGCGCGCATAGGCTTGCATCTCGGTTTCGCGCAGCAGCATCTCGAGGTCGTCCGGATCGACGTCGAGCCATTCGCCGCGGCGCTTCAGCACGGCGTCGAGATCGGCGCGCGTGAAGCCGCCGCGTGCCGGCGCGGCGCTGCCGCCTTGCGGCTTCGCGTCGGGACGCACGCCGCCGTGCGGATAGCGGTGGCCCGTCAGCGCGTGGTACACGAGCGCGGCCGACAGCAGGATCGCCGATTGCAGTGCGATCGGCTCGACCACGAAGCCGAAGCCGAGCGCGTGGATCGCCGGGCCGCCGAGCACGGCCGTCAGCGCGACCGCGCCCGACGGCGGGTGCACGCAGCGCAGTACGAACATGCCGCCGATCGCGAGGGCGACCGCAACCGCGGCGGCCGTGATCGGATCGGCGATCCACTGCGCGCAGGCGACGCCGACGGTTGCCGCCACCAGATTGCCGCCGATGATCGACCACGGCTGCGCGAGCGGACTCGCGGGCACCGCGAACAGCAGCACGGCCGACGCCCCCATCGGCGCGACCAGCAGCGGGACGAGGCCCGGCACGCCGGGCAGCAGCCGCATCGTCACGCCGACCGTCGCAATGCCGACGAGCGCGCCCGCGCACGAGCGCATGCGCTCGCGCCAGCCGAGCGTCATCGGATGGGGAATGAAGCTGTGCAGCCATTGGCGGAACGTGCGGCGCGACGGGGAGGAGCCTGACGACATGGACGGTAAGCGGTAAAAATGACGGCGCGGATGACGCAGCGCAAGAGAAGTGGAATTATATCGTGTTGTGATACAAATTGTCGCGCCGCATCAACGCGTTGCATGTGCGCGACGCGTCCGTCTTGCAAAAATCTTTCATCGGATGAAAGCCTGGGGCCGTGCGATCGCGCAAATTTGTCTGCGGCGGCGTACAATTCGGGCCACCGAATTCCCCGATATGCCACAACCACGCACGCGATGCCCGCTCTCCCGCCCGTTCCCCGGCATGGTGATCGCTTGCGCGTGGTTCGCGCGCACGCCCCGATTCCCGTCTGACGCGAGCGCCGCCGACGTTTCCCCACCGACACTCCCCAAGCCAATTCAATGGACATGCTCGAAAACATGCGCCTGTTCGTGCGCGTTGTCGAAGCCGGCAGTTTCACCGCGGTCGCCAAAGAAATCGATGCGACCACCGCGCAGGTGTCGCGCGCGGTGTCGAATCTCGAAGCCCACGTGCAGACGCGCCTGCTGCATCGCACGACGCGCCATCTCGGCCTGACCGAAAGCGGCGAGCGCTACTTCGAGCGTGCGAAATCGATCCTGGCTGAATTCGACTACGCGAACGCCGAGGCGCGCAACGCGCTGCTGCGGCCGAGCGGCAAGATGCGCATCCATGCGATGACGGGGCTGGGGCAGAGCCATGTTGTGTTGTCGATCGTGCGCTACCAGGAAGACAACCCGGACGTATCGGTCGAGCTGACGCTCGCGCAGCGGATGCCGAACCTCGTCGAGGAAGGCTACGACGTGTCGATCGTGACCGCGTCGCAGCTGCCCGATTCCGGCTACGTCGCGCAGACCTGCGGCACGAGTTGCAGTGTGCTGGTCGCCTCACGCGAATACCTGGCGCGGCACGGCACGCCGAAGACGCCCGAAGACCTGCCGAACCATGTGTGCCTGCGCCTCGATACGCCCGCCTCGCCGGCCAGCGAGTGGCGGCTCGAGCGCGGCGACGACGAGGAAACGGTCTACGAACTGCAGCCGGCGCCGTTCCAGGTCAACGTGCCGGATGCGCTGTGCGTCGCGGTGCGGGCGGGGCGCGGCATCGCGTGCGTCGCGCTGTACACCGTGCTCGACGACATCCGCGAAGGTCGGCTGATCCGCGTGTTGCCCGAGTATCGGTTGCAGACGGTCAGCGTGTATGCCGTCTATGCGACGCGCCGCTATCTCGACGCGAAGATCCGCACCTTCCTCGACCATCTGCGCACGACGCTCACGCCCGCGCTGGAAAACGACCTGCGCGAACTCGACCGGCTCGCGGTCGAGCCGACGCCGGGCAGCCGCCAGCGCGCGTGACGCCGCCGCCGCCGGTTGCTTGCCCGGCGGTGCCGGGTGTCATGCGTCCGGCGTGACGCGAATCCGTTCGAAGCGGCCGGCGAGCCACGCGTAGGCGGCGATGCCGATCAGCCCGTGCGCGGCAACGAACCACAGTGCACCCGCGAACGAGCCCGTGTGCGCGACGAAGTAGCCGATCACGAGCGGCGTGACGATCCCCGCGATGTTGCCGAGGCCGTTGAACACGCCGCCGCTCAGGCCGACCATGCCTTCCGGCGCGGTATCGGCGAGCACGGCCCAGCCGACCGCCGCGAGCCCCTTGCCGAAGAACGCGATCGTCATCAGTGCGATCACGACTGCGTTCGACGACACACCGTTCGCGAGCACGAGCAGCGTCGCCATCGCCATTCCCACGACGAACGGCGTCTTGCGGGCGCGCGACGGATGCACGCCGCGCCGGATCAGCCAGTCCGACAGCACACCGCCGAGCACGCCGCCCGTGAAGCCGCAGAGCGCCGGCAGCGCGGCCACCCAGCCGGCTTCCATGATCGTCATCCCGCGTCCCTTGATCAGGTAGATCGGGAACCACGTGATGAAGAAGTAGGTGAGCGCCGTGATGCAGTACTGGCCGATATAGATCGCCCACAGGTTCCGGTGGCGGAACAGCTGCGATGCGTCGCGCCACGATACGCGCGAGCGCTGGCGGACGCGGTTCGCCTCGAGATCGACGAGTGCGCCGTGCGCGCGCAGGTAGTCGCGTTCGGTGTCGGTGACGCGCGGATGGCCGTGCGGCTCGCGATACCACGCGAACCAGAGCGCCGACAGCGCGACGCCGAGCAGCCCCATCCACAGGAACACGTGTTCCCAGCCGAGCGCGTGCGTGAGCCACGCCATCACGGGCGTGAACAGCACGACGGCCATGTACTGCGCGGAATTGAACAGCGCCGATGCGGTGCCGCGCTCCGCGGTGGGGAACCAGCAGGCGACGATCCGTGAATTGGCCGGGAACGCCGGCGATTCGACCAGGCCGAGCATGAAGCGCATCGCGAACAGCGCGAGTGTCGCGGCCGCCCCTTGCACGGCGAACCCGCCGACCGTGCCCTGCAACATCGTGAAGACCGACCACAGCAGCAGGCTCAGGCCGTACACGCGGCGCGCACCGAAGCGGTCGAGCAGCCAGCCGCCCGGAATCTGGCCGATCGCATAGGCCCACGCGAACGCGGAAAAGACGATGCCGAGCTGCACGGGCGTCAACTCGAGGTCGTGCGCGACGCCGGTGCCGGCGATCGACATCGTCGCGCGGTCCGCATAGTTGACGACGGTGACGGCGAAGATCAGCGCGAGGACCGTGTAACGGACGCGGCCGATCGTGCGCGACGCGGCGGATGAGGCGGGTGAGGCGACGACGGCAGCGCTGCCGCTGGATCGATTGGGCATGCGAGTCTCCTGGCCTCCGTCGTGCGGAGGCGTTTCGTTTGGTGTCTTGGTCGGGGATGGGCGTGAGGCGGTCAGCTGGTGACGCTGGTCGGCGGGCGCTGGCCAGCGAAGCACGCGGCGAGGTTGGCGAGCACGATCCGGCCCATTTGTTCGCGCGTCTCGTGCGTGGCGCTCGCACGGTGCGGCTGCACGACGACGCGCGCGAGTTCGAGCAGCGCGTCCGGCACGCGCGGTTCATCGGCGAACACGTCGAGGCCCGCGCCGGCGATCGTGCCGTCCGCCAGCGCGCGTATGAGCGCGGCTTCGTCGACGAGCTTGCCGCGCGCGACGTTGATCAGGAATCCTTTATTGCCGAGCGCGGCGAGGACGTCGCTGGTCACGAGCACGTTGCCGTGATCGGCCGACGCCGCGAGCACGAGCACGTCGCTGTCGCGTGCGAGCGCGACCAGGTCGGGCACGTAGCGGTGGCCGCTGTCGCGGTGTTCGCGCGGGCCGAAATAGCTGACCGGCATCCGGAACGCCTGCGCGCGCTGCGCGATCGCGCGGCCGACGCGGCCGAGGCCGACGATGCCGAGCCGCTTGCCCGTCACCTGCGTCGCGAGCGGCTGCGCAACCTTGCCCCAGCGGCCGGCGCGCACGATGCGCTCGCCGGCGCCGAGGTCGCGCAGCGTCATCAGGATCAGGCCCATCGCCATGTCGGCGACGTCGTCGGTCAGCACGTCGGGTGTCGTCGTCACGTGGATGCCGCGGGCGCGCGCGCGGTCGAGATCGACGGCGTCGGTGCCGATGCCGCTGATCGCGATGATTTCGAGCGCGTTCAGCCGGTCCATCAACGCGGCCGACAACCCGTTCGCGCCGCCCGTGACGACACCGCGGATACGCGATGCGACGCGATCGAGCAGCGCGTCGGGCTGCTCGGCCGCATACAGCCGATGCACCGCATAGCGGGCGGACAGTTCGGCGTCGATGGTGTCGGGGAGCGGCTGGGTGAGCAGGATGTCGATGGTCATGAAGGTCTCGGTCGTCGTGCGCGGCGCGGGCCGCGCATCAGGTGCAACCGAGTATAGAAATCGTATCGATATCGGTCTAACATCAAGAGGCTATCGATTGATTCAAGATTTGAATGATTGAACTGAACCAGCTTCGCTGCTTCGTCGCCGTCGCCGAGGAACTGCATTTCGGACGCGCGGCCAGGCGGCTCTTCATGACGCAGCCGCCGCTCAGCCGGCAGATCCAGTTGCTCGAACATGCGCTCGGCATCGCGCTGCTCGAACGCAGCAGCCGGCAGGTCAGGCTGACCGCGGCCGGCGAGCGCTTCCTGCGCGATGCGCGGCACATCCTCGAGTTTTCCGCGCGGGCCGAACAGGCCGCGCAGCGCGTCGCGCACGGCGGGGCCGGCCGCATCACGCTCGGCTTCACGGCCGTCAGCGCGTACCGGATGATTCCGGTGCTGCTCGCGCATGCGGCGCACGCGCTGCCGGACGTCGATGTCGAACTGCGTGAAATGGTGTCGACCGTGCAGATCGACGCGCTGGCGTCGCGCATGCTCGATGCGGGCTTCGTGCGCCAGCGCGCGGCGCGCCACCCGCTCGAATACCGGCTCGTGCAGCGCGAACCGATGCTCGTCGCGGTCGCGCAAGGCGCACCGCTGGCCGCGTACGAACGGATCGGCCCGGACGAGCTCGACCGGCAGCCGTTCATCGCGTATTCGCCGAACGAGGGCAAGTACTTCCACGACATGATCTCGGGGATGTTCGCCGGCGCCGGGCGCTTGCCGAACTACCTGCATTACGTCGGGCAGACGCATACGATCCTCGGCCTGGTGCGCGCCGGGCTGGGTGCCGCGCTGGTGCCGGCGTCGGCGCGGGAGCTGCATGTCGACGGCGTGGTGTTCCGGCCGCTCGCGGGCGTCGACGTGGCGGCCGAGCTGTATCTCGCGTGGCGCGCGGACAACGACAATCCGGCGCTGCCGGTGTTCAACGCGATGGTCGAGCAGTTTCTGACGGAAGGGGCGGCCGGCGGCGCCGTGTAGCCAAGGTCGGTTGTCTGACGATGCAGGCAACCGCGCCTGGCGCGCGCTGTGGGCCCGAAAGGCCGAAACAGGCCGCCACCGCAGGCCCTTCCGGCCCGAAATCGCCGTCCGGAATCCCCGCTTTTCATCCTGGTCACGGGAAAACCCTCATTTTTCTCTCGTCGGTCGTCGTATTACTGTATCGATACACTAAATCGATACAGCTGCGCCGGGAGGCGCACTTGCAAAGGAGACGGCCATGACTACCTTTACCCGGCGGCGCTTTCTGCAAACGGCGTCCGCCGCCACGCTCGCGGCCGCGGGCGGGCTGCCGCAGATCGGCCGCGCCGCGCAGACCGTGACGCTGCGCTGCTCGTCGTCGATGCCGGCCGACCAGAACGCCGCGCACTACGTATGGTACGAGCGCCTCGCGGCGAACCTGAAGGCGAGCGTTGGCGACGCGATCCGGGTCGACTACTTTCCAAACAGCCAGCTCGGCAAGGAGAGCGACGTCGCGCAGCAGGTGAAGATCGGCGCGATCGACATGATGATTGCCGGGTCGTCGATCTGGGCCACGGTCGCGCCGGAGCTCGGCATGCTCGATCTCGGCTACCTGTTCGACAGCTATGCGCACGTCGCGAAGGTGCTCGACGGCGAGGTCGGCACCAGCCTGAACGCGCTGCTGCAAAAGCGCGCGGGCTGCTCGGTGCTGACGTGGGGCTCGCACTTCGGCGGGCGCTGCGTGTTCACGAAGCAGCCGGTGACGGCGCTGCAGGGCGTGAAGGGCACGAAGCTGCGCGTGCTGCCGACACCGGCGTTCATGGACACCTTCAAGGTGATGGGCGCGGTGCCGACGCCGATTCCGTTCGGCGAGCTGTACATGGCCGTGCAGACGGGCGTCGTCGACGGGCTCGAGCACGATCCGGCCACCGTGCTCGCGAGCCGCTTCGACGAGATCGTCAAGTCATGCTGGCAATCGCACCACGTGTTCGCGGCGATGACCGTCGTGATGGGGCGGCGCGCGCTCGAGCGGATTCCGGCAAATCTGCGCCCGGCGTTCGACCGTGCGGTGGCCGATGCGACCGCGCAGCAGCGCGCGATCGCGACGCAGAAGGCCGCGCAGGCGGAGGCGGCGCTGAAGCAGCACGGGATGACGTTCCATCCGATGGCGGAGGCCGAGCGCACGGCGCTGCGGCAGACGATGCACGACCGCCTCTACGTCGCGTTCGCGAAGCAGTATCCGGCCACCGCGCCGCTGTTTCCGGCCATTGTCGCCGCGCGGGGTTGAGCGATGGATACCGGTTCCGTTTCGAGCGCCGTGCCGAGTGCCGGCACAGGCCGCCTCGTGCGCGTCGCCGCCCGCGCGCTGGAGGTGGCGATGCGCTGGATCGAATACGTGTCGGCCGCGGTGCTGGCCGTCGACGTGCTCGTCGTGTTCGTGTCGGTTGTCTTCCGCTATTTCCTGCACGACCCGGTCGACTGGGCGGAGGAGGTCGCGAGCGCGCTGATGATCGTGCTGGTGTTCTTCGGTGCGGCGACGGTGCTCGGGCGCAGCCAGCACGTCGGCATCGACCTGTTCCGCGGCTGGCTGCCGGCGCGCTGGCAAGGCGCGCTCGTGCAGATCGGGCACTGGATCGTCGCGGCGGTGTCGCTGAACCTGCTGGTGTCGTCGTGGCAACTGCTCGGCGATTCGTACGATCAGTTGACGACCGGCGGCCTGCCGGGCTGGATCAACGTGTATCCGATGATGTTCGGTGCGCTGTTCATGAGCGTGTTCGCGCTCGCGAACGCGCTGAACGCGCCGCGCCGCCGCGTGCTCGGTACGCTCGCGTGCTGCGCGGTGCTCGCGGGTGCCGTGTACGGCTGGAACGCGCTGTGGCCCGAACATGCGATCGCGCCGGGGGCGCTGCTGATCGCCGGCTTCGTCGGCGGGCTCCTGCTCGGCGTGCCGATCGGCTTCGTGCTCGCGTTCTCGGCGCTGCTGTACTTCCTAGCCGACCCGACGCTGCCGTTGCTCGTCTACTCGCAGCAGGTGATGGCAGGCGCGGATCACTTCGTGCTGCTGGCAGTACCGTTCTTCGTGCTGGCCGGCTTGCTGATGGAGTCGAACGGGATGTCCGCGCGGCTCGTCGAATTGCTGCTGCGGATCTTCGGGCGCGTGCGCGGCGGGCTCGGGCTGATCGTGATCTTCGCGACGGCGTGCTTTTCCGGCGTGTCGGGTTCCAAGCTGGCCGACATCGCTGCGGTGGGCGGCGTCGTGATGCCGGCCGTGCGCCGTGCGCGCCAGGACCCCGACGAAACCGCGGCGCTGCTCGCGTGCAGCGCGGTGATGGCCGAGACGATCCCGCCGTGCGTGAACATGATCATCATGGGTTTCGTCGCGAACATCTCGATCGCGGGGCTGTTCGTCGCGGGGATCGTGCCGGCGGCTGTGCTCGCCGTGTCGTTGGCGGTCGTGACCGTGATCTGCGGACGCCGGATCGACATCGATGCGGTGTTCGTCGAGCGCCGCGCGTGGCTGCCGCTCGCGGGCGGCGCGCTCGTCGCGTTGATCATGGTCGCGATGATCGGCAAGGGCGTGACGTCGGGCATCGCGACGTCGACGGAAGTGTCCGCGTTCGCGGTGGTCTATGCGCTCGGGGTCGGCTGGGCGGCGTTCCGCGAACTGACCTGGCGTTCGGTCGGCCGCGTGTTCGTGCGGGCGGCGTCGATGGCGAGCGGTATCCTGTTCATCGTCGCTGCGGCGTCGAGCGTGTCGTTCGCGCTGTCGATCGAGCAGATTCCGGCGCTCGTCTCGGGCACAATGACCGCGTTTGCCCATCACTATGGCGCCACGGCATTCCTGTTGCTGGCGGCGCTCTTGATGATCGTGTTCGGCGCCGTGCTCGAAGGTGCGCCCGCGCTGATCATCTTCGGGCCGCTGCTCGCGCCGATCGCGCTGCAGCTCGGCATCAACCCGCTGCATTTCGGCACGGTCGTGGTCGTGGCGATGGGGTTGGGGTTGTTCGCGCCGCCCGTCGGCCTCGGGCTGTTCACGACCTGCGCGATCACGGGGACCGAGGTCGCGCGCGTGACCCGGCCGATGCTGAAATACCTGCTGGTGCTGTTCGTCGCCCTCGTGGCGCTGATCTTCGCACCGGCGTTTTCGTTGTGGCTGCCGGCCCACTTCGGCCTGTAGCCCGTTCAATGCAAGATGACATGAGTACGATTCAGGACGTGGCCCGTCATGCGGCCGTTTCGGTCAGCACGGTTTCGAACGTGCTCAACGGCCGCACCGATCAGATGAAGCCCGAGACGCTCGAGCGCGTGAAGGCGTCGATGGATGCGCTGCAGTACCGGCCGAGCACGCTCGCGCGCCAGCTCAAGACCGGGCAGACGCCGCTCGTCGGGTTGCTGGTACCGTCGATGGCGAATCCGATGTATGGCTACATCGCACGCGAGATCGAGGCCTGCGCGCAGGAGCAGTACGGTCATCGCGTGCTGATCGGCAACACATACCGCGATGCGGGCAAGGAGGCGGCGTTCTTCGACGATCTGTTCGCGCACGGCGTGCGGCGCGTAATCGTGATTTCGTCGCTCGCTGACGAAAGCCACCTTGAACGCGCGGCTGAACGCGGGATGACGGTCGTCAGCTACGATCGCCGCGCGACGCCCGGCGAGCAATCGAAGGTCGATCACGTGACGGCCGACAACGAGGCGGCCGCGCGGCTCGCGACCGGCTGCCTCGTCGCCGCGGGCCATGCGCGGCTCGCGTTCGCGACGGTGGCCGGCATCACCGTGAGCCGCAGCGACAAGATTCGCGGCTTTCTCGCGGTGGCGCGTGACGCGGGAGCCGACGGGCAAGTGCTCGACGGCGGTCCGGCGAACGAATATGGCGACGCGGTGATCGTCGAGGTCGGGCGTGCGCTCGGCGCCGCGCTCGCGGCCGATCCGGCGCGGCCGACCGGCATCGTCGCGGTCAACGACCTGTTCGCGCTCGGCCTGATGGCCGGGCTGCGCGACGGCGGATTGCGCGTGCCGGACGATGTGTCGGTCGTCGGGATGGACGGCCATTTCCTGTCGGCGATCTCGTGGCCCGCGCTGACCACGGTGCAACTGCCCGTCACCGACATGGCCGCGGAGATGGTGCGGCGCGTGATGCGGCACGATGGCGACACGTCGTCGTCGGAGCCGGGGCAGTGCGTGTTCCCGGGCGTCACGCTCGTCGAGCGCGCATCGGTCGCGCCGCCGCCGCGCGCGGTCGAATCGAAGGGAGACAACGCATGACGCGCGTCTACGTGACCCATCCGTCCGGGATGCTCGATTACTACTTCGGTGCGAAGGCGCTGCGTGCGTTGCAGGCGATCGCGGACGTCACATGCAATCCGTACGACCGGGAGCTCGGCACGGACGAGCTGATTGCTGCCGCGCAGGGATGCGACGCGATGATCGCGTACCGGCAGACACCGGCGCCGCGCGCGCTGTTCGCGGGATTGCCCGTGCTCGCCGCGTTCCTGCGTTGCGCGGTCGACATCCGTACCGTCGATGTCGGCGCGGCGAGTGAGTTCGGCGTGCTGGTCACGCAGGCGAGCCCCGGGTTCGGGCCGGCCGTCGCGGAGTGGGTGATCGGTGCGATGATCGACCTCGCGCGCGGTATCGGCGGCTATGTGGATGCGTACCATCGTGGCACGCCGCCGCTGCCGCGGATGGGCCGCGAATTGCGCGGCAGCACGCTGGGCATGGTCGGCTATGGACAGATCGCGCGCCATCTTGCGCCGATCGCGACGGCGTTCGGGATGCGCGTGCTCGTGACCGATCCGTACGTGCGGGTCGATACTCCGTCGCTCGAGCAGGTCGATTGCGCGACCTTGCTGCGCGACGCGGATTACGTCGTGTGCCTCGCGCCGGCGACGCCGGCCACCGCGAACCTGTTCGATGCGCGCGCGTTCGCCGCGATGAAGCCGGGCGCGTGCTTCATCAATGCGTCGCGCGGCGAGCTCGTCGACGAGCAGGCGCTTGCCGACGCGCTCGCCGGCGGCCGGCTGGCTGGTTGCGCGCTCGATGTCGGCCGCGCGGCGGACCAGATGCCGACGCCCGAACTCGCCGCGCATCCGCGCGTGATCGCCACGCCGCATATCGGCGGGCTGACGCGGCCGGCGGTCGAGCACCAGGCGCTGGAGACGGTCGACCAACTCGCCGCGCTGCTCGATGGACGCGTGCCGAAGGGCGTGGTCAACGTCGAGCATGCGACGCGGCTCGAACGCTGGCGGTCGGTCGACGCGTCCGCCGCATCGGGTGCACGATGACGCGCGACGACGTCGGCATGCGGCTGGCGCACGCGTGCGATTGCCATATCCACATCTACGACGATGCCTATCCGCTCGCGCCGATGGCGACGTTCCGCCCGCCACATGCGCCGGTGGACGCGTATTGCCGTGTGCAACAGGCACTCGGCCTCGCGCGCGTGGTCGTCGTGCAGCCGACCGGTTATGGCTTCGACAATCGCTGCACGCTCGATGCGCTGGCCGCGCTGGGCCCGCAGGCGCGCGGCGTCGCGACGTTGCCGGTCGATGTGCCGGATGCCGAACTTGAGCGGCTGCACGCGGCGGGCATCCGCGGCGTGCGGTTCATGACACTGTCGGGCGGCGTCGCGCGCTGGGACGATCTGGAGCGGGTGGCCGCGCGAATTGCGCCGCTCGGCTGGCACATCGACCTGCAGCTCGACGGCCGGACGCTGCCCGACGTCGAGCCGATGCTGGCGTCGTTGCAGGCGCCTGTCGTGATCGATCACACGGGCAAGTACCTGACGCCGGTGGTACCGGATGCGCCGGCGTTCGTTGCGTTGCGGCGCCTGCTGGATCGCGGCCACGTATGGGTGAAGCTGTCCGCGCCTTACGAAACCTCGCAATCCGGTGCGCCCGGTTACGACGACGTCGCACGCCTTGCCGCCGTGCTCGCGCGTGAGCATGCGGCGCGCTGCGTCTGGGGCACCAACTGGCCGCACCCGAACGCGTCGCCGGTGCCCGACGATGCGCACCTGCTCGGTTGGTTGCACGCCTGCGCGGCGGACGATGCGGCTAGCCGCGCGATTCTCGTCGACAACCCGGTCGTGCTGTACGGGTTCGACGCGGACGCCCCGATCGGCGCCGCGACGTGACGTCCTGTCGGCCGCGCCTCGGTGACGAGCAATCCTGACCGAGCGCCGCGAATCGCTGCATCGGCAACATCCTTACCGTTCTGAAAGCTGGCGCGCCACGCACGCTTTCAATCGCGAAACGCATCGCACCGCGCCGCGCCGACCGCTTGACGCTGCATGCCGGTCGGCGCAGGATACGTGCGTGCATTTCGAGCGGGGCGCGCTGGCCGCGTGTTCCCGCATCCGCGACGCGCAAAAGAACAATGATGAGCCTTCACGCACTCGTACCGGAATCCCGGCGCCGCAGCCCCCGGCGCGCCGGAGCCACGATTCTCCCGACGCCCGTCGCGTCACGTATCCGTCATCCCGTTTCGTACCGTGCATCGGTACACTTTCCCGTCCGCGCACGGGCCGTGCCGACGAACGGTGCCGATCGGCGCCGCCGCGTCGCGCGGCAGCCTGCCACGCCCGAATACCGTATCGCGCATGACGCTTACACCGGCGTCTCGTGACGCCGCCGCCGCCCGTCCCGCACGCGCGGCGGCACCGGAATCCGAAGCATTTCGATTGAGCATGACGCAGCACACGCACGCAGTTCAGTTCGAGGTTCAAGGAGAAAAACTCATGTCGCAGCTTTCGAATGAAGCAAACGGCAGTTCGGGGAGTGGCAAGGCAAAGCTGATCAAGTGGGCGATCATCATCGCCGGCGTCGCGATCGCGGCACCGGCCGCGCTGTTCATCCTGAAGGGGATGATCGCGCTGATCACGGCGGCCGTGATCGGTCTCGGGGCGATCTATTTCGCGCCTGTCGTCGCGATGAAGTTCGCGAACCAGAAGGTGAAGATGATCGTCGAGGAAGCGCAGTCGAATCCGATCGAGACGCTGATCAACCAGCTCGCGGAAAAGCGCCAGGCGGCGCAGAAGTTCGCGGACAGCATCACCGCATTCCGCACCGAGGTGAAGAACTTCGAGAACAAGACCGAGCTGTTCGAGAAGCAGTATCCGGACGACGCGCCGCGCTTTCGCGCGCAGCTCGACACGATGAAGCAGCTGCTCGCGTTCCGCGAAAGCCGCTACAAGCAGGTGCAGGCCGAACTGAAGAATTTCGCGTTGGCGATCGATCGCGCGAAGGCGATGTGGGACATGTCGCAGGCCGCGCAGCACATGAACAAGCTCGCGGGCCGGCAGACGGCCGATACGTTCGAGCAGATCAAGACCGACGTGGCCGTCGATTCGGTGATGCGCTCGGTGAACAAGGCGTTCTCCGAAATGGAGACGTCGCTGCTGGACAACCCCGAGGTCAAGCAGGCGCAACAACAGGCGGTGATGAACGGCACCCCCGTGCCCGGCCCCGATGCGGCACAGGCCGCCGCACTGCCGTCGAAACAACAATAACTTCCCGCAGGCACGCAACCATGAAAAAACTTCTCGGCGCAGTCGTGTTCCTGGTGGTGCTCGTCGGCGTATGGATCGTCCACCAGGGCGGCCTGTCGACGCTGATTCCCGCGCATGATGCGGCCCCGACCTCGACGTCCGCGCAAAACGGCGACGCGGGCCAGCCCGCGCAGCCGTCGGCGTCGGGCAACGTGCTGCCGGCCGGCTTCACGCCGCAGGCCAGCACGCTGAAATCGATCGCCGAAAACGGCATCGTGCGGGTCTCGGTGCAGAACCCGAGCGAGCCGTTCTTCGGTGAGGACAAGGGCGCACCGCACGGCTTCAACGTCGAATTCGCGCGGCTGCTGTTCGCGGACCCGTCGTTCTCGCACGGCGGCAAGCCGGTCGTCGTCGATACGCGTCACGAAGTCGATACGTACCCGGGCGTGCCGAAACAACTGCTCGACACCGATGCGAAGGGCAACCATGTCGTCGACGTCGCGATGGACGGGCTGACGTTCCCGGACAACACGCCGGCAGGCGTCGTCTACTCGGTGCCGTACGTCGACGATTTCGGTTATTCGCTGATCGTGCGGCAAGGCTCCGCGATTCGCTCGGCCGACGATCTGGTCGGCAAGACGGTCGGCATCCTTAAGGGCGATCCGGACGTGCGTGCGTTCGTCACGCGCCAGTATCCGAACGTCCGGTTCGTCGAGGTCGACGATTCCGATCCGGCATTCATCGCGAAGAGCCTCGACGGCCATGCGGTCGACGCGTTCATCTACGACTATCCGTTCGCGGTCAGCTCGATCAAGGGCACCGACCTGAAGTTCGCGGTGACCAAGCTCGACGGCTCGAACATCGCGTACAAGATCGGCGTGCGTGCCGACGACCAGGATCTGCTGATCTACCTGAATGCCGCGATCGCGAAGCTCAAGCAGTCGCCGCAGTATCTGGACCTGCTGCGCAAGTATTTCGTCAGCGACCAGACGATGACGACCGCGGCCGCATCCGGCGAGCACACGTACGTGGTGAAGGCGGGCGATACGCTGAACCTGATCGCGGCGAGCAAGCTCGGCAGCGGCCAGCGCTATCGCGAGATCCAGCGCCGCAACAACCTCGCGAACCCGAACCTGATCCTCGCCGGCCAGCATCTCGTGATTCCGGTCCGGTAGGCGCGCGTGCAGCGAAGAAGGTGAAGCAGAGGACGGTGAAGCGACGCGCGGGGCCCGGCGGAGAGAATCCGCCGGGCCCCGCGCCGTTCTGCATCAGTGCGTGATCGACAGGAACAGGTAGGCGGCGAACAGCGACAGGTGCACGACGCCGTGCAGCACCGTCGTGCGTCCCTGGCTGAGCGTCAGCGTGCTGACGAGCAGCGTCAGCGACAGCAGCACGGTTTCCATCGCGCCGATGCCGAGCGTGAGCGGCTGGCCGACCCAGATGAACACGGCCGCGACGGTCGGGATCGTGAGCCCGATGCTCGCGAGGGCCGAGCCGAGCGCGAGGTTCATGCTGGTCTGCAGACGGTTCGCCCGCGCGGCGGTGACGGCCGCGAGCCCTTCGGGCAGCAGCACGAGCGCGGCGATCACGATGCCGACCGCGGCTTCCGGCGCGCCGAGCTTCATCACCGCATGCTCGACGGCCGGCGACAGCAGCTTTGCGAGCAGCACGACCGCGACGAGGCTCGCGAACAGCAGCACGAGGCTGATCAGCGCGGTGCGGCTGCTCGGCGGCGCCGCGTGCACCGATTCGTTCGCGCTGTCGTGCTCGGTGAGGAAGTAGTCGCGGTGGCGCACGGTCTGCACGAACACGAATGCGCCGTACAGCACGAGCGACGAAACACCGGCGAACGCAAGCTGCGATTTCGAGAAGAACGGGCCCGGCGCGGCGTTCAGGTAGTTCGGCATCACGAGCGACAGCACCGACAGCGACGCGAGCACCGCGAGCGCCTTGCTCGCGCCGCGCCCCTGGAAATCCTGCTCGCCGTGCTTCCACGCACCGACCAGCAGGCAGAGGCCGACGATGCCGTTGCAGATGATCATCACGGCGGCGAACACCGTGTCGCGCGCGAGGCCCGATTTCTCGGGACCGGCGCCGAGCATCACCGACACGATCAGCGCGACTTCGATGACGGTCACGGCGACCGCGAGCACGAGCGTGCCGAACGGCTCGCCGACGCGGTGCGCGACGACTTCGGCATGGTGGACGGCGGCGAATACGGCGCCGGCGAGCGCGGCGGCGAACACGGCGATGACGAGGCCTTCGGCCGGCACGACGCGCGACAGCGCGAGTACCAGCCACGCGGCAAGCGGGGCCACGAGGGTCCAGCGCGGGAGCTGGTTGGACGAGAGCGGCATGGAGGGTTTCCTTATGCGAGTGGCGGCGCGCGACGCGCCGTCACGGGTTGACGAAGCCCGGCCGGAAAATCCGCCGAACGAGGACGATGAAACTGATGGGCGGCAGCACGGCGCTGTGCTGCCTCGGGTTCGCCACCGTGAGGCGGCGAGCGGCGCGGGCGGGCCGAGGCCCGTCGCTGGATGAAACGGTTCGATGCGACCGGGTGCGGATGGCGGAGCGCTTGCACGTGACGACAAACGGGCCGGCGGTTCTGAATCGACCCCGAAATGGCGCGGACGATGGACGGCAGCGGCGTGACACGCGGTTTCCCCCTGAAATCCGGCGGTTTGTCGAATTTTATCAGGCGTTTGGGGGACACTATCTCATATTCGAACGATTTCATTGACCTTTCGGTTTGCAAAAAGTGCCCCGATCGTTCGATTTTTTTGTTTTTGCAGTTTTCGTAACGGTCTCTTGCACGACATATTCGGGCTCGCCCTGACATAAATCTACCGACCGGTCGGTTTATAATCGCTCGCACTTCCACTTCATGACGGATCGCAAGCGATGGCTGTTTCTTCTGCACATTCGGTGAATTCGGGCGCGCTCGCGCAGTCGGCGGTCGTTGGCGTGATCGGCGCGGGCGCGATGGGCGCGGGCATCGCGCAGGTTGCCGCGGCGGCCGGCCATGCGGTGCTGCTGTACGACCTGAACGAGACGGCGTGCGACAAGGCGCTGGCCGGCATCCGCGCGCAGTTCGCGCGGCTCGCGGAGAAAGGCCGGATGGCGCCGGCGCAGGCCGATGCGGCCGGCAGCCGGATTCGCGCGGTGCGCGCGCTGGCCGATTTCGCCGGCGCCGCGCTGATCGTCGAGGCGGCGGCCGAGCGGCTCGACGTGAAGCGCGAGATCTTCGCCACGCTCGAGCGTCATGTCGACGACAGCTGCGTGCTGGCGACCAATACGTCGTCGATCTCGATCACGTCGATCGCGGCCGGGCTGCGCGCGCCGCAGCGCGTGGCCGGCCTGCATTTCTTCAATCCGGCGCCGCTGATGGCGCTCGTCGAGGTGGTCAGCGGGCTCGCGACCGCGCCGGACGTCGCGCAGGCGCTGTACGACACGGCCGCCGCGTGGGGCAAGCGGCCGGTGCTGGCGAAATCGACGCCGGGCTTCATCGTGAACCGCGTCGCGCGGCCGTATTACGCGGAGGCGCTGCGCGTGCTGAACGAGCAGGGCGGCACGCCGGCCTCGATCGACGCGGTGATGCGCGACGCCGGCGGCTTCCGGATGGGGCCGTTCGAGCTGATGGACCTGATCGGCCACGACGTGAACTTCGCGGTGACCGAGTCGGTGTTCCGCGCATACTTCAACGATCCGCGCTACACGCCGTCGCTGATCCAGCAGGAACTCGTGAACGCGGGCTTCCTCGGTCGCAAGTCGGGGCGCGGCTTCTATTCCTATGCGGACGGCGCGACGCCGCCCGCGCCCGAGCTCGAAGCGCCCCGCGACGCGCCGGTCGACGTCGCGCTGTTCGCGCAGGACGGCCCGGCCGCCGCGCTGCATGCACGCTTCGCCGAACGTATCGCCGGCGCACGGCAGAACGGTGCGCATGCCGACGAACTGCTTGCCGTGGCCGGTCACGTGTCGATCGCGCTGACCGACGGCCGCACCGCGACGGTGCGCGCCGCGCAAACCGGCGTGGCCGACCTCGTGCTCGTCGATCTCGCGCGCGATTACGCGCAGGCCGGGCTCGTCGCGCTGACGCGCGCGCTCCAGTGCAGCGACGCCGCCTACGCGGATGCGGTCGGCCTGTTCCAGCAAGCCGGTTTCCGGGTCGTCGGCGTCGCGGACGTGCCGGGCATGGTCGCGATGCGCACCGTCGCGATGCTCGCGAACGAGGCGGCCGACACGGTGAACCAGGGCGTGTGCTCGCCCACCGATCTCGATCTTGCGATGGAGAAGGGCGTGAACTACCCGTGCGGCCCGCTCGCATGGGCCGATGCGATCGGCATCGGCCGCGTGCATCGCGTGCTGTCGAACCTCGCGGCGAGCTACGGCGAGGACCGCTATCGCGTGTCGCCGCGCATCGCCGCGCTGCACGCGGCCGGCCGTACGTTCCGCTAGCCGCCGGCCGCGTCACCCGGATCACCCGCATCACGATAACGACATCACTCCATTGGAGGAGCACCCCGATGACTCACCTGACGCATCCCGCCGCCGCCCTCGAGCCGATCGAGACCGCCAGCCGCGACGAACTGCAGGCGCTGCAGCTCGAGCGCCTCAAGTGGTCGCTGCGCCACGCGTACGACAACGTCCCGCACTATCGCCGCACGTTCGACGCGGCGGGCGTGCACCCGGACGACCTGAAGACGCTCGCGGATCTCGCGAAATTTCCGTTCTCGACCAAGAACGACCTGCGCGACAACTACCCGTTCGGGCTGTTCGCGGTGCCGCGCGAGCAGGTCGTGCGCGTGCATGCGTCGAGCGGTACGACCGGCAAGCCGACGGTGGTCGGCTACACGGCGCGTGACATCGACACGTGGGCGAACGTGACCGCGCGGTCGATCCGCGCGGCCGGCGGCCGCCCGGGCGACACGCTCCACAACGCATTCGGCTACGGGCTCTTCACGGGCGGCCTCGGGATTCACTACGGCGCGGAGCGGCTCGGCTGCATGGTCGTGCCGATGTCAGGCGGGCAGACCGAGAAGCAGGTGCAGCTGATCCGCGATTTCGAGCCGAAGATCATCCTCGTCACGCCGTCGTACATGCTGAACCTGATCGACGAGATGGTGCGGCAGGGGATGGACCCGGCCGAGTCGTCGCTGAAGATCGGCATCTTCGGCGCGGAGCCGTGGACGCAGGCGCTGCGCGAGGAAGTGGAGACGCGCGCGGGCATCGACGCGCTCGACATCTACGGGCTGTCGGAAGTGATGGGCCCGGGCGTCGCGTGCGAATGCGTCGAGACGAAGGACGGCCCGGTGATCTGGGAAGACCATTTCTATCCGGAGATCATCGATCCCGTGACCGGCGAAGTACTGCCGGACGGCAGCGAGGGCGAGCTCGTGTTCACGTCGCTGACGAAGGAAGCGATGCCGGTGATCCGCTACCGCACGCGCGATCTCACCGCGCTGCTGCCGCCGACCGCGCGCGCGATGCGCCGGCTCGCGAAGATCACGGGCCGCTCCGACGATATGCTGATCGTGCGCGGCGTCAACGTGTTCCCGAGCCAGATCGAGGAAATCGTCGTCGCGCAGACGAAGCTGTCGGGGCAGTTCCAGATCACGCTCTCGCGCGCCGGCCACATGGACCGGCTCGATCTCGCGGTCGAACTGCGCTCCGAGGCCGCCGCGTGCGTGACCGACGACGAGCGCGCGGCGATCGCGCGCGAGCTGCAGCACCGGATCAAGACGATGATCGGCGTGTCGGCCGGCGTGACGGTGCTCGCCGCGGGCGGCATTCCCGCGAGCGCGACCGGCAAGGCCCGGCGCGTGATCGACCGCCGGCAGGCCGCCTGAGTTTCGCCGTTCCCTGTTCTACCCCGAGGAAACCTGTTCGATGGATGAATTGAAGACCCTGGCCGTCGCCGTCGATGCGCGCGGCATCGCGACCGTCGCGCTGCAGCGTGGCGACGTGCTCAACGCGTTCGACGAGACGATGATCGCCGAGCTGACCGACGCGTTCACCACGCTCGGCGGGCGCGACGACGTGCGCGCGATCGTGCTGCGCTCGGACGGCCGCGCGTTCTGCGCGGGCGCCGATCTGCAGTGGATGCAGCGCGCGAGCGCGAACGACGCGGCCGCGAACCTGCGCGACGCCGAGCGGTTCGCCGCGATGATGCGCGCGATCCGGCAGTGCCCGAAGCCGACGGTCGCGCGCGTGCAGGGCCACGCGTTCGGCGGCGGCGTCGGCCTGTGCGCGGCCTGCGACATCGTGATCGCGAGCGATCACGCGCGCTTCTCGGTCAGCGAGGCCCGTTTCGGAATCCTGCCGTCGGTGATCGGCCCTTATCTGGTCGAGGCGGTCGGCCAGCGCCAGGCGCGCCGGCTCGCGCTGACCGCGACACAGCTCGCAGCCGGCGAAGCCGTCGCGATCGGGCTGATTCATCAGGCCGTGCCGCTCGACGCGCTCGACGCCGCACTCGACAAGACGCTCGCCGAGCTGAGCCGCAACGGCCCGAACGCGCTGATGGAGATCAAGCGCTTTTTCGACGCGATCGGCGAGTATCCGCCGTCGGACGAACGCGCGGCGTTCACCGCGCAGACGATCTCCCGCGTGCGGGCGACGCCGGAAGCGAAGGAGGGCTTCGCCGCGTTCTTCGCGAAGCGGCCGCCGGCGTGGGAGCCGGGCGCCGAATAAGGCGGCGGCGCGGCGCGGCGGCCCGGGGCGCGATTTGCGTCTCGGGCGCGGGCGCTTGCTCTACAATGCGTGACCCCCGGCGCGCCGCCGGCCCAGCCCCGACCGCTTCTTCGCTTCCGATGATCGTCAATCGCCTTATCTCCGAGATCCTGTTCGGTTTCACCGGCCTGATCGGCATCATCAATCCGATCGGCATCGCGTTCCTGTTTCTCGAACGCACCGAGGCGCTGACCGAGCACGAGCGCAATCTGCTTGCGAAGAAAGTGGCGTTCAACGCGTTCATCGTGCTGCTGGTCGCGTTCTTCGCCGGCACGCCGGTGCTGCATTTCTTCGGGATCTCGATGGAAGCGCTGCGGATCGGCGGCGGCTTCGCGGTCGCCGTCGCGGGCTGGCAGATGCTGAACGAGCCGGACGGGCCGGCGGGCGGCGGCGATACGCCGGTCAGGCCGATCGACGCGAATGCGATCATGACGCGCGCGTTCTTCCCGCTGACCATGCCGCTGACGGTTGGCCCGGGTTCGATCGCGACCGCGATCGCGCTCAACGCGAACCGCACGCACAAGCTGTCGGAGTTCATGCTGTCGAGCATCGTGTCGATTACCGTCTCCGTACTGGTTGCGATCGTGATCTGGCAGGTCTACAGCCGCTCCGCGCTGCTGTCGCGCTACCTCGGCAGCGAAGGTACCAAGGTCGCGAAGCGCGTGTCGGCGTTCCTGCTGCTGTGCATCGGTGTGCAGATCATGCTGACCGGATTCTCCGAATTCCTGCAGCCGATCGCCGACCAGATCAAGTAACCCGTTCATCCCTCGCGCGTGACCCGGCCCGGCGCGACGCGTCCGGGCTGTGGGGCGCGTTCGTCCGTTCATCTTGCCGGGCCGCCGGCGGGCGCACCGATACGCGTTTGCGCATCGCGGGATACCATGCGACGTCCGGCTGATGCATGGCGCGGCGTTCGTGCCCGGCGCACCGAACCGTGCCGCGCATCCGGCCGCAACCCCCACCTTCAATGACGAGGCGCGCGATGGAATACGTGAAATTCGGGTCGACCGGGATGGACGTGTCGAAGCTGGTGCTGGGCTGCATGACGTTCGGCGAGCCGTCGCGCGGCACGCACCCGTGGACGCTGCCGGAAGCGGACAGCCGTCCGATCATCCAGCGCGCGATCGAGGCCGGCATCAATTTCTTCGATACCGCGAACATGTATTCGGACGGCACGTCCGAGGAGATCGTCGGCCGCGCGCTGCGCGACTTCGCGAAGCGCGACGACGTGGTGATCGCGACCAAGGTGTTCTACCGGATGCGGCCGGGGCCGAACGGCGCGGGGCTCTCGCGCAAGGCGATCATGACCGACATCGACCAGAGCCTGAAGCGGCTCGGCACCGACTACGTCGACCTGTACCAGATCCACCGCTGGGATTACGGCACGCCGATCGAGGAGACGCTCGAGGCGCTGCACGACGTCGTGAAGGCCGGCAAGGCACGCTACATCGGCGCGTCGTCGATGTTCGCGTGGCAGTTCGCGAAGGCGCTGTATACGTCGAAGCAGAACGGCTGGACCCGCTTCGTCAGCATGCAGAATCACCTGAACCTGCTGTATCGCGAGGAAGAACGGGAAATGCTGCCGCTGTGCGAGGCCGAAGGCATCGCGGTGATTCCGTGGAGCCCGCTCGCGCGCGGCCGGCTGACGCGCAACTGGGACGAGTCGTCCGGCCGGCAGCAGAGCGACGAGGTCGGTCAGCGGATGTATGACGCGACGGCCGATGCCGATCGCGCGGTCGTCGAGGCCGTCGCGGCAATCGCCGCCGCGCGCAACGTGCCGCGCGCGCAGGTCGCGCTCGCGTGGGTCGCGCACAAGCGCGGCATCACCGCGCCGATCGTCGGCATCTCGAAGCCGCATCATCTCGACGATGCACTCGGCGCGCTGGAACTGAAATTGACGGACGATGAAATCGCGGCGCTCGAAGGCCCGTACGTGCCGCACGCGGTGGCCGGCTTCAACTGAGTTCGACCGAACGAAACCGGCGGGATGCCGCCGCCGCGCACGGCGTTCAGCGCGCGGTGGCGAGCATCGGGTAGGTGAACAGCCCGAAGTGGATCACGTTCAGCCCCGCATGCGCGAGCGCGGATGCGAGCAGCCCGCCGCGCCGCCATGCCAGGCCGTAGCCGACGCCGGCCACCGTGCCGAGCACGATCCAGGGCCAGCCGCCGGCCGCGTGCGCGGCGCCGAACAGCACCGCGCCGATCGCGAGCGCGGCCCACGGCCCCCAGCCGAACCGGCCGAGCACGCGCGTGAGCCCGCCTTGGACGTAGCCGCGAAACAGCGCTTCCTCGGCGAGCGTGACGAGCAGCACGTTGTTGACGAGCCACATCCAGCCCGACGCCGGCCATTTCGGCGCCCAGCCGACCATGCCGAACGCGAGCGCGCCGGCCAGGCAGGCCGCCGCCGTCGCGACGGCCGCCACGGCGCCCGCGCGCAGCGCGCGCGCCGGCGGAACGTCCGGCGCGACCCACGGCAGCGCCCACAGCAGCCACAGGCCGACCAGCGGCTTATCGAAATTCAGGTACATCGTGAACGGCACGGCGTCCGGCGTGAAGCGCGTCGGCTCGATCACGCGCGGATTGTGGAAACCGGGTATGAGGTGCAGGCTCAGCGCGATTGCGAGGGCGGCAAACACGACGTGCGCGACGATCCGCACCGCGAGCGGACGGTCCGGCGCGACGCCCCAGGCGGCAGCCACGAGCAGCGCGAGCGGCGCGAGCACGATCGGATCGAGCTTGCCGAACGCCAGCGCGCCGGCATAGCCGAGTGCGGCCAGGGCGATGCTCAGGACGTGCAGCGGGCGCTGCCATGCGAACGCGGCGGCCGCGAACAGCGCGAGCCAGATCGTGGCAGACGGGAGAAGCGAAAGAGACATGGGGCGATGCATGGGGCGAACGAGACGCCGCGCATCATACCCTAGTGACGGTGACGTACCGCCGGGCCGGCCGCGCGGGGCGGGGCCGGCGGTCAGCGGCCGGCGATCTCGGTGACGCCGTCGCGGGACGGGATGTCGACGCTGTTGCGCTCGCGCATCCGCCGCCGGTACCAGAAGGTCCAGAGCAGCAGGGTGCCGAACACCGAGTAGCCCATGATCGGCGACACGACGAGCACGCGCTCGACGGGCCAGGTGACGACCATCCACAGGCGCAGCAGCATCTCCAGCGTCATGCATGCACCCCACACGAAGGTCATCAGGCGGAGCATCTGGCGCAGCCCCGGCTGTTCGGCCCAGACCGTCTCGAAACGCGCGGCGCCGCCGGCCGTCTCGCGCGCCACCGTCGCACGTGCGAGATAGAAGATCAGCGGGCGATCGCGGAACAACGACAGCAGGAACACGACGCCGATCGTGCCGGACGCGAGCGATTCGCGCATCAGCAGCGTGCGCGCGCTGCCGCCGAGCGCCATGCCGGCGATCGACAGCGCGATGCCGAGCAGCACGACGGCGGCCACCGCATCGACGCGGCGCGAGCGGATGAATTCGACGACGGACCAGACGATGGGCGGAATCGCCGACGCGTACAGCGCGCCGGTTTCGCCGAAATACGGATGCGCGACCCGGTATGCGACCCAGGGCAGCAGCAGGTTGACGACGAGTTCGAGGATCAGGCCGGCTCGTGGTTTCACGGAAGCGGGCGCGCGGGTGGCGCGCGGAGCGGTGATGTCGCTTCGAGTATATCCAAGTCCGACCCCGCGCGTCGCGCCCGGCGCGGTTGTGCTCGCACCGAAAACGGGCGCGTCACGCGCCGGCCGGACGGCCGGGCCGCGCCAGGGCTGCCCCGGCACCGTTCGGCGCCGCGTCCGGCCGCCAGGCGGCCGTCATCGCCCGATCATCGTTGGGTCAGGCGGTCGCGGGCTGGACGATGATCTTCACGTTCCGGTCCTTGTGGTTGACCAGCTCCTCGAAGCCGTGCGTGACGATGTCGCCGAGCGTGATCCGGCCGGTGATCAGTGGCTGCACGTCGATGCGGCCGTCCGCGATGAAGCGGATCACGTCCGCGAATTCGCCGTTGTATGCCAGCGAGCCGATCACTTCCTTCTCGGTCGACACGATGTCGAAGAAGTTGAACGACGTCGGTTCCTCGAAGATGCCGACCATCACCGACTTGCCGGCCTTGCGGATCACGTCGATCGCGAGCTGCGCGGTGGCCGTGTGCCCGATGCACTCGAACGACACGTCGGCACCGTAGCCGCCCGTCAGCGCCTTGACTTCGGCGATCGCGTCGCACGCCTTCGGGTCGATCACGGCCGTCGCGCCGACCTCCAGCGCCTTCTGCTTGCGCGCGGCCGACATTTCCAGCGCGATCACGCGTCCGGCGCCCGCGGCCTTCGCGCACATGATCGTGCACAGGCCGATCGTGCCGGCGCCGACCACGACGACGGTCTGGCCAACGATGTTGCCGGCCTTCTTCACCGCATGCAGCCCGACCGCGAGCGGCTCGATCAGCGCGCCGGCCTCGGTCGGGAAGTTGTCGGGCAGCTTGTACAGCAACTCGGCCGGCACGTTCACGTATTCGGCGAACGCGCCGTTGTTCATCAGACCGGTGAACGCGAGGTTTTCGCAGATGTTGTACAGCCCGTGCCTGCAATACCAGCAGGTGCCGCAATGCTGGCACGCGTCGGCCGTCACGCGGTCGCCGACCGCGAAGCCCGTCACGCCGGTGCCGAGCGCCGCGATCTCGCCGCTGAACTCGTGACCGAGGATGCACTGGCCCTTCAGGCCCGTCAGCGGATGCGGCGCGTCGACGGGGATGAACACGGGCCCGGCGACGTACTCGTGCAGGTCCGAGCCGCAGATGCCGCACCAGTGCACGCGGATCTGGACCCAGCCGGCCGGCGGGTGCGCCGGAACGGGAACCTCTTCGACGCGGATGTCGTTGCGGCCGTGCCAGACGGCGGCCTTCATGCTGGGTGCGGTGTTCAGTGCCGGTGTACTCACGTTGCTGTCTCCGTCAGGTTGTCGTCGGACGCGCGGCACGGGGCCGGTGCGTCCGTCGCGCGATTGCGCGAGCGATCGATATGCAGGAACGGGGCCAGCTTGAAAGGGCGGCGGTGTGGCACTGGAAACGGGCGGACGGTGTGCGGTGCAGCAGGTCGCCGTGCATTGAAATCGTGCGGTATCGCGTGAATCGCGCGTGGAATTTGCTGCGATTGCGACGGAGTGGCTCGCGTGAGACGCCGGGACAGTCGTCTCAGCCGTTTGAGACGAAACGCGAGACGCGCGGGTCGGTCGGGGACACCGTCACCGTCGTCGTTTCGGTCCATTGTGGCGATCGGCGAAACACATCGTTGCGCACGTTCCCTCTTTACTTGAAGTTAACTTCAATTTGTATCATCTGCGGCAGTCCGATCGCGTGCGGTGCCGGCGGCGGCCCGTTTTCAATCTTCACGGAATGTCGTCGAGCATGTCGAACTTCATCGAAAGCCTGATCTTCGAATACGTGTCGTACCACATGCTGGTAGCCGACGAGCGGGATGCGACGCCGTCGCCGGCCGAGGTCGGGATGGTCCGGCCGTCAGCGAGCGCCGCGCGCGCGTCGGTTCCGGAGCCTGTCGGACCAGGCGTTTCACCGTTGCGACCGCAACTGTTCGTCACGGTCCTGGAGGCCGGCGACGACGGCTTGCTGGTGCGCTGGAGCGAAAGCGGGCGCTGCCATTACGGCGAGCAGCGCTGGCGCTTGCGGGTCGCGTTGCAGCCGGGCCGCTGCGCGATCTCGGGGCAGGCGATCGAACCGGGCGAGCCGGTGTACCGTCCGGTGCGGCGGCCGGTGCCCGTCAACGGCGACGAGATGATCCGCCCCGCGTCGGTGCCGGGCGCGGCCGGCGCCGCGCATCATGTCGCGCCGGCCTGCGGCGAGGCGGCGGATCCGGCCGACGTCCTCGGCTGAGCGCGGCCGGTTGCGCCCGCGCGTTACTTGAGATCCTTCCGGTACTGGATGAACCCCGCGTTGTTCGCGAGCTTGTCATACAGCGCGCGGGCGGTCGTATTGGTTTCGTGCGTGAGCCAGTACACGCGGTTCGCACCGGCTTCGCGGGCCCGCTCGAACACGGCCTCGATCAGCGCGCCGCCCGCGCCCTGTCCGCGTGCGTCGGCCGCCGTGAACAGGTCCTGCAGATAGCAGTACGGCCCTTCGGTCCAGCACGAGCGGTGATAGATCGCGTGCACGATGCCGACCAGCGTACCCGACGCGTCGAATGCGCCGAGCACGAACATCGGCTCGGCGGGATCCATCAGGCGCGCCCACGTCGTCGCGAACACGGCGTCGCTCAGCGCGGTCTCGTAGAACGTCTGGTAACCCTGCCACAGCGGGCGCCACGCGGCTTCGTCGGCGGCCACGAGCGGCCGGACCGTGACGCGCGTCGCGTCGTTCGTGCGGCCGGCCGCGTCGCGTGCACGCGCCTGTGCGTGGCGGATCGCGACGAGCGACTCGCGCTGCGCGCCCTGCGCGTCGAAGTTCTCCGGCGCGAGCCATGCTTCGAACGCGGCGCGCACGTCCGGCCATTCGCCGTCGACGATCGAGAACCACGCCGTATCGCGATTGCGGCCCCTGTAGATGATCGCCTGCCGGAACGTGCCTTCGTAACGGAAGCCGAGCCGCGCGGCCGCCTTGCGCGACGGCTCGTTGAGGTCGTCGCACTTCCATTCGTAGCGCCGGTAGCCGAGCGTGTCGAACGCGTACTTCATCAGCAGGTATTGCGCTTCGGTCGAAATCGGCGTGCGCTTGAGCAGCGGCGAGAACGTGACGGAGCCGACCTCGATCACGCCGTTGGCCGGATCGATGCGCATCAGCGCGAGCGTGCCGACCGCGCGGTTCGTCGCGCGGTCGATCACCGTGTAGTGCAGCGGATCGGCGCTCGCCGCCGCGCCGCGCGCGTAGTCGCGGTAGCCCGACTCGTCGGTGTACGGACCGTGCACGAGATAGGTCCAGTCGCCGCCGTCGGCCGCCTGCGCGTACGCGGCGTACAGGTCGGCGGCATGGCGGTCGGCGTCGAGCGGTTCGAGGCGGCAGTAGCGGCCCTCGAGCACGATGCGCTCCGGGCGCGGGCGCGCGGACCAGTCGGGAACGGGGTGGCCGATGGGCTGCTGGAAGTCGTTGGTGAGCGTGGACAAGGTCGATCTCGCTTCGGTTGGCGGCCGGCGACATACCGGCATGCAGACGATCGTAGTCCCGGCGAGGTACCATGAGAAGCGCCAGGCAATGGCAAATTTATGGTGCCACGAAGGTGCGGTGACGGCGCCACGACTGACGCGCCATGTACCGAGACTTCCACGCCGCGATACCCCGATGACGACTGCCTTTCCTTCCGGCGCCGCGCCGCTGTTGCCGCTCGACGCGCCGCTCGCGCGCACGGCCGGTGCGCCTTCCTTGCAGCGGCAGTTGCTGCGCCGCGTGCGCGACGCGATTCTTGGCGGCGCGATGCCGGCCGGCACGCGGCTGCCCGGCACGCGCGCGCTGGCCGAGACACTCGGCGTGTCGCGCAACACGACGGCAGCCGTCTATGAACAACTCGTCGCCGAAGGCTTCCTGCAATCCGATCGTCGCGGCACGCGCGTGGTCGGCCTGTCGCGGCCGGCCGCGCCGCGCCGGCGGGCCGCACCGCCGGCCGTCGCGCAGCGGCTCGGCCGGATCCGCCCGAGCCTGATCGGTACCGGCGAATCGGAAGGCTTCCGGCCGGGCGTGCCCGCGCTGTCGCATTTCCCGGTCGATGCGTGGCGGCACGCGATCGACCGCGCGCTGCGCCGCGCCGGCCGCGACCTGCTCGCGTACGGCGACCCGCTCGGCGAGCGCGCGCTGCGCGAGTCGATCGCGCGCCATCTGGCCGTGACGCGCGGTGTGCGCTGCGATCCCGAGCAGATCGTGATCACCGAAGGCGCGCAGGGCGCGATCGCGCTGTGCGCGCAGCTGCTGACGAATCCCGACGACACGGTCTGGGTCGAGGAGCCCGGCTATCGCGGCGCGCGCACCGCGATGCAGGCGGCCGACCTCGAGGTGCTGCCGATGCCAGTGGACGCGGAGGGGCTGCGCGCGGAAGACACGGACTGGCGCGAACGGACGCCCCGGCTCGTCTACACCACGCCGTCGAACCAGTTCCCGACCGGCGCGGTGCTGTCGATCTCGCGCCGCCTCGCGCTGATCGATGCCGCCCGCCGGCATCGCGCGTGGATCATCGAGGACGATTACGACAGCGAGTTTCGGCATACCGGCGAGCCGATCGGCGCGTTGCACGGGCTCGCGGCCGATTCGCCGGTCGTCTATCTCGGCTCGTTCAGCAAGACGATGTTTCCGGCGTTGCGGATCGGTTTTCTTGTGCTGCCCGACGCGCTGCTGGCCGCGGTGCGGCCGGCGCTGCCGGAGATGCTGCGCGGCGGGACGCGCCACGTGCAGCTCGCGCTCGCCGATTTCATCGAGACGGGGGAGTACGGGCGGCACCTCGGGCGGATGCGCCGGCTGTATCGCGACCGGCGGCGCCTGCTGCTCGCCGCGCTGGACGACGCCTTCACCGTGCCGCATCAGGTCGAGGGCGGGCCGTGCGGGCTGCATCTGACGCTGCGGTTGCCGGCTCGCTATCGCGACCGCGCGATCGTCGAGGCGGCGCGCGCGCACGGGATCGGGCCGTTTCCGCTGTCGGGGTTTTCGATCCATGCGACGTCGGCGGCCAACGGGCTCGTGCTCGGGTTCGGCAATACGTCGGCCGATGCGTTCGCGCCGATGTTGCGGACGTTGTCGACGATCGCGCATCGGGTCGCGGGCGATTGAATGGCTGCGGCATCGGACGTAGCCCGATCGCCGCGCGGCGCTACTTTTTCAGCATATCGAGCACGGCATCGACCATCGGATGATGCCGGTTCGTATTCCAGACTGCGGCCGCCGTCACGACCATCACCTTCTCCTTCAACGGCCGCACGACGACGTTCTCCGGCGCGAGCTTGCGCGTCGACGCCGGCACCAGCGCCACGCCCTGACCGCAGCCGACGTACGCGATCTGCGACGTCACCGACCGCACCTCGTGAATCACGCGCGGCGTCAGCCCGTGCGCGCGGCAGACCGACGTCAGCATGTCGAAGTAGACCGGGCTGACCTGTCGCGACGACATGATCAGCGGCTCGTCCATCAATGCGCGCAGCCGCACCCGCGGCATCGCAGCGAGAGGATGTTCCTTCGGCAGCGCCACGGCGAGCCGGTCCTCGGTCAGCGGCATCGTCGCGATGCCGTTCGCCACCTCGCCATCGACGCGCGCAAAGGCGAGATCGAGCTCGCCGGCCTCCAGCGCCGGAATCGCGTCGACGCTGTCGATCTCGTTGACGAACACGGTCAGGTTCGGATGCGCGCGCTTGAGCGCGTCCAGTAGCGGCGGCACCGTATCGAGCATCGCGGACGTGATCGCGCCGACGTGCAGCACGCCCGACTGCCCGGCCGCGACCTCGCGCACGACGCGCTGCAGCCGCTCGGCCTGGCCGGCGAATTGCCGCACGGCCGGCAGGATCGCGGCGCCGGCGGGGCTCAGTTGCGTTCCCTGGCGCGAGCGGTAGAACAACTGAATCTTGAGCGACTGTTCCAGTACCTTGATCTGTTCGGTCAACGGCGGTTGCGACATGTTCAGCCGCTTCGCCGCGCGCCCGAAATGCTGCTCCTCGGCGACGGCGAGAAACATCCACAGCTGCCGAATCAGCCGGTAGTCGATCGTGTTGCTCATGGTGGGCATGCCCAGGGGTGAAAGCGCGCGGAAAACGCCGCGGGGCGGGCGGCGCGGCGCGACTTCGTGGCTGCCGGCCGAGCGCGATGGGGTGCTTTTCGTATTCCGGAAATCGTATCACGCAGATACGAAATGCGAAATTTACATACCACGCTGCCGAGGCGACGATGGCCGCACTTCTCAACGGGGATCAGCGTGATGAACCAGCCTTCCTTGCTCGAGCGCCTTGCATCGCTCGACACGAACACCGTATCCGATGCGCTCGACTTTCTCGGCATGCCCGGCGCGACGGTCGGCCTGCGTCCATTGTGGGACTGCCCGAAGATCGTCGGGCGTGCCAGCACGATTCAGCTCGGACCGAAGACGGATGACAGGCCGACCGTGCACCTCATCTCGCCGGTCGTCGACGCCGTCACCACGGACGATCGCGTGCTGGTGATCGCCGGCGGCGCGGACGGCATTTCCTGCTGGGGCGACATCCTGGCCAACGCGGCGACCGCGAAGCGGATTCGCGGCTCGGTGATCGACGGGCTGAGCCGCGACATCGACGGCAGCGAATCGATCGGGTATCCGGTCTACGGGCGCGGCGTCACGATGATCAGCGCGCGCAACCGCGTGATCCAGGTCGCTTCTGGCTCGCCGGTGCGGATGGCAGGCGTGACCGTCCATCAGGATGACTACGTGATTGCCGACCGCTGCGGCACGGTGTTCGTGCCGGCCAGGTATATCGAGGACGTGCTCGATCTCGGCGAGCGCATCGCGAAGCGGCAGGACGGGATGGTCGCCGCCGTTCGCGCGGGCCGCCCGGTCGCGGACGTGATGCACGACAAGGAATTCGAAGCCATCGCGGTGCGCTGACCGCTCATCCTTCCTTCGGAGTATTTGATATGACGAATCCCAACGAGGCCGCGGCGGAAGACCTGGAGCTGGTCGCGCTGTTCGAAGGGCTCGACACGCCGGGCGTGTCCGATGCGATGGACAAGCTCGGGCTGCACGGGCAGGCGCTCGGCATCATGCCGCTGGCCGATTACACGCAGGTCGTCGTCGGTCCCGCATTCACGGTCAAGTACGTGCCGGCGAGCGTGCCGCCCGGCACCGTCGGCGATTTCATCGACGACGTCGCGCCGGGCGACGTCGTGGTGATCGACAACGACGGCCGCACCGACTGCACTGTGTGGGGCGACATCATGACCCAGTACGCGGGGCTGCGCGGCATCGCGGGCACCGTGATCGACGGCGTGTGCCGCGACGTCAACAAGGCACTGGGCGACAACTATCCGTTGTTCACCGCGGGGCGCTTCATGCGGACCGGCAAGGACCGCGTTCAGGTCGAGTCGGTGAACGCGACGGTCGGGATCGGCACGGTGCGCGTGGCGGCGCGCGACATCGTCGTCGCGGACGCGAACGGCGTCGTGATCGTGCCGCGCGGCCGGGCACGCGAAGTCGCGCAGGTGGCACACCGGATCGAAGCGGTCGAATCGCACATCCGCGAGCAGATTGCACAGGGCAAGTCGCTCGGCGACGCACGCGCGGCGCTGGGCTATCACACACTGCAGAGCAAGGGCTGAATGATGAACGCGATTCGCACTTACGATGCAGCGCTGCTGGAACAGGCTCGCACACTCGGCACCTCCACGCTGTTCGAGGCCTCGGGCCTGGCCACCAGCGCCGTCGATCCGGCCATCCGCACGGTGTGGCCCGGCGCGTCGGTCGCCGGTCCTGCGTATCCGCTCGAATGCTCGCCCGGCGACAACCTGGCGATTCATGTCGCGATGGAGCAGGTGCCGCGCGGCAGCGTGCTCGTCATCTCGACGGGCGGCTTCGTCGCCGGTTACTGGGGCGAGGTGCTGACGGTCGCCGCCGAGGCGGCCGGTGTGGCAGGGCTGGTCATCGACGGCGGTGTGCGCGACATCGCGGCGCTGGTGGCTCGCCGTTTCCCGGTGTTCACGCGCGGCGTGTCGATGCGCGGCACGATCAAGGCGAGCGCGCCGTCGGTCGGGCAGCCGATCAGCTTCGCGGGAACGCCCGTGGCGGCCGGCGACCTGGTCGTGGCCGACGACGACGGCGTGCTGGTGATTCCGGCCGCGCACGTCGACGCGACGCTGGCCCAGGGGCAGGCGCGCGCCGACAAGGAAGCAACGTTGATGAACGCGTTGCGCGAAGGGCATAGCACGCTCGAACTGATGGGGCTGACGAACTGGAGGAACGCGCAATGAGCGCACCGATCGATACGCTGAACCGCTTCCTCGCCGCCGCTCGCCCGTCGGCGACCTACAAGGTGATGGATCGCGTGGCCGCCCGGCGCGCGAGCGGCGCCGCGGTGATTTCGCTGAGCGCAGGCGAGCCGGATTTCGACACACCGGCACACGTGCGCGAAGCCGGCATCGCCGCGATTCGTGAGGGCCACACGCGTTACACGCAGGTGGCCGGGCTGCGCGCGCTGCGCGAAGCGATCGCCGACAAGTTCGGGCGCGAGAACGGTCTCGACGTGGACTGGCGCGACACGCTCGTGTGCAGCGGCGGCAAGCAGGTGATCTTCAATGCGCTGGCCGCGACGCTGAACGAAGGCGACGAAGTCATCGTCCCCGCGCCGTACTGGGTCAGCTATCCGGAGATCGTGCAGCTTTGCGGCGGCAGATCCGTCGCCATCCCCTGCGGCGCGAAAAGCGGCTTCAAGCTGACGCCGGACGCGCTGCAGGCGGCGATCACGCCGCGCACGCGATGGCTGATCCTGAACTCGCCGTCGAACCCGACCGGCGCGGTATACAGCCGAGCGGAACTGCGGGCGCTCGCAGCGGTGCTGCTCGCGCATCCGCAGGTGCTCGTGCTGTCCGACGACATCTACGAGCACCTGGTTTTCGACGGGATCGAATTCTTCACGATCGCCCAGGTCGAGCCGAGATTGCGCGAACGCGTGCTGACGATGAACGGCGTGTCGAAGGCGTATGCGATGACGGGCTGGCGCATTGGTTTCGGTACGGGGCCGCGCTGGCTGATCGATGCGATGGAGAAGTTGCAGGGGCAACAGACGTCCGGTGCGTCGACGATCTCGCAGCACGCGGCGCTGGCCGCGCTGACGGGGCCGCAGGATTTCATCGCGCATTCGCGCGTCGCATTCCAGCGGCGGCGCGATCTGGTCGTCGAGCAACTCGACCAGGCGCCGGGTTTGCGCTGCGATGTCCCGGAGGGCGCGTTCTATGCGTTCGCGTCGTGCGAAGGGCTGATCGGTACGACGACACGTGCGGGCACGCGACTGGCGAGCGACGAGGACGTTGTGAACGCGCTGCTCGACGAAGCCGGTGTGGCCACCGTGCACGGCAGCGCTTTCGGGCTCGGCCCTTATCTCCGGATCGCTTACGCGCTCGACGACAAGTCGTTGCTGCGTGCATGCACTGCGATCCAGGATTTCTGCCGGACGGTGACGGCCTGAACGTCATTGTCCGTCCCGTATCAGCATGCCCGCTTCGGCCGACGTGTGTCGTGTCGTGGCGACGCGGGCGCTACGCCCTCTTTACCCGGGATTCGATCAGATGAGTCATGAATTTTCCCAGTCGCGCTTGTCGTTCGCCGTCGACCGCACCGAACTCGATGTGTCGGCCATTCATCGCGGTGGCGTTCACGCGCCCGTCGTGTTCCTTCACGGCTTTGGCTCGACCAAGGAGGATTACGCGGACATCGTGCGCCATCGCGCATTCGACGGCCGGCCTTTCGTTGCGTACGACGCGCCGGGCTGTGGCGAAACCTGGTGTGCGGATCTGTCGAAGGTCTCGATCCCGTTCCTCGCCGAAACGGCGCTGAACGTGATCGACCGCATGGGTTTCGATCGATTCCACCTCGTCGGACATTCGATGGGTGGGTTGACGTCGTTGATGCTCGCACACCGGTATCCGCCGCGCGTGCTGAGTTTCATCAACATCGAAGGAAACGTCGCGCCCGAGGATTGTTTCCTGAGCCGGCAGATCGTCGACCATCCGCGCGACAGCGCCGAGCGGTTCTTCAACGATTTCATCGACCGCACCCGCCGCGCGCCGGCCCATGCAAGCGCGCTGTACTCGGCGAGCCTGCGCCACAAGGTGCGGGCGGAAGCGGTCGGCGGGATCTTCCGCTCGATGGTCGACCTGTCCGACAACGGCGACCTGATGCGCAAATTCCTCGGCCTGCCGTTCCCCAGGATGTTCATGTACGGCGAGCAGAACGCGTCGCTGTCGTACTTGAGCGCGATCGAGGCACATGGCGTCGTACTGTCCGAAATCCCGGATTGCGGACACTTCCCGATGTACTCGAATCCGGTGCTGATGTGGCAGGCGATCGCGGACTTTCATGCACGTGCGGGCTGACATGCGTCATCCCGTGCCGGCGCGCGCTTCAAAAGTGCTTACCCCACGCGTTCCGCGTGAACGAGTCGGCGGGCGGCCGCCAGGCTGAGCACGAGCAGCGCCGCGACATACGCGACGACGGCGCCCCACGCACCGTGTTGCCAGAACGTGCCGCCGACCGAGCCCAGCACGCTCGACCCGAGGTAATAGGCCAGCAGGTAGAGCGATGCGGCATGCCCCTTCGCGGAACCGGCGAGATGCCCGACCCAGCCGCTCGCCACCGCATGAGCAACGAAGAAGCCGATCGTGATCAGCACGATCCCGGCGATGATCGCGACGAGCGAATGCGACAGCGTCAGCGCGAGGCCGGCCGCGAATACGAGCATGCCGCTGACCAGGACGGGCGCGCGCCCGAGACGATCGGCGAGCGCGCCCGCGCTCGACGAGGACACCATCCCGAACAGGTAGGCGCCGAAGATCAGCCCGCATGCGGTCGCGCTCAGGTTGAACGGCGCGGCCGTCAGCCGGAACCCGGCGTAGTTGTAGACCGTCACGAACGCGCCCATCACGAGGAAGCCGATCGCGAACACGAACGGCAGCCGCGCGTGATGCAGTTGCGCGCTCCACAGTCGCAGGTGGTGACGCAGCGTCAGGTCGGTTCGCTTTACGAAGCGTCGCGACTGCGGCAGCAGCATCACGAACGCGACCGCCGCGACGAGGTCGACGACGCCGATCGTCAGCATCGCGGTGCGCCACGAGAAATACTCTTCGAGCGCGCTCATCCCGATCCGCCCGATCATGCCGCCGAACGCGGTGCCGCCGACGTAGAGCCCCATCGACAAGCCTAGCCCGTCGGCGGCGATTTCCTCGGCGAGATAGGCCATCGCCACCGCCGGGACGCCGCCGAGCGCGAAACCTTCGAGTGCGCGCCAGATCAGCAGCAGGTTCCAGTTCGGCGCAATCGCCGAGAGCACGTTGAACAGCGCGGCCAGTGTCATCGACGCGAACATCAGCCCGCGTCGTCCGACGCGTTCGGACAGCGCGCCGGCGCACAGGATGGAGACCGCCAGCATCCCGGTCGACAGCGACAGGGACAGCGAGCTCGACGCCGCGCCGATGTGGAACTCGCGCGCGAACGCGGGCAGCAGCGGCTGCACGCAGTACAGCAGCGAGAAGGTGGAAAAGCCGGCCAGGAACAGCGCCAGCGCGATGCGCTTGTAGGCCGCCGAACGCGGCGACACGCCGGCGGGCAGCGCATCCGGCGCGGCGTTCGGGGCGCGCGAAATCGCGGGAGTAGACATGGGAGGGTCCCGGTGGGCCTGGGAATACCCGAATTCTTGCGCACGCCAACATATATGTCCAATATATGAAAGAAACCGTAGCGATACGTTTTGCGACTGGCTTGAAGGCCGTTTCTGTCTTTCCCCGGGATCACATAAGCGCATGGAACTTCGGCATCTCCGATACTTTCTGGCCGTGGCCGCCACATCCAACTTCACGAAGGCCGCGGAAACGCTCGGCATCGGGCAGCCGCCGCTCAGCCAGCAGATCAAGGCGCTCGAGAACGAACTCGGCGTGGAACTGTTCAAGCGGACCGCACGCGGCGCGGAACTGACCGTTGCGGGCGAGGTGTTCGCGGAAGAGGCACGGCGCGTGCTCGACGACGCGGAGCGCGCGGCGCGGGCGGCAAAACGGGCCGCGCGCGGGGAAATCGGCCAGCTTCGCGTCGGCTTTACCGGGACGGCGGCCTTCAATTCGAAGGTGGCGGACCTGATTCGCCGCTTTCGCGAAGCGTTTCCGGATACGGAGCTGACGTTGCAGGAGGCGACCTCGGGCGTGCTGCTCGAGGCGCTGGAGGCCGGGCGGCTCGACGTCGCGATCGTGCGTCCGGAGCGTCGTATCGCGGACACGTTGCAGGCAGCGGACTGGGACGAGGAGCCGATGTTCGTCGCGGTGCCGGTCGCGCATCGGCTCGCGCAGCGGCGTCGGATCGATCTGGCGGAGCTGGCCGACGAGGCGTTCGTGCAGGTGCCGCGCGAAGCGGGCAGCGCGCTGTTCGACGACATCGTCGCCGCGTGCAATGCCGCCGGCTTCCAGCCGCGCATGGCGCAGCCCGCGCCGCAAATCGCGTCGGCGGTGACGCTCGTCGCGGCCGGGCTCGGCGTGTCGATCGTGCCGAAGGCGATCACGCAGGTGCAGGTCGCGGGCGTCGTGTATCGGCCGGTCGCGGGCGATGGGCTGCGCGCGCGGCTCGCGATTGCATCGCGGCGCGACGATCCGTCGGCGGTGGTGCGCAATTTTTTGTTGCTGGCTTGGTAGCGCGGGACGGTGGTGTGGGATGCGTCTCGGCCACGCGCATCGCCGCGGCGTGTGGTGAATATTCTGATTGACGAACCGCGTACTTTGTCCGGAACGAACGCCGGCGCGGTTCCGTCACTTCGCGGCCACCCGCGATGCGGGTTTGATTCGTCTGTTCTCCGATGCGGCGTGGACTATAAATGGAGGCGTGTACCGGTGCTTGTCGGGCGCCCGCGCGTCTCGCGCGGGACAGCGCAGCGACTGCCCGGGGGAGGTGCACCGTGGTTCGCCAGACGCTTGCTCGCGCCGTGCTTCGCACCGCGTTGATCGGGGGGGTATTCGCCGTTGTTTTGGCGCCGCCACCGGCCGTTGCCGGGACCGTCGCGCCGCCACCATCCGTGATGAAGAACAGGCCCGCCGCGCGGCCTTACTCGATGCCGGTCGACTTCTCGGCGATCGTCGACCGCTACGGCCCGGCGGTCGTGACCATCATGACAGCTGCGACCGACCAGCAGGCAGGCGGTCCGTCCTTCGTGTACCTCGATCCCGACGATCCGCTTTCCGCGTTCTTCCGCCGAGGCGCGCCGCTGCCGCCCGTGCAAGGCGCACAGGCGCCTGTGCCCGATACGTCGCCGCGCGCGATCGCGGGCCTCGGCTCGGGCTTCATCGTCAGCGCCGACGGGGTGATCCTGACTTCCGCGCATGTCGTGGCGGATGCGACTGACGTGACGGTGCGACTGGCCGATCATCGTGAGTTGAAGGCGACGGTGGTGACCGTCGATCCGCAGAGCGACGTCGCCGTGCTGCACGTCGACGCGACGAAGCTGCCGGTCGTGCGTATCGGCGATTCGTCGCGGGTGCGTGCCGGCGAACCGGTGATGACGATCGGCGCGCCGGACGGTACGGGCAACACGGTCACGGCCGGCATCGTCAGCGCGACGTCGCATGCGCTGCCGGACGGCAGCGCGTTTCCGTTCTTCCAGACCGACATCGCGGTGAATCCCGACAACTCGGGCGGCCCTGTGTTCAACCGCACGGGCGACGTGATCGGCATCGCGCTACAGGTCTATACGGACGCCGATCGCTATGCGAGCACGACGTTCGCGATTCCGATCGCGCTTGCCGTCAAGGTGCGTGCGCAGGCGCAGGCGCAGATGCGGGCCAATGCGCAGGCGCAGCGCGCGTCGTCCGGCAACGCGCTCGGCGTCGACGTGCAGGATGTCGGCGTCGGGCTGGCCACCGCGTTCGGCCTGCCGCGTCCGGCGGGCGCGCTCGTCAACGGTGTCGATCCCGGCTCGCCTGCCGCCGCGGCCGGCGTGAGGCCCGGCGACGTGATCGTGAAGTTCGGCGGCAAGCCGATCGGCCGGTCGGCCGAGCTGAACGACCTGGCCGCCGCGTTGCCGCCCGGCGGAAAGGCGCCGCTGCGGCTGATCCGCAACCGCACGCCGATGATGCTGACGGTCAAGGGGGTGGGGACCGGCGACGCGATCGACAACGCGGCCGCGACGGGCAGCGCGGGCTCGGTCGGCGCGGCCGGTGCCGCCGGCGTGGCGATAGCCGCGGCACAGCCGGCAGACACCGGCGATCGGCTCGGGCTGACGATGCATCCGCTGAGCGACGCCGAACGGCGTTCGACCGGGCTTGCGGTCGGGATGATGGTGGATGCGGTGCACGGGCCGGCCGCGAGCGCGGGCATCCGACCGGGCGACGTCGTGCTCGAACTGAACGACACGCTGCTCGAAACGCCGGACGACGTGCAGCCGCTCGAAGCGAAAGGCGGCGTGATCGCCGTGCTGATCCAGCGCGACAACGCGCGCAAGTTCGTGTCGGTGCGCGCGCGGTAGGGCGTTGACGGGAGCGGGGGCGCGGTGTGCGTACGAATCTTCGACGCACGCGAACAGGACGCGTGAGCGACGGCACAGGAACGGCCTGCCGATTCGGTGCGATGCCATCGCCTCCTGGATCGGCAGGGCGCGACACGACGCGACGGCCGCCGGATCGACGGCGCGTCGCGTGAGCCTGGGCAACCCCTTACGGCTTCACCCCCATCACGAACTCGAACGTCGCCACGCCATCGACCCCTCCCGTCACGCGATCGCCCGGCTGCAGCGCACCGACGCCGGCCGGCGTGCCGGTGAAGATCAAATCCCCGGCCTTCAGCTCGACCGAGCGCGACACGTACGCGATCACGTCCGGCACGGCCCAGATCATGTCGGCGAGATCGCCTTGCTGGCGCGTTTCGCCGTTGACCGCGAGCCAGATCCGGCCGCTTGCCGGATGGCCGGTGGCGGTCGCCGCGCGCAGCGCGGTCACGGGGCCCGACGCGTCGAAGCCCTTCGCCCAGTCCCACGGGCGGCTCAGCTTCTTCGCCTCGGCCTGCAGGTCGCGGCGCGTGAGGTCGACGCCGACGCCGTAGCCCCACACGTGCGACAGCGCATCGGCCGGGTCGATCGAGCGGCCGTCCTTGCCGATCGCGACGACCAGCTCGATTTCGTGATGGAGGTCGCTGGTCAGCGGCGGATACGGGACGGTGCCGCCGGCCGGGACGATCGCGTCGGCCGGCTTCGTGAAGAAAAACGGCGGTTCGCGGTCGGGATCGGCGCCCATTTCGCGCGCGTGGTCGGCGTAGTTGCGGCCGACGCAGAAGACGCGGCGCACCGGAAAGCGCGCGGACGACTGTTCGACTTCGACGGAAGGACGCTCGGAAGCGTCGATGACGTATGCGGACATCGGATGGCCTCGTTCGATGAAAAGACGGATGCCGTTGCCCGCGCAATGCACCGCGGGCCGGCATGCATGGAACGATACCCGACGCTTGCGCGCCCGGATGCGACGCAACTGCGCTTTAACCGGACAAAACTACGCGTCGCCGGCCGCCGGCGCTTCGTCGGCGGCCGGCAGCGCGGCGTTCGCGTCCCGGTACGCCTTCGGCGACACGCCGACCCGCGCGCGGAAGCGCCGCGCGAAATACCCTTCGTCGCGGAAGCCGACCGAGCGCGCGATGTCGGCAATGCGCCGGCTCGTATGCGCGAGCAGCGATTGCGCGAGCGCGATCCGGCGCTCGGTCACGAGATCGGTGAAGGTGCTGCCGGTTTCCTTGCGCACCAGGTGCGCGAGGTAGTTCGGCGACAGGAACGCGGCCTCGGCGGTGGCCGCGAGCGTCAGGTCCTCGCGGGTCAGGTTCGCGCGCACGTGGCGCAGCACGCGCGCGAGCGCGTCGCGCCGGCCCGCCCGCTGGGCGCCGCGCTGCGCGAGCTTGTCGAGCGCGCCGGCGTACTGCGTGCAGACGAGCCCGATCAGCTGCAGCAGGTAGCCGCGCAGCAACGTGGTCGAGCCGAAGGTGCGCACGCGATCGGCATCGAGCATGCACAGCGCGAGGCGGCGTGCCTCGTCGAACGCGTCGCCGGTCAGGATGAAGTCGAGATGTTCCTGGAAGCGGAACGGCGACAGCTCCGGAAAGCGCTGCGCGGGGACATCCTCGAGATCGAGCGGATCGACGTCGAGGTCGGCGCGCAGGAACGCCTGGCTGAAGTTGATCACGATGAAGTGCGCGCCTTCCGGATGCGGAATCAGATGCTCGCGGTGCGGTAGCACGAACGCGAGCGCGCCGCGCGGGAACGGGCGCGTGACGCCGCCGATCCGCTGCTCGGTGTCGCCGCCGAGGTTGAACTGGATCTGGAAATACGCGTGCCGGTGCGGCTCGGTGATCGCCTGGCGCGACGCCTGGTCGCGGATGTAGAAATCGAGCCGGTCGCTGCGTTCGGGCATCCCGTACAGGCGCGGCGGGGCGGTGGAGGGCATGAAGGATTCTGCTGTTCGTGACGCGGTTGAGCCGCGATGGTACAGCGAACCGGGCGCGGCCGGAATCCGCGGGCAGATCCGCGGGCCGATCCGCGCAGGCCGGACGGGCGTGCCGGGCAGGGGCGTGCCCGCCCGGCGACCGGGCAATCAGACGGCCGGATGAAAGCCCAGGTAGCGGCAGCTCGCGCCGGCCTCGTCGGTGGCGAGCCGGCTGGATGCGCCGATCGATCGGAGCGTGTCGGCGGTCGCGGTGCGATTCGTGAGGAGCGTCCATGCCGTCGGCGCGGGCTCGGCGGACGCCGTCGCGCGCGCATCGTCGAGTGCGCTCAGCGCGGCCAGCAGCCTGTCGGCGGGCGGCGCATGAATCGCGAAGCCTTCGTTCGCGACGGCTGCCGTATCGATGCCGAGCGCCGCGCACAGTCGCGCGCGCAACGGCGTCTCGGCCGCGCTCGCGGCCCGCGCGCGCACGATGTTCTCGCGCGTGAGCGCATCGACGATCGTGCCGCCGCGGGCGAGCGGCGCCTGCTGCCATGCGTCGGGCGGGCACTGCTTGCCGTCCGGCATCAGCGGTACGAACGGATTGACCTCGGCCGGGTAGATCCGGCACACCAGCGGCCGTTCGTCGTAGATCCCGCAGCGCAGGTCGTCGAGCAGGTTCGGGCACGGCCCGGCATGCGATGCGGTGATCAGGGCGGTGATGCGTACCGGCAGCGTGCCGCTGAGCGCGGGCGACGAACGTGCCCGCTTGTACGCGGCGAACGCGTCGTCGGGGGGCGGTTCGACGGGCCATGGCACGGCGTCGCACAACAGTTCCACGTGGCCGCCGCGCCGCAGCCATGCAGTGGCCTCGGCGACGGTCAGCGGAATGCGCAGGTCGTGGCAGCAACGGCCGCAGCCGGTGCATGAAAAGTCGATGTCGTTCTGAGTCATTCGGATACGGAGCGGGATGCGACCGGCGTCGTCAGCCGGCGATCAGCGGCGCGACGCGCCGGCGCAGTTCCGGCACGACCTCTGCGTCGAACCACGGATGGTGCTTGAACCATGCCTGGTTGCGCGGCGACGGATGCGGCAGCGGCAAAACGTCGGGGCCGTAGTCGCGCCATGCCTGCACGGTGTCGGTCAGCGTTGCCTTGCGCGTGTCGCGCAGGAAATGCCGCTGCGCGTACTGGCCGATCAGCAGCGTCAGGCGGATCGACGGCAATTCGGCGAGCAACCGGTCGAGCCACAGGGGTGCGCATTCGGGGCGCGGCGGATTGTCGCCGCTCGCGCCGCGGCCCGGGTAGCAGAAGCCCATCGGCACGATCGCGAAGCGCGACGCGTCGTAGAACGTGTCGGCGTCGACACCGAGCCAGTCGCGCAGCCGCTTGCCGCTCGCATCGTCCCACGGGATGCCGCTCGCATGGACGCGGGCGCCGGGCGCCTGCCCGACGATCAGGATGCGGGCGTCGCGATGGGCGCGCACGACCGGGCGCGGGCCGAGCGGCAGATCGGCTTCGCACGCGCGGCACGCGCGGATTTCGGTGAGCAGCACGTCGAGCGGCGTGCGCATTCGTTTCGGCATCGATTCTGAACGGGGACGGAGTGGCGGCACGGATGCAAATGCGTCCTCGCGGCGCGGTGGGCCGCCGTGGACCGGCGCATCGCGTCAGGCGTTCCGCCGGGCGCGGCATGGCGCCGCGCGGCGGCCCCGGCATCCCGTGCCGGGATCACCCGCCCGCCGCACCGCCTTCGGCGACCGCAGCATCATACAACGCCGTCTGCGCGATCGCCGCGGCGATCGCCGCGTCGTCGTGCGTGCCGTCGAGCATGCCCCAGCGCCGGTATTGCGACAGGAACCACCGGCCTTCGTGCGGATCCGGCCGGTTCACGGCGCCGCCGTCGTGGAACCGGATCGGCAGCGGCGGCTGCGCGAACGGCCCCGCGCCGTAGTCGCCGAGCAGGCGCGGCGCGATCAGCCGCGCCGGCACGCCGAGCGCATCTGGCGATGCGAGCCAGCCGGCCGCGTCGCGGCGGTGCGCGGCATCGTCGAGCCACGCGCACGCATCGACGAGCGTGCGGATCAGCGCGCGCGCGGTGGCCGGATACAGCGCGACGAAATCGCGCCGGGTCGCGAGCACCTTCTCCGGATGATCGGGCCAGACCTCGCTGGTGACGGCGACGGTCCGGCCCGCGCCGCAGGCTTCGGCCACCGCGTGCCACGGCTCGCCCGCGCAGAAGCCGTCGAGCTCGCCGCTCGCGAGCGCCGCGACCATCTCGGGCGGCGGAATCACGACGCTGCGCACGTCGCGCAGCGGATCGACGCCGTGCGACGCGAGCCAGTGGTTCAGCCACATCGCATGCGTGCCGGTCGGGAAGGTCTGCGCGAGCAGCGGCTTGCGGCCGAGCGTCGCGAGGGCCGCGCGGACGTCGCCGCTGTCGCGGTACGCGTCGGCGAGGCCGCGGGCAAACGTGATCGCCTGGCCGTTGCGGTTCAGCACCATCAGCGCGGCCATGTCGGCCTGCGGGCCGCCGATGCCGAGCTGCAGCCCGCACACGAGCCCGTACAGCGCGTGCGCGGCGTCGAGTTCGCCGGTCAGCAGCTTGTCGCGCACGGCGGCCCACGACGGCTGGCGGCTCAGCTCCAGGGTGAGGCCATGGCGCGCGCCGAGATTCAGCTGTTGCGCGACGATCAGCGGGGCCGCGTCGCTCAGCGCGACGAACCCGAGACGAAGATGCGCGCGTTCCGGCGCGGCGGGAGGCGAAGGTTTCATGGCATTCATGACGGGTGGGTCGCATCGAGCAGTTGGCGCGCGACGTCGACGATGCGCAGGCCCTGATCCATCGCGCGCTTGCGCAGCAACGCATACGCATCGTGCTCGGACAGCCTGCGCTGATCCATCAGCAGGCGCTTCGCGCGGTCGATCAGTTTGCGTTCGGCGAGCTCGCGCTCGACATCGGCGAGCCGGCGGCGCAGCGCATCGTCGTGCGAGAAGCGTGCGAGCGCGACTTCGAGGATCGGTGCGAGGCGCTCGGCCGACAGCCCTTCGACGAGATACGCGCTGACGCCGGCGCCGACCGCCGCGTGAATCAGCGCCTGGTCGGCGTCGTGGCTGAACATCAGCACGGGGCGCGGCGCGGTCGCGTGCATCACGGCCAGTTGCTCGAGCGTGTCGCGCGACGGCGAATCGGTATCGATGATCACGACGTCGGGGCGCTGCTCCTCGACGGCGGCCGGCAGGCGCGCGGGCGTCGCGACGTCGTTGAGCATCTCGTAGCCGAGGCGCGCGAGCGCGTCGCCGAGCTCGCCGATCGGCTTGTCGGTGTCGGTGACGAGCAGCACGCGCAGGCGCAGGGGTGGAGCAGGCGTACTCATGAGGCAAACGGCGGCGGCAAAATCGTGGCGCGATACGCGGAGCGGGAGCCGTGGCCCCGTGCGGACATCGTGTCGGCACCGCGCGCGGCGCTCAGGCGGCCGGTGCGAGCCGCGCCGCTGCTTTCATGATAGATGGGCGGGCGGTGCCGCGTGGTGTCACGCATGCTACGCGGCCCGGGACAAGGTCGTTTCGACCGCGGCACCCGCGTCCGGCACGGCGTGCACGGCCGCTTCCCCGATCGCGCCGCCGACGAGTATCACGGCCGGGCTGCCGAGCCGTGCTGCCTCGATGCCGCGCGCGAGATTGCCGAGCGTGCCGGTCCAGCGGCGTTCGTCGGGCGTGCCGGCCCATTGCACGGCAGCCGCCGGTGTCGAGGCGGGCAATGCGGCGAGCAGGCCCGCCGCGATGCTGTCGACGCGGCTCATGCCCATATAGATCGCGAGCGTGGTGCCGGTCGCCGCGAGCGCCGCCCAGTCGGGCTCGCCGTGATCCTGGCGATGCGCGGTGACGAACGTGACGCCCTGACAGTGCTCGCGGTGCGTGAGCGAGACGCCGAGGCTCGCGGCGGCCGCGAAACCAGACGAAATGCCGTTGATGATGTCGACCGGAATCGCGGCGGCGCGCAGCGTCGCGAGTTCCTCGCCGGCGCGGCCGAACAGCAGCGCATCGCCGCCCTTGACGCGCACGACGTGCGCGCCGCGCAGCGCGTAGCGGCGCATCAGTTTCTCGATGAAGGCCTGCGGCGTGGAGCGGCAGCCGCCGCGCTTGCCGACGCGGATCACGCGCGCGTGCGGCGCAAGTTCCACGATGCCGGGCGCGACGAGATCGTCGAGCAGCAGCACGTCGGCGGCCGCCAGCGCCTTCACGGCCTTCAGCGTGAGGAGATCGGGATCGCCGGGGCCGGCGCCCAGCAGCGTGACTTTGCCAGTCGTCATGTCGTATTCCAGTGCCGCGTGAGTGCGGCGGTCGATAACGCGTTGTTGCTTGCGGCGGCGGCGGGCGGTCGAAGCGATCGCGACATCCGGCCGTGCCGCGCACGGGGGGACGTCGTTGTCCTGGTCTGCTGCGCCCGCCTGCGACGGCGGGCCTGATTTGCTGGGACTGCCCACCGGCGCCGTTGCCGGTGTTTGGACGGAGTTCAGCAATATCCGGGCCAACCTGCGCGAACCCGGCGGCGAGCGGGGCGATATGCGCGGCGATATGCACGGCGCGACGGCCACGACGGTTGCCGACCCGCATGCGGCCGAGGGGGGCGCGGCGCACGCGATGCCACATCGGCGTGCATCGCACCCCATCAGCGCGCACCGCGATGTCGCACGGCGACAGTGCTGCAGCGCACCACATCTGTGCCTCGCTGCCTCCCGACGCATCGTGCACGGCGCACCGCAGCGATGCGTGCGACGGTCGGCGAGCCTTGTGCGGCGGGGCTGCGCGTGCGATTCGGGCCGACATGGCACGGCGTTTGCGTAAGCTGGTTCGGGCGGATCAACGACGATTCGTCCGCAGTACCGATTACAGACGCGCCCGGCAACGGGCTTCATGGGCAACGGCGTCCTACACATCGGGTCTCGACGAGACCGGGTGTGCAGGACGCCGTTTTTCGTTTGGCGGATGACATGACCGACAAAGCTACCCGTATCGATCTCTTCAGCTTCCGCACCGCGCCGATGCGCGCGTTCCACATGACGTGGATGGCGTTTTTCGTGTGCTTCTTTGCGTGGTTCGCGTGCGCGCCGCTGATGCCGCTGATCGCGCGCGAATTCCACCTCACCGCGGCACAGGTCGCGAACATCAACATCGCCGCGGTGGCCGCGACGATCGCCGTGCGGCTGCTGGTCGGCCCGATGTGCGACCGCTTCGGCCCGCGCCGCGTGTATGCCGGGCTGCTCGTGCTCGGCGCGATTCCCGTGTTCGCGGTGTCGTTCTCGCACGACTACCTGACGTTCCTGATCTGCCGGCTCGGCATCGGCGCGATCGGCGCGGGCTTCGTGATCACGCAGTACCACACGTCGGTGATGTTCGCGCCGAACGTGGTCGGCACCGCGAACGCGACGACGGCCGGCTGGGGCAACGCGGGCGCGGGCGCGACGCAGGCGATGATGCCGCTGCTCGTCGCCGCCGGCCTGATGCTCGGCTTCGGCGACGACGCGTCGTGGCGCGTCGCGCTCGTCGTGCCGGGCGTCGCGATGCTCGCGATGGCCTGGGCGTACTGGCGCTTCACGCAGGACTGCCCGCAAGGCGACTTCGTCGCGCTGCGCAAGCAGGGCGTGACGGTCGACAGCGGCAAGAAGGGCGGCTGGGCGAGCTTCTTCGCCGCATGCGGCAACTATCGCGTGTGGATGCTGTTCGTCACGTACGGCGCGTGCTTCGGCGTCGAGGTGTTCATCCACAACATCGCGGCGTTGTACTACGTCGATCACTTCCAGTTGTCGCTGAAGGACGCCGGTTTCGCGGTCGGCCTGTTCGGGCTGCTCGCGCTGTTCGCCCGCGCCCTCGGCGGCTGGCTGTCGGACAAGATCGCCGCACGCCGCAGCCTCGACGTGCGCGCGACGCTGCTGTGCGCGCTGATCATCGGCGAAGGGCTCGGTCTGGTCTGGTTCTCACATGCGCAAGGCATCGGCATGGCGCTCGTCGCGATGCTGACCTTCGGCCTCTTCACGCACATGGCGTGCGGCGCGACCTATGCGCTGGTGCCGTTCATCGACCGCAAGGCGCTCGGCGGCGTCGCGGGGATCGTCGGCGCGGGCGGCAACGTCGGCGCGGTGGCCGCGGCCTTCCTGCTGAAGGGCGTCGGCGACGTGCAGCACACGCTGAGCCTGCTCGGGCTCGCCGTCACCGCGACCGCATTGTGCGCGATGGCCGTGCGCTTCAGCGAAGAACACAAGGCACGCGAGGCCGAGCTGCGCGACCGTGCGCTGGCCGCCGCGAACGCCGCGAACTGATCGACCGAAGGAAACGTCACCATGAAACTCATCGTCATCGGCCACGGGATGGTCGGCCACAAGCTCCTCGAATGCGTCGCCGCGCAAGCCGGCGCGGCGGGCGCGCTGCAGGTCACGGTGCTCGGCGAGGAACCGCGCCCGGCGTACGACCGCGTGCACCTGTCGGAATTCTTCGCGGGCAAGTCGGCGGACGATCTGTCGCTCGTCGAACCCGGCTTCTTCGAGCGTCATCCGCAGTTCGACCTGCGCCTGAACGCCCAGGTCGCGTCGATCGATCGTGCCGCGCACACGGTCACGCTCGCGTCCGGCGAAATGCTCGCGTACGACAAGCTGGTGCTCGCGACGGGCTCGCGTCCGTTCGTGCCGCCGGTGCCGGGCCGCGATCGCGCGGGCTGCTTCGTGTACCGGACGATCGAGGATCTCGAGGCGATGCAGGCGTGCGGCACCCACGCGAAGCGCGGCGTGGTGATCGGCGGCGGGCTGCTCGGCCTCGAATGCGCGAAGGCACTGCGCGACATGGGGCTCGACACGCACGTCGTCGAATTCGCGCCGCGGCTGATGGCGGTGCAAGTCGACGACGGCGGCGGCCAGATGCTGCGCGCGAAGATCGAGGCGCTCGGCGTGACCGTGCATACGGGCAAGAACACGCTGGAGATTGTCGACGGCGAGGAAGGCACGCACCGGATGGCGTTCGCCGACGGCTCGCATCTCGACACCGACATGATCGTGTTCTCGGCCGGCATCCGCGCACGCGACGAGCTGGCGCGTGCGTGCGGCCTCGAAATCGGCCCGCGCGGCGGCGTCGCGATCGACGACGCGTGCCGCACGAGCGACGCCGACATCTACGCGATCGGCGAATGCGCGGCCTGGAACGGGATGGTGTACGGCCTCGTCGCGCCGGGCTACGACATGGCACGCGTGGTCGCGAAGCAACTCGGTGGCGACGTCGCCGATGCGGCCGACGCCGCGTTCGCCGGTGCCGACATGAGCACCAAGCTGAAGCTGATGGGCGTGGACGTCGCGAGCATCGGCGACGCGCATGGCGCGACGGCCGGCAGCCGCACCTACCAGTACGCGGACGAGCGCCGCCAGGTCTACAAGAAGCTGGTGGTGTCGGACTGCGGCAAGTTCCTGCACGGCGCGGTGATGGTCGGCGACGCGGCCGAATACGGCACGCTGCTGCAGATGATGCTGAACCGCATCGAGCTGCCCGAGTCGCCGGAATTCCTGATCCTGCCGTCGTCGGACGGCGCGGCGAAGCCCGCGATCGGTGTCGACGCGCTGCCGGAAGGCGCGCAGATCTGCTCGTGCAACAACGTGTCGAAGTCGCAGATCTGCGCGGCGGTGGCCGACGGCGCGACGAGCCTCGGCGCACTGAAGTCGTGCACGGGCGCGGGTACGTCGTGCGGCGGCTGCGTGCCGCTGGTCACGCAGATCATGAAGGCCGAGATGAAGAAGCAGGGTCTCGCGGTCAACAACCATCTGTGCGAGCACTTCCCGCATTCGCGCCAGGAGCTGTTCCACCTGATCCGCGTCGAGCGCATCACGACGTTCGACGAACTGCTCGCGAAGCATGGCCACGGGCTCGGCTGCGACGTGTGCAAGCCGGCCGTCGCGGGCATCCTCGCGTCGTGCTTCAACGAGTTCGTGCTGAAGAAGGAGCATGCGGGGCTGCAGGATTCGAACGACTACTACCTCGCGAACATCCAGCGCGACGGCACGTACTCCGTCGTGCCGCGCATGCCGGGCGGCGAGGTGACGCCGGAAGGGCTGATCGCCGTCGGCCAGGTCGCGCAGAAGTACGGGCTCTACACGAAGATCACCGGCGGCCAGCGTGTCGACCTGTTCGGCGCGCGCGTCGAGCAGCTGCCGTCGATCTGGGAAGAGCTGATCGCCGCCGGCTTCGAATCGGGGCATGCGTACGGCAAGTCGGTGCGCACCGTGAAGTCGTGCGTCGGCTCGACGTGGTGCCGCTATGGCGTCGACGATTCGGTCGGCCTCGCGATCGACATCGAGAACCGCTACAAGGGCTTGCGCGCGCCGCACAAGATCAAGTTCGGCGTGTCGGGCTGCACGCGCGAGTGCGCGGAAGCGCAGGGCAAGGACATCGGGATCATCGCGACCGAGAAGGGCTGGAACCTGTACGTGTGCGGCAACGGCGGGATGAAGCCGCGCCACGCGGAACTGCTCGCGTCCGATCTCGACCGTGACACGCTGATCCGCTACATCGACCGCTTCCTGATGTTCTACGTGCGCACGGCCGACCGGCTGCAGCGCACCAGCGTGTGGCGCGACAACCTCGAAGGCGGGCTCGACTACCTGACCGACGTCGTCGTGCACGACAAGCTCGGGATCGCGGCCGAACTCGAGGCCGACATGCAGCACGTGGTCGACACCTACGAATGCGAATGGAAGAAGGCCGTCACCGATCCGGAAACGCGCAAGCGCTTCCGCCACTTCGTGAACAGCGACGCGCCCGACGCGACCATCGCGTTCGTCGAGACGCGCGGCCAGATCCGTCCCGCGACGCCCGACGAGCGCGTGGGCGGCAAGCCCGTTTCGATTCCCGTCGTCGCCGAACCTGCAACCGTCTGACCCTGACCGACACCAGCGTCTTTTCCAAGGAGCCCATCATGAACGATCGTCTTCCCCTGTCCTGGACCCGCGTGTGCCCGCTCGACGACATCGTGCCGAACACCGGTGTGTGCGCGCTCGTCAACGGCGAGCAGGTCGCGGTGTTTCACGTCGCGCATGCCGAAGAAGGCGGCGTGTTCGCGATCGACAACGTCGATCCGGTGTCGCAGGCGGCCGTGATGTCGCGCGGGCTGATCGGCAGCCTCGGCGAGCGCGTCGTCGTCGCGTCGCCGCTGTACAAGCAGCATTTCGACCTGCGGACCGGCGAATGCCTCGAATCGCCCGAGAAGTCGGTGAGCGCGTATCCGTCGCGGGTCGAGGACGGTTTCGTGTGGATCGCCGCCTGAACGCCCCGGAGCACGCATGACCGCCACCCCCGTCAAGAGCGTGTGCCCGTACTGCGGCGTCGGCTGCGGGATGGTGCTGCACGTCGAGGATGACGAAGTCGTCAAGGTATCCGGCGACTCCGACCATCCGACCAACTTCGGGCGGCTGTGCACGAAGGGCTCGTCGGCGCACGTCGCGTTGCGCCGTTCCGGGCGGCTCGACCGTGCGTTCGTGCGGCGTGCGCGCGAGGACGACCTCGTGCCGCTGCCGGCCCGTGACGCGATCGCCGAGACCGCGCGGCGGCTGCGCGCGGTGCTCGACGCGCACGGGCCCGATGCGCTGTCGTTCTACGTGTCGGGGCAGATGTCGATCGAGGCGCAATACCTCGTCAACAAGCTCGCGAAGGGCTTCGTCGGCACCAACAACATCGAGTCGAACTCGCGCCTGTGCATGGCGAGCGCGAGCACCGGCTACAAGCAGTCGCTCGGCGCGGACGGCCCGCCCGGGTCGTACCAGGACTTCGATCGCGCGAACCTGTTCTTCGTGATCGGCGCGAACATGGCCGACTGCCACCCGATCCTGTTCCTGCGGATGATGGATCGCGTGAAGGCCGGCGCGAAGCTGATCGTCGTCGATCCGCGCCGCACCGGCACCGCCGACAAGGCCGACCTGTTCCTGCAGATCCGGCCGGGCACCGATCTCGCGCTGACGAACGGATTGCTGCACCTGCTGCACGCGAACGGCCGCACCGACGCCGCGTTCATCGATGCGTACACCGAAGGCTGGGACGCGATGCCCGCGTTCCTCGCCGACTACACGCCCGAACGCGTCGCGGAAATCACCGGGCTCGCGGAAGCTGACATCCGCACGGCCGCGCAATGGATCGGCGACGCGCAGGAATGGATGAGCTGCTGGACCATGGGGCTCAACCAGAGCACGCACGGCGTGTGGAACACCAACGCGATCTGCAACCTGCATCTCGCGACGGGCAAGATCTGCCGCACCGGCAGCGGGCCGTTCTCGCTGACGGGCCAGCCGAACGCGATGGGCGGGCGCGAGATGGGCTACATGGGGCCCGGCCTGCCGGGCCAGCGCTCGGTACTGTCCGACGACGACCGGCGCTTCGTCGAGCACCTGTGGCGCGTGCCGGCCGGCACGCTGCGCAAGGATACCGGCAACGGCACGGTCGACCTGTTCGAACGCATGGCGGCCGGCGACATCAAGGCGTGCTGGATCGTCTGCACGAATCCGGTCGCGACCGTGCCGAACCGGCGGAACGTGATCGCGGGGCTGCAGGCCGCGGAGCTCGTGATCGCGCAGGATGCGTTCCTCGACACCGAGACCAACCGCTACGCGGACATCCTGCTGCCCGGCGCGCTATGGGCCGAGGGCGACGGCGTGATGATCAACTCCGAGCGCAACATGACGCTGATGCGCGCCGCGATCGCGCCGCCCGGCGACGCGCTGCCGGACTGGCGCATCGTCGCGGAAGTCGCGCGCGCGATGGGTTTCGGCGATGCGTTCGACTATGCGTCGGCGGCCGACGTGTTCGACGAGATCGTGCGCTTTTCGAATCCGGCGACCGGCTACGACCTGCGCGGCGCGAGCCATGCGGCGCTGCGCGAGGGCCCGGTGCAATGGCCGGTCGCGCCCGGCACCGCGCGCGAGCGGCACCCGATCCGCTACCTGAACGACGGCGTGAGCCAGACGCCGCGGCCGGCGGCCGACGGGCACGATGCGCCGCGCATCGCGTTCCCGACGCCGTCGGGCAAGGCGCGCTTCTTCGCGCGGCCGCACGTCGCGCCGGCCGAACTGCCGGACGACACGTTCCCGATCGTGCTGAACACCGGGCGGCTGCAGCATCAATGGCACACGATGACGAAGACGGGCAAGGTCGCGATGCTGAACAAGCTGAACCCGCGCCCGTTCGTCGAACTGCATCCGGACGACGCGAGCGCGCTCGGCATCGCCACGAAGGACAGCGTCGAGATTCGCTCGGCGCGCGGCCGCGCGGTGCTGCCGGCCGTCGTGACCGAGCGCGTGCGGCGCGGCAACTGCTTCGCGCCGATGCACTGGAATGACGTGTACGGCGACGACCTGTGCATCAACGCGGTGACGAACGACGCGATCGATCCGGAATCGCAGCAACCCGAACTGAAATATTGCGCGGTCGCGCTGACGCGTGTCGACACGGACGCGTTCGCGTCCGCCGACGACGACACGGCGCGACCCGATGCATCCGCTGCCGACGCGCGGCCCGCGCCGGCGACGGTGCAGATCGCGGCTTCACAGGAATCCGACATGGCAGACCTCGACACTTTCGCGGCCGCGCTCGGCGTGGCTGATCTCGCGCCGCCGCCGCTCTCCGATGCGGAGCGCCTGTACGTGGCCGGCCTCGTCAGCGGGCTGAAGGCGAGCGCCGGCCGGCGCGAAGGCAGCGTACCGGTGCTGCCGGCCGGCGCGCCGCTCGCGCCGCCGGTGCGGTTCTGGCTCGACGGGATGCTCGCGGGGCTGTTCAGCCGCTCGGTGCCCACCCACACGGCGGATGGCGCGGCGCCCGCGCTGCCGGCCGAGGCCGCCGCGCCCGGCGGCGTGCGGATCGTGCGCACGCGTCCGAAGGTCGTGCTGCTGTGGGCGTCGCAGACCGGCAACATCGAATCGCTGACCGAGGACTACGCGACGCAGTTGATGAACGCGGGCTTCGAGATCCGCACCGCGTGCATGTCCGACTATCCGGTCGCGTCGCTGGCCGGCGCGCAATACGTGCTGCTGATGACGAGCACGTTCGGCGACGGCGACGCGCCCGACAACGGCAGCGAGTTCTGGGATGCGCTGCAGGCCGGCAGCGCCGCGCGCCTCGACGGCGTGCATTTCGCGGTGCTCGCGTTCGGCGACCGCAACTACGACCAGTTCTGCGGGCACGGCCGCCGACTCGATGCCCGGCTCGCGGAACTCGGCGCGGCGCGCCTGTGCGCGCGCGTCGATTGCGACGTCGAATTCCAGCGCGATGCCGACCAGTGGCTCGAACGCGTGGTCGCCCGGATCAAGGAAGCGGATGCGGCACTGCACGCGGTGCCGAGCGCCGGATTGAGCCCGTCGGGGCTGCTGCCGACCAAGGCGCATCCGGCGCCGTCGAAGCTCGTCGCGAACCTGCGGCTCAACCGGCCGGGCGCCGCCAAGGACACGCGCTACGTGTCGCTGTCGACCGAGGGCGCGAACCTCGAATACGAAACCGGCGACGCGCTTGGCGTGTGGCCGACCAACTGCCCGGAGCTGGTCGACGAACTGCTGTCGGTCACCGCGCTGAAGGCCGACGCACCGGTGTCGGTCGCGGGTGTCGGCGACGTGCGACTCGGCGATGCGCTGGCGCGCCACTTCGACATCACGCGCCCGCACCCCGACACGCTCGCGTTCATCGCGTCGCGCAGCGCGAACGGCGCGCTGAAGGTGCTGCTCGGCGACGATCGCAAGGCCGACCTGAAGCAATGGTTGTGGGGGCAACAGCTCGCGGACGTGCTGCACGAGTTCCCGGTCGATCTGTCGGGCACGGAGCTGGTCGGGATGCTGAAGCGGCTGCAGCCGCGCCTGTATTCGATCGCGTCGAGCCCGAGCGCGCACCAGGGCGAGATCCACCTGACCGTGTCGGCTGTGCGCTATCACAACGGCCGGCGCGCGCGCAAAGGCGTCGCGTCGACGTTCCTCGCCGATCGCGCGGACGACGGCCGCGTGCCGGTGTTCGTGCAGAAGTCCGCGCATTTCCGGCCGCCGGTGAACGGCGACGTGCCGGTCGTGATGGTGGGGCCCGGCACCGGCGTCGCGCCGTTCCGCGGCTTCCTGCACGAGCGGCAGGCGCGCGGCGCGCGCGGGCGCAACTGGCTGTTCTTCGGCGAGCAGCATGCGCAGACCGACTTCTACTACGGCGACGAACTGAGCGCGATGCGCGACAGCGGCTTCCTGACGCGGCTCGATCTCGCGTTCTCGCGCGACCAGGCCGACAAGATCTACGTGCAGGACCGGATGCGCGAGCAGGGCGCCGAACTGTACAAGTGGCTGGAGGAGGGCGCGCACTTCTACGTGTGCGGCGACGCCGCGCGGATGGCCAAGGACGTCGATACCGCGCTGAAGGCCGTCGTCGCCGAGCACGGCGGGATGTCGGACGAAGCCGCGAACGACTACGTCGCGAAGCTCTCGAAGGCGCGGCGTTACATGCGGGACGTGTACTGACCGCGCGGGCGATGGGCGCCGTGGGGCGCTCGCCGCTCCGCCGGCAGCTTGGAAACGCTAACGAAATGAATGGCGGGGGCTGTTGACCCGTCGCGCGCTCTGTGAACCCATGCGTTGTTTCGCTGACGAGGAGGCCATGGCCAAACCGATACGCAATGACGAACCGTGGTCACTCATCCAACCGCTGTTGCAATCACCGAAGCCGTGTGGGCTTTTGACCTAGACGAACGCGGGCCACATAGTGTCCAGATGGATCGAGTGTCCACAGCAAGGCACGCAGGCGTCGTAGCCAGGACATCACCGTCGCTCGCGTGACGCACATTTCGGCGGCGACCGAATCGAGCGGATATTGATGCGCCAGATAGGGTAGGAATTCGAACAACTTCTCCTTGTTTTGCAGATTTTGAATTGACGTGCCGTGAAGGCGCGTGAAGGTTCGGTTGCAAGCGGCACAGCAAAACGTGGGAACAGGATGATGCCCGCTGCTGCGATAAACGAGCCACGTGTTGTCGCTTGCGCACCTGGGACAGCGGGGCGGGGTGGGATCATCGGACAGGATCTGTCGAATGGCGCGCGTGAGAAACGCTGTCAACTCGGGATCGTTCATGCGGTGCAGCGAGGCATCGCTCGCCTCCGTTCCGAAGCGGTGCCGAAAATGCCGGCTCACGTCATCCAGACTGATTGACCACTGACTCATGAGGTCAGTGATCTGATCCAGCGGACCACCCACTTCCCGTTTGCGAACGGTCCGAATTTCCGCGTCGAGGCGATCGAGTTCGCTCCGCAGTTCTGCTACTGTCTTCGTCATCTCATTCGCCCAACAGCGTGCCGAATATCGGGCCTTGGCCCCTGCTGCCCAGCGGTCCGCACTGTGTTGTTCACTCGTGCCATGTAGCGGCTGTCCGTTGCTATCCGCCGTTCTCGGTTTCTTCCCACTGCGCCAGAAGCTCGGCTGGAATCGCCGTGACGACCTCAGCGTAAGGCTTGCCGACGAAGCGCTCCGCACGTTTGAGCAACACGGGAATCGGGCTGCTGGGTTCGTGAGTCTCGAACCACGTTCGCGCCGTACGAATCAGAGTGAGCGCGGCCTGGCGGTCCGCCGGTGCGGATTTCGGTTGGGCCGTTATGCGGTCGGTGGCGGCAACCGTGCTGTCATTCACCGGTTCGAGTTGCACTGACGCATCGCTCTCTGACGATTCGTTGTCGGCTAGCGCGGGATCGCGGGCTTCTTCCATCTGTTCGATTGTGTTCGCCGACGCGGGGACACTCAGCTTGCCGAGGAGTCGCGTGAGCGACGACAGGTCCGGCAGGTACCCTTCGAGATGCATGGCGCACCACGCATCGATCACAGCGAAATGCGCAAGCGCATCGTCGAAACCCGCCATTACCTCGGGATGCTGCGCGCGCACATCCAGCAACTGCTGCGCCACGGACTCGGGCGCGAGGGCATCCGTGGGGCGAGGATGCGCAAAGGCACGCTCGACGTCGCGCACCTGCAGTCGTGCGAGTGTCGACTTCGACAGCACGATCTCGCGCACGTCAGCGAGCAATCCTTCCGGATCGGCGAGCGCCTGTATGGCATTCATCCGCATTTCACGTGCGGCGTCGCGCCCGCCGTCGACATCGGGCTGTGGATGCACCTGCTCGGCAAACGCATCGAGCCAGGCGGCCAGCAATCCTGTGCCATCTGCAAGACCGATGGCACCAGCGAGCCGCGTGCGGCACCGCGTATACAGGACAGCCGCCCGAATATCCTTCGTCCGCAGCATGAGCCGCTGGCAATCGCGTTCGAGTTCGCTCCAGTTGACGGGATCGGGCGCGCCGACGAACGCGCCGTACTGCACGTCCTGCCTGGGTGCCGCACTCGCGAACAGCACGACGAAGTCGTGGTCATATTCGAGGTCGGGGCCGCAGGGCATGGAATCGCTCACGGGCGCGAGCCAGTCGTGATGCGGCGTGTCTTTCGCGGTACCTTTACCGGATAAGGACTGTCGGGGTGACTGCTTTTTACTCATGGTCGGTTGTCGGATTCAGTAGTGCGCCGTTCGAAATGCCGTACGTAACGCTCGGGCTCGAACCGCATGCCGGTAATCGGCCGGTCGGGTCTCGGGTGCCCCAGCCATCCGGACCATCCCATGCGTTGCTGGCCGCCCATCACGGCCGGCGGCGCGCTTTCGGGCTTGATGCGCAGTTCGAGTTCCCATTCCAGTTCGTAGCCGACGAATGCACGCACCCATTCGACGAGACGCGGCAGATCCTCGCCCTGGGGCGTGAAGCGCAGATACGCGTCGAGATCGATGGGGCCGATCACGATGCGGAACCGGTGCTGACGGTCCGGCGCCACGCGGCCGAGCATCGCGGCTTGTCCCATCGTCGCGGCGGGGCCCGGCCAGCCCATGCGTCCCTGATCGGCTGGGTCGATAGCGATCCAGTGGAACACGTTCTCCTCGATCGCGACCGGCACGCCGAAGTAGTGCTCGAGTGTGGCGCGAAGCCCGTCCGAGTTGCGCGACTCGCGTACGAGATGCGGGGACGCCGCCAGTCGCGCATGCGAGGGCACGGAGCGACGCCCGATTTCGGCGGTGTCGTGGCCCGTGAGGCTCGCGATGTAGAACGAAAACCGCTCGTCGTCTTTCCGGTCGAGGCCGGCTGTTGACTGGGCCGATGCCCACGCGCGATAGAACAGCGTCAGGAACCGGTGATGGAAGATGTCGAAGAAGTCGACCGTCGTCGTGTCACGACGGCCCTCTTCGCGCTCGCGCGCCCATTCGGTCACATGGATCGGCAGTGGCCCGTTCGGTCCGAGCATGCCGAGACCGAAGAGCCGCACCTTGAGCCGTCCTGCCGCTTCCTGGACGCTGGCGATTTCGCGCGGCGCGAAAGCGAGACTCGGTTGTTGTCCGAGCCGGAACGGCTCGGCCCGCGGTCGTCGCGCGGTGCCGATCGGGTCGACCGCGGGGTTCGCGCCGACGCGTCGCAGCAGTGACAGGAACCCGAAGCGCCACGGCTCCATTTGAAGACGTTCCAGCAGGTCGGGCGAAAGCGCGCTGTCGCGCACGAGCGCCGGCAGGGTGGCACGTTTCATCACAGCACTCCTCGTGTCCCGGTGCGCACGGGCCAGCGTGCGATCCGGCCGCGCTGCATCGAATGCAATTCAGTTTGCGTGAAGCTGTTGATCGACACGTGCCGTGCCAGCCAGTGCTCGAGAATCGTACCGAACAGATAGGGGCTCACGCCGGAGAAACCGGTCTCGTCGACCGTTACCGCACACTCGATGCCACGCCCGAACGTCATCGGGCCGGTGCCTGGCAGCTTGCGTGTTACCGGGCGCGTCTTGACGCCGACGAGGCTTTCGACTTGCCGCAGATGTTCGTTGTTGTCGTTCGAAAGGGTCAGGCGCAGCAGGTCGCGTAGTCCCTGACCGCCGTCACGATGATCGAGGCCTTCGAGCGGCAGGTAGTTGAAGTTGAGCTGGCGGATCAGGCGCCATGCCATCTCTCGCTCCGCATACGGCGCTTTCGGCGGACTCGGCGGGCGAATGAGACCGATACTCTCGATTGGCGCGGACTCCTCTGTCGCCAGGTCACGCACGCCGTTGCGAGGCACGAGCGTGGCGAGATCCCGGTTTGTCAGCAGCGCAACGACTGACAGGAAACGGATGTCCTCGCCATAAGGGGCCTCGTTCTGGTCAACCAGCGAGAGAAACACTTCGGTGCCGACGTAGGGGGTGCGCGTGCCGTAACGGCGCGCCGAATCGGACACGAGCCGCCGTTCCCGTCGTGTCGAGAAATACCGCCCGTGATTGCCTTCGTCGTTGTTCAGCGTCTGATAGAGCGGACGGAATTCCAGTTCGTCCGAGGTTGCCGCGACCTGCCCATGCACGGTCTCCACCGAGAACACTTCGTAATCGAGTGGGGCAAGTCGCGCAGGCACCAGGTGAAACTCTGTTTCTCGCGCCGAGATCTCGATCCGATCGGTGTGCCGTTTGAAGAGGTTGATGACGGGCGTACAGAACAGCGCGAAGCGCGACGCGTCGACGAGGTTCGCGAGTTGGCCCGGCGTCCGGTCGAGCAGCACGACGATTTCGACCTCGTGACCGTTCACGCGGGATAGTCCTTCGGCAAGACCGTTGAGTGCGAAGAACCAGAACCTTGCCGGGCACGCGAAGTATTCGTGCAGCAGGTTGTGCCCGTGAAACTTCGTCCAGGTGAGCGGCAGCAAGTTCTGATCGGTGCGCAAGCCCTCGTGTTCGACCGCACCGTGAGTCACGGCGGCGGGAGAACGGCCCGGTACGCCGAATTCGCCGGGAGCGGCAATCACGGATGCGACGCCGGCGACGTGCAGCAGCTCGAACAGGTGTGAGGCGACCTGTTCGTCGCCGGCCAGATACACGGGCAGCCGATCGAGCCCCTTCAGATCGGCGATGCGCACATCGCCTGTCGTCGCTAGCCGCAGCCGCAATGCACCGCGCACCTGTCGGTCGGGCGGAACATAGCGATCGAGCGCCGGGATGTCGGGCGGAATGCCCGTCAGGCGCGCATCGGTGATCGTGAGCGGCCAGAGCGTGACGTCCTGTCCGCTCGTAAACTGGCAAGCGGTTTTTTCGCCATCCGGAACCCGCGCCTTGAACGCCGTGCCGCGCGCGATACGGTAGCCCGCGGCCAGATTGCCTTCGGCCTGACCGGGATACAGGCGCGCGACCGCGATCGACGGCGTGGGCGCGACGTAATTCGGGTAGATCACTTCCAGCAGCCGCCCCGTGAAGCGCGGAAACTCCGCATCGAGCTTGAGTTGCATGCGTGCGGCCATGAAGCAGAACGACTCGATCAGGCGCTCGACGTAGGGGTCCGCCACTTCGCCGGCCTGCATGCCGAGCCGGCGCGCGATTTTCGGGTGCGCCTGCGCGAACTCGGTGGCGAGCTCGCGCATGTAGATGAGTTCCTGGTTGTAATAGTCGAGTAGTCGCGGGTCCATCGGAAAGGTCTCGTTTTGTCGTTATGCCGTGCCTACCCGGAGCGCATGCCGGTGATCTGGATCTCGCTCGTCTCGAGATCGAGCGAGCTCTGCACCATGAATTCGAGCGGATACGGGTCCATGTGAACCAGGCCGCGCACTTCGAACGCGAGCACATTGTGATGGCCGCTGGCGTCGTCATCTTGACGGGGCGACACCACCAGCGAATCGGGGATCAGCCGCGGCTCGAAGTCGGTGATGGCCCGCCGGATCATCCGCTCGATGTCGTTCCACTGGCGCGACGCGAGAAAGGTGCCGGCGAGCGGCGGCACGCCGAAATTGACCGTGGACGCGGCCGCCTGCGGGTGGCGTTCGCGCTCGATCCGGTCTTCGATGCTCGTCGTGTTGAGCAGATACGCGAGATCGCGCTGGACGATGTCGCGCATCTGCTTGCGTGTGACGGAATATTCTTCGGGGGCTTCGACGAGTCGATGCGGCGCGTCGTCCCGCAGCCGGTCGAGCAGGGTCGGCATCAGATGCGCGTTTGCCCGCCGCGGCGGGCGCGCGACGAGCGAGTCGCCCCGCGAAGGAGGCCGCTTGCGCTCAGTCATCGACCGGCTCTCCGGTGATGGCGCCGTCCGCAACACGCAAGCCGAACTGCGCGTCGGCCAGTTCGAATAGACTGAAATCGCCCCGATCCGTTGTCCAGGTTTTTTGTCCATGCGCGATGACGGCGGTACGTCCAGCCTCATGCCAGGCCGTTTCGCGCCCCAGACGCAGTGCATCGGTCGCGGCTTCCGAGCCGGGGTAGCGGGCAGGCATGAAGCCGCGCACGGTACTGCCGTCGCTCAGTGTCAGCACACATGGCGCCCAGACGAGATCGATGAGGTTCGCAGGCGGCGCAATGCGCCACGCGGCGAGATCGGCGAACGGTACCCAGCGGTAGTGCCCTGCCGTGATGACTTCACATACCGGGCCGAAACGCGAATCGCTGTCGGCGATCCAGCGTGTGACACCCTGGGGCGTGCGTGCCGCAACGAGCGGCGCCGCGTCGAGTGCTTTTTCTCGCGCATCATCGGCGTATTCGCGTTGCCCGTCTCCAGCAAGTTGCAGTGCGAATGCCAGTTCCATGACCCACGGAGCGGGTTCGAGGACGAACCCAGGGCGCTCGAATCCCGCGACAACCTTCTGTCGCCAGCGCTCGGCCCGGATCAGGTCACGAAAAACCTGGGCGGCCTGCGCCTGTTGCGGCTCGAGCTTTGCCCACGTCTGCAGTTGCATCACGGCGCGTGTCCAGTCGCCCGTTACGCACAGCCACTGGAGCAGCGCCCACCGATGGGCGGCGAAAGTCGGCTGCGCGCGAATATGCGATTCGATCCGCTCGATCTGCGCGGCGATCGGCAGGTCGTCCAGGCCGCTGCCAGACGGCTCTCCGATAGCAAATGGCATGTTCATGCGTCGTCCTTGCGTACAGGTGCGGCCAGCGGACTATCGACCGACAGCGCGTGATGCTCGCGCCGGGTGAGCGCGGGCGGTAGGGCCGGCGCCCGGCGGGCTTCGGCCGCATGGAATTCGGGGGGCGCAAAGAGGCGCAGGACTTCGGACACGGGTTCGATCTCGAGCTCGGGAGTGCAGCTAGTGTCCAGGTGGCCGAACGCGTCCTCGAGGTTGCGCTCGCCTGACAGCATCACTTCGATCGAACCGGAGGCGCCTGCGTTTGTCGGTGTTGGCCAGAGGTCGTGCGATTCGGGCATGACTGAGGCAAGCGGTGTCGCGGGCGAGTCCAACTGTTCGCCCCATGAGCCGGAAAGGGCGGTGTGTGGATCCGTCAGCGCGCGCCAGTATTGCGCGTGAAGCGATTCGACGAGGTCGTCGGTGCGCTCAGGAAACGGCATCTCCTGCGACCCGGTGCCGTCGCGCTTCTCCCGCGCGGCATCCGCAGTCACGCCGTGGCTGCCGATCAGATCGAGGATCGACGTATTGCTGCCCGCGCGATCTGATGATTCGAACAGGAGAAAGTCCGCGCCGTCCTCCTGCTTCTTGGGACTGCACGGCTCGTTGCGCAGCTCGGGAGCGGGAAGCGAGGTGTCGGGTCGGCGGTGCCACGGCAAGCGGAATGAGCGCATGGAAGAGGCAGTGATGACGGAATGCGCATTTTACCCATGAGAGTGTGCAATTAAATGGGGTGCCTTTATTTGAAAATATTATCGAGATTAAGTCTCGAAATAATTAATTGATTGGTGTCTGCCGGGATGGATGAATATCAAGATAGTGTCTCGAAAATCACGAATTGTTAAAAAACGTTTGCATTTATGGTGTAATTTATAAATTAAAACAACGACTTGTGTGCCGTAATGCTTGTGGAATTTGTGCGCGTGCTGCGCGGTTGGTGATTCCTGCGCCCCTTGATTGGCGCGAAGTTCCAAGGGTGGTTCAGTGCGCGTTTCTGCCCATTTGCATGGGTTGACGGCGACGTGAATTAATTGGAATAATGCGCGGCCTGAGAGGACTTCACTTTATTTGTGTGTGAAATGCGGCAATAGGCCAATGCTGCCTGAATAGGATTCCTGATCGCTCTGCCCAGAGCCAGGAACATACCGAATCAACAACAAGAAGGTTCGCATGACGATTTCACGCCAGGCGCTGTTCGGCAAGCTCGGGGTTCAGCTCTACCGCAGCATCGAATCGGCGACACAGTTCTGCAAGCTGCGCGGCAATCCGTACGTGGAGCTCGTCCACTGGTTGCATCAGCTCCTGCAGCAACCCGATAGTGACCTGCATCGCATCGTGCGGCACGCTGGCATCGACCGCGACGCACTGGATCGGGATTTCGCAAGAGCGTTGGCCGCGCTGCCGGCCGGCGCCAGTTCGATCAGCGATTTCTCGTGGCACATCGAGATGGCGATCGAACGCGCGTGGGTGCTCGCGACGCTGAGTCATGGCGATCGCCGTGTGCGCGGCGCATGGCTCGTCGCTGCGCTTGTCTCGACGCCCGAGTTGCGGCGCGTTCTGCTGTCAATCTCCCCCGCGTTTGGCAAGATCCCTGTCGACGGGCTGGGCGATGAGTTGCCCGCATGGATCGACGGCTCGCCCGAAGCCGCCGATGCGCCGTACGACCACAGCGACTGTTCGGCGGCAACGCCGGGCGAGGCGTCCGGCGCGATTCCAGTCGCATCGAAGGGTGGTTCGCTCGACCAGTACTGTGCAGACCTGACAGCGCGCGCTCGCGCGGGCGAGATCGATCCGGTCATCGGCCGTGAACTCGAGATTCGCACGATGATCGACGTGCTGCTGCGCCGTCGGCAGAACAACCCGCTCGTAACGGGGGAGGCCGGTGTCGGCAAAACGGCCGTCGTGGAAGGACTGGCGCGCGCGATTGCATCGGGCAATGTGCCGCCGAAGCTCGCCGACGTGCGGCTGCTGTCGCTCGACGTCGGCGCATTGCTCGCCGGCGCGAGCATGAAAGGGGAGTTCGAGGCGCGTCTGAAAGGGCTGCTCGAAGCCGCTGCAAAATCGCCGGTGCCGGTGATCCTCTTCATTGACGAGATTCACACGCTGATTGGCGCCGGCGGACAGGCGGGCACGGGCGATGCCGCCAATCTGCTGAAACCCGCGCTTGCGCGTGGCACGATCCGTACGATCGGTGCGACGACCTGGGCCGAGTACAAGCGTCACATCGAAAAGGATCCGGCGCTCACGCGACGCTTCCAGGTGCTGCAGATCGCGGAGCCGTCCGAGGCTGCTGCCGTCGATATGGTGCGCGGGCTCGTACAAACGTTTTCCCGGCATCACGGCGTCGTGGTGCTTGACGAAGCGATTCGTGCGGCGGTAACGCTGTCGCACCGTTACATTCCGTCGCGTCAGTTGCCGGACAAGGCCATCAGCCTGCTTGACACCGCCTGTGCGCGCGTGGCGCTGTCGCAGCATGCCGCGCCACGCGAACTGGACGACGTGCGCCAGCGTTTAGCGGCCGCGCGCGCCGAGGAAGCATTGCTCGTGCAGGAGGCCCGTATCGGGCTGGATACCGACAGGGCGTTGACGTCCGTGCGAACGCGCATCGATACATTGGCGACCGAAGAGGCTGCGGTCGAGCATCGATGGCGCGCTCAGGCGGCCGCCGCGCAGGCGTTGCTGGCCGCGCGCGAGGCCATTGGACCCCGCGACGACGAATCCCCACGGGACGAGGCGGCGGCGCTTCCGAAGCTGCGCGAACTCGAACACGCGCTCGCTGCGCTGCAAGGCGATGCGCCGCTCGTATTCCCCGAGGTCGACGAGGCGATCGTCGCGGAAATCGTATCCGATTGGACCGGCATCCCTGTCGGCCGCATGGTGACCGATGAGGTCGCCGCGGTGCGCACGCTCCCCGACACGCTCGAGGCACGCGTGATTGGCCAGACCGACGCGCTGCGTCAAATTGGCGAACGTGTGCAGACCGCACGCGCGGGCCTCACGGACCCGAAGAAACCGCTCGGCGTATTCCTGCTTGCCGGTCCCTCGGGCGTCGGCAAGACGGAAACCGCGCTGGCGCTGGCCGAAGCGCTGTACGGCGGTGAACAGAACCTGATCACGATCAACATGAGCGAGTATCAGGAGGCACACACCGTTTCGGGCCTGAAGGGCGCGCCTCCGGGTTATGTCGGCTACGGCGAGGGCGGGGTGCTGACCGAAGCGGTGCGCCGCCGTCCGTATTCGGTCGTATTGCTCGACGAGATCGAGAAGGCCCACCGCGACGTGCACGAGATGTTCTTCCAGGTATTCGACAAGGGCTACATGGAGGACGGCGACGGCCGCTACATCGATTTCCGCAATACGACGATCCTGCTCACGAGCAACGTCGGTTCCGAACTGAGCACGAGTCTCTGTGCCGATCTGTCGATCGCGCCGAATCAGGATGGCCTGCGGGAAGCACTGACGCCCGAACTACTCAAGGCTTTCCCGGCGGCATTCGTCGGGCGCGTGACCGTCGTGCCCTACCGGCCGCTCGCCGACAGTGCGCTCGCCAGCATCGTGCGCCTGCATCTGGGGCGCGTCGTCCAGCGTATGGCCGCCAGCCACGACATCGCGCTGACGTACGACGACGCGGTCGTCGATTACATCGTCGGCCGCTGTCTCGTGCAGGAGACCGGCGCACGCGTGCTGATCGGATTCATCGAGCAGCACGTGCTGCCCCGCTTGTCCGCGCTGTGGCTCGATGCCTTCGCGTCGAAGCAGACCCTGTCGCGTATTGCGATCGGCGTGGTCGACCCGTCCGACGCACCGGCGCAGGCCCTCGCGTTCGAGGCGACCGCCCTTCATTCAGACGAGCCGGTTCGCTGAGCTTGCCGTCCCACCACCACCGTTCAGGAGTTTCATCCATGGCCGCTTCCAGCAGTTCGCAGAAATTCATTGCGCGCAACCGTGCGCCGCGTGTGCAGATCGAGTACGACGTCGAGGTCTACGGCTCGGAGAAGAAGGTCGAGCTGCCGTTCGTGATGGGCGTGCTCGCCGATCTGTCGGGAAAGCATCCGGTCGAGCCGCTGCCGGCGGTATCGGACCGGCGCTTTCTCGAGATCGACATCGACAACTTCGACGAGCGCATGAAGGCGATCCGGCCGCGCGTCGCGTTCGCCGTGCCGAATACGCTGACGGGCGACGGCCAGATGATGGTCGACATGACCTTCGAGAGTATGGAGGATTTTTCGCCTGCCGCGATCGCGCGCAAGGTCGAGCCGCTGCGCCAACTGCTGGAAGCGCGTACGCAACTCGCCAATCTGCAGACCTACATGGATGGCAAGTCGGGTGCCGAGGCGCTCGTCACGCAGTTGCTGCAAGACCCGGCGCTGCTCAAATCGCTGGCCGCCGCCCAGAAGCCCGAGCGGCAAGCGGACGAAACTGCCGATCAAGACGGCGCGAACTGATCGACGAACCGATAAAGGATGACCATCATGGCGAAACAGGAAGCCCGGGCCGCAGTTGTGCAGACAGCCACCGAGTCCGATTTCACTCAGCTGCTGGAGCGCGAGTTCCGCCCCAAGACCGACGACGCGCGCGAAGCCGTCGAACTGGCCGTTCAGTCGCTCGCCGAGCAGGCGCTGGCTCAAACGGCGACGATCAGTGACGATGCATACAAGAGCATTGCGGCGATCATCGCACAGATCGATCACAAGCTCTCCGAGCAGATCAACCTGATCCTGCATCACGCGGATTACCAGGCGCTCGAATCCGCCTGGCGCGGCCTGAATCACCTCGTGTCGAACACCGAAATCGACGAACACCTGAAGATTCGCTTCATGGATGTCTCGAAGGCCGAGCTGCATCGCACGATGCGCCGCTACAAGGGCCTTGCCTGGGATCAGAGCCCGCTCTTCAAGCAGATCTACGAACAGGAGTACGGCCAGCTTGGCGGCGAGCCGTACGGGTGCCTCGTTGCAGACTACTACTTCGACCATACGCCGCCGGACGTCGATCTGCTCGGCTCGATCGCGAAGGTCTCGGCTGCCGCGCACACACCGTTTATCACCGGCGCCGCACCGTCAGTTCTGCAGATGGAGTCGTGGCAGGAACTCGCGAACCCGCGTGACCTGACGAAGATTTTCACGCAGAACCTCGAATACACCGCGTGGAACTCGATGCGCAACACCGAGGACGCGCGCTATGTCGGGCTCGCGATGCCGCGATTCCTCGCGCGCCTGCCGTATGGCGCGAAAACCAACCCGGTCGACGAATTCGATTTCGAGGAAGACACGAACGGTTCGGACCATGGGCGCTATGGCTGGGCGAACGCGGCGTACGCGATGGGCGTCAACATCAACCGCTCGTTCAAGCAGTACGGCTGGTGCTCGCTGATTCGCGGCGTCGAATCGGGCGGCACGGTCGAGAATCTGCCGACCCACACGTTCCCGACCGACGATGGCGGCGTCGACATGAAGTGTCCGACCGAAATCGCGATCTCGGACCGGCGCGAGGCCGAGCTGTCGAAGAACGGCTTCATTCCGCTCGTACACCGCAAGAACACCGATCACGCGACCTTCATCGGCGCCCAATCGCTGCAGAAGCCTGCCGAGTATCACGATGCGGACGCGACGGCCAACGCGAACCTGTCCGCGCGCCTGCCATATCTGTTCGCGTGCTCGCGCTTCGCGCACTACCTGAAGTGCATCGTGCGCGACAAGATCGGCGCGTTCAAGGAGCGCGAAGACATGCAGCGGTGGCTGAACGAATGGATCATGCATTACGTCGATGCCGATCCGACCAACTCGTCGCAGGAGACGAAGGCGCGCCGGCCGCTCGCGGCCGCTGAAGTGCTCGTCGAGGAGGTCGAGGGCAACCCCGGCTACTACAACTCGAAATTCTTCCTGCGTCCGCACTTCCAGCTCGAAGGGCTGACCGTCTCGCTGCGGCTCGTGACGAAGCTGCCGTCGATCAAGGAAGCGGCGTAAGCGAATTGAGCCTCTCGGGCCGCGCGTTGGACCAACTTCTCTCGTGGTGAGCGGCCTTTTTTTATTCAAACAAGGAGCATTGACATGGCACAAGATATTTTCCTGAAGATCGACGGCATCAACGGCGAGTCGCTTGACGACAAGCACAAGGACGAAATCGAGGTTCTGAACTGGGAGTGGGACATCCAGCAGGAATCGACGATGCACGCCGGCAGCGGCGGCGGTGCCGGCAAGGCGACCGTCAAGGATCTGACGTTCGACCACAACATCGACCGCGCCAGCCCGAACCTGATGAAGTACGCGCTCACGGGCAAGCACATCGACCAGGCAACGCTGGTGATGCGCAAGGCCGGCGGCAACCCGCTGGAATATCTGAAGCTCACGATGAGCGACGTGATCGTCACGCGCGTGAAGCCGTCGGGCAGCAAGAACGACGCGGAAAAGAGCCGTGAATCGGTGTCGCTGTCGTTCGCGAAGGTCAAGCAAGAGTACGTCGTGCAGAACGCGCAGGGCGGCAGCGGTGGCGCCGTGACCGCGAGCTTCGACATCAAGGGCAACAAGGAAGCGTAATCGCGCGGATGCCCCACAACCGGCGCAGGCGCATCGTCTCCGCCGGTTGTGGGGCGTCCCACACAGTGAATAAGGGTTCATAGCCGGATGCGTTCGATACCGACCGTCGCCACGCTGGCCTGTTTGCTTGCGCTTTCCGCCTGCGCGAGCAGTGGCGAGCCGAAGCCGAAGGAGCCGATCCGGCTCGACATGCGCGTGAACGCGCTGCCCGATGTCAATCCGGACGACCGGGGAAGGGCTGCGCCGATCGTCGTGCGCATTTACGAACTGAAGAACGACGGTGCCTTCGAGGCAGCCGACTTTTTCACGCTGCAGACCCAGGATAAAACGGTGCTGGCCGACGACGTTGCGAAACGCGACGAGTTGCAGTTGCGCCCTGGCGAGCACCAGACGTTCGTACGCCGGCCCGATCCGGCCACGAAGACCATCGGCGTGATCGCGGCTTATCGTGACTTGCCGAACGCGGTGTGGCGCGCGGCCTATGCGATGCCGGCCGCACCGGACAAGGCGTGGTATCGCTTGTTCACGCCGAAGCTGAAACTGACCATCGATCTCGAGGCCAAGGCCGTCAAGATCACGGAAGCCAAGAAATGAAACACGTCGCGCAACAAAACGGACGGCACGCATGAGCTGGTACGCCAAGGTCGCCTGGCAGGAAGGGCTGTTCTTCCGTCCGCAGCTGTTCCAGCAGCAGGACCGCTATTTCGAGAAATACGCGCATCAGCGCGCGGCGCCGCTGTCGCCGTTCTTTTTCGGTTTCACGCACTTTGCGCTGGACATCGAGGCGCTCGCACTTGGCAAGGTCATCGTCAAGTCGGCCGCGGGCGTGTTCGCCGACGGCACGCCGTTCGATGCACCGGGCAACACGCCGTTGCCGCCGCCGTTGACGATTCGGCAGGAGCATCTCGACCAGGTCATCTATCTGGCCGTGCCCGTCCGGTTGCCGAATTGCGAGGAGACCACCTTCGACAACACGTCCGATTCGCTCGCACGCTATCAGGTGTTCGACACCGAGCTGCGCGACACGAACTCGATCGGTCTTGCGCCCGAGTCGGTGCAACTGTCGAACTTGCGAGTACGCCTGCTGCCGGAGAAGGAACTGGGCGATGCCTGGATCGGTCTCGCACTCACGTGCGTGAAGACGATCCGCGCGGACGGCAGCATCGTGCTCGACGACACGCTCGTGCCGCCGGTATCCGGTTACGGCGCGAGCGGCCTGCTCACGCGCTGGGTCACGAAGATTCATGATCTCGCGCGCCTGCGCGCGAATGCGCTGGCGCAGCGGCTCGCCGGCACTGATGACACGACCGCGAGCGCGGCAACGGTTACCGATTACCTGCTGCTGCAGATTCTGAACCGCTACGAGCCGCTGCTGCAGCATCTGCTGCGGGTGCCAGCGACGTCGCCGGCGGATGTGTATGCGCTCTTGATCGGCATGGCGGGCGAGCTATCGACGCATTTGCGCACCGACACGCGCCGGCCGCTCGAAACGCACCCGCCGTATCAGCATACGACGCCGCACGTGTGTCTGAAGCCGGTCGTCGACGACTCGCACCGGTTGCTTAACGCCGTGTTGGTGCGCAGCGCGCAGAGCATCGTGCTGGAGGATCGCGGTCACGGCATGCGTAACGCGGTGGTCGATCCGGTTGATATGCAAGGGTTCACCGCACTGGTGCTGGCCGTGCATGCGGCGATGCCGCAGGATGTGCTGCAGCAGCAGTTTCTGGCGCAGGCGAAGGCGGGGCCGTCGGACAAGCTGCCGAGCCTCGTGCGCAGTCACTTGCCGGGTATCGGCCTGCAAGCGCTGCCGGTGCCGCCGCGGCAGATTCCATTCAACGCGGGATACATCTATTACGAACTGACCCAGGGCGGGCCGCTTTGGGAGGAAGTCGCGCGGCATGGTGGCGTTGCGCTGCACGTGGCGGGGGAGTTTCCGTCGCTCAAGCTCGAGTTGTGGGGCGTACGCGCATAAGCGCGGTCACGCGAAGAAGCGAATCACCTCAAAAAGGAAATCTGATGATCGACCGTTCAGCTCAACAGCCTTCGTTTGCATTCGTTGCAGCCTCATGGGGCGCGCTGCTTGCGGGCGCATGTGCATACCTGATTGGCCTGTGGAACTCAGACATGCAGCTCAACGAGCGGGGGTATTACTTCACGGTGCTGGCGTACGGACTCTACGCGGCTATTTCGTTGCAGAAGAGCGTTCGCGATCGCGTCGAGGGGATTCCGGTCACCGGGATCTACTACGGCCTGAGCTGGACGTCGCTCATCCTCGCGATTCTGCTGCTCTGCGTCGGGCTGTTCAATGCAACGCTCGCGCTGAGCGAAAAGGGCTTCTATGCCATGGCGTTTGTGCTCGGTCTCTTCGGTGCGGTAGCTGTCCAGAAGAATACTCGCGATATTCAGGCCGTCCGATCAGCATTTCCGGAGTCGAATACGACATTCGAGATTCAAGATTCAGACAGCAGAGTTTGATCCATCGGCATCGGACTCGAGATGTGAATTGATGTCGCGGCGAAGCCGCTCGATTCGAGCTGATTGACACATACGTGACCGTATTGATTTGGCTCGAGAGCAATGGGAATTTCAATCCACGTTGGTCCAGCGACGCTGAAATGACCAATCTCGGCGCCGGCTTCGTCAGACACATGTATTGAGTTAACCAGGAGATCAAAGAGGGTGAAAATTTCCATCATTGCGTCGTGCGGACGCGGTCGAGTTGCCGCTCGCCTTGCATTCGCGGTCTCCATTCTCGTTGGCGCGGGTAATTTGAGCGCCGGTGAAGAGACTGTTGATACATCCCCGTGGTCGTTTAGGTTGGTTGTCCTCGATCCTCCACGTCACACGAATGCGGCGGCTTGTATTGCGGCGTCGGCTGACGGACGCGTGATTGCCGGGTTCCGGTCGGATGAGTCAAGTGAAACATCAAGGGCGGTTCGCTGGACCGCTCAAACGGGGTTCCAGTATCTACGTATACCCGGCTCAAAAGTAACGCGTGCTTATAACCTCTCTGCGGATGGATCGACAATCAGCGGAGCGACTCGTAGTGAGGGGCGCGGAGCACAAGGGTTTCGGTGGACAAAAAAGGGAGGGGTGAGGAAGTTTGGGGTGGGTTGGCGTCAGGTCGAAACGTCGGGTATTTCGGATAACGGCACGGTCGTTGTGGGCACGTCGTGGGAGCGAGACTTCGATCCGAAAGCGTTCTATTGGACCGAACAGGAGGGAGTGCAGTCGCTTGCAGACAATTCGGTATTCAATGCTTTAAATCTGACCGATAGTGCAGCGCTTGGCGTTTCCGGTGACGGTTCAACGATTGTGGGGTGGGCTTCCGATTTTTATCGGAATCACGCATCGGTCTTTTACTGGACCAAGACGGCGGGCATGCAGATTATCGGTTACGCGGGAGGGAAAGACAACTTCCCTCGATGGATGGGCGTATCACGAGATGGCTCAGTTGTTGTCGGCACCACGTTTGACGGCCCCAATCGAAGAGATGCAAGCCACGTATTTCGTTGGACTGCGAAGGAAGGGATGGTGAAGTTGGGCCCGGAAGGAAGCAAGTCCTATGCATTAGGTATGTCGTCCGATGGCTCGGCAGTGTTCGGTATGTATAGCGAGGAAGGTCGCTGGGAATTTTTTGTCTGGTCGAAAGATCGAGGTTGGCGCGGGACGGGGATGGACGAATCCTTCTTGCGTAGTTATCAGTTTCTAGTTACAGATCGGGAAATTCTTTTGGTCAGTTTTCGCGATCAGAATTCGAGGCAACATAAGTGATGAAATATGTTCAAGAAGGCCGCGGTCACGATCGCTTATTTAATCTTCCAGGCGATATTGTCGGGTTGTCTTCACGTGAATAGTTGGAAGTAAGGTAGGGCATCCGTCACGTGCCGAATACATGACAGACGATCAATGATCCAATCGATTCAACGGAGATCCCGGAATGGCTTTGTTTGATGCACCACGGACGTTGTCGGCTTCCGGCGCCGCGCTGCCGATGTACGGTGGACAGTCGATCCTCACTCCGGTGAAGCTGATCGGCGGCGAAGCCATCGGAGAACTGTTCGAGTACACGCTCGAACTGAAAACGCCGGATGCACTCGGGTTTTCGCAGAGCATCGCGGCGAACGTCAAACTCGACACGCTGATCGGCACGGAAGTGACCGTATCGATTCAGCTCGAGGGCAAGGGCCGCTTCATTCCCGGCTTGGCCGGCAACGCCGGAATGGCCAATCTAGGTGCGGGCGCACGCGAGATCACCGGTATCGTGAGCCATGCGATGATCGTGCGTGAAGACGGTCGTTCGATCGTGTATGCACTCACGCTGCGGCCGTGGCTCTGGCATGCGACCAAGAATTGTGACTGCCGAATCTTTCAGGATATGTCCGTGGTCGAGATCACCGATGCGGTGCTCTCGTCCTATCCGTTCCCTGTCGAAAAGCGTCTCACGACACCGCGACCGAACAAGGCATGGCCCAAGCGTGACATTCAACGCCAGCACCTCGAAAGCGACTGGACGTTCCTGCAGCGCCTATGGGAAGAGTGGGGAATCTACTACTTCTTCGAGCATAGCGAAGGCAAGCATCGGCTCGTGCTATGCGACTCGATGGGTGCGCTCAAACCGCTTGGTGACGCTTATGCCGCGCTTCGCTACGAGCCGCCGACCGGTCGACGGCTTGACGAGGAACACATTCAGGACTTCTCGGTCTCGCATGCGCTGACCACGGGCGCGGTGACGAGCGTCGACTACGACTATACGTTGCCGCGTGCGGACCTGAAGGTGATGCACGAAGACCCTCGCGACACGGGGCTCGCCCACCAGGAGCATTACACATGGGGCGATTACGCGCAGCCGCAAGCTGGCGCGGCTGGGCTCTCGGGTGATCACAACGAGCCACGCACGGAAGCGGAGTACCTGACGCTGGTGCAGATGGAGGCTTGGCGTTGTCAGGGGCTGAGGGCCTACGGCACAGGCAACCTGCGTGGCGTGGTGACCGGCCAGACGTTCGTGCTGTCGCATTATCCGCAGGATGCGGCGAATCGCGAGTATGTGGTGATCGCCTGCAAGCTGACGATCGAGGAGATTGGCGAAGCGTCGGGATCCGGCCAGCGATACCGTTGCGAAGCGGATTTTACGGTGCAGCCGACTAATGAACCGTTCCGGCTGCTGCGTACGATTGCAAAGCCACGTATGAAAGGCGTCGAATATGCCGTCGTGACGTGTCCGGAGAATCAGGAAATCTGGACCGATGCATATGGCCGGGTGAAGCTCCAGTTTCTTTGGGACCGGCTTGGCAATAACGACGAGCGTTCAAGTTGCTGGGTGCGCGTGGCCGGTGCGTGGCATGGCGATCAATTCGGCGGAATCTTTCTGCCGCGCCGTGGGCATGAGGTCGAAGTCGCTTTCGTCAACGGCGATCCGGACTTGCCGATCATCGTAGGTAGTGCGACCAATGCGTTCAACATGCCGCCGTTCGCATTGCCGGAAAACCAGACGCTGGCCGGCTATCGCAGCCGGGAGGTCGGCGGTCGTCGGGCGAATACGCTCGCCTTCGACGATACGAACGGAAAAATCCAAGCGCATCTGTCGAGTGACGAAGGCGCCTCGCAGTTGAATCTCGGGTATATCACGCGCATTGCCGGGAATGCGGGGCGGCAGGATGAGCGCGGTCGCGGGGCTGAATTGCGCACGGATGGTCATGGCGTATTTCGTGCCGGGCAGGGCATGCTGCTCACGACTGAAGTTCGGCAAAACGCGCAGGCCCATGTGACCGACATGGGTGAAACGACCGCCCGACTCGAAGAGGCCGAGCGTTGGCAGACGATGATCGCGCAACTGGCGCAGCAGGCGACGGCTCAGGACGCGAACAGTCATCAGGAGGAAGTCGCCAAGACTCTCGCCAAACAGAACGCTGCGATAGGCGGATCGCAAGGCGCCGCCGCCGATGGTTTTTTTGAATTCGGCGCGCCGCATGTCGTTATCGCGGGCGCTGCCGGTATCCAGACCACGACGCCAGCGACAACGCATATCGCGAGTGGTCAGCACGTCGCGCTGACGAGCGGGGAGCACATCGCGGCGTCGGCGAACGGCAGTGTCCTCATCAGCGCACAGGATACGCTGCGCCAGTTTGCTGCGCGTGGCGGCATGAAATCCGTCGCGGCAGACGGGGACATTGACATTCACGCGCTTAAGAAGGCGATCAATCTGCTCGCCCTGCTTGAAGTCAACGTGACCAGCGACACGATTCATATCAGCGCGAAGAAGAAGCTGGTGTTGAACGGGGGCGGCAGCTATCTCGAGCTTGAACAGGGAAGTATCAAGAGTGGCACCAGCGGTGCCTGGCTTGCGCACGCCGCGAACCACTATTTCCCGCAGCCAGACGAGGTGCCTGTCGAGCTTCACGTTCCCAAGGTGTGTATCGAGTGCCTGCTGAAAGCCGCGAAGAGCGGCGCATCCGCTGTTCCTCGGCTTTGAGACTTGCTTCATGACAATAGTAGACGGCAACGCAAAACTTTACGGTCTGGTTGATGGTGCTCAGTATCCGGAATCGATGGCTACATGGGTGCTCGAATTCTCGCCAGAAGTGCGATCGCTATTTGAAGGGCTACCGGAGGAGGAAGCCGGAAACGCTGCCCCGATCCTCTTCGAGATCGACGATGCAAAGAGTGAATGGGTTCGCCAAATCGATGAGATGGACCGGTATCGACCGTGCTTCACGGTGGTGCGTAGCGCGTTGAGTATTGATGAGCTCAAGCTGCACCTAAAGCGTTTTCTATTTGTCGACATCGGCGAAGGGATGCAGGCACTGATCCGTTGGTTCGACCCGCGTTCGCTTCCGTCGATTCTGGAAGTATGGGGGAAAGCGGCACAGGCCGAACTAACTCGTCCGTTGACGATGTGGATGTACCGGGGAGGCCGCTCGGAGTGGCAACACGTTGGAATCGACGTGCGTACGTCGGCCGCAGATGCGGGAGAGTTTCCCCTGTCCTTTAGGCAACAGCAACTCGATGAGTTGGAACGGCATGATGAACCTCATGCGCTCATGAGCGAGTTGAGCGATCTTGGATTGATCGATGGGAACCAGTCGTATGCAAAGAGATTCCAGGATTTCCTTCGACGCTATAACCGTGCAGGTGAGTGGGGGCTGACTTCACGCGCGGACCGCCACGCGTTCTGTGTGGCCTCGTACCAGTATGGAGAGTCCTTCGAGCGCCACGATGAAATTCGATTGGCGGTTCGGTCGAGTGTCGCCAGCGGGGCTCCGTTAGTGCAATCGTTCGAAATGGTTCCGGCCTATGTCTGGCGGGAGTTGATGCGTAGCCTCGAGAACAAGACGGCACTTCAAGAACCGGGGGGGGGCGGAATGATCGTGTCTATCTGGAAGCGTTTCGCCGCGCTATTCGTCGTTGGGTTGTTGTTGACACTGGCGGGTTGCTCGGATGCGGACGAGAGTGATCCGTCAGATGTGAGCGGCTACAACTATACCGACTACTACATTGCAGGTTTCCGAGTCGGGAATGAAGGCCAAGATCTTTGGGCGGGAGGGCCAAACATTTTTCCGAAACGGCATGGCGAGTCTCGCTCTGGTGGTGGCGGGGGAATGTGTTGCATCAGTATTCCTTCCAAATGGCGATCTGGCATGAAGCTCGTGGTCAAGTGGCGACGTGACACGCATCCCTACGACGACGATCGAAGCGGTGATCAATGGTACACGGCGACCACGGAAGTTCCGCCGTATGGGCCGCGGACCTATGGCTTTTGGGTGCATTTTCTTCCGGGCGATCGTATTCGCGTTGAAATTCAGGATAAACCACCGATGCCAGTTAAACCAGCTGAACGGGATCCCTACATCGTGCAAGGCGTGCTGGATCCGGAATTGAACCAGAAGTGAGGAGAAGTGCGATGAGTGAAATCCGTTGGCCAGAACCATTCGACGCGCGAGGACGTTTGTCCGAAGGGGCGGCTGCCCGATCAATGGGCAAGAGTGCCTTGGCTGGGGAAACGCCAGGTTGCCCACAGACACTACATGTCAATTTGTTCTTTGACGGCACGAATAACAATCTGGAAGAGGACATAAAGAGCGCGGAGAGGCCCACGCATAGCAACGTCGCAAGGTTATTCAACGCATGTAGTTACAACTACGCGGATGGGGAGTACCGGTTCTACGTGCCCGGTGTTGGTACTCCATTTCGTGAAATCGGTGAGACAGAATTCACGGCGAAGGGTAAGGCATTCGCTGCTGGTTTCGGCATGCGCGTGGCGTGGGGATACACCCGCTTGCTGAACGCGCTGCATCAAGCAATGACAGGTAGCGCGCTGATGGATAACACCGAAGCACGGGGGGTGTGCACGCTGATCGACGATGAGGTCATCGCGTCCAACGGAACTCTGGCTTCAGCCGTCGCTAACATTGCTAAGACCAGCCGCGTTGCAGGAGCGGCGGCAAGTAGTCCTATGTTTTACTACGGATACAAGGTTCGATCGAAGCTTGAGCGAATACATGGGGAGCTGTCGGCGCTTCAAAGGAAGCACAGCAGCCCGGGCGGGCAGCTCAACCGGTCGATTAAGAAGGTGTGGGTTAACGTTTTTGGATTTTCTCGCGGAGCCGCCGGCGCACGGGTGTTCGTGAATCGTCTCATCAACTCGTGGGCACCGGGTGGAATGATTGCCGGTGCGATTCCGTACGAAGTCAATTTCCTGGGGATCTTCGACACAGTCGCATCGGTTGGCATACCCGATACCGCTACTGCGGCGATCGATCGAGCAGAACTAGATGGGCATTGGGCGTGGACATCAAGAGGGGCACTCAACGTTCCCGTATCGGTCAAGAAATGTGTGCACTTCTTCTCAATCCACGAACAGCGGATGAGTTTCCCGCTCGATTCTATTCGGGAGCGGCAGGTATATCCGATAGGCGAACCCCGGAGGATCGAGATTGCCTACCCCGGAGTGCATTCTGACGTCGGCGGTGGTTATCCTGTCGGCGACCAGGGTAAATCGAGAGCGGGAGAGGGTAGTAAGCTCAGTCAGATTGCCTTGCACAATATGTACATTGAGGCGCTGAAGGCTGGGGTGCCGCTGTTGACAAGAAATGATAAAAATCCGCTTCCGAAGGTTGTCGGGCAGGATTTTCGGATTTCTTCAGCAGTCGTCCAAGCCTTTAACGACTGGCTGTCAACCGTCAATCAGAAGCCGCTCGACAGCGTTGAAACAGCGTTGCGTATTGGCATGGGGCAATCTCTCGCGTGGAGGACACTGCGCGCGGATGTAGGCAATTCTCACACGTACATTACGTCGCAGGAATTCTTCCGCCGTGCGCGGGAGGACCATGTCACCCCGTACGGACTGGAAAAGCGCATCGAGCAAAAGGGATCATCAGCTCGGCTTGACGGGCTGAAGCGTGAAAAGCGCGAACTTGAAATTCGGAAGAACACGCTTGAGGCCGCGGCGCTTGGAACGATCCGGAACCCGGTCGAGTCGAATGCGTTTAGAAAACGAGCCGCTCAACTTGCCGAGCAAATCAAGAAGAAGGACAAGGAGATACTTGAGGCCGCCGCAGATAACGGAAAGGAAAGTCGACCTGGAGAGGGGGCGACGGACATCACCACCAATGACAAGACGGACCTTCTCGAGGCGGCCGAGGAATTTCGTCTCCTGTTGGCATATTTGCGCCCCGATCAGCGAACGCGCTTGCAGGTGTACTGGTCGCAGGCGCCTGCGAAAGCAGTCAAGATGGGGAGCGGGCTCTTCTCGGCAGAGATTTTCATTTCACAGAACCCCAACGCCTACTATTTGACCGTCGATCGAAAGGACGCGGGTTCTCACCGACGACAAGGTTCGAACACCGTTTGGTTGGGCGATCGTGATCTCGCCATCCAACTCCTTGGCGCTGTCGCCGCCTACCAGCCGGTCCTGGACTTCGTGCTGGCTCCGGAAACGCAGATGTTGCCGTTTCTACTTGAGCACACGTCAGACGAAGCAGTGCGGAAGCTCTCGCCAGCCGTCGTGCGCCTAATGGACGATTACGTACACGACAGCCGCGCCTGGTTTCGAGTCCCGTATTTTCACGAATACTCACCAGGTGGCTATGGATGGGCGCGCACGTTCTTTGTCGGCAATGACAGGCGTGTCCGTAACCTCGGTCTTACGGATCAAGCCACGGCCGTCGCCGCATCGCTAGAGCAGAAAGCGGCGACGGATCGCGGCAAGTTCGTTGTCGAGCGGTCGAGGACTTTGCCGCCCCCGGTGAAATTCGACTTCAGCAATCTTCCGCGCTAGTAAGCGCGCCAGCCTACGAATAGCACCATGTCAACGAGCATCGCAGTCGTCGGGGATACAACCGACCATGGCGGCCGGATCATTACCGGCTCGGATACCCACAAAATCGGCGGCAAGAAAATAGCCCGCCTGCACGATCTTGTCGATTGTCCGGAAACCTATCCGGACGGACGTCCGCACGGCATCAACAAGATTATCGAAGCCCATCCGACGCTTAGCGTCGGCGGGCGTTACGTGGCATTGCACGGCCACCGCACCGAATGCGGCTGCCGGTTGATTGCCGCTTCGACGGCCAAGGTGGGGCGCTAGCTATGTCGACACCAAGGAAATCCAGTGTGCCGATTGGTGCCGTGCACACTTCCCCGGACGGAGAAGAAACGTTGGACGACGCGCTGAACCGGGAAGAGGATACGCCCGTCAGCCAGGATATTGCGCCTCCCGAAGTTTTCGAGCAGCGCGTGGCCAAGGTCAAGACCGCATCGAATCCTTTGCTCGAGGCATCGCGTGTGTTGCTGCGTGCGCAGGCTGACATGCCGGAAAGGTTTGAGTCGGGAGACGCGGTCATGTTGTTGCGCAGGCTTCTCGTAGAGGAAGTCGGTGTGTTCGAGAGGCTATGCGAACAGACCAATATTCGCCGCGATCACATGATCGGTGCGAGTTACTGCCTGTGCACGGCGCTCGACGAAACAGTAGCGCAAACCGCATGGGGCAAGGAAGGCTCGTCGGCGATCGAATGGATCCAAGGTGGACTCGCGACCACTTTCCACGGAGACCTCAAGGGCGGCGACAAGGTCTACCTGCTGATCGGCCGCTTGCTGGAAGACCCTCACGAGCATCGTGACCTGCTGGAAGTGATCTACCGGATTCTCAGTCTCGGTTTCGAAGGCCGCTACCGAGGCGTGACCGACGGCAAGCGCAAGCACGACGCGATTCGTCAGCGGCTCTATAACGTGATCACGTCGCAGCGCGAACCTGTGCCGCTGACGCTATCGCCCCACTGGCAATCGACCGCGACAGGCAAGCGCCTGTCGTTCACCGATTTTCCGGTATGGATCACCGTCACCGTCCTGTCGGTCATCCTGCTCGGACTGTTCGGATGGTTCAAGTACGAACTGTTCAGTCGCAGCGCGGACGTCCAGAAGCAGATTGCCGACATCGCCCGCATGACACCGCCACCTGCGCCACCACAGCAACTGCACCTCAAACAGTTGCTCAAGGACGAAATCGCTGCCGGCACCGTCAGTGTCGATGAGGATGCCCGCCACAGCGCCGTCACGTTCCGTGGCGACGCGATGTTCAAGCCCGGCGGCGCTTCGGTTCAGGCATCGATGAATCCGCTGATTTCGAAGATCGCGGGAGAGATCGTCAAGGTGCCGGGCAAGGTAACGATCATCGGCTACACAGACAACGTGCCGATTCGCAGCCGGCATTTCGCATCGAATCAGGTGCTGTCGGAAGAGCGCGCCACCCAGGTCATGCAGATGCTGCAAACCGCTGGGGTGGCGGCGAAGCGTCTCGAAGCCGTCGGCAAGGGCGATGCCGATCCGGTCGGAGACAACCGCACCGCGCAGGGGCGCGCACAAAACCGGCGCGTCGAGATCGACGTCGCACGCTAAGCCAGATCCGTTTCCGGAATAACACATGAAGAAGTTTCAGTTCCTGTCGTTTCTGGCCTCGCGCCAGTTCCTCGCGTTCCTCGCACTGATTGTCGTCGCACTGGTGATCTGGTTCGTCGGCCCGTTTTTCGCGTTCGGCGGGCTCAAGCCGTTCGCCGGCGCCGGCATGCGCGTGCTGCTGATCGCGCTGTTGCTCGCCGGCGTGCTGCTCTGGCTCGTGGGCTTGTCGACGAGCGTCGTGTTTGTCGCGTTGCTGTGCCTGCTGATCTGGTATGCGGCGCCGCTGCTGTCGCTCGGCCATACGGCGCCGTTCGAGCCCGTGTCGGCCCGACTCACCGCGATCGCGCTGGTGGTGGCCGTCTTCGTTCTTGTCGGGTTGTTCCGCCTGTGGCGGAAAATGCGCGAAGACGATGCGTTCATGAAGAAGATGTTGCGCCTGGATCGCCGCAAGGATGAATCGCCTGCCGCACCACGCCTGCGGAAAATCGAAGGGATCGTGACGAGCGCGCTCGTGCGGCTGAAATCGATGCGCACCGGCGCACGCGGTCTTGGCAAGCTGTTCCAGGGAAAGCGCTATTTGTACGGGCTGCCTTGGTACATCACGCTCGGTTCGCAAGGGTCCGGCAAGACCAGCGTACTGATGAACGGCGGGTTGGCATTTCCCGTTGCCGAGCAGATGCAGCGCGCGGTCGGGACACCTGTCGGTGACGCTGTTTCGGTGGACTGGTGGCTGACCAATGACGCAGTGTTGATCGACACGGCCGGTTACTACACGCGTCATGGCATGTCGACGGCCGAGGACGTCGATGCGCCCGTCTCGGAAACGGGAAAGCCGGCAACCGGCGTTCCGGGCAAGGACGGCGCCGCTGCTGAGCCGGCTGCGGATGGTGCAGTAGAGGACGCGAAGCAGAATGAGGCGTCGCAATCGAAAGCCGCCGCCACGTCAACGGCCAGCGGCCATGTCGTTCCGCCCGGTCAGGGTACGGGTGAGCGTCGACAGAAGGTCGATCGTGCGGAATGGCTTGGATTTCTGGGCATGCTGCGCCGGCATCGTCCTCGCGCGCCGATCAACGGCGCGTTGCTGACGATCGATCTTGCCACGCTGGCAAGCGCCGACGAACAGGCGCGTGTGGCGGAGGCTGCCGCGTTGCGCGCGCGGCTGGCGGAACTGAGGCAGGAGCTGGGTATTCGTTTTCCTGTCTATGTGATGGTCACGAAGATGGATCGTCTGACAGGTTTCGCCGAGTATTTCGGGGCGCTGACGGCCGAGGGGCGGGCGCAGGCATGGGGCTTCACGCTTCCGTATGGCAAGGAAACGGTCGCGAAGGAAGGGCTGCGCGCGCGCTGCCATACGGAACTTGCCGAACTCGCGCAACGGCTTAGCGGTTCGATCGATACGCATCTGCAAGATGAGTACGATTCGCGCAAGCGCCGATCGCTTGCCGCGTTGCCCGAGGAGTTTGCTGCGCTGCTCGGACCGCTGCTCGACTTGATCGAGCGGGTGTTTCTCGACTCGCGTTACGACGATACCCAGCTCCATTCGACGTTGCGCGGTGTGTACTTCACGAGCGCTCGACAACGGGACGGCGAGTTCGTCGTGGAGCGCAGTACAGTCGTTCAACGTCTTCTGTCGACTCAGGACCACGTTCCCGCTTCGTCCGCGCGTGCCGAGGGCAACCAGGGTTTCTTCCTGCACGACCTCCTGACTCGCGTCGTGTTCCCGGAAGCGCATCTGGTGAGCCCCAACCTGCGCTGGGAATATCGCTACCGGCTTTTGCGCCTGATCGGCCACACATTGGCGCTGCTGTTATTTGTGTGGCTGGCAATCGGACTCCGCGCGAGCTTCGGCCACAACAGCGACTATCTCGATGCGATCGGCCGAAAGGTGCAGGCGCTCACGGCTCGCGTCACCCAGCTCTACAAGGAACCCAAACCGGAAGCCGTGCCGGACCCGCTGACCGACGCGCGCTATCTGCCGACCTTCCCGGGCCTGGACCTGTCGAACCCGGACAGTACGTGGCGCTACGGTCTCTATACGCCAGGGGACATCGCCACCGAAAGCCGCCATGCCTACGACGTGCTCGAGGACAACCTGCTGCTGCCGCAGATCGTGCGCCGCCTGGAAGACGTCATGTCCGGCGCGATCGCCAGTAAGGACCCGAAAGCCGCCTACGATGCGCTGCGTGTATACCTGATGTTGTACGACAAGGCGAAGTTCAATGCAGATGACGTCAAGGCCTGGGTGCTCGACGACTGGGCGAAGACCGACAGCGCGGCGGTTTTCGGTGGACGCGCGTCGATGATCGACCACGTGCAGCAGCTTTTCTCCGGAGAGCGCGTGGTGCAATCGCCGCTGATCCGCAACGATGCCCTGGTGCAGCAGGCGCGCGCGTTTCTCGACGGCAGCAACGCAACCGATCGCCTTTATCAGCGCGCGAAGGCGGCCATGCTCAAGGAGGCGCCCGACGAGTTTACGCTCCTGCGCGCGGTTGGCCCGCAGGCCGGCACGGTGTTCACGCGGGCGAGTGACGCGCCGTTGTCGCGCGGCGTGTCGGGTCTGTTCACGTATGAAGGCTATCGGAACCTGTTCGACAAGCGGTTGCCCGAATTCGTGCAGATCGCGCGAGACGACGATGCGTGGGTGATGGGGCGCTCGTATCTGGCGGGGGTGTCGGATTCGGCTCAAAAAAAAACGGCTGAGAGTGTGAGCAATGCGACGGGCGCGGACGATGCGTTGACCGACGCGGTCCGCCGCGAATACCTGATGGAATACGCCCAGCAGTGGGACGCGTTTCTCGACGACATCCGGACCGTGAGCGGCACGAGCCTTGCGTTCAATCTGAAGGTGCTGCGCAGCTTCGCGGCGCCCGATTCGCCACTCGTGCGGCTTGCCCGCGCAGCCGTGCACGAGACGACGCTCACGCAGCCGATGGCCGCGTCGGACGGTTCGCTGCTGCAGCGGGCCGCCGATCAGCTCAATCAGAAGGCGGACAAGGCGTTGGGCATTCGGGCGTCGGAACGCGTTGAACGGGAACTCGTCGACAATCACTTTGCGGCGCTGCGCGAGGTCGTGACAGGGAGCGTGGATGCGCAATCCGATACGCAACCGGCCGCCACGCAGGCGGACAAGACGGGGCTGGACGGCGTCACCAACCTGCTGAACGACTATTACACGACGCTCACCGTTGCCGACAATGCGCTGTCGAACAACAGCATGCCACCGGCGAGCGACGTAGCCGCGAAACTGAAAATGACGGCCGACACGATGCCCGCGCCATTCCGCGCGGTATTGCTGCAGCTCGCCGCCGATGGTTCGCGCGAAGTCAACCAGGGCATCGGTCAGCTATTGTCGCGCCAGATGCAGGCAGTGGTCGGCGACACCTGCCGGCTGACGATCGAGGGCAATTATCCGTTCTCGCCCGACAGCAAGCGCGACGTCAGCATCGACGACTTTACGCGCGTGTTCGCGCAGGGCGGCGTGATCGACGACTTCTTCGCAAAAACGCTTGCACCGTTCGTCGATACGGCCGCGAAGCCTTGGCGCTACCGGACGCTTCCGGGCGCGACCGAACCCGTGCAGGGGCCGGACCTGGAGCCGTTCGAGCATGCGAAGGCAATCCGCGACGTCTTCTTCAATGATCCCGGCCACAAGCAGATGACGTGGAAGGCCGACATCCGGATTCCCGAGCTCGATCCGACGATCATGAGCCTGTCGCTCGACATCGATGGACAGACGACGCTTTATCAACACGGTCCGGTCGCGCCTTTCACGGTCACGTGGCCGGGACCGCGTGGCGGCGTCCACACGGAAATCACGGCCAATCCGCGGATTCGGCCGGACACGTCGACGATCGTAGCGGACGGGCCTTGGGCGGTGATGCGCCTGCTCCAGAAAGGTCGTGTGGTGGAGACGGCGACGCCGGGCCGCACGCGCGTCGCGTTCAATTTCGACGGTCGTCAAGCGGCGCTCGACGTCGCGAGCACGGGGAGTGTCGCGAATCCGCTGACGAGCGACGTGCTGAAGACATTCCAGTGTCCCAGCACGATGTCTGTGTTCAACCTGCCGGATAGTGGCCCGCCGCCGGGATTGCCGCGAGGCATGTTGCCGGCGAGCGCGGTAAGCGCTTTCCGCTGAACCGGGAGGGATCGATCAGGATGACTCTATCGACAACCGATCCGCAGGGCGATGCAGGAGCCGTGGTGTCGCCGCCCGTTGCCGCACGGCTCAAGGCCGCGGAGCAGGCGGTCAACCCGCTGCTCGAAGCGTCGCGCGTTCTGTTGCAGGCGTTGGCCAATACGCCCGAAACGCTCGATGCCGACGCTGTTGCACGGTGGCGTCGATGGTTGGGGCAGGAAGTTCGTCTCTTCACCCGGATCTGCAGTGAGCTTCAGGTCCGCCACGAGCATGTCCGGTGCGCAAGCTATTGTCTGTGCTCCGCGCTCGACGAGGCGGCGATGCAGACGCCCTGGGGAAAGGGCGAAACAACCGGCGTCGAATGGCAGGACAACAGCCTGGCGAGTGCGTTGGGACATGATCGTCAGGGCGGCGACCGTGTTTTCCGGCTGATCGACGAGGCAATGCGCCATCCGCGCGAGAACCTCGATCTGATCGAGTTGTACCAGAACGTGCTCGATCTCGGGTTTCGTGGGCGATACCGATTTGAAGCAGGTGGTCAAAAGCGCTTGCAGGTCATTCGCGAACACGTACACGACGTGGTCATGACGGGTGGACAGAGCGTGAGTCGCGTCAGCGAGCCGCTTAAACGTCCGCGACAGACGATCGATCCGTGGGTACGTCCGGCGGCGGTGCGTCGGTCGCGAGCGAGGTTCGTAGGAGGTCTCGCCGTTGCGTTGCTGCTGGGAGCCGGGGGGTATGCCGCCGTAGACCGTTCGGTTCGCACGAAGGAGAGGCTCCGGGCGTCGCCGCTCGATGCGCTGGCTCGCAATCTGGAACTGCGCCTTCGCGATGAAGTTGCTGCAGGGAATGTCGAACTGATCCGCGACTCCGGGCGCAATGCCTTGACGCTCCGATTCAGCGGAATGTTTGGGCCCGGGGAAGCAACGGTGGCGCCGTGGGGTGCTTCGGTGGCGGCTTCGGCCGGCCGGGAAATCGCGGCGGTGACCGAGGGCGCGACCGTCCGGGTGGCGGGATACGCGGATAGCACACCGATCAGTTCGACACGTCAGGCATCTAACCAGGCGCTTTCCGAAGTGCGAGCCCGGCACGTGGCCCAAATTCTCGTTGCGGCTGGCGTATCGGCGCCACGTATCAGTGTCGCGGGAAACGGCGATGCCGATTCGCTGGCGGACAACGGTACCGCGTCGGGAAGGGCGAGAAATCGTCGCGTCGAAGTGACCATCACGGATTGACGTTCGATTGCGAGCGATAATTTCGGCCTTGAACAGGCGCGATGACGGAGCGATGAAGAGCCCGTGAGGCGGGCGCAACGATCTGTCCCCATTCCAGAATCCCGCGCCCGGTCGCGGTTTTGCCCTCGCTGGCTTGGCCGGACCGGGAGAATTTCTCCCAAATGCGTCACAAGTCATTCATCTGATGAAAAATCCCCGGCGGTTCCCGGTATGATGCGCACCTTGCGCATGAATTTGATGCGTCGTTGATGCGACCGCCGCGCCCAAACCGCCCTGTGCACGATCGAAAGATTCTGTAATATAAAATCCGTATACTCGTAATTTTCTGATCCAGGCGCCGCCTGCCTTCGTCCCAGGCCGACCGCCCACGCAGAACAACCAGATTCGTCGCCGCCAGGCCACCTTGCGCCGCGACACGCTATGTACCACCACTGAACAATCTATGTCTTCCCGCCACCCTGGTCCGCCCGGCCGTGCCGCGGCGGCGATCGCCCGTGTCTCGACGCTGATCCGCAACGAGCGCGTGCTGTCGCCGCTGCTCGCGCTCGGCATCGGCCTGCTGCTGATCGTGGTTTTCCAGCACTTGTCCGAATCCGTCGACTACCGGTCGGTGATCCGCCAGCTGCGCCACATGTCCGCGGTCGAATGGGGCGCATCGCTGGCCGCGACGGCCCTCAGCTATCTCGCGCTCGTCGCCCGGGATGCGATCGGCCTGCGCTACGTCGCCGCGAAGGTGCCGCGCGCCGCGCTGTGGACCGGCGCGATCGCCGGCTCGGCGCTCGGCAATGCGACCGGCTTCGGCGCGCTGACGGGCGGCGCGGTGCGCGCGCGCGTGTACGGCGTGTCGGGCGTCACGCCCGCGCAGATCGGCCGGATGACGGTATTCACCAGCGGCACGCTCGCGCTCGCGCTGGTCCTGATGACGGCGGTCGGCATGGTTTGCGTGCCGCAGACGCTCGCCGCGATGCTGCATGTCGCGCCCGGTGTGCTCACGTGGAGCGGTGCCGCGCTGCTCGTGGTGCTGGCCGTGATGACGATGATGTGCGGCAACACCGCCCGCCCGGTCGTCACACGCTTCAAATGGCTCGCGTTCGACGTGCCGGCACGGCGCGACCTCGTCGCACAGGTCGTCTATGCGGTGCTCGACGTGGTGGCCGCGGGCCTGACGCTGTGGGTGTTGCTGCCGGCCGCGCCGGTCGGCTTCCCGACCTTCATCACCGTGTACGCGGCCGCGCTGCTGCTCGGGATGATCGGCCATACGCCGGGCGGGATCGGCGTGTTCGAGGCCGCGATGGTCTTCACGCTGGGCCGCGAAGTGCCGGCGCACGCGATGGTCGCCGCACTGATCGCCTATCGGGCGATCTACTTCGGCGTGCCGCTCGTGCTGTCGGCGGGCCTGCTGGCCGGGTTCGAGGGCCGCGCGCTGCGCCGCCGGCTCGTGTCGCGGCAGGCCGCGCGCGTGTCGCAACTGGCGCCGCTGTTCCTGAGCCTCGTGACCTTCGCGGTCGGCGGGATGCTGGTGATCTCGAGCGCGACGCCCGCGTTCTGGCACCGGATCGCGATCCTGCGCAACCTCGTGCCGCTGTGGGTGCTCGAAGGCTCGCAGGTGATCTGCAGCGTGCTGGGCGTCGCGTTGCTGTTCGTCGCGCGCGGGCTGCTGCGCCGCCTGGACGGCGCCTGGTGGATGACCTTCGCGCTGACGCTCGCGAGCCTCGCGCTGTCGCTGGCGAAGGGCCTCGCGTTCGTCGAGGCCGGCGTGCTCGGCACGCTGCTGGTGCTGCTGCTCGTCAGCCGCCGCCGTTTCAACCGGCATTCGTCGCTGCTCGCCGAGCGCTTCACGGTGAGCTGGTTCGTGTCGGTGACGATGGTGCTCGTGCTCGCCGTGTGGGTGCTGTGCTTCGCGTTCCGCGACGTGCCGTACACGCGCGATCTGTGGTCGCATTTCGCGTTCGACGAGCGCGCGCCGCGGGCGTTGCGCGCGACGCTGGCGGCCGGCGTGTTCGTCGCGATGTTCGCGCTGTGGCAACTGCTGCGCCCGGCGCCCGGTCGTTTCGTGACGCCCGTCGCGCAAGACCTGCTCGATGCCGAGCAGATCATCCGCGCGCAGGAATGCAGCGATGCGGGCCTCGCGCTGATGGGCGACAAGTCGTTCCTGTTCTCCGAGTCGCGTCGCGCGTTCCTGATGTACGCGAAACACGGCCGCACGTGGGCCGCGCTGCACGATCCGGTCGGCCCGCGCGAGGAATGGCCGGCGCTGATCGGCAAGTTCATCGCGCTGGCGCACGCGCACAGCGGGCGCGCGGCGTTCTACCAGGTACGCGCGAACGCGCTGCCGCTGTATCTCGACGCCGGGCTCACGCTGATGAAGCTCGGCGAGGAAGCGCACATCGCGCTCGACCGGTTCGACCTGAAGGGCTCGAATCGTTCCCACCTGCGCTACGCGCTGCGCCGCGGTGACAAGGACGCGCTGACGGTCGAGGTGATCGCGCCGCCCGACGTGCCGGCCGCGCTGCCGTCGCTGCGCGACATTTCCGACGGCTGGCTCGACAGCCGCGACGCGCGCGAGAAGAGCTTCTCGGTGGCCGCGTTCCACGACGGCTATCTCGCGACGCAGTCGGTGATGCTCGTGCGCCAGGCCGACAAGCCGATCGCCTTCGTCACGTTCATGACGACCGACCTCAACACCGAGGCGACGGTCGGCGTGATGCGCCATCTGCCGGACGCGTCGCCGTATGCGATGGAGTATCTGTTTACGCAGCTCGCGCTGCACCTGAAGGAAGCGGGATTCCGCAAGCTGAGCCTGGGCATCGCGCCGTTCTCGGGAATGGGGGCGGCGAAGATGCCGTCGCCGTGGCACCGGTTCGGGCTGATGGTCTGGCGCTTCGGCGGCCGTTTCTACAACTTCCGTGGCTTGCGTGCATTCAAGAGCAAGTTCGAGCCGCACTGGGAGCCGCGCTATCTCGCGGCCTCGGGCTCGGTCGGCGTGTTTGTCACGCTCGCGGATCTGTCCCTGCTGGCTGGAGGTCGGCGTTCATGATGTTGAAGAAGCGTATCGCGCAGGCGGCAGTCGCCTGCGCGGGAATGATGCTGGCCGGCGCCGCGCTCGCGGCGCAGCCGGCGGCGGCGAAACCGGAAACCGTGTCGGGCGGCCGCTACGGCCCCGTGACCGTGACGAAGCCGAGCGGCCCGCTGCGCGGCTTCGTCGTGCTGTTCTCGCGTGAGCGCGGCTGGGGCGCCGCCGACCAGCAGGCGGCCGACGCACTCGCGAAAGCGGGGGCGATGACGGTCGGCGTGGATTCGGAGCGCTACGCGGCGAACCTCGCCGCGAAGCAGGAAACCTGTCACCACCTCGACGGCGACGCCGAGGCGGTCAGCCACCAGCTCGAACGCCTCGCGCAATCGGCGCGTTACTACACGCCGATCGTCGCGGGCGTGGGCCAGGGCGGCGCGATCGCGAAGCAGATCCTGTCGATGGCGCCGGAGAACACGATCGCCGGCGTCGTGTCGGTCGATCCGGCGGCGAAGCTCGATGCGCGCTTCAAGCCGTGCCCGCCCGATCCGACGATCGTGCGCCGCGCGATGCCGGGCTTCGTCGAAACGGCCGCGGCCGGCGACACCGCGAAGCTCGTGTCGCTCGTCACGTCGCACCTGCACGACACCAGCAGCAGCGACGAGCTCGACGTGTCGGACCTGCCGCTCGTCGAGCTGCCGGCCAAGGGCGGCAGCGACCGCCTCGCGATCGTGATCTCGGGTGACGGCGGCTGGCGCGATCTCGACAAGACGATCGCCGAGGCGCTGCAGCGCGACGGCGTGGCGGTGGTCGGCATCGACAGCCTGCGCTACTTCTGGAGCGAGAAGCCGCCCGCACAGGTGAGCCGCGACCTGGCGCGCGTGATTCGCACGTACATGGCGCGCTGGCATGCGAACCGCGTGGCGCTGGTCGGCTACTCGTTCGGCGCCGACGTGATGCCGTTCGCGTACAACCGGCTGCCGGCCGACCTGCGCGACAAGGTTTCGGTGATGTCGCTGCTCGGCTTCGCGCCGGCGGCGGATTTCCAGATCCGCGTGACGGGCTGGCTCGGGATGCCGGCGAGCGACAACGCGATGAAGGTCGCGCCGGAAATCGCGAAGGTGCCGCCGCGGCTCGTGCAGTGCTTCTACGGCGCGGAAGAGAAGGACACGATGTGTCCGGCGCTCGCGAACACCGGCGTCGACGTGATCAAGACGGGGGGCGACCACCACTTCGGCCACGACTACATCGCGCTCGAGAAGAAGATCCTCGGCGCGTTCGGCAAGCCGGTGGCGGCGCGCTGAACGCCGGCGCCCGCTTCGCGGCGGGCGCGGCGCTTGCGGTACATCGGACGGGCGGCCTGCGGGCCGCCCGTTTTCATTTCCCGGCGGTCATTTCGACTTGCGTCGCCGCGTCCTGCCGCGGCGTTACCGTTCTCGCATCGCGTTGATAGAAGCCCGGGAACCGGTCAAGCTGCCGGCGCGCGGCAGCGAGATCGGCATCGGCGCCGAGCACCGCGCTCGAAAACCCGGTGCGCTCCATCAACAGCAGCTGGTCGATCAGCACGTCGCCCGTCGCGCGCAGGTCGCCGGCGAACCCGAAGCGCTTGCGCAGCAGATAGGCCTGGCTGTACGCGCGGCCGTCGGTGAAGGACGGGAAGTGCAGGTCGATGCGCGCGGCCTGCGCGATTCGTGCGGCGAGCGGCGGCAGTTCCTCGTCGTTGCCGATCGTCAGGGTCGTGAGCGTCGCGGTGTCGGGCGCGTGTGTATCGTCGGCGTGTTCGGCCGGCGTCAGCAGCCGGATGCGTGCGTTCGTGCGCGCGTTCACTGTTTCGTCGGTCGGTTTCATGCGTGCTCCGGCTGGTGACGTGCGTCGTTCGCCGCGACCTTGAAGGGCTCGGCGCCGATGCGGCGCACCGTGTCGATGAATCGTTCGCCGCGGCCGTCGCCATCGAGCCGCGCGTCGAGATACACGTTGACGAGCGCGTCCACGACATCGACGATCTCGTCCGCCGAGAACGACGGGCCGATCACCTTGCCCGGCCGCGCGGGGCCGCTCGCGCTCGAACCGTCCGAGCCGCCGAGCGTCACCTGGTACCACTCCGCGCCGTCCTTGTCGACGCCGAGGATGCCGATGTGCCCGCTGTGATGGTGGCCGCACGAGTTGATGCAGCCGCTGATGTGCAGGTCGATGTCGCCGACGTCGTGCAGCATGTCGAGATCCTGGAACCGCTCGGCGATCGCGTCGGCGATCGGAATCGAGCGCGCGTTCGCGAGCGCGCAGAAATCGCCGCCCGGGCACGCGATCATGTCGGTCAGGAGTCCGACGTTCGCACTGGCAAGACCGATCGCGCGCGCATGCTCCCACAGCAGGAACAGGTCGTCGACGTGTACCCACGGCAGCACGACGTTCTGCGCGTGCGTCACGCGCGCCTCGCCGGCCGAGAAGCGGTCGACGAGTTCGGCCAGCGCGTCGAGCTGCTCGGGCGATGCGTCGCCGGGCGCCTGCAGGCGGCGCTTGAACGACAGCGTGACGATGCGCAGCGCCGGGTCGCGGTGCGCGGCGACGTTGCGCGCGAGCCAGCGCGCGAAGGCCGGATGGCGATTGGCGTGGGCTGTCATGCGTGCTTCGGCATCCTCGAGGTCGAGCGTGCGCGACTTCAGCCGCGGCGGCACGAACGATGCCGCGATGCGATCGAATTCGGCCTGCGGAATCGTGTGCGGGCCGCCGTCATGCTCGACGATCTGGCGGAACTCTTCCTCGACGTCGTCGATGTAGCGCTGCCCCTCGCTCTTCACGAGGATCTTGATGCGTGCCTTGTACTTGTTGTCGCGGCGTCCGTAGCGGTTGTACACGCGGACGATCGCCTCGATGTAGTTCATCACGTGCTGCCACGGCAGGAACGCGCGTAGCAGCGTCGCGATCAGCGGTGTGCGGCCCATGCCGCCGCCGGCGCTCACGCGAAAGCCGAGCTCGCCCGCGTCGTTGCGCACGAGCTTCAGCCCGACGTCGTGCCAGTCGGTCGCCGCGCGGTCCTCGGCCGCGCCGGTGATCGCGATCTTGAACTTGCGCGGCAGGAACGCGAATTCGGGGTGCAGCGTCGTCCACTGGCGCATCACCTCGGCGAACGGCCGCGGATCGGCGATCTCGTCCGACGCGACGCCCGCGCGCTCGTCGCACGAAATGTTGCGGATGCAATTGCCGCTCGTCTGGATCCCGTGCATGTCGACGGTGGCGAGCAGGTCCATCACGTCGGCCGCCTTCGCGAGCGGAATCCAGTTGAACTGCACGTTGGTGCGGGTCGTGAAGTGCGCGTTGCGGGTCGGCAGACGCAGCGTGCCGAGCAGCGCCTGCGCGTCGCAGGCGGCGCGATAGGTTGCGTCGTCGGGCACGTCGTAGTCGCGTGCGATCCGGGCGAGCACGCGAAGCTGCGCGCTCGACAATTCGCCGTACGGCACGGCCACGCGCAGCATCGGCGCATGGCGCTGCACGTACCAGCCGTTCTGCAGGCGCAACGGCCGGAACGCGTCCTCGCTCAGCGTGCCGTGCTGCCAGCGTTCGAGCTGGTCGCGGAACTGGGCGGCGCGGCTGTGCACGAGCGCCCGGTCGAAATCGGTATATCGGTACATGAAGTGATACGCGAGAGGAGCGGCGGCGCAGGGGGCGCGCGCCGCTCGGGAGGGGACGTTGCGACGGGTGTCAGGCAACAGGGGACAGCGTAGGGAACGCGGGGCGGCGGGACAAGCAGCAGATCGGGACGAAAAGGGCGCAGCAGATCGACGGCGCGCCGGCGAACGCCGGGCATGCGCCGCGCATGCCCGCGTCTGGCTCAGGCTTACGCTTACGCTTGCGCGTCGACGATCAACGCCGGATCGAGCGCGCGGATGCGCTGGTCGATGAAGTAGCCGCCGCCTTCCTGATAGCGCAGATACAGCCGGCCGCACGACACGCAGCGACTGACGTTGCAGCGGTTGTACGGAAAGTGGCGCGGCGCGATCGGCGCGTCGTCGGATCCGTAACGCGTGCGGTCCGGATGGTATTCGTCGTAGGTCGGCTCGGGGTCGTCGGGCGGCGCGAGCGTCGCCACTTCGACGAGCTGCGTGTCCCGCAGCGACAGCGGCAGGCTCGTCCAGCCGGCAAGCGGGGTTTTCGTGCAGGTGCACGGCTGCGTGACGCCGGCAGCTTCGGCCGCGAGCGTCAGCAGCGCGGCGTGATCGAGGTAGGGCAATGCACTCATGAGATGGGAGGCGTGCGAAGGAGCGAAGAGGCTTGCAATGTAACCCGTGTGCGCGTCGGCTGCACGGCGGCGACGGGTGGCCGCCGAGCGGCTCAACCGGCCTTGCGTACCGCCGGCTCGGCGACCAGCTCGCCGAGCACGCGGATCGCGCGTTCGATGTCGCGGCTCCACGGATGGCCGAAGTTTACGCGCACGCAGCGCTCGAAGCCGTGCGCGGCCGAAAACAGCGGGCCCGGCGCGAAGCTGATGCCGCGCGCGATCGCCTGGCGGTGCAGTTCCATCGCGTCGATCGCATCGGGAAACGACAGCCACAGGAAATACCCGCCGTCCGGTCGTACCCATTCGACGCCGGCCGGCAGCCAGCGCCGCAGCGCGTCGTCCATGCGGGCGAGTTGCGCCTGCAGTGCGCCGCGCAGCTTGCGCAGGTGACGATCGTAGCCGCCGTGCTCCAGATAGTTCGCGATGCCGGCCTGCGCGGGAATGCTCGCCGACAGCGTGGTCATCAGCTTGAGCCGCTGCACCTTTTCCGCGAACCGGCCGGCGGCGGCCCAGCCGATCCGGTAGCCGGGCGCGAGCGTCTTCGAGAACGAACTGCAATGCATCACGAGGCCGTGCCGGTCGAAGGCGCGCGCGGGCAGCGGGTAGTCGGGGCCGAAATGGAGCTCGCCGTACACGTCGTCCTCGATCAGCGGCACCTCGCGCGCGGCAAGCATCTCCACGAGCGCGCGTTTCCTGTCGAGCGACAGCGTGACGCCGGTCGGATTCTGGAAATTGGTCATGAACCAGCACGCGCGGATGTCGTGCCGGTCGAGCGCGTTCGCGAGCGCATCGAGATCGAGGCCCGTACGCGGATCGACGGGAATCTCGACCGCGCGCAGGTCGAGCCGCTCGATCGCCTGCAGTGCCGCATAGAAGCCGGGCGATTCGACCGCCACGACGTCGCCGGGCCGCGTGACGGCCATCAGGCACAGGTTCAGCGCTTCGAGCGCGCCGTTCGTGACGACGATCTCGTCGACGGGCTGTGCGACGCCGGTCGCCAGATAGCGCCGCGCGATCTGCTGGCGCAGCGCCTCGTTGCCGGGCGGCAGGTCGACGACCGTGCTCCACGGGCTGACGAGCCGGGTCGCCTGCGCGAGCGATTTCGCGAGGCGCGGTAGCGGAAACAGCTGCGGCGACGGGAAGGCGGAGCCGAGCGGCACGATGCCGGGCTGCGTCGCGGCGTCGAGCACCGAGAACACGAGATCGCTGATGTCGACCTTGCGCGTCGCGCCGGCGCGGCTCGCGCGGCGTTTCGCGGGCGGGTTCGCCGCCGGGGCCGCGCCCGGCGCGACGTAATAGCCGGAGCGTTCGCGTGCGCGGATCAGCCCCCACTGTTCGAGCAGGTAGTACGCGCGAAATACCGTCGACTGGCTCACGCCATGCTGCGCGATGATCTGCCGCAGCGACGGCAGGCGCGTGCCGACCACGAGGTTGCCGTTGCGGATTTCGTCGGCGATCGTGTGGGCGAGGGTTTCGTAGCGTTTCATCGATGCGGACGGGAGCACGTGTCCGCCGCGCGCGGGGCCGGTGCGGCGCCGCGCCGGCGGGCGCGGGCCATTGTCCGACGGGCGGCCTGAAAAGGAAAGTGCGACGGCCGCGGCCGGCCGCGCTTTCGGGGCGATGCCGGTGCTTGCGCCGCGTCAGTCCGCGTTTGGCTCCGCGGTGCGTTCGTTCGCGCCGTCCCATTCTCCTGGAAGCGTCCAGCGCCAACGTCGCGTAACGACTTTCTCCTGATCATTCCTTGTTCGCGCATGCGCATTCGTCTGCTCGTGACGACATGCGATCGAACGATTGCACGCATGTCGTCCTCCGCATGGGCTGACAAGCTGCGCGTGCGGCTTGTTCCAATTGCGCCGCGATATTTTTTATGGTCTTGTTGCACGATAACGCGTCGACTCGAAAAAGGACGGCGGATGCAGTCGGGCCAATCGTACGGGGTCCCTTTGATCAGGGGAATTGGCGCGCGCGAGCGTGGGCTTCGTGCCGTCTGTCGATTGCTCGTCCTGTTGGCGGTGGGCTTGTCATGCGTGCCCGCGTTCGCCGCTTCTCCCGAAACTGCAAGTGACGTCGTGCTGCGTGTGCTCGCGTGGCCCGGCTACGCGGACAACGATGTCGTCAATGCATTTGAGACGCAATTCCATGTGCGCGTCGAAGTGACGTTCGTCGATTCCGACGAAGCGTTGTGGTCGCGGATGCACAGTGCATCGCCGCCGCCGTACGACGTGCTCGCGGCCAACACGGCCGAGATCCAGCGCTATGCGCGCGACGACCTGCTCACGCCGATCGACCTGTCGCGGATCCCCAACCGCCGGCGGCAACTGCCGAATTTCCGGCAGCTCGCGACGATCGGCGGGCTCGTGCGCAACGGCGCGACCTATGCGATCCCGTTCACGTATTCGTCGATGGGACTGATCTACGATCGCAAGCAGGTGCCGGTCGCGCCGCGTTCGATGCTGGAACTCTGGAATCCGCGTTACCGCGGCAAGGTGCTCGACTTCAACAGCGCGCAGCATAATTTTTCGTTCACCGCGCTCGCGCTCGGCTATCCCGACCCATTCCACCTGTCGCCCGCGCAGACCCTTGCCGTCGCGCACAAGCTGGTCGACCTGCGACGCAACCTGCTCACGTATTACACGCTTCCGGAAGAGGCGACCGCGCTGTTCGTCCAGCATCGCGCGGCGCTGATGTTCGGCAACTACGGCACGCAGCAGGTCGAACAACTGCGTCGCGCCGGTGCGGATGTCGGCTACGTGATTCCGGACGAAGGCGCGCTCGCGTGGCTCGACTGCTGGGGCGTCACGCGCGGCGCGGAGCATCGCGAGCTCGCGTTCGCATGGATCAACTACATGCTCGAACCGGCGATCGGCACGCTGCTGACCGAACGCCAGGGGCTCGCGAATACGCTTGAACCGCCACCCGGTCTCGAGGCCGGCCACCAGCACCTCGTCTGGATCCTGCCGGTCGAGGACATCGCGCGGCGTGAGTCGCTATGGAGCCGCATCGTGTCGGGCGACCGGCCGGAGCGGTTCGAAAAATGATCAGGCTCGGGCTCACGTCGAAGCTGTCGGTGCTGTTCGCGTGCATCGGCGTGATCGCGTCCGGCACGACCGGCTACTACACCTACCGCTCCAACCGGACGATGCTCGTGCAGGAAGCGCAGCACAGCCTGCTGATGTCGACGCAGTTGCTTGGACAGCGCTTCACGACCGCGCTGTCCGACGTGGCCGACGATGCGCTCGTGCTCGCGCAATTGCCGTCGTCGGCGCCTGTCGCCGGCGGCGAAGGCACTGATCGTGCGCCGCGCGCGCGGCTCGAGCAGGTGTATTACAGCTTCATGAAGAACCACCCCGAGTACCTGCAGATCCGGCTGATCGCGCGCGGCGATTTCGGGCTCGAGCGCATCCGTGTCGATCGCGACGCGCACGGCATCGTCGTGCTGCCGGAGAGTGCATTCCAGGAGAAAGGGCAGTTTTCCTACGTATTCGATACGCTTGCGACGGCGCCCGGTCATATCTACCTGTCGCCGATCGTGATCAATCACGAGACCGGCTCGCATGCGGCCGAAGGGCTGCCGATCCTGCGCGTGGGCACGCCGGTCGTCGACACGGACGGCCAGGTCGTCGGCGCGCTGGTCGTCGACGTCGAGCTGTCGCGCATGTTCGACCGGCTCGAACGCGATCTGCCGCAAGACTACTCCGTGTACCTCGCGAACGAATGGGGCGATTTCCTCGTGCACCCCGATCCGTCGCAGATCTTCGGCTTCGATCGCGGGCGGCGCGTGCTGATGCAGGACAGCTTTCCCAACACGCGGCTGCTGTTCGTCGGGACGCGCACGAACGTGACGCTCAACGGGCTCGCGCAGCCCGACGACGCACCGGGCCAGATGTTCGCGTTCGTGCGCACGCCGTTCGGCGGCAACGAGGGCAACCGCTTCGTGGTGCTCGGCATGGCGCGTCCGCTCACGGACGTGCTGGCGCCGGCCGGGATTCTCGGGGAGCGGATCATCCGGATGGTGCTGTTGATGAGCGTGGCGGCGGTGATTCTCGCGATCCTGTTTGCGCGCGCGATCACGCGGCCGTTGCAGATGCTCGCGCGCGCGGCGACCCACGTGTTCGACGATCCGGCCGCCGAACGGTTGCCTGTCGCGCGGGCCGACGAGATCGGCGTGCTGGCGCGCTGTTTCGACAGCATGCGCGTCGAGATCCGCACGCAGGTCGCGATGCTGCGCGCGAAGCAGCTGGAGCTCACGCACCTCGCCGGTCACGATCCGCTGACCGGCCTGCCGAACCGCCTGTTGTTCATGGAGCACCTCGATGCCGCGATCCGGCATGCGGCCGCGGTGCGCGAGGGGCTGGCGGTGATGTTCGTCGATCTCGACCGCTTCAAGCAGATCAACGACCAGCACGGGCACGCGGCCGGCGATCGCACGCTCGTCGCGGTCGCGAAACGGCTGAGCCTCGTGCTGCGCAGCGGCGACATGGCCGCGCGGCTCGGCGGCGACGAATTCATCGTGCTGATTTCGGACGTGCGATCGCCGGCGGTGATCGGCGATATCGCGTCGCGTATCCAGATCGTGATGGCCGAGGAACTGGAGTTCGGTGACCGGCACCTGGCCGTGGGCGCGAGCATCGGCGTCAGCGAATATCCGGTCGATGGCGCGTCGGCGGAGGAACTGCTGGTCAAGGCCGACGCGGCAATGTACGCGGCGAAGGCGTCCGCGCAGTGCGCGTGCGTGCGTTACCAGGAACTGCTGGGCGGCGGCATCGGTGCCGATGCCGGCGGACGCGTGGCGGCGGGGAGCGGCCGCTGACGGCAGGCCGATCCTGTGCGCGGCGCAAACGCGACGAGCCCGTCACGGGACGGGCTCGCTGGATCCGCGCGCACTGCGCGCGGCGGCGGACTTAGTGGCCGAAGTAGACCGAGTCGCGCGCGTTCTGCACCTTGACTGCCGGTGCGCCGCCCTGGACGACCGGGGCCGGCTGTGCGCCGTAGCCGCTGTTGTCGGCGGCGTGCACGCGCGCTTGCGCGGCCTGGATGTCGGCCGGGTAGTACGGGCTCGACTGGCTCGGCTTGTAGCCGGCGTTTTCGAGCTGGACGAGTTCGTTGCGCACTTGCGCGCGGGTCACGGTGCTTTGGGCGAATGCGCCGAACGAAGCGGACAGGGCGACAGCGGCAACGACTGCGGAAACGAGCGATTTCATGATGACCTCCGATGTTCTATTGACTTCGCCGGCGACACCATGTCGTAAGCGATTGATTACATCGTAGGCGTCGGTGGACCTAGGGTAAACGTGGGTTTTGGCGAAAGATCGTTGCACGTGAGGCAATAATTTCGCGAGAAATTCGATCTGGCCCCATCCTGCGGTGCGGGAATTGCAAACCGGTGGCGGGCGGGAGCGGCGAGGCGCCGCGCACGGACAAGCGCCCGGTGGCGGGGCGCCGGCAGGTGGGGCGGGACGGGGGGCGTTGCCGGATCAGACGCCGTCGGCGTCGTCGATCTCCTTGCGCTCGCGGCGTTCCTCGTTGCCGCGGCGTGCCCGCAGGCGCTGGCGCGACAGGACGGCGATCACCTGCTGGGTGGGCGCGCCGGACGGCAGCTCGTTGCGGATGCGATCGGGCACCATCGGCAGGCCCGCGCGCTGCCGGCGCAGTGCCTTCGCGATTGCCCGGCGGCATTCGTCCCCGTGGCAATCCCATTCATCGCGGATTCTCTGGCAATAACGGCATTGTTCCATCCGGACAGTCTAACGTGTCTTGGGGAACGGGGCTGAAGGGGAGCGGACGGGGACGGGACTGGCGGGCGGTGCGCGGCCGACATCATTTCGTGTTTGCGTGCGCACTGTCGACCTGCGCGACGGGCGGCGCCGCGTGCCGGAAGATGCCCGACTTCCAGATCATCTGGGAAGCGGCGACGAGCACGAACAGCAGGACGACCATCCGGAATACGCGCGGCGACATCTTGTCCCGCAGCGGGCGAACGAGCCACATGCCGGCGATGGCGGGCAGGCTGGCCGCCGCCGAGATCGCGAGGTCGGCGGCGCTTGCGTGCGCGGCGCCGCTGAACGTCGTGATCAGCGTGATGATCGACACCACGAGGATGATCGCGATCTGCTTCGTGAACGCGCGGCCGGTCGCGCCGGACGAAATCAGGTAGGTGGCGAGCAGCGGCCCCGGCACCGACGCGATGCTTTCCATCAGCGCCGCGCCGAACCCGAGCGCGAACCCGACCGGCTTCTGCCATGCCTCCGGCAGGTTCAGCTTCGGCGCGCTCAGCATCAGCGTTGCCGCGACGATCAGCAGCGCGCCCGACGCGGCCTGTGCGTGGCCCGCGTTCAGCGACAGGAGAATCGCGACGCCGACGACGTTGCCGAATACGGTGCCGGCGATCGGTGCGGCGATCTTGCGCGCGGTCGCCAGTACCTCGCCGCCTTCCAGCGCCTGCGGGATGTTGCCGAGGATGATCGGCATCGACAGCAGCAGCACCGCGTGCCGGATCGGCAGGAACTGGCTGAGGATCGGCATCGCCACCAGCGGAACGCCGATGCCCGTGATCCCCTTGACCATTCCGCCGAGCAGCAGTGCGACGGCAATGCCGATCAGGTCGAGCAGCGCGAGCCCGTGCAGGCTGGAAACCAACACACCTTCAGTCAGATTGAGATGAATCATCACGAGCAGGTCGAGACAAAAGCGGCGGCGGAGCGGACGACGGCACCCGTTGCCGGTGCGTGCGATGACGCACGCCGTTGTTTGGTAGTGGGTCGGACCGGTCGTCCGGTTGCAACGTCCGCCGTCGGTGCTCGACAGGCAGGCGCCGACGCGCCGGTGCCTGCCTGCGCATGCCCGGCGACGGTATTCGACACGGTTCGAGGCTGAATCTTACCCGAGCGCGGCGCGGGCCATCGGGCGCGGCCACGGGATCGTGCGCCATCGAAGATCGTTGGCACGGTTCAATACAATTCATGATGTGTCGCTCTATCATGTGAAAAATACATGCACCGAAACAAGGAGGCGAGATGACGCTTGCGCAGTTGCAGGCCCTGGCCGCGGTAGTCGAACTCGGCTCGCTGACGGCCGCGGCCGACCGGCTCAGTCGCAGTCAATCCGCGATCAGCCATGCGCTGACCGAACTGGAGGACATCACCGAGGTCAAGCTGCTGTTGCGCGACCGCCAGCCGGTCGTCCTGACCGCTGCCGGCGAACGCCTGTGGCCGTACGTGCAGAACGTCGTTCGCGAGGCACAGACGCTGCGCCAGCAGTTCGGCCTGTCGCGCGGCAAGCTCGAAGGTCGGCTGGTGGTGGCGTCGCTGCCGAGCGTTTCGCTCGCGTTCGTCGTACCCGCGCTCGAAGCGTTGAAGGCGGCGCACGAGGGCGTGACGGCGGTGCTGCTCGAAGGCACGGACGCGGAAGTCGAAGGGTGGCTCGATGACGGCACCGCCGACATCGGCGTGGTCGCCGGCACGAAGACTTTCGCGAACAACCTGCCGCTGCTCGACGAGGATTTCGTCGCGGTCGCGGCGGACGGCATGTTCGACGGTCGCAAGAGCGTGTCGGCGAAACGGTTGTCCACGATGCCGTTCATTTTCTCGAAGGCGGGGTGCGGGCCGGTCATCGCGGATTACTTCGCGCGCAACGGTGCGTCGCTTCGCGCCGCGTTCAACGTGGTCGAGATGCGCACCATTCTGTCGATGGCGGAGGCGGGAATGGGCGTGTCGATCGTCCCGCGCATCACGCTCACCTACACGCGGTTCGGCGGCCGGGTGCTGGAGCTGTCGCCCAGGCTGCACCGTTCCGTGCGGCTGTCGTGGAACGCGACGGGCAACGCGGTCGCCGACGCATTCGTGAAGCTGGTCGACGCACGGCGCGCGAAGGCGGGGAAGGCGATTCCGGCGCGGGCGAAAAACGGAAAGTAGCGGGCCGGCGGGGCAATGAGGCGATGAAGTGATGAAGCGCGCTCATGGGCGACTTGCAATTTATTCATGCCGATAGCCGTCGACATGCAATACATTGTTCGACACTCGCCCTGAATTCACTGCCCTGAAGGAGACCATCGTGCCGGCCTTGCCCACCCTGATTGCTTTCGGACTCGTATCGCTCGGCATGGTCCTGACGCCCGGCCCGAACATGATCTACCTGATCTCCCGCTCGATCTGCCAGGGCCGCCGCGCGGGGCTGGTGTCGCTCGGCGGCGTCGCGCTGGGGTTCGTGTTCTACATGTTCTGCGCGGCATTCGGCCTTACCGCGATGGTGCTGACCGTGCCGTACGCGTATGACGTGCTGCGTTTCGCCGGCGCGCTGTACCTGGCGTATCTCGCGTGGCAGGCGCTCAAGCCGGGCGGCCGCTCCGCGTTTCAGGTGCGGCAACTGCCGCACGACAGCGGCGCACGGCTCTTCACGATGGGCTTCGTGACCAACCTAGCGAACCCGAAGATCGCGGTGATGTACCTGTCGCTGCTGCCGCAGTTCATTTCGCCGGAGCACGGCAGCGTGCTCGCGCAATCGCTGGCACTGGGTTGCGTGCAGATCGCGGTCAGCGTCAGCGTCAATGCGCTGATCGCGAGCATGGCCGGCTCGATCGCGGGGTTCCTTGCCGATCGGCCGGTCTGGGCACGGGTGCAGCGCTGGTTGATGGGGACCGTGCTGGCCGGACTGGCCGTGCGTATCGCGCTGGAATCGCGAAGCTAGAGGCAACGCGGCTCGCGGTGGAAACCGGCGCGCCGATGTGCACGCAATGCGCGGCGGACGAACAGGCGCAGCCGATCCGCGCGACGCGGACCGTCACGTATTCGCTGTATCCGTAGACGGATGGCGCGCGATGTCCGGCACGAGCCAGCCCCGGCCGCCCGCCGCGCGATCACGCGCCGCGGGCGGCCGCCGCATCAGCGCTCGCCGCGCTTCTTGCTCAGCTCGATCGTCTCGAACAACTCGTACTGCGCGGTCGGATGCTGATCCGCGCCCGGCGCGTGGTAGTAGCGCATCGTGATCGTCGTGTGGCCGCCCGGCTTGCCCGGATCGTGGTCGAACACGGCGATCCCGTAGCCCGTGCCCGTATCGCGGCGCGCGGACCAGATCGCATCCTCCAGCGCATCGGCCGGCTTGCGCACGAACGTGTTCGCCGTCGCGCCCGGCACCGGCCGGTTCGGCTTCGTGAAGACCTTCGCCTGCGCATAGCCGGTCGCCGGGTTCTCGCCGTACACGTCGAGCGGCGCGCTGGTGCCGCCGCCGCCGAGGATCAGGTGGATCGTGCCGTGGCTCGTGTCGAACGACGTGCGGTCGGGATCGGTCGTCCCGACCGGACGCGGCTGCAGCGTCTCGACGACTTCGCCGGTCGATGCATCGACGCCCGCGCGGTGATTGCAGCCGCGCACCGGGTAGCTGCGCTCGTAATCGTGATCGTGACCGCACAGCACGAGGTCGACGCCGTAACGGTCGAACAGCGGCAGCCAAGCCTCGCGGATGCCCTTGTCCGAGCCGTTGCCCGTCTTCGACGAGCTCAGCGCGTCCTGGTGCATCTGCACGACGATCCAGTCGATGTCGTCATCGTGCGACGCGTGACGCAGCGTGTGCTCGAGCCAGCGCGTCTGCTCGCCGTTGCTGTAGCCGCGCACGTAGAACGACGTGCCCGGTTCGATCGGTGCGTGGCCGGTGCTCGCGGCCGGCACCAGCGGAGCGGGGCCGCCGACGAACGCGGCCGCATCCTGGTACACGACGTCGTCGGCGTCGAGCGAGATGAACAGCACCGAGCTCACGCGGAAGCTGTACCAACGGCCCGGAAAGCGCGTGCCATTCTCGGGCAGCGTATAGCGCGCGAGATACGAGTCGAGCCCCTGCGGGCCGTTGTTGAATTCGATCTCGTGATTGCCCGGGCAGGGCATCCACGGGCGGTTCGCGGCCGACGTCTGGTTGTTGTTGCCGAAGTCGCGCCACACCTCCGGCTGATGCGCGGGGTTCAGGTTCGCGTAGCAGAGGTCGCCGTTCAGCAGGTGGAACAGCGGCTGGAACTGCTCGACGGCCTGCACCGCGAAGCGGCTTTGCGGCGACGACAGAACCCACGCGCCGTTCGGCGTCGCGAGGTCGCCATAGCTCGTGAAGCGGAACGGTGCGCGTCCGCGCGGCGCGGTCGTGAAGGTCGCGGCAAACGGCTGCGCGGCGTTGCTGTCGTTGTCGGCCGTGAGTTCGTAGCGATAGCGCGTGTTCGGTTTCAGGCCGTGCACGCGTGCGTGGTACGTGAACACGGTTTCGCCGTTCAGGCCGTCGGTGTAAAGGCGCTGCACGCCGTGCACGGTGCGTGCCGGTTCGCCGTCGGCGACGATCCGCGCACGCGGATTGACGGCCGGCGCGAGCGACGCCCACGAGATCGCGACTTCCGACGTCGGGTCACTGCCCCACGTCAGGTGCACCTGTTCGGGTGTGCCGTCCGGGTTCGATGCGGCGGCACGGGCGGCCGCGAGCCCGCCCGCGGCGGTGGCGAGGCCGGAGACGCCGGCCAGTTTCAGGAAGCCGCGACGCGATACGGCAGCGGCCGGCTCGTTCGATTCGGCGGGGAAGTTGTCCTGGTTCGACATGATCGGATTTTCGTTGAGTGACACGCGAAATGCGGAGCCGCCCGGCCGTGCGCGAGCGCTTCCGGGGCATGGGCCGGAAACGAGCGGGATCCCGGTGACACGCATTGTCGAAGCGCAGTTTTGCCGGGTTGTGACAGACGGTCATCAACGCACGGGCCCGATGCGGCGATGGGCGTGTGCGGCGTTGCCGGCGCGCCAGACATTTATTTGCGTGTGTCGCGACGGATTTTTCCGCATGCGTCGTTTAACGAACGAACGGCCACTTCCGGCCGGGAAACGATGCTTCGGAGTCTTGCATGAAACTTTCCATTTCATTACGGTTTGCCACGGGCTGCGTGGCCGCGCTGGCGACGTCCGCCGCATTCGCGCAGGCCGTCATCGTCGCGCCGGTCGCACCGCCACCGCAGCGCGTCGAAGTGATGCCGGCGCCGCGCGCGGGCTACGTGTGGGACCAGGGCCACTGGCACTGGCGGCAGGGCCGCTACGTGTGGATTCCCGGGCACTGGCAGGTAGTGCGTGCCGGCTATCACTGGGTGCCCGGGCACTGGGCCGCACGCGGCCCGAACTGGCGCTGGGTGCCGGGTCACTGGGCGTGACGCGCTGGGTGCCGCGCGGCGCGCAGCGCCCGTGCGGCGGGACTTTCACACAACCTCATCAGTCGAGCCATGCCATTTCGAACCCTCGTGATCCTGGCAGTCGCGGCCGTCGTGCTGGCCGGCTGCGTTGTGGTGCCGGCACGCCCGGTGTATTACCGGCCCGCGCCGGTCGTCGTATATTGATCGCGCCGGCCGGCTTGCGACCGACAGGATCGATATGCCGTTCGAGCCGGATGTCGACGAAACCGACCGCGCAGATCCCGGGCGCGGCGCGCGATGCGCTGTCGACGCGCCGCCATGGCGCCGTGCGGCGCCGGCCCGACGCATGCAAGGAGAGCACGACGATGAGCTTGAGCCGGACGGCGGGCACACCCGCCGGCAGCATGCGGCGTTCGCACCGCGCATGGCGGAGCAACCCGCGTTGAGCGACGCCGATCCGGACGCGGAACTCGTCGCGCGGGTCGGCGCACGCGACACGTCGGCCGTGCGCGTGCTCGTCGCACGCAAGCTGCCGCGCTTGCTCGCGCTCGCGACGCGCATGCTCGGCGACCGGACCGAAGCCGAAGACGTCGCGCAGGAAACCTTCCTGCGGATCTGGCATCACGCGCCGCGCTGGCGGGACGGCGAAGCGCGCTTCGACACCTGGCTGCATCGCGTCGTGCTGAACCTGTGCTACGACCGCTTGCGCGGGCGACGCGAGGAGACGGTCGACGCGTTGCCCGACGTGCCCGACCCGCAACCCGAGCCGGCTGCGCATGCGGAGTCGCGCTCGCGCGACGCGCGCGTGCGCGAGGCGCTCGCCGCGTTGCCGCCCAGGCAGCGGGAAGCGCTCGTGCTCCAGTACTATCAGGACATGTCCAACATTGAAGCGGCCAACCTGATGGGCATCACCGTCGATGCACTGGAGAGCCTGCTCGCGCGGGCGAGGCGCAACCTGCGCGCGCAACTGGCCGGCGACCCACCTAGCGAGGACAAGCGATGACACCCGAACGATTCCGTACCATCGTCGCCGCGTACGGCTCGGATGCGCGGCGCTGGCCGCAAGACGAACGCGCGGCGGCTGAAGCGTGGGCGCAAGCGCATCCGCGCGACGCGCTGGAGGCGCTCGACGATGCCGCTGAGCTCGATGCATGGCTCATGCGGGACACGGTCGCGCCGCCCGCGCCGGCGCTCGTCGAACGCATCGTCGCGTCGGCGCCTGCGCCGCAACGTGCGCGGCGCCGGGGAAAGGTGTGGTGGTCGGGCGCGGCGTTCGCGGGCGTCGGGCTGGCCGGCGCGCTGGCGGGCGCGGTGGCGGTGTCGATGCTGATGCTCGGCGGCGCGCCGATCGCGCAACACGAACCGGGCTACCTGACGACGACGTTCGGCGGCCCGAGCATCGACGGAGGCGACGAGTGAGCGAACGCGGCTGGAAATTCATTCTCGTCGGGTCCGTCGTGCTGAACGTGTTCATGCTCGGCGCGATCGGCGGCGGCGCGTATCAGTGGTTCTCGACGCATCGCGATCCGCATGGGACCGGGATGCGCGGACAGCGTACGGCGTTGCGGTTCGCCGCGGACGAATTGTCCGATGCGCGTCAGCAGGAATTCACGGCGGCGCTGAAGGCGGCACGCAAGGACGGTCGGGATTTCGCGCGTGAAGGACGTGACGGGCGGATCACGGTGCTGGATCTGCTGGCGGCGCCGCAACTCGATCGTGCGGCGATCGACGCTGCGCTCGATCGGACGCGGGCGGCGGACAGTGCATTGCGCGGGCAGGTCGAGCGCAGTGTCGTCGATTTCGCGGCCACGCTGACGCCGGATGAGCGCGCGAAGTTCGTCGACGGGCTGCGGCGTAGCGGGAACTGGCGATTGCCGGCGAGACTGCAGAAGCAGCAGGGGGCGGCGGGGAACCAGTAGGCAGCGGCGCGTGACGACACCCCGGGTTCGCCAATCCGCTGGCGCCTGTTCGGATAGTCGAAGGCGGCCGACGGCCTGACCCGATTGTCCGGAGCAGCTTCGCGGAGATCGCTGCGTGGCCGTCCGCTTCGACCGACAACGTGTGCCCCAGCGACGGCACGGAATGACCGTCTACACTGATATCGGCCTCCGGGATTATGATGGCCCGGTCGTTAGCGTCTCCCCGATGTATTCACCGCAACGCGAGGCGGCAATCTCGAGCGCCGCGACAGGGGCGAACCATGGATCGAAGCGAAGACTTTATCGTGCGCACCATGTCGGCCGACGACATGGCCATGTCGGTGGAATGGGCGGCCGCGGAAGGGTGGAACCCCGGCCGGCATGATCCCGACTGTTTCAGGGAAGCGGACCCTGCCGGCTTCTTCGTCGGGATTGTGCGCGGTGAGCCGGTCGCGTGCATATCCGCCGTCGCTTATGACGAACGCTTCGGCTTCATCGGCCTCTATATCGTCAAACCCGGGTTTCGTGGGAAAGGCTTCGGGATGCGAATCTGGCAGCACGGCATGCGTTACCTCGGAGACCGCAACGTCGGTCTCGACGGTGTCGTGGCCCAGCAGGCGAACTACCGGAAGTCCGGGTTCCGGCTCGCGTATCGCAACATCCGCTATCAGGGGCGCGTGGACGGCATCGGGTGCGCGCACGTGGCGGCGGCAGCCGATATACCGTTCGAGCAGTTGCTTGCGTACGATCGCCAGTGTTTTCCCGCACCGCGCGAGCGTTTCGTCTCCGCGTGGATCGCGCAGCCGGATGCGGTTGCACTCGCCACAGTCGACGCCGGCCGTGTCGCCGGATATGGTGTCGTGCGCCGCTGCGAGACGGGTTGCAAGATCGGCCCGCTCTTCGCCGATGATGCTGGTGTCGCCACGGGGCTGTTTCGTGCGCTGGCGTCGCGCATGCCCGGCGAGGTGATCGTGCTCGACGTGCCTGAAACGAATCCCGCGGCCGTCGCGCTGGCGGAACGGCACGGCATGTCGAGCGTCTTCGAGACCGCGCGGATGTACACGAAGGAAGCGCCCGCGATCGCGATCGATCGCGTGTTTGGGGTGACGTCGTTCGAGTTGGGCTAACAACGTCCCGGCTACTTCTCGAACCCGTATTCGAACTCGGTTTGGTGGTCGGGTCCTTGCCACCGTAGCTGCGGACCAACTCGTATAGCCGCAGCTTGTGCCCGGGCATATCGCCGACCTCGAGCACGTAATGCTGCGCGTACTTGTTTTCACTCGCCGGCACATCGAACGCGGCGATCTGCTTTTCTTGTGCAATGGCGACGGCTGCAAGCCACATGCGCTGACTTCCCCGCGCCGAACCCAAAATATTTTGCCGATCCCGCGACGGATTTCCCGCCGGCCCCCGTTAAACAGGGGTACGCAACGCGAGAGCCCCCGTCATGGACCATCCGAACGACATCTCACCGGCCGCCATCGCGCTGAACCGTTTCGGTCTCGGCGCGCGGGCCGACGAAGCGCCACCGGCCGATCCGAAGGCCGCGCTGGTCGCCCAGTTCGACCGTTACGACGCGCGTCCCGCCGCATGGGCAGCCGAACCGGACGCGGTCACGCTCGCAACCCGGTTCGCGAATACCCGCAACGCGATGACGAGTGACGACGCGGCCGCAAAGCGCGCGACCGCGCAGTCGATCCGTCGCGACGGCTACGACGCGTATCGCAGCGCGGTCGCCGCGCGGCTGAACAGCGCGCTCGCCACGCCCGCGCCGTTCGTCGAGCGTCTCGTGCATTTCTGGGCGAACCATTTCGCGGTGTCGGTCGACAAGGGGCAGGTCGCCGCGTATGCGGGCGCATTCGAGCGCGATGCGATCCGCCCGCACGTGCTGGGCCGCTTCGAGGACATGCTCGTTGCGGTCGAGCAGCATCCCGCGATGCAACTGTTCCTCGACCAGGCGCGCTCGGTCGGCCCGGACAGTCCGGCCGCGCTGCGCGCCGAAGCTCGCAATCCGGCGGCGCGGCGCGGCCTCAACGAGAACCTCGCGCGCGAAATCATGGAACTGCACACGCTTGGGGTACGCACCGACTATACGCAAGCGGACGTGACGGAATTCGCGCGTGCGCTGACCGGCTGGAGCATTGCCGGTGGACGCGGACCGCAGCCCGGCGATGCGGCGCCCGGCGCGTTCGTGTTCCGCCCGAAACTGCACGAACCGGGCGCGCGAACGGTGATGGGCCGCACTTACGACCAGCCGGGCGAAGCACAGGCGCGCGCGATCCTGAGCGACCTGGCGCGTGCGCCGGCGACGGCCCGGCATATCGCGTTCCAGCTCGCCCGTCATTTCGTCGCCGACAATCCGCCGCCCGCGCTCACCGACCGGCTCGCCCGCGCATTCGAGACGAGCGGCGGCGACTTGCCGACCGTCTATCGCGCGCTGGTCGATGCGCCCGACGCCTGGTCCCCGGTCAATCGCAAGTTCAAGACGCCGTGGGAGTGGGCCGTGTCGTCGCTGCGCGGGCTCGGCTGGCGCGACGCGGGCGACCTGAAGGCCGCGCCGCTGCTCGCGCAACTCGGCCAGCCGGTGTGGCGGCCCGGATCGCCGGCCGGCTTCGACGACGTCGCCGCGAGCTGGGCCGCGCCCGACGCGCTGGTGCGCCGCGTCGAGATCGCGCAGCGGTTTGCCGCACGCACGGGCGACCGGCTCGATCCACGCACGCTCGGCAATACGCTGCTGGCCGGCTCGCTGAGCGCACCGACGGCGACTGCATTGTCCCGTGCCGAAAGCGCGACCACGTCGCTCGCGCTGCTGCTCGTGTCGCCCGATTTCCAACGGAGATGAACATGGCTCGATCCATTACCCGTCGACATTTCCTGAGCATCGCCGCCGCCGGTGCGGGCGCGATCCTCGTCGCGCCGTGCATCGCGTTCGCGAACGTCGAAACCGACCGGCGGTTCGTGTTCGTGATCCAGCGCGGCGCGGCCGACGGTCTGAACATCGTCGTCCCGTATGCGGAACCCGCGTATGCGTCGCTGCGCGGCCCGCTGGCGATTGACGCGTCGGCCGCGACGCGCATCGACGGCACGTTCGCGCTGCATCCGTCGCTCGTGCAGACCGCGCAAATGGTTCGCGACAAGCAGGCGTTGTTCGTCCACGCGATCGCGTCGCCGTATCGCGACCGCTCGCATTTCGACGGCCAGAACGTGCTCGAGACCGGCGGGCGCGCGCCGTACCAAGTGAAGGACGGCTGGCTGAACCGGCTCGCCGCGATGCTGCCGGCGACGCGGGACAACGCGATCGCGTTCGCACCGACGGTGCCGCTCGCGTTGCGCGGCAGCGTGCAGGCCGCGTCATACGCGGCATCGGGTTTGCCGGCCGCGCCGGACGACCTGCTCGCGCGCGTGTCGGCGCTGTACGAGGCCGACGCGCAGCTCGGGCCGCTGTGGCAATCGGCGATGGCCGCGCGCGGCCTCGCCGGCGACGCGCATGCGCGCCAGGATCCGGCGGGCGTCGGCAAGCTCGCGGCGACGTTTCTCGCGCGCGACGACGGCCCGCGGATCGCGATGATCGAGACGGGCGGCTGGGACACGCACAGCGCGCAGAACGCGCGGCTCGCGAATCAGTTGAAGGCGCTCGACACGATGCTCGCCGCATTGCGCGACGGTCTCGGGCCCGCGTGGCGGCAGACCACGGTGCTCGTCGCGACCGAGTTCGGCCGCACCGCCGCCGCGAACGGTACGGGCGGCACCGATCATGGGCAGGCGTCGGTCGCGATGCTGGCGGGTGGGGCGGTCGAGGGCGGACGCGTGATCGCCGACTGGCCCGGCTTGCGGCCGGGTGACCTGTACGAAGGGCGCGACCTGAAGCCGACCGCGTCGCTCGACGCGTTGATCGCGGGCGCGGCCGCCGAAAGCCTGCGGCTCGATCCCGGCCGTACCGCATCCACGCTGTTCGCGGAAAGCGGCACGACGCGGCCGATGACGGGCCTCGTTCGCGGGACCGCGTGACGCGCGGCATGCGCATGTTCGCATCCGCCAACCGATTACACATGACACAACAGGGAGAAATCGACGATGAAGATCCGATCCGTATCGCTTGCCGTATGGGTGACGATGAGCGCCGCGCTGATGTCCGCATGCGTGGTGGAACCGGCGCGGCCGCCGCAGCCCGCGCCGGTCGCCGAAGTGATGCCGCCGCCGCCCGCACCCGGCTATCGCTGGGCGAAGGGCCATTACCGCTGGGCCGGCAACCACTGGGCGTGGGTGCCGGGGCATTGGGTGGCCGTGTATTGAAGCGGGCGAACGGCGCGCCGTTCACCAATCGATCCGGTGCTTCTCCTCGGTTTCGCTGTGCCGCCAGTCGTCGTCCGCGTGCAGATACTGGCTCGTCGTCGTCAACGATACGTGGCCGAGGTTGTCGCGCACGAGCCGCAGGTCGACACGGCCGTCGGCCATGTGCGAGCCCGCACTGTGGCGCAGCCAGTGCGCGGATGCCTGTTCGAGAACGCGCGCCTGTTCTTCGCCTGCATTCCCTTGCGCACGCAACCGGTCGGCCGCGAACCGGAACACCTGCTTCACGATCCGGTGCAGCGCCGCGCGCGTGAGCGGCTTGCGCGTGTGACCGGCCGGCAGCACGAGCGGCGTGTCCTCGCCGTCGGCGGGTAGCGCGGGCAGGCCGTGCGCGCGCCGGTAGCGCGCCAGCTCGGCCATCATTTCGCTGGTGGCGGGCACGAGCCGTTGCCGGCCGCCTTTGCCGGTCACGTCGAGCCACCAGCGATCGCGCCCGTTCGCATCGCGCCGCGCGAAGAATTGCCCCATCGTCGTATCGGCTGCTTCAGTGATGCGCAGCCCGCCGAGATACAGCAGCGTGAAGACCCAGCGCGCGCGATCCGCATGGAAGGATGCGCGCGCGTCGTCGCGTGGCATCGCGGCGATCGCGTCCTTGACCGCCTGCCACAGCGGCGTCCCGAGATGGCGCGTGACGCGCGGTGCGGGCCGTCGTTGCCGCTGCCGCGACAGCGCGAGCGGATTGCCGGCCAGATAGCCGGCCTGCACGAGCCACGAGAACATCACGTTCAGGATCACCATCGCCTGCCGCTGGCTGGCCGCCGACAGCGGCCCGTAGAACGGCCGCCAGCGCGGATCGCCGCGCGGATGCTTGCGCCCGCCGTTCGCGCACCACACGTCGGCCGGCGCGGGCGCGAGCAGGAACTGCCGGTAGACGACGAGATCCTCGTGCGTGAGCGACGACAGCGGCTTGCCGCACGCGATCACGGCCCAAAGAAGCAGGCGTTCGGCTTCCTTGCGGTAGTTCTGGAACGTGGTGGGCGTATCGACGAAGCGCGCGAGCCATGCGCGCACGGCGTCGAGATCGTGGGTCGCGGCGATCTGCGGATGCGCGCCGGTCGAGCGGTTGGTGCCCGCGCGTCCGTCGAGCGCGGCCGGCACGGTCAGCGCATCGATCGGCTGCGGCCGCAGCGCGGCGTCGGACGGAACGGGTGAGGTCATGCGAACAGGGGGCGCGGCTCGCCCGTGGACGGGTGGGCGCACGCGGCGCGACGAAGCGGTCGAGGAAGCGCCGATGGTAATACACGATCACCACGCGGTGAAGCCGCCGTCGAGCGCATCACCGCAGCGACAACACGTCGTTCGGCAACATCCGCACGAGCGTCGCGTACCGCGTGACGCCCGTCTTCGAGAAGATCGTACGTAGATGCGAGCGCGCGGTGTGCTTGCCGATCTCGAATGAGGGGGGCGGCACGCGTGCTGTAAGCGATTTGCGAACTTTCGTGCGCGCCGTTCGTCAAATCGCCCCGCCAACGTTTCCAGAGGAACATCAAATGATCCGCAAGACCCGAACGCTGCTCGGCGCGGCCGTGATTGCCGGCAGCACGCTGCTCGCCGGATGCCAGACCGACGCGGCCGCGACGGATGCGCGCGCGGCTCGCCCGGCCGACGGCCGTCCCGTGACCCAGACCGTTCATGTCGCGCCGCAGATGGCGCGCTGCACGGGCGTCGCGCCGATGGACTGCCTGCAGGTGCGCGGCAGCCCGGCCGAGCCGTGGAGCCTGTGGTACGCGGGCATCGAGGGCTTTGCGTACCAGCCCGGCTATCAATACGTGCTGGAAGTCGACGAATATCGCGTCGCGCAGCCGCCGGCCGACGGTTCGTCGATCCGCTGGGTGCTCAAGCGGATCGTCGAGCGCCGTCAGGTGAACTGACGGCCGCGCCTGCCCGCGGCACCGTTCATGCGGACGGCCGCGGCGCGACCGGCCGCGGCGGCGCGGCGGTATCGATCCGCCGGAACACGACGGACGACAGCAGCGTGACCGCGCCCATGCAGACGAACGACAGCATGAAGCCGTTCGCCATCGAGCCCCAATGCGCGGCGAACAGGTTCACGAGCCCGCCGCCGATCGACACGCCGAGCCCCATCGCCAGCATCTGCATCATCGTGAACAGGCTGTTGCCGCTGCCGGCGTCGGCGTGCGACAACCCCTTCAGCGTCACGGCGTTCATCGCGGCGAACTGCATCGAGTTCGCGGCGCCGAACACGATCAGCAACGCCATCTCCAGCGCCGGCGCGGGTCGGGCCGAGACCAGCGCGAACCCCGCGATCGCGCAACCGACGATCCCCGTGTTCACGACCAGGAACGTCGCGTAGCCGAAGCGTTTCGCGAGCGGTGCGATCCAGCGCTTCGCGAGCACGCCGGCGATCGCGGCCGGCAACATCATCATCCCCGACTGCAGCGGCGTATAGCCGAGCTGCACCTGCATCAGCAGCGGCAGCATGAACGGCACCGCGCTCGTGCCGATCCGGCACAGCAGGTTGCCGAGCAGGCCGGAGCCGAAGTTCGGCTCGCGGAACAGCCCGAGCCGGAACAGCGGCTGCGCGCGGCGCCGTGCATGAGGCAGGTACGCGAGCGCGCTCGCCACGCCGAGCACGGCGAGCCCGATCGCCCAGCCGGTGCGGTGCGCGGGCATCGGCGGATCGATCGCGAGCGACAGCGCGATCATCGCGACCGACAGCAGCGCGCAGCCGACGAAGTCGAACGGCGGCGGCTGCGTCGCCTGGTCGTGCGGCAGGAAGCGCTGCACCGCGAGGAAGCCGACCACGCCGACCGGCACGTTGACGATGAACACCCAGTGCCAGGAAATCGCCTGCGTGAGCCAGCCGCCGAGCGTCGGCCCGACGATCGGGCCGAGCTGCCCGGCGATCGACACGAACGCGATCGCCGCGACGTACCGTTCGCCCGGCACGCGGCGCAGCACCGCGAGCCGCCCGATCGGCAGCAGCATCGAGCCGCCGATGCCCTGCACGGCGCGCGCGACGACGAGCTGGCCGAGCGTGTGCGACGCCGCGCAGCCGATCGACGCGAGCGAGAACACCAGGATGGCGAGCGAGAACACGCGGCGCGTGCCGAACCGGTCCGCGAGCCAGCCGGACGCCGGCGTGAGCATCGCCATCGTCAGCGTGTAGACGACCACGACCGGCTGCATCGCGAGCGGCGACGCATGCAGGCTTTGCGCGATCGACGGCAGTGCGGTGTTGACGATCGTCGTGTCGAGCGACTGCATGAAGAACGCGGCGGCGACGATCCACAGCAGCGCGGAGTGTGAGGGTTCGCGGGACATGACGAAATGGGAAGTGCGGCGACCGGCGCGGCGACGACGTGACGGGCGACGCGGCGTGGCGGCGGCAGGCTCGCGCCGGCGCACGGCCGGTCTACAAGCGTTCGATGGTACCGATTCCGGTGGTCATCGGGAAGCCACCTGAAGACATTGACTGTCATCGGAATTGGCGATGACAATGCGGGATGCTCAATCCAATCTGGCTCAAGACGTTCGCGACCGTCACGAACTGCCGCAGCTTCACCGAAGCGGGGCGGCAACTCGGGCTCAACCAGTCGAGCGTCAGCGAACACATCCGTCGTCTCGAAGAGAGCGTCGGCCGGCGGCTGTTCGTGCGCGACACCCACTCGATCGCGATGACGGCCGACGGCGAGGCGCTGCTCGTGCACGCGAACGTGATCCTGCAGGCGCTGAGCCGCGCGGAATCGCAGTTCCGCAAGCCGCGGCTGCAGGGCCGCGTGCGGCTCGGCGCGTCGGACGATCTCGCGCTGGTCGCGCTGCCGGACGTGCTCGCGGCGTTCCGCGCCGCGCACCCCGACGTCGCGCTGGAGATCACGACCGGCATGACGAGCCGGCTCTACGAGTTGATGGATGCGGGCGCGCTCGACCTGATGGTCGGCAAGCGGCGGCTCGGCGAGCGGCGCGGCACGCCGCTGTTGCGGGCGCGGCTCGAGTGGGTCGCGCGGCCGGGCACCGTGGTCGATCTGGAGCGGCCGCTGCCGCTCGTGCTGGTCGCGGAGCCGAGCGTCACGCGCGCGGTCGTCTTGAACGCGCTCGCGGAAAAGGGGATCGGCTGGGAAGTCGTGTGTTCGAGCAGCAGCCAGCCGGGCTGCATCGCGGCCGCGCGGGCCGGGCTCGGGCTCACCGCGACGTCGCAGTACCTGTCGGCGCGCGGCCTGGCGCCGCCGGTGAATGGCGACGGGCTGCCCGCGCTGCCCGACGTCGAATTCATCGCGCTCGCCGCGAAGCGGCTCAGCCAGCCGGCCGGCACGCTGCTCGAGCTGCTGGAAACCAGTGACCTGCGCGCCCCCGGCGCGGCCGATCAAAGCGTGTAGCGCACATCGCCACCAGACCTCAACTGTTCACGCGGGATCCGGCCGGATGCCCGCCGGCCGGGCCGCGCACTGCCCACCGCCCACCGCCCGCCGCGCACCGCGCACCGCCCACCGCCCACCGCCCACCGCCTGTGACTGCGTCATGCCGCGCGTTTCTGCGAAATCACCAGCAGCGCGCCGTTCTTGTCCTCGAGCACCGCGCGGTATTCGTGCGGCCCGGCCTGCACCGGCACGCGCACCGACGCGCCGGCCTTCACGACTCGCGCCATCGCCGCGTAAAGGTCGTCGTCCTCGTCCACGCGCAGCGTGAGCGCCGCGCGCTCGACGATCTGCTCGTCGCCGGCGACCAGCGCGATCGTCAGCGGGCCGCCATCGAGCGCGCAATAGCGGTCGCCGTCGCGGAACTTTACGTTCAGGCCCAGTCCGTCGACAAACAGCGGCAGGGCTGTGTCGATGTCGTCGACCGGGTACAGCAGCATCGAAACCTTCATTCCCTCTCTCCCTTGTCGTGATGTGACCGGCGCGCGATGCACCGTCGTTCGATGCTAGCGCGCGGTGCCGGCCGCGACGCAGTCCGATCGGATGACGGTGAAACCCCTCTGTCCCCGCAGGCGTGCCGTTACTCCAAACAGACGATGTCCGTGCGGGCCCGCGCGCCGACACTCCCATCCGTGGACCGTCGCTATTCGTCCGTATCGTGCGGGCGGCTGCACGACCCCGACTCGTCCAACATACATGGAGACGCACGCAATGAAGTTTTCCCTCATCTACGAAGCCCAGACCACCGACGCATCGCGCGAGGGCGACCACCGGGTGTTCAAGGAGACGGTCGAGCAAGCGCTGCTGGCCGAGCAGGTCGGCTTCGACACGATCTGGTGCGTGGAGCACACGTCGCTGACCAACTATGCGCACATGAGCGCGCCGGAAACCTTCCTTGCGTACCTGGCCGGCCGCACGACGCGCATCGGCCTCGGTCACGGCGTCGTGTGCCTGCCGCCGGCGATGAACCATCCGATCAAGGTCGCCGAGCGCGTCGCGCTGCTCGACATCCTGTCGGGCGGCCGCGTGCATTTCGGCGTCGGCAAGGGCGGCAGCCAGCAGGAGGCGGGCGCGTTCGGCTACGACCTCAACGAACTGCAGCCGATGATCGACGAGTCGATGTACCTGGTGCCGAAGATGTTCGTGCAGGACGAGATCGAGCACGACGGCAAGTACATCAAGATTCCGAAGCGCCCGATCCACCCGAAGCCGTTCCAGGATCCGCATCCGCCGATGTACCTCGCCTGCACGAACACCGACGCGCTGCTGCGCGCGGGCCAGCGCGGGATGGGTGCGCTGGTGCTCGGCTTCGGCGGCCCCGATGAAGTCGCGAAGAAGAACGCGGTCTATCGCGAAGCGTGGGCGAACCGCAAGCCGGAAGACCAGGTCGGCTTCCGCCCGACCCAGCACCTCGCGGCACTGTGCCCGACGGTCGTGATGGCCGACGGCCAGAAGGCCCGCAAGATCGGCATCCGCGGCCAGCGCTACTTCATGGAATCGCTCGCGTACTGGTACACGGGCGGCGAGCGTCCGGACCCGGCGAAGTGGGGCGACGACCTCGTGCAGGCCGATACCGGCGAGATGGTGATCCGTTCGCGCTTCGCGTCGGAGGAAGTCGTCGTGAACTTTGCCGATCCGGCGCTCGCGATGATGAACCCGAACCACGCGTACGGCACGGTGGACGACTGCATCGGCTACGTGGGCCGCCTGCAGGAAGCGGGTGTCGACGAAGTGCTGTTCCTGTGCCAGATGGGCACGGTGCCGCACGACGCGCAGATGGAGACGATCCGCAACATCGGCGAGCACGTGATCCCGTTCTTCAACAAGGAGCAGGAGCGCGCCTGCGCGTGAGGCGGACAGGGCCGCGCCGCGCCCGTCGTCCCTTCGGACGATGCGGCACGGCCGCGCGAGCCCGACCATCGGCAGCAGGAACCCTCGCTCGCGGCGCCGGCCGCGACGGACAACGTTAAGAGAGATCGGGGTGGCGCGGCAGCGCGCTCCGTTTCACAGGAGACATTCGTGCATCGCGACAACGATTCGAACGCACTGGCCGCCACCCTGATCGCCCGGGCCGAGGCGCTCGCGCCGACGCTCGCCGGCCGCGCCGCGCAGGCGGAAGCGCAGGGCCGCATCCCGGCCGAGACGATCGCCGACATGCAGGTCGCCGGCTTCTTCAAGGTGCTGCAGCCGACGCGCTATGGCGGCTACGAGCTCGATCCGCAGGTCTTCTTCGACATCCAGATGGCGCTCGCGCGCGGCTGCATGTCGACGGCATGGGTGTACGGCGTCGTCGGCGTGCACAACTGGCAGCTCGCGCTGTTCGACGAACGCGCGCAGCAGGACGTGTGGGGCAAGGATCCCGCGACGCTGATCGCATCGACCTACATGCCGGTCGGCCGCGTGACGCCGGTCGAAGGCGGCTTCCGCCTGTCCGGCCACTGGAAGTTCTCGAGCGGCAGCGAACTGTGCGAATGGGTGTTCCTCGGCGCGCTGGTGCCGCCAGCCGTTGCCGGCCAGCCGCCGGAATACCGCACGTTCCTGCTGCCGAAGTCCGACTACCGGATCCAGCAGGACTGGGACGTGCTCGGCCTGCGCGCGACCGGCAGCCACGACATCGTCGTCGACGACGTGTTCGTGCCCGCGTACCGCACGCACAAGGCGATCGACGGAATGATGGGCACGAGCCCGGGCCTGGCTGTCAACGACGCGCCGCTGTTCAAGCTGCCGTTCGCGCAGATCTTCGTGCGCGCGGTGTGCACGTCGTGCATCGGCGCGCTGCAGGGCGCGCTCGACGATTTCACCGGCTATGCGGCCACGCGCGTGTCGGCCAACAGCGGCGCGAAGACGACCGACGATCCGGGCGCGCAGAGCGCGTGCGCGAACGCGGCCGTCGCGATCGACGAAATGAAGGTGCTGCTCAAGCGCAACTTCGCGGAACTGATGGCGTCGGTGACGGGCGGCCCGGCCGTGTCGATCGAGCGCCGCGTGCATTTCCGCTACCAGTCCGCGCAGGTCGCCGAGCGCTGCGCGCAGGCCGCGAACGCGCTGCTGCGCCATGCGGGCGGCAACGGGATCTACCACCGCAATCCGCTGGTGCGCCGCTTCCTCGACCTGCACGCGGCCCGCGCGCACTACGCGAACAACGTGGACCGCTTCGGCCAGAACCTCGGCGCCGTGATGCTCGGCCGCGAGAACACGGACTACTTCATCTGACGGGGCTGCAATGAACGACACGCAAGCGCAGCAATACGTGTTCGACGTCGTGGTCGTCGGCTCGGGCGCGGGCGCGCTGCTCGCGGCGTGCCGCGCGGCCGACCGCGGGCTGTCCGTCGTCGTGATCGAGAAGACGGCGCTGTACGGCGGCACGTCGGCGGTCTCCGGCGGTGGCATCTGGATACCGTGCAATCACCATATCGCGGCGCTCGGCGCGACCGATACGCGCGAGGCCGCGCGCCGGTATCTCGACGCGTGCACGGCGGGCGCGTCGCCGTCCGACAAGCTCGACGCGTATCTCGACCAGGCGCCCGAGATGCTGCGTTACCTCGAAGCGAAGACGCCGGTGCGCTACCAGGCGCTGCCGAAGTACGCGGACTATTTCCAGAAGCTGCCGGGCGCGATGCCGGGCTATCGCGCGCTCGATCCGCTGCCGTTCGACGGCGGGTTGCTCGGCGACGAGCTCGACCGGCTGCGTCCGCCGTCGCCCGGCACGCTGATCGGCGGCCGCGTGGCCGTGACGTCGAAGGAGGCGCACACGCTGTTCGCGCGCGGGCCGGGCTTCATGACGCTCGCGATCGCGCAGTTCGGCCGCTACTGGCTCGATCTCGGCGTGCGCCGCCGCACGCGGCGCGACCGGCGTCTCACGCTCGGCAACGCATTGATCGGCGGGCTGCGCCGCGCGCTGCTCGACCGCAACGTGCCCGTATGGCTCGACACCCCGATGCGCGACCTGCTCGACGTCGACGGCCGCGTGACGGGCGTGCGTGCGCAGCGCTTCGGGCAGCCGGTGACGATCGTCGCGCGGCGCGGCGTGATCCTCGGCGCGGGCGGCTTCGAGCGCAACCAGCCGATGCGCGAACGCTACCTGCCGCAGCCGACGCAGATGCAATGGAGCGCGACGCCGCCGGCCAACACCGGCGACGCGATCGCCGAAGGCCACCGGCTCGGCGGCGCGCTCGCGCTGATGGAACACGTCTGGGGCGCGCCGACGGTCGGCGTCACGGGCGAGGAGAAGCAGCGTGCGCTGTTCGTCGAACGCAACCTGCCGGGCTGCGTGATCGTCAACGGTCTCGGCAAGCGCTTCGTCAACGAAGCCGCGCCATATTCGGAATTCGTGCCGGCGATGTATCGCGACCATGCGCGCACCGGCGCCTGCGTGCCGGCCTGGATGGTGTTCGACGCGAGCTTTCGCCGCAAGTATCCGTGCGGGCCGATCATGCCGGCGTCGATGATGCCGGATGCGCGGATTCCGGACGCGTTTCGCGACGTGCTCGTGAAGGCCGACACGATCGATGCGCTCGCCGCGCGGATCGGCGTCGATGCGGCCGGACTGCACGACACGTTGCGCGACATGGCGCGTTACGCGGCAACCGGTATCGACGAAGCGTTCGGCAAGGGCGACAACCTGTTCGACACGTACTACGGCGATCCGAAGAATCAGCCGAATCCGTGCCTCGGGCCGGTCGACGAGGCGCCGTTCTACGCGATGCGGATCGACGCGGGCGACATCGGCACGAAGGGCGGGCTCGTCACCGACGCGCACGCACGCGTGCTGCGCGCCGACGGCGTACCGGTCGACGGCCTCTACGCAATCGGCAACACCAGTGCATCGGTGATGGGCGCGAGCTACCCCGGCGCGGGCTCGACGCTCGGGCCGGCGATGACCTTCGGGTTCATCGCCGCCGACCACCTGGCCGCGCAAGCGGCTGACGCAGGCGGCCGGTCGGACCGGCCGTCCACGACTGAACTTGACGGAGTCCAATCATGAGCGATCTCACAACCCATCCGCTGCGCACCGACATGCTGCTCGCGATGCGCCGCCTCGCGCGCTCCGTCACGGTCATCAGCAGCGCGCGCGACGGCCGGCGCTACTCGATGTCCGCGACGGCGGTCGACTCGCTGTCGACCGATCCGCCGTCGCTGCTGATCTGCATCAACCGCAATGCGTCGCTGTATCCGCCGCTCGATGCGGGTGCGCCGTTCTGCGTGAACGTGTTGTCGGCACGCCATGAAGGCATCGCGATCGACTGCAGCGGCCGCCTGAAGGGCGAGGCGCGCTTCACGACCGGCGAGTGGCGCACGTCGCCGCTGGGTGTCCCGTATCTGCACGATTCGCAGGCGAGCCTCGTGTGCGAGCAGGACGGCCGCTTCGAATACGGCACGCATACGGTGTTCATCGGGCGCATCCGCGAAGTGCTGATGAGCGGCGACGTCGATCCGCTCGTCTATCTCGACGGCGCCTATACGACACCCGGCGCGCCGGCGGCTCGCGCGGCTGCATGACGTGAGGAATCTGCGATGAGCGATTCGCGCTTCCACCGGCTGACCGTGGCCGACGTCATCGCCGAAAGCGACGACGCCTGCTCGTTCGTGTTCGACGTGCCCGCCGCGCTGCGCGATGCGTTCGCGTACCGGCCCGGGCAGTTCCTGACGCTGAACGTGCCGTGCGCGGACGCGACCGTCGCGCGCTGCTACTCGCTGTCGAGCGCGCCGGGCATCGACGCGGCGCCGAAGATCACCGTCAAGCGCGTGCGCGACGGCCGCGCGTCGAACTGGCTGTGCGACCGCATTCGCGCGGGCGATGCGCTCGACGTGCTGCCGCCGGCCGGCGTCTTCACGCCGCGCACGCTCGACGGCGACCTGCTGCTGTTCGCGGGCGGCAGCGGCATCACGCCGGTGCTGTCGATCCTGAAATCGGCGCTCGTGCACGGCCGCGGGATGCTGACGCTGATCTATGCGAACCGCGACGAGCGCTCGGTGATTTTCCGCGAAGAGTTGCAGCAGCTCGCGCACCGCCATCCGGGCCGCCTGCGCGTGATCCACTGGCTCGACAGCGTGCAGGGCGTGCCGCAGCAGCGGCATCTCGAGGAACTCGCGCGGCCGTTCAGCCGGCAGGAGACGTTCATCTGCGGGCCGGCGATGTTCATGGAGAACGCGCTTGCCGCGATGCTCGGCCTCGGGCTGCCGCGTGCGCGCGTGCATGTCGAGCGCTTCGCGTCGCTGCCCGATGCGCCGGCGCGGGCCGATCCGGAGGCATCCGCCGCGACGACCGCCGCGTCCGGAGACGGCGCGGCGATCGAGACGGTGCTCGACGGCGAGGCGTTCGCGTTCGACAGCGCGCCCGGCGAAACGCTGCTGGACGCGATGCTGCGCGCCGGCCTGCCCGCGCCGAATTCCTGCCGCATGGGGCAGTGCGGCGCGTGCATGTGCCGAATCGAACGCGGCGAAGTGGCGCTCGACGGCAACCACGTGCTCGACGACGACGAGATCGCGGCCGGCTGGACGCTCGCCTGCTGCGCGCGGCCCGCGAGCGACGCGCTGCGCGTGGTGTTCCCCGATTGAGCCGCGGCGCCTGCGGCGCGCGCGGCAACCCTGTTGCGATGCATACGACGATGGACAACGAAATCCTCACCACGCCCGCGCTGATCGCGCGGGCTGCCGCGCGCCACGGCGCGCATCCGGCGATCGAGTCGGAGCATGGCCGGCTGACCTATGCGGAACTCGACGCGGCCCGCATCGAAGCGGCGCGCGCGCTGCTCGCGAGCGGCATCGACGTCGGCGACCGGATCGCCGTCTGGGCGCCGAACCTGCCGCAATGGATCGTGGCGGCGCTGGCGATCCACACCGTCGGCGCGATCCTCGTGCCGGTCAACACGCGGATGAAGGGCATGGAAGTGGGCGGCATCCTGCACGACGGCGGCGCGCGGCTGCTGTTCTGCTGCGGCACCTTCCTCGGCGAATCCTATCCGGCGATGCTCGCGCCGCACCGGCCCGCGACGCTCGAACGTGTCGTCGTGTTCGATGGCGAACCGCCGTCCGGCGCGCGCGACGAGACCTGGAACGCGTTCCTCGCGCGCGGCGCGGCGGTGCCGCTCGCCGCCGTGCGCGAGCGGGAGGCGCAAGTGACGCCCGATACCGTGATGGACCTGATGTTCACGTCCGGCACGACGGGCCGCCCGAAGGGCGTGATGACCGCGCACGGACAGAACCTGCGGGCCGCGCAGGCGTGGGCGACGATCGCCGGCGTGCGCCAGGACGACCGCTACCTGATCGTCAACCCGTTCTTCCATACGTTCGGCTACAAGGCGGGCTGGCTCGCGGCACTGTCGAGCGGCGCGACCGTGCTGCCGCATCTCGTGTTCCAGCCGGCCGATGTCTTGCGGCGTGTCGCCGACGAGCGCGTGTCGGTGCTGCCCGGCCCGCCGACGCTGTACTACGCGCTGCTCGACGCGCCCGATCGTGCGACGCGCGACCTGTCGTCGCTGCGGATCGCGGTGACGGGCGCGGCCGCGATCGCGCCGAGCCTGATCGAGCGGATGCGCGCGGAACTCGGCTTCGAGACCGTGCTGACCGGCTATGGGCTGACCGAATCGTGCGGGTTCGCGACGCTGTGCCGGCACGGCGATGATGCCGAGACGGTCGCCTGTACGTCGGGCCGGCCGATGCCGGACGTCGAGCTGCGCATCGCGGGGCCGGACGGCGCGGCGCTCGGGCCGGACGAGACCGGCGAGATCTGGGTGCGCGGCTACAACGTGATGCGTGGCTACTTCAACCAGCCGGACGCGACGCGCGAAACCGTCGATGCGGACGGTTGGCTGCACACGGGCGACCTCGGCTGCGTCGACGCGAACGGCAACCTGAAGATCACCGACCGGATCAAGGACATGTTCATCGTCGGCGGCTTCAACTGCTATCCGGCCGAGATCGAGCGGCTGCTGGCCGCGCATCCGGCCATCGCGCAGGTCGCGCTGGTCGGCGTGCCCGATACGCGGCTCGGCGAGGTCGGCCATGCGTACGTCGTGTTGCGTCCCGGCACGCACACCGACGCCGGCGCATTGAACGACTGGGCGCGCGACAACATGGCGAACTACAAGGTGCCGCGGCATTTCACGTTCGTCGAGCAATTGCCGACGAGCGCGGCCGGCAAGGTGCTGAAGTACCGGCTGCGAGCGGGCACCGAAACGGCGGCCTGAACGCCGGCGCGCGGGACTACAACGGGATGAACGCATGAACGACAACGGATTTCCGCAGGGCGCGGTGCTCGTGTTCGGCGGCGGCGGCGGGATCGGGCAGGGCGTCGCGCTCGAATTCGCGCGCGCCGGCGTGCCGGTCGCGCTCGGTTATCGCAGCAAGGCCGACGTGGCCGAGCGCGTCGCGCGCGATTTGCGCGACGCAGGTGTCGCGGCCACCACGCACGGCGTGGACGTGACCGATCCCGCGCAGATCGATGCGGCGCTCGCGGCCGCGATCGGCGCACATGGCCGTGTGCACACGATCGTGTGGGCGGCCGGCCCGTTCGTGAACCAGCGCCATATCGGTGACATGACGCACGACGACTGGCGTCGCGCGATCGAGGTCGAGACGGTCGGCTTCTTCAATGCGGCGAAGGCCGCGTTGCCGCATTTCCGCGCATCGGGCGGCGGGTCGTTCGTGACGCTTGGTTCGGCCGGACATCTGCGCTGGCCGGATCGCGATGGCTTGTCGGTCGCGCCGAAAGCGGCGAACGAGGCGCTGGTGAAGGGGCTCGCGCGCGAGGAGGGCCGTCATGAGATCCGTGCGAATTCGATCCTGGTCGGCGTGATCGAGGCCGGGATGTTTCCGGTGCTGCTCGAGCAGGGACAGTTCGACCAGGCGTGGATCGACGAGACGCAGAAGATGCTCGCGCTCAAGCGCTGGGGGAAGGCGCACGATATCGGGCGCGCGGCGGTGTTCCTCGCGTCGGACCGCGCGAATTACATCACGGGGCAGCAGTTGAACGTGTCCGGCGGGTACGGGTTGTAGCGAATCTGGTTGCGCACGCACCGACATCGGTATTCTCCCTGACCTGCATCGGACGATCGCGCATCCTGATCGCACGCGACCCGCGCACGGTCACGTCATTGAAACGTTTTGCTCCATCCGTGGTGCCGCAAGTGCGTGCCTGTCGTCGCGACTCGCATGCGCCGACGGCCGTGCATGCTTGTTCGGCGCGCGTCGCGGCCGATCACGGACCGCCTCCCCTGGCCACATGCACGGCGCTGAAGCGCGGAAAACAGATGCGTTCCTGAAACATTTCCGTCGATTCCCTCCCGCATCACCCCGGACGTCTGGACGCGATGCTTGTCCCGCGCCGGTCCGCGCCGCATGGCACACGCCTTGCAATTAGGCCGGGGCCGCTCGACACAACCGCGACTGATGGCAACGACGAATCGCGAGAGCGGCACGCGACGACATCGAAATATCGGGGATCGGATCGAGCCGCATGATGGCGGCCCGTCGTGCCGGGCGCACTGCGTCGTATCGGCGACACGAACGGGCACCGTCCGTTCGATCCGTCAAACAGCAAGCAAGATGTCGTGCCGGGGAACCCGCCGCGCGTGGCGGCATGTGCTGCGCGCGGCGGGTCGGCGTACCCGGCACATGTCGGGGAGACGCCCGTGAAAATGACAGTGAACCAATGGGCAGCGCTGACGATGGTGTTCGCGGCCGGCGCGCATGCGCAGGAAATCTATCTGCAGGGCGGCACGCAGGGCGTCGGCATCGGTGCGGCCGTGAGCTTCAATTCGGTGCTGGGCGCGCACGCGGATTTCAATGCGTTGACATCGTCCACCACCTGAACGTGGGGGATTCGTGCAGCATCTGAAACGAGGATGCTTATCTCAGATATGCGCTCACGGCCGCGGCGCGCGCGCTCAGCGTCGTTTCGGGAGTTGACCGGTGGCGCCACCCGCGAAGATTTGCGAAAAGAGCCGCAGCGCGTAATAGACCGGCTGCACGGCCGTGACGTCGCCTTGCGAATCGGCGATCGCGGTATCGCTCTCCAGCGACCCGTTGTTGTGGAAATTCAGGCCGCTCGCGCCGTACTGCGCATGCGTGAAGATGAAGTCGATCGCCCACAGCGCGCTCGCGAACACGTCGCTGACGCCCGCCGGCTTCGTGCTGTAGAAATATGAATTGGCCTCGTCCATCCGGAACGGCACGCCGGCCTTCTGCGCGACGGCCTGATGGGAGCCCACGTGATGCGGTCGACGCTGTTCCCGCAGATGCGCAGCACACCGCCGCCGAGCGCATTGAGCAGGCCGATCTGGTTCGCGTTGTCGGCGCGGAAACAGGTATTCCGGCCAATTCTTCTTAATTCCTGTCGGCGCGACTGCAAGAAAGATAATCCGCCGGACCGGTTATTCCGGCTGAGCCACATGCATGCGGCAGGCGTTTTCGTGGCGGTCCGCGCGTCGGTGCGGACCCGGTCTGCCGGCGGTGAATGGCCATTCGGCCGTCCTTTTTCATCGCTTCGATCCGGCTTACCGTGCACAACAGCAGTTCGACGCGTCGGACCAGCGGCGGAACCCGGGTGGCTTCCTGTCGACCGCTGCCGCCGGCCAACGCCGACCACCGTCTTCCGTCCGATCGCGACGGTGATAGCAATGCTTGCAATTCACCGTCGTGGCGCTATCATTGATAGCAACCCGGATGGAGGGACCCATGGCAAATCTTCTGGTGCGTAACGTGGATGACAGTATCGTTCAGAGCCTGCGCGAGCAGGCCGCTGCCAACGGCAGGAGTGCCGAGGCCGAACATCGGGCCATTCTGGCCGATGCGCTCGGCCGGCCGAAGCGACGAACATTCGCGCAGGTGCTGATGAGCATGCCGGATGTCGGCGAAGACGCGGATTTCCAACGTGTTCAGGATGCCGGCGAGGTCAGGCGTGTTTTTGATTGATACGAACGTCATCAGCGAGGTCAGGAAGGGCAAGCGAACCAACCGCGGCGTGCGCGCGTTCTTCAGGCAGGCCGAGGCCGACGCGAGCCCGCTTTACCTGTCGGTCGTGACGGTGGCCGAACTGCGGCGCGGCGTCGACCTCATTCGTCATCGCGGCGATCATCCCCAGGCATCGGCGCTCGACGCATGGATGGCGACCATCCTGTCCGGCTATGCGTCGAACATCCTGCCGATCGATATCGAGACCAGCCAGATGTGGGGCCATTTGCGCGTGCCCGATCCGGTGCACGCACTCGACAAACTGATCGCGGCCACCGCGCTGATCAACGATCTCACGGTCGTCACGCGCAATGTCGACGATTTCGCTCGCACCGGTGTCCGGCTGCTGAACCCGTTCGATTGATTCGGCTCGCCGCACCGCGGCAACCTGCCATCGCTTCCCGCCTTCTCCGTCGCGCCTAGCCCGTTCCACCGGGGTTCCTCGCGCGTCTGCTCCGCGCCCGATCCCCCGCGCATTCCCCGCCGATTTCCCGCCGATTTCCCGCCCGGCTCTCGTCCCAACAGACGATGTGACGCCATCCCCGACCGGCCAGAATCCTTTCATGAACAACGGATTCTGAACCTGGAGGAGGCCGACATGATCGATGTCCGTGCGCTCGGCTATGTCGTCGTCGAGGCGACCCGCGTCGACGCGTGGCGCCGCTACGCGGAAGACGTGCTGGGCATGCAGGCGCTCGACGCGCCCGACGGCGCGCTGTACCTGAAGATGGACGAGCGCGATTTCCGCTACGTGATCGTCCCCGGCACGACCGACCGCTATTTCGCGTCGGGCTGGGAACTGCCCGACGGCGCCGCGTTCGACGCCGCGCTCTCGGCACTGCGGCAGGCCGGCGTCGAAGCCGTGCACGCCACGCGCGACGAAGCCGCACTGCGCCGCGTGCAGGCGATGGCGTGGTGCACCGACCCGTCCGGCAACCGCCACGAGCTGTACTGGGGCGCGCGCTGCGACTTCCGCCGCTTCGTGTCGCCGCTGGGCGTGGCGCGCTTCGTCACCGGCGACATGGGGCTCGGCCACGCGGTGCTGCCCGCGCCGCAGTTCGACGCGACCGACGCGTTCGTGCGCGGCGTGCTCGGCTTCGAGCTGTCCGACATCTACCGCGTGAAGTTCACGCCGGATCCCGCCGAACCCGAGAAGCGCATTCACTTCATGCACTGCCGCAACGCGCGCCATCACAGCCTCGCGCTGTTCGAGATGGCCGTGCCGTCGGGCTGCGTGCACGTGATGGCCGAAGTCGACTCGATGGACGAAGTCGGCCGCGCGCTCGACCGCGTCGCCGCGCACGACGTGAAGATGTCGGCGACGCTCGGCCGGCACTGCAACGACCAGATGATCTCGTTCTACATGAAGACCCCCGGCGGCTTCGATCTCGAATACGGCTTCGGCGGCCTCATGGTCGACTGGTCGAAGCACGCGGTGTTCGAGGCCACCCAGGTGAGCCAGTGGGGCCACGATTTCAGCATCGGATACCGGTAAGCCAGCACGATGACGATGAAACCTCTCGACAAGACGATGTCCGCGCGCGACGTGGTCGCGCAACTCGCCGACGGCATGACGATCGGCATCGGCGGATGGGGCCCACGGCGCAAGCCGATGGCGCTGGTGCGCGAGATCGCGCGCTCGAACCTGAAGGACCTGACGGTCGTTGCCTACGGCGGCGCCGATGTCGGCCTGCTGTGTGCGGCGGCCAAGGTGCGCAAGGTGGTGTTCGGCTTCGTGTCGCTGGACGTGATTCCGCTCGAGCCGCATTTCCGCCGGGCCCGCGAACAGGGCCGCGTCGACGTGCTCGAACTCGACGAAGGGATGCTGCAGCTCGGCCTGCGCGCGGCCGCCGCGCGCCTGCCGTTCCTGCCGACGCGTGCCGGGCTCGGCACCGCGCTGCTCGATCACGCGCCTGAACTGCGCACGGTGCGGTCGCCGTACGACGACGGCGAGACGCTGCTCGCGATGCCGGCGATCGAGCTCGACGTCGCGCTGCTGCACGTGAACGCGGCCGACCGGATGGGCAACACGCGCATCGACGGTCCCGATCCGTTCTTCGACGCATGGATGGCGCGCGCCGCGAAGCGCTGCTACGTGTCGGCGGAAACGGTCGACGCGTCGCTCGCGAGCGACGACCTCGACGCCGCGCGCCGCAACCCGTTCGAGCGCTCGCTCGTCACCGGCGTCGTGCACGCGCCGGGCGGCGCGCACCCGACGTCGTGCGGGCCGGCCTACGGCTGGGACCTGCCGCACCTGCGCGCGTACTGCGCGAGCGCGGAAGACGATGCGAAGACGGCGGCGTACCTGCGCGACGTGGTCGGCCAGGACGAACGCCAGTACCTCGAAGGCGTCGGCGGCCTGTCGCATGTGTCGACGCTGCCGTTGCCGATTCTGTAAAGGAGCGCCTGTGAGCGAATCTCTCGACCATTCCCTCGCGGAACTGATGATCGTCGCGTCCGCGCGACTCTGGCGCGACGACGGCGAAGTGCTGGCGACCGGCATCGGCACGGGCCCGCGGCTGGCGGCCGGCCTTGCGCGGCTTGCATACAACAACGGGCTGATGCTGACCGACGGCGAAGCGTATCTCGTCGAGGAGCCGATCCCGCTCGGGCCCCGTCCCGACGGCTATCGCGTGAAGGCGAGCGGCTGGATGACCTACGAACGCGTGTTCGACTGCCTGTGGCACGGCCGCCGCCATGCGCTGGTGATGCCGACGCAGATCGACCGCTTCGGCCAGGCGAACATCTCGTGGCTCGGCGACGACCATGCGCGTCCGAAGACGCAGCTGCTCGGCGCGCGCGGCTTCCCCGGCAACTCGACGAACCACGCGAACTCGTTCTTCGTGAGCGGCCACGGCACGCGCACGTTCGTCGCGGGCGAAGTCGACATGGTCTGCACGGTCGGCTACAACCCGGCGCGCCGGCTGCCCGGGATGAAGACCTTCGTCGACCTGCGCAGCATCGTGACCGACCTGTGCGTGATGGATTTCGGCGGGCCCGACCACGCGATCCGCGTGCGCTCGCTGCATCCGGGCGTGAGCTTCGACGAGGTGCAGGACGCGACCGGCTTCCCGCTGACCGCGCATCCGGAACTCGGCACGACGGCGGCGCCGAGCGCGGAAGACCTGCGCATCGTGCGAGCGCTCGACCCTCACAACCTGCGCGCGACGATCGTGCGCAACGATCCGGCGCCGCGCCGCGCATGAGGTCCCACATGGAAGCGACCCAGATGACGTTCGGCGACGGTGTCGTCGACTACGCGGTCGAGGACGGCATCGCGACGATCACGATGAACCGTCCCGAGTATCACAACGCGCAGAACTCGAAGATGACGTATGCGCTCGACGCCGCGTTCCGGCGCGCGGCGCACGACGACGCGGTGAAGGCGATCGTGCTGGCGGGCGCCGGCAAGCATTTCTCGGCGGGCCACGACATCGGCACGCCGGGCCGCGACATCCACGAGTCGTTCGACCGCGCGTCGCTGTGGTACGACCACGTCGACAAGGAAGGCGGCGAATTCCTCTATGCGCGCGAACAGGAGGTGTACCTCGGGATGTGCCGGCGCTGGCGCGACCTGCCGAAACCGACCATCGCGATGGTGCACGGCGCGTGCATCGCGGGCGGGCTGATGCTCGCGTGGGTGTGCGACCTGATCGTCGCGTCGGAGGACGCGTTCTTCGCGGATCCGGTCGTGCGGATGGGGATTCCGGGTGTCGAGTACTTCGCGCACGCGTACGAACTGAATCCGCGCATCGCGAAGGAATTCCTGTTCCTCGGCGAGCGGATGCCGGCCGAGCGTGCGTACCAGATGGGCATGGTCAACCGCGTGGTGCCGCGCGAGCGGCTGCGTGACGCAACGTACGCGATCGCCGCGAAGATCGCGACGATGCCGCGCCTCGGCCTCACGCTGACCAAGCAGGCGCTGAACCACGTCGAGGAACTGCAGGGCAAGCGCGCGGCGATGGACGCCGCATTCGCGTGGCATCACTTCGCGCATGCGCACAACGAGCTCGTCAGCGGCGACCGCCTCGGCGGCTACGACGCACGCAAGATGGCCAGCTCGCAGCGCAAGCCGGAGGCGGCGGACGGCGAAGGGCAGGCCGACACCGCACCGGTCGCCGTCAACGGAGCCGCCGCATGAGCACGACGCTTCATGGCTCGCTGCATAGCCCGCTGCATACCCCGTTGTGCGACCTGCTCGGCTGCCGCTACCCGATCGTGCAGACCGCGATGGGCTGGGTGGCCGACGCGCGGCTCGTCGCGGCGACGGCCAACGCGGGCGGCTTCGGCTTCCTGGCCGGCGCGACGCTCGAACCCGAGCAGGTCGAGGCCGAGATCCTGAAAGTGAAGTCGCTGACGGACAAGCCGTTCGGCATCAACTTCCACATGTTCCAGAAGAACGCCGCACAGGTGGTCGATCTCGCGATCAAGCACCGGCTGCGCGCGGTGAGCTACGGCCGCGGGCCGGACGCGAAGACGATCCGCCGCTTCAAGGACGCCGGCGTCGTCTGCATGCCGACCGTCGGCGCGCCGAAGCACGCGGCGAAGGCGGTCGAACTCGGCGCGGACATCGTGACGGTGCAGGGCGCGGAAGGCGGCGGCCATACGGGCTCGGTGCCGACCACGCTGTTGCTGCCGAAAGTGCTCGACGCGGTGCGAGTGCCAGTCGTCGCGGCCGGCGGTTTCTTCGACGGGCGCGGGCTGGCTGCCGCGCTCGCGTACGGCGCGGCCGGCATCGCGATGGGCACGCGCTTCCTGATGAGCGCCGAATCGCCGGTGCCGCGCGCGACCCTCGACCGGTACGTCGCGGTCGGCGACCCGGCACGGATCCGCGTGTCGGATGCGCTCGACGGGTTGCCGCAACGCATGATCGACAACCCGTATCTGCTGAAGCTCGAACGCTTCGGCCCGCTGCGCCGCACGCTGTTCGCGCTGAAGACGGCCGAAGCGTGGCGCCGCCAGAACGGGCTGCGCACGACCGACATGCTGGGCCTCGCGATCAAGGCGCTGCGCTCGCACGACTACACGGCGAGCCAGACGCTGATGGCGGCGAACGCGCCGTTCCTGATCCAGCGCGCGATCGTCGAGGGGCGGCCGGACGAAGGCGTGCTGCCGAGCGGCCAGGCGGCCGCGATGATCGGCGCGATCGAACCGTGCGACGCGCTGATCGCGCGGATCGTCGCGGAAGCCGGCGAGCGGCTCGATGCGCTGGCCGCGTTGCGCGGAGCAGCAGCGGCACGGGCTGCGTGAAAGACATCACAGGGAGGCAGCAGAGATGACAACATCCAAACAACCGGCCGGCGCGACGCCGTTCCGGATCGCGCGCGCCGACGGCATCGCCGAACTGGTGATCGCCCATCCGCCCGTGAACGCGCTCGATGCGCAGGGCTGGCATGCGCTCGCGCGGGCACTCGACGCGCTCGGCGAGGACGACGACGTGCGCGTGATCGTCGTGCGCGGCGAGGGCCGCGGCTTCTGCGCGGGCGTCGACATCAAGGAGCTGGCCGCACATCCGGAGCGGATCGTCGCAGTCAACGCCGGCAACTACGAAACGTTCCGCGCGGTGCACCGCAACCCGAAGCCGGTGATCGCGGCCGTGCACGGCTTCGTGCTCGGCGGCGGGATCGGCATCTGCGGCGCGGCGGACATCGTCGTCGCGGCCGATTGCGCACGCTTCGGCGTGCCGGAGATCGACCGCGGCGCGATGGGCGGCGGCGCGCACCTGCAGCGGCTGTTCGGCGTGCAGAAGGTCCGCGCGATGTACTTCACCGGCGAGATGATCGACGCGGCCGAAGCGTACCGGCTCGGCGCGGTCGAGCAGGTCGTCGCGCGCGACGCGCTGCGCGACGCAGCGCTCGCGATCGCCCGCAAGATCGCCGAGAAGAGCCCGGCGATGGTGCGGCTCGCGAAGGAGGCGCTGAACGGCGTCGAGGACGGCGATCTCGAGGACAAGTACCGCTGGGAGCAGGGCTTCACGCTGCAGGCGTACATGACGAACGACTCGACGGAGGCGCGTGCCGCGTTCGTCGAGAAGCGCGACGCGCGGTTCGACGCGCAGGCCGAGGAGGCACGCGCATGAAACTGACCTATACGCCGCAACAGCAGGCGTTCCGCGCGGAAATCCGCGAATGGCTCGCCGCGCACGTGCCGCGCGAACGGCTGCCGAGCTTCGACACCGAGGAAGGCTTTGCCGCGCACCGCGAATGGGAGCGCACGCTGCACTCCGGCCGCTGGAGCATGGTCACGTGGCCGCGCGAGCTGGGCGGGCGCGGCTGCGACCTGATCGAGTGGCTGATCTTCGAGGAAGAGTACTGGCGGGCCGATGCACCGATGCGCGTGAACCAGAACGGCATCTTCCTGCTCGGCCCGACGCTGATGGATTTCGGCACGGACGCGCAGAAGGCGCGCTTCCTGCCCGCGATGGCGGCCGGCGACCACGTGTGGGCGCAGGGCTGGTCGGAGCCGAACGCGGGTTCGGACATGGCCGCGATCCGCACGACGGCGATCCGCATCGGCGACGAATACGTGCTCAACGGCCAGAAGATCTGGTCGACCCGCGCGGTGTGGGCCGACTGGCTGTTCGGGCTGTTCAGGAGCGACCCCGAATCGTCGCGCCACCACGGGCTCACGTTCCTGATGGTGCCGTTGTCGACGCCGGGCATCACGGTGCGGCCGATCCGCCAGCTGAACGGGCAGACGGGCTTCGCGGAAATCTTCTTCGACGACGTGCGCGTGCCGGTCGAGAACCGCCTCGCGGCCGAAGGCGCGGGCTGGCAGGTCGCGATGGCGACGGCCGGCTTCGAGCGCGGGCTGATGCTGCGTTCGCCCGCGCGTTTCCAGCGCACCGCGCAGGCGCTGCGCGACCTGTATCTCGCGCACCGCGACAGCGCGGACCGCGACCCGACGCTGCGCGAACGCGTGGTGTCCGCATGGATGGATGCGCAGGCGTACGCGCTGTCGACCTACGCGACCGCGAGCCGGCTGCTGAAGGGCGGCCATATCGGCGCGGAGTCGAGCACCAACAAGGTGTTCTGGTCGGAGCTCGACCTGCGGATGCACCAGACCGCGCTCGACATTCTCGGCGCGCACGGCGAGGTCGTCCCGCAGACGGCCGCGCAGCACGCGACGCTCGGCCACTGGCTCGACGGCTTCCTGTTCGCGCAGGCCGGCCCGATCTACGCGGGCACCAACGAGATCCAGCGCAACATCGTCGCCGAACGGATGCTCGGCATGCCGCGCGCGTAAGCGCGCCGGCGACTCCCTCACTGAACGGACATCGTATGGATTTCGTATTCGATGAAGACCAGGAAGCGCTCGCGGACAGCGTGAAGCGCCTGCTGATGACCGAGATGACCCCGGAGCTGATCCGCGAGCTGTGGGCCACGCCGACCGGCCGCTCCGACGCGCTGTGGTCGCTGTTCGCGTCGCAGGGGCTGACCGCCGTGTCGGTGCCCGAAGTGCACGGCGGCCTCGGCCTGACCGAAGTCGAATGGGCACTGCTCGCGCAGACCTACGGCTACTTCGGCAGCCCGGAGCCGCTGCTCGACACGGCACTCGTGTCGGCCGGCGTGCTCGCGCGGCTGCCCGCCAGCGACTGGCGCGACGCGCTGCTGCGCGACATCGCCGAAGGGCGCGCGCGTGTCGCGCTCGTGCATCCGGTGAACCCGTATGCGGCCGACGTGCACGTCGCGCAAGCACTCCTGTGCGAGCACCGCGGCGAGCTGCACCGCGTCGATCCCGCGCGGTGCGCGTGGCGCGCGGTCGACAGCGTCGACCCGTCGCGGCGTCTGTTCACGCTCGACTGGGAGCCGTCGGCGGCCACGCGCATCGCGAGTGCCGATGACGCCGCGCCGCTGCTGAACCGCGCGCTCGATCACGGCGCGTTCGCGGTCGCCGCGCAGTTGCTCGGCCTCACGCAGCGCGTGCTCGACGTCGCGATCGACTACAGCGCGCAGCGCAAGCAGTTCGGCAAGGCGATCGGCTCGTACCAGGCGCTCAAGCACCTGCTCGCCGACGTCGCGATCCGCTACGAGTTCGCGCGGCCGGTGATCGCGCGCGCCGCGCAGGCGATCGCCGACGATCACCCGCAGCGCGCGGTGCTGGTGTCGCACGCGAAGCTCGCGGCGACGTCGGCCGCGCAGCTGGCCGCGCGCCACACGATGCAGGTGCACGGCGCGATCGGCTACACGTGGGAGCTCGACCTGCAGATCTTCATGAAGCGGATCTGGGCGCTCTCCGGCAGCTGGGGCGATACCGCATTCCACAAGGCCCGCGTGGCCGACGCGATCCTCGGCGACGCGTTGCCGATCGGCCCCGCGCAGACCTTCGACTTCGAGGAAACCAATCAATGAAACAAGCCTATATCGTCGACGCGCTGCGCACGCCGACCGGCCGCCGCAAGGGCGGGCTCGCGCACGTGCATGCGGCGGACCTCGGCGGCTTCGTGCTGAAGACGCTCGTCGAACGCAACGCGATTCCGGCCGACGAATACGACGACGTGGTGTTCGGCTGCGTCGACACGATCGGCCCGCTCGCGGGCAACATCGCGCGTACCTGCTGGCTCGCGGCCGGGCTGCCGCTGCAGGTGCCGGGCGTGACGGTCGACCGCCAGTGTGGCTCGTCGCAGCAGGCCGTGCACTTCGCCGCGCAGGCCGTGATGAGCGGTGTGCAGGACGTGGTGGTCGCGGGCGGCGTGCAGACGATGACGCAGATCCCGATCTCGTCCGCGATGACGAGCGCGGCGCCGCTCGGCTTCAACGACCCGTTCTCGGGCAGCACCGGCTGGCGCGCGCGCTTCGGCGACGCACCGGTGTCGCAGTTCGTCGCCGCGCAGCGGATCGCCGATCACTGGAACCTGTCGCGCGACGCGATGGAGCGCTACGCGCTGGAAAGCCACCGCCGCGCGGTCGCGGCGATCGAGGCCGGCCATTTCAAGCGGGAAATCGTGCCGCTCGACGGCGTGCTCCACGACGAGACGCCGCGCCCCGATACGTCGCTGGAAAAGATGGCGACGCTCGAACCGCTGATGCCGGGCGGCTCGCTGACGGCCGCCGTCGCGAGCCAGACCTGCGATGCGGCCGCCGCGCTGTTGATCGTGTCGGAGGCGGCGCTGAAGCGCTACGGGCTCACGCCGCGCGCGCGCATTCACCACCTGAGCGTGCTCGGCGACGATCCGCTGTGGATGCTTACCGCACCGATCCCGGCGACCCAGGCCGCGTTGAAGAAGAGCGGGCTCGACTGGTCCCAGATCGACGTCGTCGAGATGAACGAGGCGTTCGCGTCGGTCGCGCAGGCGTGGCTCGCCGACACGCGTTTCCCGCACGAAAAGACCAACCCGAACGGTGGCGGCATCGCGCTCGGCCATCCGCTCGGCGCGACCGGTGCACGGCTGATGACGACGCTGCTGCACGAACTGGAGCGCACCAGCGGCCGTTACGGGCTGCAGACGATGTGCGAAGGCGGCGGCCTCGCGAACGTCACGATCATCGAGCGCCTGTGAGCGCGTCACTTTCACGATCTCGCGATCCAGGAGGCACAAGCATGGGAATCTGTAACGGACGCACCGTCATCATCACCGGCGCGGGCGGCGGGCTCGGGCGCGAATACGCGCTCGCGTTCGCGGCCGAAGGCGCGGCGGTCGTCGTCAACGACATCCGTCACGAGGCCGCGCAGGCCGTGTGCGACGAGATCGCACGGCGTGGCGGCCGCGCGCTCGCGAATTCGGACGACATCACGACGCTCGACACCGCGCAGCGGATCGTCGATGCCGCGCGCGAAGCGTTCGGCGACGTGCACGTGCTGGTCAACAACGCGGGCATCTGCCGCGACAAGATGTTCACCAGCATGACCGAAACCGACTGGGACGACGTGATGCGCGTGCACCTGCGCGGTCACTTCTGCCTGTCGAGCGTGCTGGCGCGCGTGTGGCGCGACGCCGCGAAGGCCGGCCATCCGGTCGACGCGCGCATCGTCAACACGAGTTCCGGCGCCGGGCTGCAAGGGTCGATCGGCCAGTCGAACTACGGCGCGGCGAAGGCCGGCATCGCGGCGCTCACGCTGATGCAGGCGGTCGAGCTGCAGCGCTACGGCGTGCGCGTGAACGCGCTCGCGCCGGCCGCGCGCACGTCGATGACCGAAGGCGTGTTCGCCGACATGATGAAGAAGCCCGAGGACGGCGGCTTCGACTATTTCGATCCGGCCAACGTCGCACCGCTCGTCGTGTGGCTCGGCAGCGCGCTGTCGGCCGACGTGACGGGCCAGGTGTTCGAGGTCGCGGGCGGGATGATCGCCGTCGCCGAAGGCTGGCGCACGGGCCCGAGCGTCGATCGCGGCGCGCGCTGGGCGCCGGCCGAGGTCGGCCCGGCGGTCGCGCGGCTGCTCGCCGATGCGCGGCCCGCGCAGCGCGTGTACGGGAGCTGACGATGGATCTGGCGCTCACCGACGAACAGGCGATGATCCGCGACGCGGCGGCCGACGTGCTCGCCGAACGCAGCGCGTCCGCCGACGTGCGCCGCGCGATCGAGCAATCGGCCGGCCGGGACGACACGTTGTGGGCCGCGCTGGCGAGCGAACTCGGCTGGAACGCGCTGTCGTTGCCGGAAGCCGCGGGCGGGATGGGGCTCGGCGCGGTCGAACAGACGCTGCTGATGGAGCAGCTCGGCCGGCGCGTCGCATGCGTGCCGTATTTTTCGACCGCGTGCCTGGCGGCGACCGCGCTGGCGGGCTGCGCCGACACGCCGCGCGTGACCGGCTGGCTCGCGAAGATTGCCGAAGGCGCATGCAGCGCGACGCTGGCATTGCCGTTCGACCTTCCTGCCGGCACCGGGCAGTTGCCGATCGTCGCGGAAGAAGCGGCGGGCGGCTATGCGCTGTCCGGCACGATCGAGCAGGTGATCGACGGCGCGCGCGCCGACCTGTTGCTGATCCCCGCGCGGATCGCGAACGAAGGGCAGGCGATCGGGCTGTTCGCGATCGACGTTGCGACGGTGGCCGGCGTGAGCGTCACGCCGCTCGACACGCTCGACGCGACACGGCCGATCGCGCGGGTCGCGTTCGACGAAACCCGCGTGGGCCGCGATGCGTTGTTCGCCAGCGGCGCCGTTGCCGCACAGCTGCTCGACCGCACCGCATGGTTCGCGGCGCTGGCGCTGGCCGCCGAACAACTCGGCGGCGCACAGCAATGCCTCGACCTGACGCTCGACTACACCGGCCAGCGCGTGCAGTTCGGCCGCGCGATCGCGTCGTTCCAGGCCGTCAAGCACCGCTGCGCGCAGATGATGGTGCTGATCGAATCCGCGCGTTCGGCCGTGCTCGGCGCCGCCCACGCGTGGGACGCGGAAGCCGGCAGCGGCGCGCCCGGCGCGGCGCTGCGCGCCGACGTCGCGGCTGCGAAGGCCGCCGCGAACGATGCGTATGCATTCTGCGCACAGGAGGCGATCCAGCTGCACGGCGGCGTCGGCTTCACGTGGGAATACGACCCGCATCTTTATTTCAAGCGCGCGCAGGCGTCGGGCGCGCAGTTCGGCAGCACGCCGCAACTGCTCGAATGGATCGCACGCCATGCGATCGACGGCGGCACGTCGCAGCGCGATGCGGCGCTCGCATCGCCGTCGGCTTCGACCGCAATGCGTCCGTCCGCCGCGCGCACCGGAGCACTGCAATGAACAGCGAAACGCGCGAACAGCAATTGCGGCACGAAGTCGCCGACTGGGTGCAGTCGCGCCTGACCGGTGAATTCGCGTGCCTGACATACCGCGGCGGCCCCGGAGACGAGGAAGCGTTTCCCGACCTGCGCAAGGCGTGGGAGCGGGAACTGGCGCAGGGCGGCTGGACCGGCCTCGGCTGGCCGACCGACGCGGGCGGCCGCGGCTTCACGGTCGCCGAACAGGTGATCTTCCACGAGGAATACGCACGCGCGGGCGGCCCGGGGCGAATGGGCCACATCGGCGAAGGGCTGCTGGGTCCGACGCTCGTCGCGTGCGGCACCGACGATCAGCGCGCACGGTTCCTGCCGGGGATTCTCGCCGGCACGCAGTTCTGGTGCCAGGGCTACTCGGAACCGGGCGCCGGTTCCGATCTCGCGAACGTGCGCACGCGCGCCCAGCAGGACGCCGACGGCACGTGGCGCGTCCACGGCCAGAAGGTGTGGACGTCGCTCGCGCACGACTCCGACTGGATCTTCGTGCTCGCGCGCACCGATCCGGCATCGAAGGGCAACAAGGGGCTGTCGTTCCTGCTGATGCCGCTCGACCAGCCGGGCATCGAGATCCGCCCGATCAAACAGCTCAACGGCGGTGCTGAATTCAACGAAGTGTTCTTCGACGGCGCGCGCGCGGAAGCGCGCGACCTGGTCGGCGCGCCGGGCGACGGCTGGCGGATCGCGATGACGCTGCTCGGCTTCGAGCGCGGAATGTCGACGCTCGGCCAGCAGATGCAGTTCGTCCGCGAACTCGAATGGGTGATCGACGCCGCGCGCGAGTCGGGCGCGGATCGCGACCCGGTGCTGCGCCAGCGGATCGGCCGCGCGTGGGCCGGGTTGCGCGTGATGCGCTACAACGCGCTGCGGATGCTGTCGGGCGCGGACGACGCGAACGGCGCCACCGCACCGCTGCGCCGCGACGCGCTGATCTACAAGTACTACTGGTCGAACTGGCACCGCGACCTCGGCCAGCTCGCGATGGATGCGCTCGGGCCGCGCGCGAACGTGATCGATCCGGCCGACGAGAAGCTCACTCATCTGCAGCGCGTATTCCTGTTCTCCCGTGCGGACACGATCTACGCCGGCACCAACGAAATCCAGCTGAACATCATGGCCGAGCGCGGGCTCGGCATGCCGAGAGAACCGCGAGGACAACAAGCATGACCGAACCCCAGATCCAGAAAGCGCCGGCCTACGTACCGGGCCACCAGCTGCTTGCCGGCAAATCGGTGCTGATCACGGCCGCCGCCGGTGCCGGCATCGGCTTCGCGGCGGCGCGCCGCTGCGCGGAGGAAGGCTGCCGCGCGCTGTTCATCTCCGACATCCACGAGAAGCGCCTCGAACAGGCCGTGGCGACGCTGCGCGCCGAAACCGGGCTGCAGCAGATCCACGGCCGCCTGTGCAACGTCGCGGTCGAGGACGACGTGCAGGCGCTCGTCGCTCACGCCGAGGACAAGCTCGACGGCGTCGACGTGCTGATCAACAACGCCGGGCTCGGCGGCGCGAAACGCATCGTCGAAATGGACGATGCCGAATGGTCGCGGGTGATCGACATTAGCCTTACCGGGACGTTCCGGATGACGCGCGCGATGCTGCCGCACATGCAGGCCCGCGGCCGCGGCGCGATCGTCAACAACGCATCGGTGCTCGGCTGGCGTGCGCAGGCGGAACAGGCGCACTACGCGGCGGCGAAGGCGGGCGTGATGGCGCTCACGCGCTGCGCGGCGCTCGAGGCGTCACCTTACGGGGTGCGCATCAACGCGGTCGCGCCGAGCATCGCGATGCACGATTTTCTGAAGAAGTCGGCTCCGGCCGACTTGCTGAATCAACTGGCGTCGCGCGAAGCCTTCGGGCGCGCCGCCGAAGTCTGGGAGGTCGCGAACGTGATGGTGTTCCTTGCAAGCGATTACGCGTCGTACATGACGGGCGAAGTGCTGTCGGTCAGCAGCCAGCACGCATGATGGACGCGACCTTCGACCCCGTGCGCGCGACGCCCCGCGTGTTCGCGCATCCCGGCGAACTCGCGGCGGCCGTCGGCGACACGCTCGGCGCGAGCGCGTGGCTCGCGATCGACCAGATCCGCATCGACGGCTTCGCCGACGCGACGGGCGACCACCAGTGGGTGCACGTCGACCCGGCGCGCGCGAAGGACGGCCCGTTTGGCGCGTGCATCGCGCACGGCTACCTGACGCTGTCGCTCGTCAGCTATTTCCTGCCGCAGATCGTGCGCATCGACGGCGCGCGGCTGGGCGTCAACTACGGCTGCGACAGGATCCGCTTCCCTGCGCCGGTGAAGGTCGGCGCACGCGTGCGCGGCGTCGGCCAGCTGCTGCGCGTCGAGCCGCTCGACGGCGGCGTGCAGGCGTGGATCCGCGTGACCGTCGAGATTGAAGGCGAGGCCCGACCCGGCTGCGTCGCCGACACGATCAGCCGCTACACCTTCTAGTTACCGATTCAGAGAGCCCGCTCATGGAAGACGCAGTCATCGTATCCGTCGCACGCACGCCGATCGGCAAGGCGTTTCGCGGCATCTTCAACGACACCGAGGCGCCCGCGCTGGGCGGCCACGTCGTGCGCACCGCGCTCGAACGCGCGGGCGTCGCGCCGGCCGACGTCGACGACGTGCTGATCGGCTGCGCCGCGCAGCAGGGCACGCAGGGCTACAACATCGGCCGCCTGTCGGCCGCGGCGGCCGGGCTGCCGGCGTCGGTGCCCGGCATGGCGATCGACCGGATGTGCTCGTCGGGCCTGATGTCGATCGCGAGCGCCGCGCGCAGCATCGGCGCGGGCGACGCGCGGATCGTCGTCGCGGGCGGCGTCGAATCGATCTCGCTCACGCAGAATAAGCACAAGAACGGTCACCGCGCGCGTTCGCAGGCTGTGCTCGATCACCAGCCGGCCGCGTACATGGCGATGATGGAAACGGCCGAGATCGTGTCGCGCCGCTACGGGATCTCGCGTGCGGCGCAGGACGAGTTCGCGCTGCAGAGCCACCAGCGCACGGCCGACGCGCAGGCGGCCGGCCGCTTCGACGCGGAACTCGCGCCGCTCGACGTGCGGCGCGCGCTGTTCGACAAGGAAGGCAACCCGGCCGGCTTCGAGGACGTGCGCGCGGCGCGCGACGAAGGCGTGCGCGCCGATACGACGGCCGAACGGCTCGCGGGGCTCAAGCCGTCGTGGAGCGGCGGCAAGGTCGTCGAGCAGGGCGAGTTCGTGACGGCCGGCAATGCGTCGCAACTGTCGGACGGCGCGGCGGCGGTGGTCGTGATGTCGCGCGCCGAGGCCGCGCGTCGCGGGCTCGCGCCGCTCGGCACGTTCCGCGGCCTCGCGGTGGCCGGCTGCGAGCCGGACGAGATGGGCATAGGCCCGGTGTTCGCGATTCCGAAGCTGCTGGCGCGCTTCGGGATGACCGTGCGCGACGTCGGGCTGTGGGAGCTGAACGAGGCGTTCGCGTGCCAGGCGCTGTATTGCCGCGACACGCTCGGCATCCCCGACGAGCGGCTGAACGTCGACGGCGGCGCGATCGCGCTCGGCCACCCGTTCGGGATGTCGGGCACGCGGATGACGATGCACGCGCTGCTCGAAGGCGCGCGCCGCGGCGTGCGGCATGCGGTCGTGACGATGTGCATCGGCGGCGGGATGGGTGCCGCCGCGCTGTTCGAGGTCGGCGCGTAACGACAGGCGAGGCAGGCACACCGGCAGCCGAGCCGACACCCCGGTTCGGCCGCCATCCATTCGGGACCATTCGAGGCCGCGGCAACGACCGTCGGCCCGGAGACTTGCAGCGGCAGGGCGAGCGCGTCGGCGTGCCCGGGCCGACGCAAAGACAGGAGACAACCCATGAAACGTACTTTGCCAGGGCTCGCGATGTCGGCGCTCGTGCTCGGCGCCGCGCTGTTCGCGTTTTCGCCGCGCCCGCTGCCGGCGTTCCCGGTCACCGAGATCCATGCGGACCGCCTGCAGATCAACGGGCTCGCCCGCGCCGGCACGCGCATCGTCGCGGTCGGCGAGCGTGGCGTGATCCTGTTGAGCGATGACTCGGGCGCCCACTGGCGGCCGGCGTCGGTCACGCCCGACCAGGGCTCGACGCTCACGCAGGTGAGCTTCATCACGCCGACGCTCGGCATCGCGGTCGGCCACGACGGCCGGATCGTGCGCAGCGACGACGCGGGCGTGCACTGGCGCGAGGTCCACAGCGACAACGCGCATTCCGATCCGCTGCTGTCCGTGTGGGGCAGCGCGAACGGCCCGCTGTTCGCGGCCGGCAGCTTCGGCCAGCTGCTGCGCTCGGACGATGCGGGGCTCACGTGGCAGCCGCTGAAGACGCCGGCGGGCGACCGCCACCTGAATGCGATCGTCGGCGACGGCCACGGCAGCCTGCTGATCGCGGGCGAGAGCGGCACGCTGCTGCGCTCGACCGACGACGGCGCGACCTGGGACAAGCTGCCGTCGCCCTACGCAGGCTCGCTGTTCGGCGCGCTGATGCTCGCGAACGGCGACTGGGTCGCGTACGGCATGCGCGGCAACGTGCTGCGCAGCACCGATCGCGGCGCGACCTGGACGCACGTCGACAGCCACGTGCCGGTGTCGTACTTCGGCGCGACCCAGCTGGCCGACGGCGCACTCGTGCTGGTCGGTCAGGGCGGCGCGATCGTCGCGTCGCGCGACGGCGGCCTGACCTTCGACGTGCGCAAGCTCGGCGGTGTGCAGAGCCTCGCGGCCGTGCTCGACATGGGGCGCGGCGCGCTGCTGCTCGGCGGCGAGGCCGGCGTCGCACCGCTTGCCGCGTCGCCGTCCTGATGCGCGGCGGCGGTTGCCGCCGCCTGCATCCGTTCGCCTCGCCGCGCCGACCCGCATCGTCCGCAACGCCTGTCCCGTCCGTTCCGACCCGAGAAATCCATGAACGACCTGTCACGCCCCACTGAAGCCGTTCCCGCGTCGCGCCTCGCCGCGTTCGTCGAGCGCTGCGCCGACACGATCATCCGGCAGCGCCGGCTGCTGATGCTGCTGTGCGTCGCGGTGACGCTAGCGCTCGGCCTGTCCGCGACGCGCCTGAAGCTCGATCCGGGCTTCAACAAGATGATCCCGATGCAGCACCCGTACATGCAGGTGTTCGAGCGCTACGCCGGGGCGTTCCCCGGCGCGAACACGATCCTCGTCAGCCTGCGCTGGAAGGGCGACGGCGACATCTACAACCAGGCGTTCATGGACGCGCTGCGCCACGCGACCGACGACGTGTTCTTCATCCCCGGCGTGAACCGCTCGCGCGTGTTCTCGCTGTTCACGCCGAACGTCCACTACACGGAGGTGACCGAAGCCGGCTTTCGCGGCGACGTGGTCGTGCCCGGCCAGTTCTCGAGCGCGAACCCGGACGATCTCGCGAAGGTGCGCCGCAACGTCGCGCGCTCCGGGCAGATCGGCCGGCTGGTCGGCAACGACCTGAAGTCGGCGCTGATCCGCGCGGAACTGCGCGAGACCGATCCGGCCACCGGCAAGCGGCTCGACTACAGCGCGGTCGCGCGCCAGCTCGAGGAGATCCGCGCGCGCTACGCGAAGCAGGGCATCGACGTGAACATCATCGGCTTCGCGAAGCTGGTGGGCGACGTCGAGGCCGGGATCGCCGGCGTGATGGCGTTCTTCGCGCTGGCGTTCCTCGTGACGGCCGCGCTGCTGTTCGCCTATACGCGCTCGCTGAAGACCACCGTGCTCGCGCTCGTGGTCGCGCTGCTGCCGGTCGTCTGGCTGCTCGGCGCGCTGCCGCTGCTCGGGCTCGGCATCGACCCGATGTCGATCCTCGTGCCGTTCCTGATCTTCTCGATCGGCGTGTCGCACGCGGTGCAGATGACCAATGCGTGGAAGCAGGCGCTGGTGCGCGGCGCGGCGCCGGTCGAGGCCGCGCGCGACGCGTTCCGCAAGCTGTTCGTGCCGGGCACGGTCGCGTTGCTGACCAACGCGCTCGGCTTCATGGTGATCATGCGGATCAGGATCGACATCGTGCGCGAGCTCGGCATCACCGCATGCCTCGGCGTGCTGCTGATGATCGTCACCAACAAGGTGTTCCTGCCGATCCTGCTGTCGTACACGCGCCTCGAGCGCGGCACGCTGGCGCGTGCGCAGCGCGCGGCGGCGGCCGGCGGCAGCGGGAAGTGGTCGCGCTTCGCGGTGTTCGCGCGGCCGGCGCCCGCGCTCGGCGTGTTCGCGGTGGCGCTCGCGCTGCTCGCGTACGGCACGCTCGAGTCGCGCAAGCTGGAGATCGGCGACATCGGCACCGGCGCGCCGGAGCTGCGCGCGAACTCGCGCTACAACGTCGACAACGCGGCGATCACGCACCAATACAACATCGGCGTCGACGTGCTGTCGGTGATCGTCGAGGCGACCGGCTTCGACGACGCCTGCCTGCATTACCCGGTGATGAGCGCGATCGAGAAGTTCGAGATGACCCTGCGCGGCGTGGCCGGCGTGCAGTCGGTGACGAGCGTGTCGTCGCAGGGCAAGGTGTTCATCGCCGCGTTCAACGAAGGCAACCCGCGCTGGGCCGCGCTGCCGCGCTCCAGCGACGGGCTCACGCAGGGCTCGAATGCGTTCGATCCCGACAACGGGATGAACACCGCGAACTGCAAGGCGATCCAGGTGCTGATCTACACGCAGAACCACGAAGGCACGACCATCGCGCACATCGTCGACGAGATCAAGCGCTACGCGGCCGAGAACCCGGTGCCGAACGTCGCGTTCCGGCTCGCGGGCGGCAACGTCGGCGTGATGGCCGCGACCAACGAGGCGGTCGGCGACGCGGAGGTCGCGATGCTGCTGTCGATCTTCGGCGCGATCGCGCTGCTCTGCGCGGTCACGTTCCGCTCGTGGCGCGCGGTGCTGTGCATCATCGTGCCGCTCACGCTGGTGTCGATCCTGTGCAACGCGGTGATGGCGCGGCTCGGCATCGGGCTGAAGGTCGCGACGCTGCCGGTGATCACGCTCGGCGTCGGCGTCGGCGTCGACTACGGGATCTATCTGTACGAACGCCTGCAGCACGACATCCGCCACGGCGCGACGCTGCCGGACGCGTTCGCCGACGCGATGCGCCAGCGCGGCACCGCGGCGCTGTTCACGGCCGTCACGATGTTCATCGGCGTCGGCACGTGGGCGTTCTCCGCGCTGAAGTTCCAGGTCGACATGGGCGTGCTGCTCGCGTTCATGTTCCTCGTGAACCTGTTCGGCGCGGTGTTCCTGCTGCCCGCGCTGGCTGCATGGCTCGGCGTCGAGCGCGCCGAGCGCCGCGTGTCGCCGCAATCGCAGCCGTCCGCGCAAGCCGCGCCGACACCCGCGCTCAAGCCGGCGCGCGCGCTCGAACCCGGCAATCCGGTGCGCTGAGCGACGCACCCCCCATTACCCCGGTGCGCGGCGGGCCGCCGCGCGTCCCTCAAGGAGGAGTCAACCCACATGTCCGCACGCCCTTACAAGATCGAAGCCCAGCCGCTCGCGCAGCGCTATGCGCGCGGCTGGCACTGCCTCGGGCTCGCCCGCGACTACAAGGACGGCCAGCCGCACACGCTGAACATCTTCGGCCGCAAGCTCGCCGCGTTCGCCGATTCGACCGGCAGGATCAACGTCGTCGACGCGTACTGCCCGCACATGGGCGCCGACCTGAGCCTCGGCACGGTCGAAGGCGACCATCTCGTCTGCCCGTTCCACGGCTGGGCGTGGAATGGCGAAGGGCAGTGCGCGTCGATCCCGTACTGCAAGCGGATCCCGCCGAAGGCGCGGATCGGCGCGTGGCCGACCTGCGAGGAGAACAACCTGCTGTTCGTGTGGAACGACCCGGAAGGCAATGCGCCGCCGCCGGAAGTCGCGATTCCGCGCCTCGACGTGTGCTTCTCCGACGAATGGTCGGACTGGGTCGTCGACAAGATGGTGATCCAGGCCAACTGTCGCGAACTGGTCGACAACATCTCGGACGTCGCGCACTTCGCGACCGTGCACCACGCGCCGATCGACTATTTCGCGAACCTGTTCGAGGATCACAAGGCGACGCAACTGATGGTCGGGCGCAGCGAGAAGCTCGGCGGCGACAGCCTGACCGCGCTGTCGACGTATTTCGGGCCAGCCGTGCACATCACGCAGATGACGGGGCAGAGCGGCGGGCAGCCGATCCATTCGGTGCTGCTGAACTGCCACGTGCCGATCGACATGAACAGATTCGAGCTGCGCTACGGCGTGATCGTGAAGAAGGTGGCCGGCCTGAGCGACGCGCAGAACCTGGAGATCGCGAACGCGTACGTGAAGGAAGCGCAGCGCGCGTTCTACGAGGATGTCGACATCTGGCACAGCAAGACGCGCATCGACAACCCGCTGCTGTGCGAAGGCGACGGGCCGCTGTACCAGATGCGTGACTGGTATTCACAGTTCTACCTGGACGCGGCCGACGTGCGGCCGTCGAGCGTCGCGCGCAAGACGTTCGAGATGAAGATCCGCGACGGCGACGCGCCGCCGCCGCTGCATCACGTGTTCGAACCGCGGTAACCCGCGGCGACGCGCGGCAAAAAAGGGGGCGTATCGTTTCGCCTCCCGATCGCCGCCCACGCCCGCCAGGCAAGGCGCGCGCACCGCCGCGCGCCTGCGTCGCACCGAAAGAGCTTGACGGATCGGCCTGCACCGCGTAGTGTCCGAGACCGAAGTCTTCAAGAAGTTCGATTGCTCATCATTGGCCGCACACCGTGCGGCAGTCGTTGGTCTCTCCCTCTTTTGATTCTTTCTGTGCCCGTCACGGGCGCATGTTCAATATTCGTATCAATCGTATTAAGGAAGTATTTGTGGATACCGGTACCGTCAAGTGGTTCAACGAAACCAAGGGCTTTGGTTTCATCTCCCCGGACAACGGCGGCGACGATCTGTTCGCCCATTTCTCGGAAATTCGCGGCACGGGCTTCAAGACCCTGGCCGAAGGCCAGAAGGTCAGCTACGAAGTGAAGCGTGGCCCGAAGGGTCTGCAAGCGTCGAACATCACGCCGCTGTAAGCCGCGTCGGCAGGGCCGCCAGTGCGCGGCCGCTGCCGGACGGATCTCGCGCGGATGCCGGCCTGACCCGGCATCCTGCGCGTTCCGACGCACACGACCGATGCATCGCGGTCATCACGATGCATCGGTCGTGTGCTTCCCTCATCCATCGCAGGTCCGTACGACGTGCGATTCAACGCCCTCGCGAAGCGCTCGCCGCGTCGCCAGCGGCCCATGCTGCAACCCGAGTAGACCGTCGCCATGCCGCACGCGGCGCGGTCCCGACTTTGCGCGGTGCTGATCGCACCGCCGCCACCGACCGCCCGACCGCCGCAATGCGCCGGGCTCCGATTGCAAGACGGGCCCGTCGCCCGTCTGAACGAGTTGATCCCCGGCATCCTGCCGGCCGCCGTCCCGTTGCGGGGCACGGCGCCGGTGAGCTCGCCGCGGCCGCGGTCATTCACCTTGTCTGGAGGAATTGGTTTGGCAAAAGAAGAACTGCTGGAACTGGACGGAATCGTCGACGAAGTGCTGCCGGACAGCAAATACCGTGTCACGCTGGAAAACGGCGTCGTGGTCGGCGCGTACGCGTCGGGCCGCATGCGCAAGAACCACATCCGCATTCTCGCGGGTGACCGTGTGACGCTGGAACTGTCCGTGTACGACCTGACGAAGGGTCGCATCAACTTCCGCCACAAGGACGCGAATTCGCCGCGTCCGCCGCGCACCGGGCAACCGCGTCGCTAAGCAGTAGCGATCGGGCAGCGCAACGCCGCACCGATCGAAACCCGTCCGGCCCTGTCATGCGGCCGGGCACACCGGATGGACGGCGCGGGTCGCGCCGTTCGTCGGTCTCGCTTGCGGTTCGACGTTGGCGAGCCACCGCTGAAGACTGCCAACCCACGGCGCGCGCTACCCCCTCCCAGCTGTACCCGTCCACGTGTCGCATCGCGCGTTTCAATTTCGAAACGAGCCGATGCGTCCAGAAACGCGGCGTGCTCGGTCCGCTCATGACCTTGACGCCACCACACGGTCGCCGGGCGCCCGTGATGGCGGCAATCAACCTGGGTCGACGCATGAGCGATGCAGGCCTGTAGCAATGCTGAAACACATTCATTCGCCCGACGTGCCGATCTCGGTATTTCCGGTTTCAAGTCGCCGTGCGCAACCAACTCGCATCGGTGGCACGCCACTTGCAATGGGGAATGTGCCTGCACGCGCGTGATTTCATGGAAACCGCCGTGGGCGACCGTAACGTGGAGCACGGACTCTTCGGGGGAAGGCCCGTCGCTTGATCCACGGTCCGGTCGTGCGTTTCTCCGTCTGACAAGACGCATTCGAGTTCGCCTTTCCTGGCCCTCCGGCCAGGGGCGTGAGCGAACTTCAATACGGGGAACGTGACAAGAACAACCGGTCGGCGTCTGGGGCCCAGAGTCATGACATTCACGTTCACGCTGGTCGATCTCGCCGGCTCGATTGCGCTGGTGCTGCTCGGGACGCAGATGCTTCAGACCGGCATGCAGCGCGCATTCGGCGCTGGCCTGCGGTCGCTGCTGGAACGGGCACTTTACGGACGGCTCCCGGCCTTCTTCGGCGGCATGGGCGTAACAGCGGTGCTGCAGAGTAGTACGACGACCGCGGTCATGACGAGCGAACTCGCTGCGCAGGGGCGCGTCGGCCTTGTCCCGGCACTGGCTGTCGTGCTCGGCGCGAACGTGGGCACGACGTTGCTCGTGCAGGTGCTTTCGTTCGAAGTCCAGGCCGTGTCGCCCGCCCTGATACTCGTTGGCGTGCTGATGTTCCGCAAGGTATCGAACACCTGCGCACATGAGTTGGGGCGCACGCTCATCGGTCTGGGCCTGCTGCTGCTCGCACTGCATCATCTGCAGGAGTTGATGACGGATTACGAGGACGCGCCGAGTCTTCGGATGTTGCTGAGCGACGCTTCCACCGTACCGCTGATCGACGTCTTGCTGGCGGCCGGCCTGACCTGGGCCGCCGATTCGAACGTCGCGATCGTTCTCCTGATCATGTCGCTCTGCGCGCAAAACGTCGTTCCGCCCGATACGGCTTTCGCACTGGTGCTGGGTGCAAACCTGGGCGCGGCCATCCGCCCGGTGCTGGAGGAGACTGCCACACACGATCCGGCCTCCAGGTACGTGCCGGTCGGCACGCTGCTCATTCTGTCGGTCGGCGTGGTGATTGCGCTCGCCGCACTGACGCCGATCGGCTGCGTCATGGTCAGGATCGAACCGGACGATGGGCGGGTGGTGGCCGATTTCCACACGCTGTTCAACCTGTCGCTGGCCGGCCTGTTCCTGCCGCTGCTTGTCCCGTATTCAAACCTGTTGACCCGACTGCTTCCTTCGCTCGTGAAGGTCTCGGACGCGCCTCGATCGCGGTACATCGATCCGCTCGCGGAACAGGCGCCCGAGATCACGCTCGGCATGGCGGCCCATGATGTGCTTCCCGTCGCCGACAGGCGATACGGGATACGCTCACGAGCCCGTGCCGGAACGTCGGTCGCGGAAGTTCATACTCGCGATGACGTTCTGGACAACGTCAGGATTGCGCCCCGGACACCCCTGGCACGCCCCGATGCCGGACAACTCGCCGGCTACGATGGATGGCACCGGCATGAAGGCGATGAGCGGCTACAGGAGGACGCGCGACATCGCATCGACATCAGGGCGGGCGCCAACCATACGGCCGAGCACCTTGGCACCGATGGCAACGTGCAGACGTACTACCCGGCGAAGTCGTTGTGGCTCACGCTGCAGGACATCCAGGTCGTCAGGCGACTGGAGCCGGCCGGCGGGACAACGCATTCGACGCTTTCGACCTATGTCCAGGGGACGGCGAGTCTGGACGACTGCTGTTTGTCGATCATTGGCGAAGCGCGGAACAACACGCGCACGATACACATCACCTTCGCGGCTCGCGAGGTCGGCGAGACCGAACGGCGAGGCCTTCGCGAATTGCAGGACGAACTGGGCATCACCCATTCGGACGATCCGCTTGGCACGGCAAGGCTCGGCTACAACGAGTCCGATGACGAGATGCAGGAACCGGCTCGGTGGTGGGCATTGTGCGACGTGCCGGCGAGCAGCATGCAGGCACTTGCCGACGGCGTCGAGGCGGGACAGGTCACGGCTGTCAAGGCTGGGCTTTGCCTGCGGGACGTCTACACGTCGAACCCGCCTGGCGCTGCGCTGACGGGGGGATTCCGCGTGTTCCTGAGGCCAGGCGAGGATGGCAATACATTGAAGGCGCCGGCCACTGCCAGCGGATACGTCGTGTATCTTGCCATCGATCTCCCGAAGGTCAGTCTGCCGGGAGATGGCCGGTCAGCGCAGATGCCGCTGCGCACGGACGACAGGAACCCCGTCGTGGCGCTGACGGAAAGGCTCGACAAGGTGTTCGCCGGCTTGAAGTGGCTTGCCGCGCTGGTCGCGATCCTGGTTGTCGTGCTTCTGAGCAAGGGGCGGTGACAGCCGGGGAGCCAGGGTCTGCAGATCGCGTTCCGGCTGATACGGCGACCGACGTTCACCGCGCCGCACGCGCTGCGTGTCGCGCACGGCTTTACGCGCAAGCCGGCGTGGTCGTACACTCGTCGGCAATTCGCGGCGCGCGCATGCGGCAGTGCCTTTCCTTTCAGTGGCTTTCAGTGCCGCCGCGACCGTGCCAGCCGGACATTCGTCGCGCGACGCCAGGAGGCGCCATGAGTGCAGACGCAGCCCCCGCATCTTCTTCAGTTCCCGCAGCGCCGTCGGTTCAGGACCGCATCAAGCACGTGTTCGTGCTGATGCTCGAGAACCGCTCGTTCGATCATCTGTTCGCGCTGTCGGGCATCGCCAATATCACGGCGGCATCGCCGGGCGACAGCAACGCATACGGCGGCACCGTCTATCCGTTCGGCGGCGGCGCACCCGACCGGATGCCGACCGATCCGTGCCACGAATTCACCGACGTGCTCGAACAGCTCTGCGGCGCCGGCGTGCCGTTCGTGAAAGGGCGGCCCTATCCGAGCGTCGACAACTCGGGATTCGTGTCGAACTACGCGACGTCGCATTCCGAAGGCACGCCACCGCAACCGGGCAACGTGGGCACGATCATGCAGGGCGCCGATATTCGCACGCACGCGCCGTCGCTGTACGCGCTCGCGAACGCGTTCGTGCTGTGCGAGCGCTGGCATGCGTCGATGCCGGGGCCGACCTGGCCGAACCGCTTCTTCCTGCACGGCGCGTCATCGGCCGGCCTCGACCATTCGCCGACCAAGGAGGAAATGGCCGGGTGGGATACGCTCGATGGCTTCCACTATCCGAACGGCTCGATCTTCGCCGCGCTCGGCGACGACAACTGGCGCATCTACCAGGACCAGTCGGGCGATCCGCACGGCCACGTGCCGCAGGTCGCGTCGCTGAAGGGCGTGAGCTTCTTCGACGTCGACGATCTGGCGCACTTCGAAGCCGATCTCGCGACCGGCTATACGGCACGCTACACGTTCATCGAGCCCGGCTACGGCGACATCGTGCACGGCACCTACCAGAACGGCAGCTCGCATCATCCGATGGACGGCCTCGCCGGCGGCGACCAGCTCGCCGCGCGCGTGTACGACGCGATCCGCAATTCGCCGGTGTGGGGCAGCAGCCTGCTCGTGATCGTCTACGACGAGCACGGCGGCTTCTACGATTCGGTCAGGCCGGGCGCGGCGCCGCCGCCGAACGACGGCGCGGCCGCGACGCTGAACGCGAGCGGCTTCGGTTTCGATGTGTACGGCGTGCGCGTGCCGGCGATCGTCGTTTCGCCGTGGGTCGCGGCCGGGAAGGTCGATCACACGCCGTACGATCACAGCTCGGTGGTCGCGACGCTCGGGCGGCTGTTCGGCCTCGCGCCGCTGACCGACCGCGATCGTGCCGCGAACGACCTGCTGTCGCTCGTGACCACCACCTGCCGTACCGACTGCCCGGTGAGGATCGGATCTTGACGTCCCCCCACTGCCTAAAGGCAGGGGATTCCCACTACTGGCGATGCACGTCCGCATCGGAGAATGTTCAACG
>NZ_QTPO01000003.1 GCF_003853645.1 Burkholderia sp. Bp9143 | reverse complement strand
ATGGTCAAGCGCGATGCGAAGCGCGGGCTGGCGTCGCTGTGCATCGGCGGCGGGATGGGCGTCGCGCTCGCGGTCGAACGTCCGTAACCAGTCGTCCGTCACTGCCAAACCAATCCGGGCGCCGGCCGATTGCGGCTTCGGCCGGCGTCACGTGAAGTCAGAGGGGCCTCTGGCGGCTCTCGAAACCAAGAAATGGAGTGAGATTTATGTCTCAGCGAATTGCGTACGTAACGGGCGGGATGGGCGGCATCGGCACCAGCATCTGCCAGCGTCTGTCGAAAGACGGCTTCAAGGTGGTCGCGGGTTGCGGCCCGAACTCGCCGCGCCGGGTGAAATGGGTCGAGGACCAGAAGGCGCTCGGCTACGATTTCATCGCATCGGAAGGCAACGTCGGCGACTGGGAGTCGACCAAGGCGGCATTCGACAAGGTCAAGGCCGAAGTCGGCGAGATCGACGTGCTGGTCAACAACGCGGGCATCACGCGCGACGTCGTGTTCCGCAAGATGACGCATGAAGACTGGACGGCCGTGATCGACACCAACCTGACCAGCCTGTTCAACGTGACGAAGCAGGTGATCGACGGGATGGTCGAGCGCGGTTGGGGCCGGATCATCAACATTTCGTCGGTGAACGGCCAGAAGGGGCAATTCGGCCAGACGAACTACTCGACCGCGAAGGCCGGCATCCACGGTTTCACGATGTCGCTCGCGCAGGAAGTCGCCACGAAGGGCGTGACGGTCAACACCGTGTCGCCCGGCTACATCGGCACCGACATGGTGAAGGCGATCCGTCCGGACGTGCTCGAGAAGATCGTCGCGACGATCCCGGTGCGTCGTCTCGGCGGGCCGGAGGAAATCGGTTCGATCGTCGCGTGGCTCGCGTCGAACGATTCCGGCTTCGCGACGGGCGCCGACTTCTCGCTGAACGGCGGCCTGCACATGGGCTGAACGTCCGGGCTGAGCGGGCCGGCCCGGTCGCGCAGCCTGGCGTTTCCGAAGGCCCCCGCCTCCCGGATCCGGGAGGCGGGGATTTGTCACTTGCGCTACGCTGCACTCAAAGGCGTTACATGACTACTACAAAGAAAACGGCCGAGCGGCTCATCAAGAAGTACCCGAACCGCCGGCTCTACGATACCGAGACGAGCACGTACATCACGCTGACCGACGTCAAGCAGCTCGTGCTGGAACAGGAGGACTTCAAGGTCGTCGATGCGAAATCCAACGAAGACCTGACGCGCAGCATCCTGCTGCAGATCATCCTCGAGGAAGAGAGCGGCGGCGTGCCGATGTTCTCGTCGTCGATGCTGTCGCAGATCATCCGTTTCTACGGTCATGCGATGCAGGGCATGATGGGCACGTACCTGGAAAAGAACATCCAGGCGTTCATCGACATCCAGAACAAGCTCGCGGATCAATCGAAGAACCTCTACGAAGGCAACGCGATGAATCCGGAAGTCTGGTCGCAGTTCATGAACATGCAGGCGCCGATGATGCAAGGGATGATGACGAGCTACATCGAGCAGTCGAAGAACATGTTCGTGCAGATGCAGGAGCAGATGCAGAACCAGGCGAAGTCGATGTTCAGCACGTTCCCGTTCAAGCAACCGGGCACGCCGGAGCCGGAAAAGAAGTAACGCTTGCGCGGCCGGCCGCGGCGGCCCCCGCCGCCGGACGGCCGGCGCCGCGACGTGCGGCGGTGCGATGCGGCCGATCGTGTGCCCGGGCACGACGATGGTCGGCGGCCCGCTGCCGCATGATGTCGCCGACGGTCGTACTTGATCGTCGGCACCGAATGCCTGCGTCCTCGCGTGGAGCGGGCATGACCGTAGGTCTGTCGATCGAATTCCAGTGAGTCAGCGAAACGAGACCGGCAGGTGTTGCGCCTGACGGCGTGCGTTCGTGCCGGCCAGGGCCGGTGCCGTTGCGTCGGGCCGCGCAACGATACGTCGCCGCGAGGCCGGCGCAACTCGCCGGCTTTGCTCAAAGTGCCGGATCGAAATCCTGATGGTCGTCCGCCGGAGGAAGATCGAGCACGAGCTTCACCGCGCAGTAGTTGGCCTTCAGCGAAAACACGCGACCGATCACGAGAAACGTCTGCCGCGAATTCTCGAGCTCGACGAAGTCGCCGGGTTGCGGCACGTGCGCGCCCTGGTCATAGGAAAAGCTGGTGCTGGTCTGCTCGCTGATGGTTTCGGCAGCGTGCTCGGTGAATTCGATCGTGATGTGGGTGGTCATGCGAACCCCGTTGGGTAAGTGAAGAGAGTTGATGCCGCGATTTTCGCATGGCGGCGCGGTGGGGCCGGGGCGATTGTTGGGCGTTGGCCGGGGTAATCGGGGCCGTCGGCTCATCATCGTCGGCGTGAAAGGGCTGGATCAACCGTCCGTGGCGGCTCGATCCGCCCGGGCGCACTGCATATTGGGGGCGCCATCCACGGCATGTCGGCCGCCGGTTTTGCCTCGCTGACCCATAAATAGCTGTAAACTCACGCTTTTGCCGCCACGCCCCCACATTCCAGATGTCCCAGTCCCCCAAAGTAGGCTTCGTATCCCTCGGGTGCCCGAAGGCCCTCGTCGACTCCGAGCAAATCATCACCCAACTGCGCGCCGAAGGTTATGAAATCTCCGGCACCTACGACGGCGCCGACCTCGTCGTCGTCAACACTTGCGGCTTCATCGACGAAGCCGTGCAGGAAAGCCTCGACGCGATCGGCGAAGCGCTGACCGAGAACGGCAAGGTGATCGTCACCGGCTGCCTCGGCGCGAAGTCGAGTGCCAGCGGCTCGAACCTCATCGAGGAAGTCCACCCGAAGGTGCTCGCCGTCACCGGCCCGCACGCGGTGGGCGAAGTGATGCAGGCCGTGCATTCGCACCTGCCGAAGCCGCACGACCCGTTCACCGATCTCGTGCCGGCCGCGGGCATCAAGCTCACGCCGCGTCACTACGCGTACCTGAAGATCTCCGAAGGCTGCAATCACCGCTGCACGTTCTGCATCATCCCGTCGATGCGCGGCGATCTCGTGTCGCGTCCGGTCGCTGAAGTGATGCTCGAGGCGGAGAACCTGTTCAAGTCGGGCGTGAAGGAACTGCTCGTGATCTCGCAGGACACGAGCGCGTACGGCGTCGACGTGAAGTACCGCACGGGCTTCTGGAACGGCAAGCCGATCAAGACGCGCATGACCGACCTGGTCGCCGCGCTCGGCGAACTCGCCGCGCAGTACGGCGCATGGGTGCGCCTGCACTACGTGTATCCGTATCCGAGCGTCGACGAAGTCATTCCGCTGATGGCCGAAGGCCCGTTCAAGGGCCACGTGCTGCCGTATCTCGACGTGCCGTTCCAGCACGCGCATCCGGAAGTCCTGAAGCGCATGAAGCGACCGGCCAACGCAGAGAAGGTGCTCGAGCGCGTGCAGAAGTGGCGCGAGATCTGCCCGGACCTGACGATCCGCAGCACGTTCATCGCCGGCTTCCCCGGCGAGACGGAAGAGCAGTTCGAAACGCTGCTCGACTTCATCCGCGAGGCGGAACTCGATCGCGTCGGCTGCTTTGCGTATTCGCCGGTCGAAGGCGCGACCGCGAACGACCTGGACGGCGCGCTGCCGGACGACGTTCGCGAGGAACGCCGTGCGCGCTTCATGGAAGTCGCCGAGGAAGTGTCGGCGCAGCGCATCCAGCGCAAGGTCGGCAAGACCCTCAAGGTGCTGATCGACGAAGTCAGCGAAGAAGGCGGCATCGGCCGCACGGCGGCGGATGCGCCGGAGATCGACGGCGTCGTCTATGTCGAGCCGGCGACGAAGGCGTCGAAGCGCTACAAGGTCGGCGATTTCGTATCGGTGAAGATCACGGGCGCGGACGGCCACGACCTGTGGGGCGAGGTCTGAGCGATGACCACGGCATTTCCGCAGATCCTCGCGCTCGGCGAGGCGATGATCGAATTCAACCAGTCGCAGCCGGGCCGTCCGGAGTTCCTGCAGGGCTTCGGCGGCGACACGTCGAACTTCTGCATCGCCGCGGCGCGCCAGGGCGCGTCGACGGGCTTCGTGTCCGCGATCGGCGACGATCCGTTCGGCCGCTTGCTGACCGACATGTGGGCGGCGGAGCACGTCGACACGACGTACGTGCGGATCGACCGCACGGCACCGACCGGCGTGTATTTCGTCACGCACGGCGCTGACGGCCACCAGTTCGACTATCTGCGCGCGGGTTCCGCGGCGAGCCGCTACGCGGTGGCGGACCTGCCGCTCGATGCGTTGGCCGCGGCGAAGGCCGTGCACTTGTCGGGCATCAGCCTCGCGATCAGCACGGCCGCGTGCGACGCCGCGTTCGCGGCGATCGACCACGCGCGCAGCAACGGCGCGCAGGTCAGCTTCGACACGAACCTGCGCCTGAAGCTGTGGCCGCTGCCGCGCGCCCGCGCGGTGATGCGCGAAGCGCTGCGCCAGACGGACATCTGCCTGCCGAGCTGGGACGACGTCACGGCGCTCACGGGCGCGAACGATCGCGACGCGATCGTCGATGCGATGCTCGAACACGGGCCGCAGGTCGTCGCGCTGAAGCTCGGCAAGGAAGGCGCGTACGTTGCAACCCCGAACGAACGGCGCGTGGTGCCGGGCTTCGCGGTCGAGGCCGTCGACGCGACGGGCGCGGGCGACTGCTTCGGCGGTGCGTTCGTGGCGCGGATCGTCGCGGGCGACGATCCGTTCACGGCAGCGCGTTATGCAAACGCGGCGGCGGCGCTGTCGACGACGGGCTACGGCGCGGTCGCGCCGATTCCGCACCGCGAGGCGGTGGAACGCCTGATGCAGGGCTGACACGAATCACGCGTGTCGGTCACGCGACGCACCCATTCACGCACCCGGATGACGGGCGACATGAACGGGCGCGAGTGGCATGCGTACCGCAATGGGTGCTTTCGCACTGGCGGTCGTTGTGCGAGCGTGACGATTTGCAATGGCGACGAGCAGCTTATCGCCGCGATTTTCGAGCGAATCTGAAGCAAGGAGCAACACAAGGTGGGTCGATATTCGGAATGGCAACGGGCGCTGGTGATCGCCGGCGCGCTGGCGGCGGGCCTCGCGATGCCGGGCGTCGTCGCTGCCCAGGCCGCCGCGCCGGGCGTGCAGCAGGATGAAGCGGCGCCCGCACGGCCGCTGCGGCCGAACCCGGAATTCGCCCGCCTGCCGCGCTACGAGGGCATGCTCGGCGATCGGCCGATCGTCGTGCATCTCGGCCCGAAGACGGACGAGGAGGGCGTGCACGGCGAATACCAGTTCACGGACACGGGCGAGGTGATCCTGCTCGCCGGCGATCGAGACGGCGACACGCTCGAAATCGAGGAATCGAACGACGGCACGAACATCACGGGCGTGTGGATCGGCCGCTTCGACTCGACGGGTGACCTGAAGGTCGACCGGATGAACTCGGATGAATCGGATCCGCAGCCCGTCGCGCTGCGTCTGGTGCCGGGCAATCGCGCGGCGCTGCAGGTACGCGACGGCCGCGTACAGGAAATCGAGACGGTCGGCGGCATCGTCAACCTTCGCACCGACGACTGAGGATGCGCTGGCTCGGTGCATGCGGCGCGCATTGTACCGGGCCAACCGCGCCGATTTTGGCTAATCTAGCCACATATCCCGCAACCGAACGGCCTTTTTCCCGGCCTCCTGCCCTATGACTGCATCCACTCCGAAGCGCGCACTCCAGACCCGCATCGTTCAACCCGACGACGTCATTCCGGAAGGCTTCCGTTCGTTCGTGCCGCCGGTCGCGCGTGCCTCGACGGTCGTGTTCCCCGATCTCGCGACGATGCGCGCGCTGGTGTGGCACAACGACAACCAGTGGCGCTACGGTCTGCATGCGACCCCGACGTCGCTCGCGCTCGCGCAGCGGCTCGCCGAGATCGAGGGCGGCACGCACGCGCTGCTGCAGCCGTCGGGCCTCTCGGCGATCACGAACGTCTATTTCGGGATCGTGAAGGCGGGCGACGACGTGCTGATCCCGCACAACATCTACGGGCCGAACGCCGATTTCGGCAACTGGCTCGCGAAGGATTTCGGCATCACCGCGCGCTTTTACGATCCGCTCGTCGGCGCTGGCATCGCCGAGCTGATCCAGCCGAACACGCGGCTGATCTGGATCGAGGCGCCGGGTTCGGTGACGATGGAAGTGCCCGACGTGCGCGCGATCACGACGGTCGCGCAAGCGCGCGGCATCGTCACCGCGATCGACAACACGTATTCGGCCGGGCTCGCGTTCAAGCCGTTCGAGCATGGCGTCGACATCTCGGTGCAGGCGCTGACCAAGTATCAGTCGGGCGGCAGCGACGTGCTGATGGGGGCGACGATCACCGCGAATGCCGAACTGCACGCACAACTGAAGCTCGCGCGGATGCGCTGCGGGATCGGCGTGTCGGTCGACGATTGCTCGCTCGTGCTGCGCAGCCTGCCGAGCATGCAGGTGCGCTTCGATGCGCACAGCAAGAGCGCGCTCACGCTCGCGCAATGGCTGAAGGCGCGGCCGGAGATCGCGGCCGTGCTGCATCCGCAACTGGCCGACTGCCCGGGGCACGCGTCGTTCGTGCGCGACTTCACCGGCGCGGGCGGGCTGTTTTCGGTGGTGTTCGACGAACGCTACGCCAGCGAGCAGATCGATTGTTTCGTCGAAGCGCTCGAGCTGTTCGCGATCGGCTGGAGCTGGGGCGGCGCGTGCAGCCTCGCGATGCCTTACGACGTGGCGTCGATGCGGGCGGACTGGCCGCATCGCGGCACGCTGGTGCGCTTCTACATCGGTCTCGAAGACGAAGCCGACCTGCGAGCGGACATCGAGCGTGCGATGCACGCTACGCTCGGCCGATAACGAAACCGCAGCGGAACAACGAAAAAACGCCGGCGCGATGCAACATCGCGCCGGCGTTTTTCATTGGCGGCCCGTGCGGCTCAGAACAGCCGCAGCAGCCCGTCGAGGCCGACGTGGTCGAATGCGACGGTGGCCGCATCGCGCACGACGGGCTTCGCGTGGAACGCGACCGACAGCCCGGCCTCGGCCATCATCTTCAAGTCGTTCGACCCGTCGCCCATCGCGATCGCGCGGCTCGGCTCGAGGCCGAGCGATGCGCAGGTTTCGCGCAGCATGCGCGCCTTCACGTCCGCGTTGACGATTTCGCCGAGCACCTTGCCGGTCAGCTTGCCGTCGACGATCTCGAGCGTGTTCGCGTGCGCGTAGTCGAGGCCGAGGCGCGCCTTCAGGCGCTCGGTGAAGAACGTGAAGCCGCCCGACACGAGCAGCGTCTTCAGGCCCGCTGCCTTCACGCCGGCGAGCATCGTCTCCGCGCCCGGCGACAGCTGCAGCCGTTCCTCGTACACGCGCTCGAGCGCCTGCGCGTCGAGCCCCGCGAGCAGCGCGACGCGGCGCGTGAGGCTTTCGTTGAAGTCGCGGATCTCGCCGCGCATCGACGCTTCGGTGATCTCCGCGACCTGCGTCTTCAGCCCGCAGAAATCGGCGATCTCGTCGATGCATTCGATGGTGATCAGCGTCGAATCCATGTCCATCACGACGAGCCCAAACTCGCCGAGCATACGGCCGGCTTCGACGAAGCCGAAGTCGAGCGCATGGGTGCCGCAATACGCGTCGATGTCGAGACGCTGCGCGGGGTTCGCGTTTTCGATGCGCAGCGCGTGATCGTCGGTCTGCACGATGCGGTTGCCGCGCGACAGCGCGAGCAGCGGTTTGTGATGCGCGTCCGACAGCGGCGCGAGACTCTGGATGACGAGGTTGTGGGTCATGGCGGAATGATTGGAAACTAGTGAAACGCGTGCGCGGCCGGCGTGCGGCCGCCTGCGAACGTGGGCCCCGTCCGGCGTCGGGCCACTGCGTCGCGAACGCGTCATTGTAGCCGGTTGGTATCCGGTCGCGACCGGATCGCCGCGGACGCCCGGCCAGCGCCGCTCACGGGATGGTGTTCATCGTTCGTCCTCGCGATCCCAGTAAGGCGGATCGCCGAAGTGTTCAGCCAGGAACGCGATGAACGCGAGCGTCTTCAGCGGTACGTGCGCGCGGCTCGGGTAGACGGCCCAGATCGCGACGTCGTTCGCGAACGGGTAGTCGTCGAGCACGGTGACGAGCGCGCCGCTCGCGAGCAGCGGGCCGACGTCCCAGGTCGACTTGATCGCGATGCCGAAGCCGTCGACGAGCGCTTCGCGGATCGCCTCGCCGTTGCTCGCGACGAGCCGGCCGCCGACCCGCACGGTGAGCGGGCCCTGCGGCGTGACGAACGACCAGTCGCGCTGGTCGCCGAGGATCACGCATTCGTGCTGCGCGAGGTCGGCCGGATGGCGCGGCGTGCCGTGTTCCGCGAGATACGCGGGCGAGCAGCACAGCACGCGCCGGTTCGCGGCGAGCTTGCGCGCGACCAGCGTCGAATCCTTCAGCGCGCCGAGGCGGATCGCGACGTCGTAGCCTTCGTCGACGAGGTCGACGATCTCGTCGGATAGCCGAAGGTCGAGCGACACGGACGGATAGCGGCGCAGGAACGCCGGAATCACGGGTGCGACGTGCTGGCGGCCGAACGACGACGACATCGACACCTTCAGCCGCCCGTACGGCTCGCTGCGGCCGTGGCCGACCGATGCGCGCGCGGCGTCGGCGGCCGACAGCAGTGCCTCGGCGCGGGCCATGAAGACTTCGCCGTCCTGCGTGAGGCTGATGCGGCGTGTGGTGCGATGCAGCAACCGCGCGCCGAGCTGGCGCTCCAGCTGCGCGATGCGCGCGCTCGCGACCGCGGCCGACACGCCGAACTCGCGCCCGGCCGCGCTCACGTTCGCGAGCAGCGCGGCACGCACGAACAGGCCGACGTCGAGCAGGTCGAGCGGCTTGTCGGGAGCCGGAATCGGATCGGACGTCATTGTTCTGAAATTCCTGAAAATGTTTCAGGAAATATAGCGGTTTTCTCGAAGGATCGGGCCGCCTACGATGGCATGCATGGGGCTGCGCCGCGGCCCGCCCGATTTCCCTGAAGGAGCTTCGTGATGAAAGCCGTTGGATTGACCCGTTACCTGCCGATCGACGACCCGCAGGCGCTGCTCGACGTGGAACTGCCGCAACCGGTGCCGGGCCCGCGCGACCTGCTCGTGAGGGTCGAGGCGATTTCCGTGAATCCGGTCGACACCAAGGTGCGCGCGCCGAAGCCGCAGGTCGAGGAGACGCCGCGCGTGCTCGGCTGGGATGCGGCCGGCACGGTCGTCGCGGTCGGTGCCGAGGTCACGCTGTTCCGGCCCGGCGACGAGGTGTTCTACGCGGGCAGCATCACGCGCCCCGGCGCGAACAGCGAATTCCACGCGGTCGACGAGCGGATTGCCGCGCGCAAGCCGCGCTCGCTCGATTTCGCGGCGTCGGCGGCGTTGCCGCTCACCGCGCTGACCGCGTGGGAGGCGCTGTTCGACCGGCTGCGCGTATCGCCGCAGGGCGCGGACGCGGGCAAGTCGGTGCTGATCATCGGCGGCGCGGGCGGAGTGGGTTCGATCGCGATCCAGCTCGCGAAGACGCTCGCCAGGCTGCACGTGATCGCGACCGCGTCGCGGCCGGCGTCGGCCGAATGGGTGCGCTCGCTCGGTGCGGACGACGTGGTCGATCATTTCGGCGACCTGCCCGCGCAGTTGCGCGACAGCGGCCATCCGAACGTCGACTACGTGCTGATCTTCAACGACACGGACCGTCATTTCCCCGCCGCGGCGGAAGTCGTCCGGCCGCAGGGCGGCATCTGCACGATCGTCGAGAACGGGAAGCCGGTTCCGGTCGAGCTGCTGAAGGCGAAGAGCGCCGCGTTTCACTGGGAATTCATGTTCACGCGCGCGATGTTCGAGACACCGGACATGATCGAGCAGCACAAGATCCTGAGCGAGGTGGCCCGGCTCGTCGACAGCGGCACGCTGCGCACGACGCTCGGCGAACAGCTCGGCACGATCAACGCGGCGAACGTGCGGCGCGCGCACGCGTTGCTCGAGGCCGGGCGCGCGATCGGCAAGCTGGTGCTGAACGGCTTCTGAGCCGGCGTCGCGCGTACGGGATGCCGCGCCACGAACGCAAGCGGGGTAACACCCGATGCGTTTGCGGCGCATTGCATGGCGCTTGGCGGTAGACTGGCAACGCATCATGCATCGAAAACCGCGCGGCACGCGCGTGCCGCCGCATTACAAGGAGGTCAGCATGAGCCAACGCAGCTTGTCAGTCGCCGCATCGTGGTCTGCCGTGTTCGCGGCGGCGTGCGTCAGCGCGAGCGTATTCGCGGCGCCGCCGGTCAAGGGCAGCCTGAAGGGAGGCGGGACAGGGCAGCTCGAATACACCGTCAAGGTCGACTCGAAGACCTTCGGCAATACGCAGGAGACCCGCAAGATCCGCTCGGGCGAAACGGACGACTTCAACTGGAAGTCGGTGCCGCCGGGCGGCGCGGTCGCGATGCCGGACGGTTGCCCGAACGCCGACAACCTGCCGCGCGACGCGAACGGCGCGATGGTGCGCCAGACCCAGGTGCGGCTCGCGCCGTCGGTCGACGCGAAGGGGAACGCGAACGTGCAGATGAGCTTCCAGGCGGCCGCGCCGAAAGGCATGCGCAACGTGAGCGCGGGCGGCAAGTCGCTGCAGTGCCCGGACGTCGTGTCGGTGAGCCAGGTCAAGTGGGTGTCGATGTCGACCAATGGCGGGTCGAAGTCCGTCACGATGAGCGACGGCACCAAGGTGACGGTGTCGATCAAGCACTGAGCGGCGCGCGCGGGTCGGCGAGGCGTCCGGTGCGCGCGCAACCAACGCCGGTGCGTATCCGGCCGATCCGGGCAGGGCCGCGCGTGACGGTTTCGTGGCGCGCGGCTTCAGGCTTTTCCGTTGTTTGATGTTTGACCGCGTCACGTCCGGCGCGCGCCGACGCGGCGGCCATTCGCCCGGCGGCTTGCGTGACGTCATGCGGATGTCACGCTATCCTCCCGGCATCCGCCATCTTCCCTGAACGACATCCCGATGAAACTTCGCCTGCGCGTGCTGCTGTCGGCCGCTGCATTCGTCGCCGCCCATGCGCAGGCGGCCGACGATTGCAGCTTCGTGAAAAAAGTCGAGCTGTCGTCGCGACGGCAGACCGTCGTCGTGTCGAGCGGCGCGCTCGAACCGTGTTCGACCGGCAGCTACGCGGTGCGTGTGTATTCGACCGCGCATGCCGCGCCCGGCTTCGATACGGACGACTACGTGACCGGCGTGCTGCATGCGCGTGACGGTACCGTCGTCGACGCATTCACGGCCGATCTCGGCGCGCGTGAGCCCCAGGCGCTCGTCGTCACGACGCGCTCGGCCGGCAGCGGCGGTTATGTCGGTGCGCAGGCCTATGTGACGACACCGCGCGCGGTGCGGCTCGTCGCGTCGGTCGACGGGCTGGCACCCGACGCCGATGTCACGGCCGCGTTGCGCCAGGCCCTCGGCAAACGCCGCACCGTCCGCTGACCGCACGCGACGCGGCTGCCGTCCGCGTCGCGACGCCGCGCGTCAATGCGCGCGTTCCTCGAGCCGCGATGCAAGAAAGCGGTGATCGGCGGAGAACAACCGGCGATACGTCATCAGCACCGCGCCGACGGTGCCGAGCGCGGATGCCGCGGCGATCAGGAACATGATCACGATCTGGTAGCGCACGGCCTGCAGTGGCGACTGGCCGGCCAGCACCTGGCCCGTCATCATCCCGGGCAGGCTCACGACGCCGACGACGGCCATCTGATTGAGCGTCGGCAGCATGCCCGCGCGCACGGCCTGCCGCGCGGCGTCCTGCGCGGCTTCCCAGCGTGTCGCGCCGAGTGCGAGCGCGGTCTCGACGCGGTCGCGCCGTGCGGTCAGCTCCTCCATCATCCGTTCGACGCCGAGCGACACGCCCGTGAGCGTATTGCCGAGGATCATCCCGAGGATCGGGATCGCATATTGCGGCGCGTACCACGGATGAATGCGGATCACGACGAACAGCCCGACCGCCGCGACGAACCAGCTGCTGAACCAGATCGACGCGATACTGTCGATGCGTTGCCCGCGATACGTGTGCTTGCCGCGACCGGCGCCCGCAAAGCCTGCGATCAGCGTCATCAACGCGGTGAGCGGCAGCACGACGGTCCAGTGCGGATGACCGAACACCCAGCCGAGCACGTAGCCGATCGCGAGCAACTGCACGACGGTGCGCACGGCGGCGAGTGCGAGCTTGCGCCCGAGGCCGAGCGACAGCGAAGCGGAGATCGCGCCGTTGACCGCGACGAGCGCGGCGGCGATGCCGACGTCGACGAGACTCAGGTCCTGCAGTGCCGGGCTCATCGTGCGGCCTCCATCGTGCTTGCGGCGTGCAGCACGCCGGCCTGCATCACGAGCCGCATCGTGCCGATCCGCGTGGCCTGCGCCGGATCGTGCGAGATCCACATGTATGCGCGCGCATCGGGCGCCGCGCCGAACCATGCGCCGACGAGCGCTTCGATCGCGCGCGTCGAGTCGGGGTCGAGCGCGGACGTCGGCTCGTCGAGCAGCAGCACGTCGGGGTCGAGTTGCAGCACGCGCAGCAGCGCGGCGATCTGCGCTTCGCCGCCCGACAGTTCGCTCGCACGCTTGTCGAGAAAATCGGCGCCGCGACCGGCGCGCGCCGCGAGTGCTTCGGCGCGTGCACGGTCGAACGTCGCGTCGCGATAGATCGCGAGCGAGTACGGGTAGCGCAATTGCGCTTCGACGGTGCCGTCCATCTGCGCGGGCCGCTGGCGCACGTAGGCGACGCTGCGCCGGTAGCGCGGAATCGCGCCGCGCCTGATCTGTTTGCCGCGCCACAGGATGTGACCGCCGTCGAGCGGATCGAGCAACGCGAGCGCGCGCAGCAGCACGCTCTTTCCGGAGCCCGACGGTCCCGTGACAGCAATTCGCGATCCCGCGGCGAGGCTGAAGTCGGTCGGCACCAACAATGTCTTTCCGCTGCTGGCGTCGCGGCGCGTGATGTGCTGCGCTTCGATGAGACCGTTTGGGGCTGTCATGTCACAAATGAAAAAAAGCGTTAATGGCGCCAAAGCGTGGCTGCCGCGTGCGTCATAATACCGATTGAAAAGCCGCCGGTGTCGTGCTTCGTTCACTCACGCAAGTGGCCCGACATGGCGTGCAAACTCTGCATAACAACAACGGAACCGCCATGACGCTAGCCCGAGCCATCGGCAAATCGGCTGCATGGATCGTCGGCATCGTCGCACTGATCGTCGCGGCCGCCGGCATCTTTATCTTCACGTTCGACTGGAACCGCGCGAAGCCGTGGGTCAACGAACAGGTGAGCGGCGCGCTCGGCCGCCCGTTCGCGATCAACGGCGATCTCAAGGTCGGCTGGCGCCGTCCCGACGGCGAGACGGGCTGGCGCGCATGGGTGCCCTGGCCGAACTTCTCGGCCACGCAACTCGAGATCGGCAATCCCGACTGGGCGAAGGGGCCCAAGTTCGTCACGCTCGATGCCGCGCATTTCGATCTCGCGGTCCTGCCGCTCCTCGCGCACGAGATCGTCATTCCGTCGATCGATGTCGTCAATCCCGCGGTCGACCTCGAGCGGCTCGCGGACGGCCGCAATACGTGGACCTTCCAGTTCAAGCAATCGGCGCAGCCGTCGCCGTGGAAGGTGCGGCTCGACAGCTTCGGGTTCGCGAAGGGCATCGTCACGTATCGCGATGCGATCACGAAGGCCGATCTCACGGTCGCGATCGATACGCTGGGCCAGCCGATTCCGCTCGGCGACGTGCTGAAGGAACAGGAACAGACGTCGCGTGCGGCATCGGCGCAGCGCGTCGGCAAGCGCGGCGCCGCGCAACTGAGCGCGAAGGCGAGTGCCGAGGCCGCATCGGGTGCGTCGGCGGTGCAGGAGGCGAGCGGGGCGTCTGCCGTCGCGGCGTCGGGTGCGTCCACCGTCGCTCCGGCTACTTCGGTTTCCTCTGCATCGACGGCCGCACCGGCATCCGGCGCGAGCGGTGCATCCGGTGTCGCCGCGCCCGCGAAGCCGTCCGGCCCGACCTATGCGTTCGGGCTCAAGGTCGACGGCCGCTACAAGAACGTGCCGATCAGCGGCACCGGCAAGGTGGGCGGCGTGCTGGCGGTCGAGAAGACGACACAACCGTTCCCGCTGCAGGCCGACGTGAAGGCCGGCGACACGCGGCTCGCGATCGTCGGCACGCTGACCGACCCGATGCATCTCGCGGCGCTCGACCTGCGGCTGTGGCTGCAGGGCACGTCGATGTCGCACCTTTACCAGATTACCGGCATCACGCTGCCCGACACGCCGCCGTATGCGACCGAGGGGCGCCTGATCGGCAACTTCAAGCCGCACGCGAGCACGTTCCGCTACGAGAACTTCAACGGCCGCGTCGGCGGCAGCGATCTCGGCGGCACGCTCACGTGGGCGCAGCGCGAGCCGCGGCCGAAGCTGTCGGGCGAGCTCGTGTCGAACCTGCTGCAATTCTCCGATCTCGCGCCGGTGATCGGCGCGGACACGGCCGCGAGCAAGGCCAAGCGTGGCGACACGACACGCCAGCCGCCGGACCGCGTGCTGCCGGTCGAGACGTTCCGTACCGAGCGCTGGAGCGCGATCGACGCGGACGTGAAGTTCACCGGCCGCAAGCTGATCAAGAGCCCGCAACTGCCGATTTCCAACCTGTACACGCACATCGTGATGCAGGACGGCGTCCTGTCGCTCGAACCGCTGCAGTTCGGCGTCGCGGGTGGCACGCTCGCGACGACCGCGCATCTGGACGGCAGCCGCACGCCGCTCAAGGGCCGCTTCACGCTGGCCGCGCGTCACCTGAAGCTCAAGCAGTTGTTCCCCACGCAGAAGGTGATGCAGTCGGCGCTCGGCGAGATCAACGGCGACGCGTCGCTGTCGGCGACCGGCAACTCGCCGGCCGCGCTCGCGGCGACATCGACCGGCGAAGTGAAGGCGCTCGTCACGGACGGCCGCATCAGCCGCCTGCTGATGGAGGCGGCGGGGCTGAACGTCGCGAACGTCGTCTACGAGAAGCTGTTCGGCAATCGAGACGTGAACATCAATTGCGCGGCGATCGATTTCGTCGCGACCGACGGCATGCTCGACCCGAAGGTGTTCGCGCTCGATACGGACGACGCGCTGATCAACGTCGACGGCCCGATCAGCCTGCGCGACGAATCGCTTGACCTGAAGATCCATCCGCACACGAAGGGTTTCCGGATCTTCTCGCTGCGCTCGCCGCTGTACGCGAAGGGCACGTTCAAGAATCCGAAGGTCGGCGTGGATGCGGGTGCGCTCGCGCTGCGCGCCGGCGCGATGGTCGGGCTGGGCCTGATCAACCCGTTCGCGGCGCTGATTCCGCTGATCGCGCCGAGCAACAACCGCGACGTGCCGTGCTCGGAGCTGTTCGGGCAGATGAAGGAGAAGGTGGCACAGAGGGCAGCGGCGAAGGCCGGCAAGTGACCGTGCCCGAAGGCGGGCGCCGGCGCCACGCGCAGCGGCCCGGCTGGCGGGGCCGGAACAGTGCGGTCGGCAGTTTCTCCGACACCTGCTAAAATACACGGTTTTCCGTCGATTTCTCTCTTACGGGACCTGCCGTGCTTTCTACTGCCAACATCACGATGCAATTCGGGCCGAAGCCCTTGTTCGAGAATATCTCGGTCAAATTCGGCGAGGGCAACCGCTATGGTCTGATCGGCGCGAACGGCTGCGGCAAGTCGACGTTCATGAAGATTCTCGGCAGCGACCTCGAGCCGAGCGCCGGGAACGTCGCGCTGGAGCCGAACGTGCGCCTGGGCAAGCTGCGCCAGGACCAGTTCGCGTATGAAGACGTGCGCGTGCTCGACGTCGTGATGATGGGTCACACCGAAATGTGGGCCGCGATGACCGAGCGCGACGCGATCTACGCGAACCCGGAAGCCACCGACGACGACTACATGCACGCGGCCGAGCTCGAAGGCAAGTTCGCCGAATACGGCGGCTACGACGCCGAGGCGCGCGCTGGCGCGCTGCTGCTCGGCATCGGCATCGAGGAGAAGTTCCACAACGGCACGATGGCCGACGTCGCCCCGGGCTGGAAGCTGCGCGTGCTGCTCGCGCAGGCGCTGTTCTCGAAGCCGGACGTGCTGCTGCTCGACGAACCGACCAACAACCTCGACATCAACTCGATCCGTTGGCTCGAGCACACGCTCAACGAGTACAACTCGACGATGATCATCATCTCGCACGATCGTCACTTCCTGAACTCGGTGTGCACGCACATGGCCGACATGGACTTCGGCACGCTGAAGGTCTGGCCGGGCAACTACGACGACTACATGCTCGCATCGGCACAGGCGCGCGAGCGCCAGGCCGCGGCGAACGCGCGCGCGAAGGAGCGCGTGGCCGAACTGCAGGACTTCGTGCGCCGCTTCTCGGCGAACAAGTCGAAGGCCCGCCAGGCAACGAGCCGCGCGAAGCAGATCGACAAGATCAAGATCGAGGAATTCAAGCCGTCGTCGCGCCAGAACCCGTTCATCCGCTTCGAGTTCGAGAAGAAGCTGCACAACGTCGCGGTGGTCGCCGAAGACATCACGAAGAAGTACGAGCGCACGATCTTCCAGAATTTCAACCTGTCGGTGCAGCCGGGCGAGCGCATCGCGATCATCGGCGAGAACGGCGCGGGCAAGACGACGCTGCTGCGTTCGCTGCTCGGCGCGCTGGAACTCGAGCACGGCACGGTGAAGTGGTCCGAGAACGCGAATGTCGGCTATATGCCGCAGGACACGTACGAGGAGTTCCCGAACGACATCACGCTGATGGACTGGATCGACCAGTACCGCAAGGACGGCGATGACGAAACGATGGTACGCGGCACGCTGGGCCGCCTCCTGTTCTCGTCGGACGACATCAAGAAGTCGGTGAAGGTGCTGTCGGGCGGCGAGAAGGGCCGCATGATCTGGGGCAAGCTGATGCTCGGCCGCCACAACGTGCTGCTGATGGACGAGCCGACCAACCACATGGACATGGAGTCGATCGAGTCGCTGCAGATCGCGCTCGAGCAGTTCGAAGGCACGCTGATCTTCGTGTCGCACGACCGCGAATTCGTGAGCGGGCTGGCGAACCGGATCATCGAAGTGCGCACGGACGGCACGCTGTTCGACTTCGGCGGCAATTACGAGGAGTTCCTGACGAGCCAGGGGCAGGAGTAAGTGCCCGGGCGGTCAAGCCCGACCTTGATGTACCGGAAGCCCGCCAGGTGGAAGCCTGGCGGGCTTTTTCGTATCGGGGCGGATGCGCCATTGAAGGGGAAATGTCAGGTCGGGCGTCGCATCCGCGATGACGATTCGACGCGGCGGCGCCGTTCTCGGCCGGCAGCCGCCGCGAACGCTACATGAGTACCGCCACCTCGCGCGCCGCCCGGCGCGTCAATCCGCGAGCCGCTTGTCGGCGAGCGCCTTGCAGCAGTCTTCGTACACCCATTGCACGAGTTTCGCCCGGTAGTCGAGATCGTCGGTATCGACGATTTCCTCGACCGCGTCGCGCGCCCACGACGCATCGACGAAGTCGGCGTGCCGCTTCGCGATGTCCTGCGCCAGCGCGGCCAGCTTAGCGATCGCGAGCCAGTCGGACTGCCGGTGATGGCGGTCGAGCCAGCGGTGCGCGGCCTGCACCTGGAACGATGCGTCCGGCCAGGATTCGTTCAGGTAAAACGCGCCGAGATTGCCGCAGGTGAGCCAGCACAGCAGCTCCAGGCGATCTTGCGAGCCGAGGATATGGGATGCGTCGGTCATGGCAGCGCTCACGAAGGCATCGATTCCGGGTGGCGCGGCCTGCAGCGGCCGGCGCCCATAGTAAAAACATAGCACGATGCGGGCCACGTGGTGCGACGGCGTGGCGCGGATGCCGCAGCCGCGTGCAGCAGGCGTCCGGCGCCCGTTCGCCGGCGTCCGTGCGGACCGTTCGGCGGCGCGCGCGGTCTCGTCCGGCGTCATCGCGGAGCTGCGCCACACTCGTTAGAATGGCCGTTTTCCGGGAGACAGGAAGCGATGAAAATCTACGACCAGTTCTACATCGACGGCGCATGGCGCAAACCGGCCGGAACGGGCACGATCGACGTGATCGACTCGGGCACGGAGGCCGTGATCGGCCGGATTCCCGAGGGCGTGGCGTCGGACGCGCAGGACGCGATCCGCGCGGCGCGCGCGGCGTTCGACGCGTGGGCCGCGACGCCGGCCGCGACGCGCGCGGCCTACCTGCGCAAGATCGTCGAGCGCCTGCAGGCGCGCAGCGAGGAACTCGCGCAATCGATCACCGGCGAAGTCGGGATGCCGATCAAGCTGTCGCGCGCGATCCAGGTCGGCGGCCCGATCTACAACTGGAAGGCATACGCGAAGCTCGCCGAATCGTTCGAATTCGAGGCGACGGTCGGCAACTCGCTGGTGGTGCGCGAGCCGGTCGGCGTCGTCGCGGCGATCACGCCGTGGAACTACCCGCTCAACCAGGTCACGCTGAAGGTCGCGCCGGCGCTCGCGGCAGGCTGCACGGTCGTCCTGAAACCGTCCGAAGTCGCGCCGCTCAACGCGTTCATGCTCGCGGAGGCGATTCACGAAGCGGGCCTGCCGCCGGGGGTGTTCAACCTCGTGTGCGGTTATGGCCCGGTCGTCGGCGAGGTGCTGGCGACCGATCCGGACGTCGACATGGTGTCGTTCACGGGTTCGACGCGCGCCGGCAAGCGCGTGGCCGAACTCGCGGCCGCGGGCGTGAAGCGCGTCGCGCTCGAACTGGGCGGCAAGTCGGCGTCGGTGATCCTAGACGATGCCGATTTCGCGACGGCGGTGAAGGGCACGGTCAACGCGTGCTACCTGAACGCGGGCCAGACCTGTTCGGCGCACACGCGGCTGCTGGTGCCGGAGGCGCGTTACGACGAGGCGCGCGCGATCGCGAAAGCGGCAGCCGAAGCGTATGTCGCGGGCGACCCGCGTCAGGAAACGACGCGCCTCGGCGCACTCGCATCGGCCGTGCAGCAGCAGCGCGTGCAGGCTTACATCCAGCGCGGGATCGACGACGGCGCGGAACTCGTGACGGGCGGCACGGGCCTGCCGGAAGGGCTCGCGAAGGGCTTCTTCGTGAAGCCGACGGTGTTTGGCCGCGTCGATCCGAAATCGACGATCGCGCAGGAAGAAATCTTCGGGCCGGTGCTGTCGATCATCACGTATCGCGACGAGGACGAAGCCGTGCGCATCGCGAACGATTCGCCGTACGGGCTCGGCGGCGCGGTGTGGGCGGGTAGCGACGAACGCGCGATGCGCGTCGCGCGCCGCATCCGCACGGGGCAGGTCGACATCAACGGCGGCACGTGGAACAGCGCCGCGCCGTTCGGCGGCTACAAGCAGTCGGGGCACGGCCGCGAGAACGGCGTGTACGGGCTCGAAGAGTATCTCGAGTACAAGTCGATGCAGCTCAAGCCGGCGAATCCGGCCTGAGCGTTTTACCCCGCATGACCCGAAACGGCACGCTCGCGTGCCGTTTTTTTATTGACGGCCGTCAAGGTGCGCGCCGGTGGATCGTCGATCATCGCGTTTCCGATTTCCGATGTTTCGACGAGGTTCAGATGACCGCACGCACTTCCTTCCCGCCGCTCACGATTCGCGGCCGCACCTTGCTGCCCGTGGTGCAGGGCGGCATGGGCGTCGGCATCTCCGCGCACCGCCTCGCGGGCAGCGTCGCCCGCGAAGGCGCGCTCGGCACGATCGCCAGCATCGACCTGCGTCACCATCACGCGGACCTGCTCGCGCGCTGTCGCGCGAATCCCGATCGTGCGACGCTCGAGGCAGCGAACCTCGAGGCGCTCGCGCGCGAGATTCGCCTCGCGAAGACCTACAGCGAAGGACGCGGGATGATCGCGGTCAACGTGATGAAGGCGGTGAGCGCGCATGCGGACTACGTGCGCGTCGCGTGCGACGAAGGCGCGGACGCGATCGTGATGGGCGCCGGCCTGCCGCTCGATCTGCCCGATCTCACGCACGGCCACGACATCGCGCTGATCCCGATCCTGTCGGACAGCCGCGGGATCGCGCTGGTGCTGAAGAAGTGGATGAAGAAGGGGCGGCTGCCCGATGCGATCGTGATCGAGCATCCCGCGCATGCGGGCGGCCACCTCGGCGTCACGCAGATCGACGACATGCACGATGCGCGCTTCGATTTCGCGCGCGTGCTCGACGAAACCGCGCAGGTGATGGCGTCGCTCGGCCTGGCGCGCGATGCGATCCCGCTGATCGTCGCGGGCGGCATCAACAGTCATGACACGGTGCATGCGGCGCTCGCGGCCGGCGCGAACGGCGTGCAGGTGGGAACGCCGTTCGCGGTGACGGAAGAGGGCGACGCGCATCCGAATTTCAAGCGCGTGCTGGCCGATGCGCTGCCGGACGACATCGTCGAATTCGTCAGCGTGACGGGACTGCCGGCGCGCGCGGTGAAGACACCCTGGCTCGATCGCTACCTGCGCAACGAAACGCGCATTCGCGACAAGCTCGGCGCGTTCAAGCAGCGCTGCCCGACCGCACTTGAATGCCTGAGCGTCTGCGGGCTGCGCGACGGTATCGAAAAGTTCGGCCATTTCTGCATCGACACGCGGCTCGCGGCCGCATTGCGCGGCGACGTCGCGAACGGCCTGTTCTTCCGCGGCCGCGAGGCGCTGCCGTTCGGCAACGCGATCCGCAGCGTGCGCGATCTGCTCGACCTGCTGCTGACGGGGCGTGCGGCGGAGCCTGCGACAAACCGTCCGATGTTTACGCTGGCTTGACGGATATCAAGACGGCGAAAAGACCCTACGACGAGAATGGAATACGTTCTTCAAGGGTCCGCACCATGCACAAAACCATTCGAACATGTGTCACCGCTGCCGCCGTCGCGGCGAGCCTCGTCACGATGCCCGTGCTGTCGCACGCGGCGTCGCCGGGCGACGGGATCAACCAGGGTGACGTCCTGGTCCGGCTGCGCGCGATCAGCATCCAGCCGAACGAGCGCGCGAGCGACACGCTCGGCGCGATCAATACCGGCGTGAACAACGCGATCGTGCCGGAGCTCGACTTCACCTACATGATCCGCGACTACCTGGGCGTGGAGCTGATCCTCGCCACGTCGCGGCACCAGATGACGTCGAGCCTCGGCAATCTCGGCGGCGTGGGCGTGCTGCCGCCGACGCTGCTGCTGCAGTACCACTTCAACCATGCCGGCAAGGTGCGTCCGTACGTCGGCGCGGGCCTGAACTACACGTACTTCTACAACAACGGGCTCAACGTCGGCGGCGAGGGCGTATCGATCAACAAGAGCAGCTTCGGCCCGGCGCTGCAGTTCGGCGTCGACGTGCAGGTCACGAAGAAGGTGTTCTTGAACGTCGACGTGAAGAAGATCTGGATGAGCACCGATGCGACGCTTGGCGACAAGGGCATCGGCACGCTGCACATCGATCCGCTGATCGTCGGCGTGGGCGTCGGGATGAAGTTCTAGACGCCTGCGGAAAAGAACAGAGTTGGGGTTGGCGGCATGGCAGTCGGCATGCCGCTCTTTTTTTGTGCGGCGGATTTACAGCTTGTCGTACTGGAAGCGCATCGCGGTGCCGTCGCGCGTGATGCGCTCCCAGACCGCGCGTTTCTCGTCGTCGCTCAGGAATACCCAGTTCGACACTTCGGCGGCCGTTCGGCCGCAGCCCTTGCAGACTTCGTCGAAGAGGGTCGAGCACACGCCGATGCAGGGGCTGTCAGGCAGATCGTGGAGATTGGAGGCCATCGGGAAGGTTCGCGCGTTGAATCGTCGGGGCGTCATTTTAATGCATCGGGATGACGCGGCCGGGCAGCGATGCGGGCGGCGCGCCGGCCCCCCGTCCGGACCGGTTCGCCACCGCTTTCTTTTCCTGATGGACAGACGCCGATTACCCGATAGAATTCCCCCGGAACGCCCCGCTGCGCGGGCCGCTGGAGCGGCCGGCGGCGGGAATCTGTTCCGTTTGCGCGACACGGGCATGATTTTTTTGTGACGGAGCGCGAATGGTGGTAGCGTTCGGGGTTTTCGAGGGGCGGCGTGCCAGAATGCGCCGCCATGATGAGGCAGACGGCAGCCGGACAAGCGGTCCGGCCGGAGGGAGAACGGGATGAAAGCAAAAGTAGTGGGCCGGTTCGCAGCGCTCGCGCTGTGCGTGGGTGCATCGGCGGCGGCGGCAAAGGATACGCAGCTCAATGTCTATAACTGGTCGGACTACATTGCGAAGGACACGATCCCGAACTTCGAGAAGCAGACGGGCGTCAAGGTTCGCTACGACAACTACGACAGCGACGACACGCTGCAGGCGAAGCTGCTGACGGGCAGCTCGGGCTACGACATCGTCGTGCCGACCAGCAACTACGCGGGCAAGCAGATCGCGGCCGGCATCTTCACGCCGCTCGACAAGTCGAAGCTGCCGAACCTCAAGTACCTCGATCCGCAGCTGATGGCGCTCGTCGCCGGCGCCGACCCGGGCAACAAGTACGCGGTGCCCTGGGCGTACGGCACGACCGGTCTCGCATACAACCTGACGAAGGCGCAGCAGGCGCTCGGCAAGGTCCCGCTCGACAACTGGGACATCCTGTTCAAGCCGGAAAACCTTTCGAAGCTGAAGACCTGCGGCGTGTCGGTGCTCGACGCGCCGGACCAGATGTTCGCGGCGGCGCTGCACTACATCGGCAAGGATCCGATGAGCACGAACCCGGCCGACTACAAGGCCGCGATGGACGTGCTGAAGAAGATCCGCCCGTACATCACGCAGTTCAACTCGTCGGGCTACATCAACGACCTCGTCGGCGGCGACATCTGCTTCGCGTTCGGCTGGTCGGGCGACGTCGTGATCGCGAAGCATCGCGCGATCGAAGCGAAGAAGCCGTACAAGGTCGAGTACTACATTCCGAAGGGCGGCGCGCCGGTGTGGTTCGACGTGATGACGATCCCGAAGGACGCGAAGAACAAGGACGCCGCGCTGCAGTGGATCAACTACATCGAGGATCCGAAGGTGCACGCGGCGATCACGAACGCCGTGTACTACCCGAGCGCGAACGCCGAGGCTCGCAAGTACGTGCGGCCGGACGTCGCGAACGACCCGGCCGTGTACCCGCCGGCCGATGTCGTGAAGACGCTGTTCCTGCTCAAGCCGCTGCCGCCTGAAATCCAGCGTCTGCAGACGCGTCTGTGGACCGAGCTGAAATCGGGCCGCTGAAGCGAGCCGCAGTGAGCCAGCAGTCATGAAGCCCCTGGTGCCCCCGGGGGCTTTGTTCGTCAAACGCAGGAGAGAAGCAGCACATCATGAATAGCCAGTCGGGTGCGCCGGTCGTGGGCGCACCGTCCTTCGTTCCTTCGTCCGGTGCCGATACGCGCGCCGAGAACTTTGTCCAGATCGTCGACGTCGTCAAGAAATTCGGCGAAACCGAAGTGGTGCGCAACGTGAACCTGACGGTGCGCCAGGGCGAGCTGTTCGCGCTGCTCGGCAGCTCGGGGTCCGGCAAGTCGACGCTGCTGCGGATGCTCGCGGGCCTCGAGACGGTCACGTCGGGCAAGATCCTGATCGACGGCGAGGACCTCGCGCAGATGCCGCCGTACAAGCGGCCCGTGAACATGATGTTCCAGTCGTATGCGCTGTTCCCGCACATGTCGGTCGAGTCGAACGTCGCATACGGCCTGAAGCAGGAAGGCACGCCGAAGGCGGAGCTGAAGGAGCGCGTTGCCGCGGCGCTCGAGCTCGTGCAGATGAGCAAGTATGCGAAGCGCAAGCCGCACCAGCTGTCGGGCGGCCAGCAGCAGCGCGTCGCGCTCGCGCGGTCGCTCGTCAAGCGCCCGAAGGTGCTGCTGCTCGACGAGCCGATGTCGGCGCTCGACAAGCAGATCCGCCAGCGCACGCAGATCGAGCTCGTCAACATCCTGAACAAGGTCGGCGTCACCTGCATCATGGTCACGCACGACCAGGAAGAGGCGATGACGATGGCGAACCGGCTCGCCGTGATGAGCGAAGGGCAGATCGTGCAGATCGGCTCGCCGAACGAAGTCTACGAATATCCGAACAGCCGCTTCTCGGCCGAATTCATCGGCTCGACCAACCTGTTCGAAGGCGTCACCGTCGAGGACGAACCCGACCACGTGTACATCGAATCGCAGGACCTGCCGAGCCGGCTGTACGTGAGCCACGGGATCACGGGCCCGCTCGGGATGCCGGTCACGGTGTCGGTGCGCCCCGAGCGGATCGCGCTCACGCGCAAGCCGCCCGAAGGCGCGTTCAACTGGGCGCGCGGCAAGATCACCAACATCGCGTACATGGGCGGCTATTCGCTGTATCACGTGAAGCTCGACGCGGGCAAGACGGTGATCGCGAACGTGTCGAGCCTCGCGATCTCCGAGCTCGACACGCCGGCGCTCGGCGACGAGATCTACGTGCGCTGGAGCGCGACCGCAGGCGTGGTGCTGACGTCATGAGCACGCTCAAGTCCCTGCTCGCATGGCCCGTGCGACGCTTCAGCCTGACCGGCGCCTCGGCGGTCGTCGCGGGGCCGTACACGTGGCTCGTGCTGTTCTTCCTCGTGCCGTTCGTGCTGGTCGTGAAGATCAGCTTCGCGGAGCTGCAACTCGGCATCCCCCCGTATACGGAACTCGCGTCGTATGCGGACGGCGTCGTGCACGTCGCGCTGAACCTGTCGCACTACGCGTTCCTGCTCACCGACAGCCTGTATTTCGCGACCTACGTGAACTCGGTGCTGGTCGCGGCGATCACGACGCTGCTGTGTCTGCTGATCGGCTATCCGATGGCGTACTACATCGCGCGTTCGAACCCGGCGACCCGCAACCTGCTGATGATGGGCGTGATGCTGCCGTTCTGGACGTCGTTCCTGATCCGCGTATACGCGTGGATCGGGATCCTGAAGAACAACGGGCTCCTGAACAACTTCCTGATGTGGATCGGCCTGACCCATACGCCGATCGAGCTTTACCGCACCAACTATGCGGTGTACATCGGGATGGTGTATTCGTACCTGCCGTTCCTCGTGATGCCGCTGTACGCGCACCTCGTGAAGATGGACCTGCGCTTGCTCGAAGCCGCGTACGACCTCGGCGCGAAGCCGTGGAAGGCGTTCGTGCAGATCACGCTGCCGCTGTCGAAGAACGGGGTCATCGCGGGCTGCCTGCTGGTGTTCATTCCGGCGGTCGGCGAGTACGTGATTCCGGAACTGCTCGGCGGCGCGAACACGCTGATGATCGGCCGCGTGATGTGGAATGAGTTCTTCAACAACGCAGACTGGCCGATGGCGTCGGCCGTGACCTGCGCGATGGTGCTGCTGCTGCTCGTGCCGATGGCGATGTTCCAGCACTTCCAGGCGAAGGAGCAGGAGGGCCGCCGTCGATGAAGCCGAATCGTTACCTGCAGTTCGCGGCGCTGTTCGCCGGCTTCGCATTCCTGTACATCCCGATCATCAGCCTGATCGTCTATTCGTTCAACGAGTCGAAGCTTGTCACCGTGTGGTCGGGCTTCTCGTTCCGCTGGTACTCGGCGCTCGTGGAGGACGACGAGCTGCTGACGGCCGCGTGGCTGTCGCTGAAGATCGGCGTCCTGACAGCGTTCGCGTCGGTGTTCATCGGCACGTGGGCCGGCTTCGTGCTCGCGCGGATGGGGCGCTTTCGCGGCTTCGCGCTGTTCAGCGGGATGATCAACGCACCGCTCGTGATCCCCGAGGTGATCCAGGGCATCTCGCTGCTGCTGCTGTTCATCGAGCTCGCGAAGTGGATCGGCTGGCCGGCCGAGCGCGGCATCTTCACGATCTGGCTGGGCCACGTGATGCTGTGCATCTCGTACGTCGCGATCATCGTGCAGTCGCGCGTGCGCGAACTGAACCCGTCGCTGGAGGAAGCCGCGCTCGATCTGGGCGCGACGCCGCTGAAAGTGTTCTTCACGATCACGCTGCCGCTGATCTCGCAGGCGCTGGTCGCGGGCTGGCTCCTGGCGTTTACGCTGTCGATCGACGACCTCGTGCTGTCGGCGTTCCTGTCGGGCCCCGGCTCGACGACGCTGCCGCTCGTCGTGTTCTCGCGCGTGCGCCTCGGCCTGAACCCGGAGATGAACGCGCTCGCGACGCTGTTCATCGTCGCGGTGACGGCAGGCGTCGTGATCGCGAACTTCGTGATGCTGCGCCAGGAGCGCAAGCGGATGGCCGCGTTCGCCGCCTGACGGATTCACGCACAGGTTGCCGACGCAAGGAAAAACGCCCGGTGCCGACGACGAGTCGGGCCGGGCGTTTTGCTTGGGGGCGTGCTGCGGGGGCCTACGCGCTGAACGCCGCCTTCGCGAGCAGCCCGAGCGCCACGCAGACGAGCACGGCAGCGAACCCGGCCTGCACGTGCCGTGCAGACAGATGCCGCGATGCGCCGCGGCCGGCTGCCATCCCGATTGCCGTCGCGACCGTAAACCACAGCATCATGTCGAGCGGCGCGCGCGTGCCCGACACGAGTGTCGCGAACACGCCGCCGGTGCCGACGAGTGCGATCACCATCAGCGACGTGGCGACCACGCCGTGCATCGACACGTTCGTGAACTTGCGCAGCATCGGCACGATCACGAAGCCGCCGCCGACGCCGAGCAAGCCCGTCATCAGCCCCGTCACCGCGCCGGTCGACGCAAGCGCGAGCCCGACCGGCCAGGACCACACGAGCCGGCCCGTATCGGGATTCACGCGGCCGACGCACAGCGGCGACTCGTCCGTGTCGCCGGGCGCGCGGCGCAGCGCCTGCCGCAGCAGGCGGCCCGCGACGACGAGCATCGTCAGCGCGAACAGCGCCAGCAGCACGCGTTGCGGCAGCACGTGCGCAAGCTTCACGCCGAGCGTCGTGAGCGGCACGCCGGCCACGGCCATCAGCAGCGCCGCGCGATAGCGGACGAGCCCGCGGCGAAACCCTTCGAGCGCGCCGAGCGCGGCGCTGCCCGCCACCGCGACGAGCGCGACGGGCGTGGCCTGCTGCATCGGCCAGCCCATCCCGACGACGAGCGCGGGCACCGCGAGAATGCCGCCGCCCGCGCCGGTGAGGCCGAGCACGGCGCCGACGAAGCCGCCGAGTACGAGAGAAATCAGCATGGTGTCATCGGGTTCCGGTCAACGTGCGATCGCGGGCTTCGCGAGCCATTCGCGGCCCTTGAGCATCGCCTTCCAGTAGAGCGGCGGCAGCACGCGCTCCTTGAGCAGCCACGCGAGCCGCGACGGACGCCTGCCGTCGATCAGCCACGCAGGGAAGGTCGGCGCGACCTTGCCGCCGTACAGGAATTCGGCTAGCACGATCTTGCCGCGCTCGACGGTGAGCGGGCACGACCCGTAGCCGTCGTACGCGGCGTCGCCGTGCGCGAGGCCCAGCGACGCGAGCACGTTGTGCGCGACGACAGGCGCCTGCTTGCGGGCCGCGGCGGCGGTTTTCGCGTTGGTGGTGTTGGTGACGTCGCCGAGCGCGAAGACGTCCGCGAACTGCTTGTGCCGCAGCGTCGCCGGATCGACGTCGATCCAGCCGGCCGCGTCGGCGAGCGGGCTCGCGCGCACGAAATCGGGCGCCTTCTGCGGCGGCACGACGTGGATCATGTCGAATGCACGCTCGACGGTTTCCGTGCCGCCGTCGGGCAGCGCGCGCCTGAACGTCGCGCGTCGCGCCGGCCCGTCGATCGCGACGAGGTTGTGGCCGAACGACAGTGCGATGTCGTAGCTTTTGACGTACTCCATCAGCGCGGGCACATAGTCGGGGACCCCGAACAGCGCGCCGCCCGCATTCAGGAACTCGACGTTCGCGGCACCGAGGCGGCCCGTGCGCCGCCAGTGATCGCACGACAGGTACATCGCCTTTTGCGGCGCGCCCGCGCACTTGATCGGCATCGGCGGCTGCGTGAACAGCGCGTTGCCGCCACGGAATGCGCGCACGAGCTCCCATGTGTACGGCGCGAGATCGTAGCGATAGTTCGACGTGACGCCGTTGCGGCCGAGTGTTTCCGCGAGGCCGTCGATCGCGTGCCAGTCGAGCTTGAGCCCCGGGCACACGACCAGCTTGCGGTAGCCGATGTGCCGGCAGCCGTCGAGCACCACCGTGTGTGCGTCGGGTTCGAAGCCGGCGACGGCTGCCTGGATCCATTTCACGCCGCGCGGCAGCAGGTCTGCCATCCTGCGCGCGGTCGTGTCGGGCCGGAACACGCCCGCGCCGACCATCGTCCAGCCCGGCTGGTAGTAGTGCGTATCGGCCGGGTCGATCACCGCGATATCGAGCGATGCGTCGCGCGCAAGCAGGCTCGATGCGACCGCGACACCGGCCGCGCCCGCGCCGACGATCACGATGTCGTGCCACGCGTCGACGGCCGGTGCGGCCTGACGGCCGCCTTGCGCGAGACGCGGCGCGAGCGCGCCGAGGTCGTAGCCGGCAGTGGCGGCGATCGCGACGATGTCGCCGACCGGCCGCCTGCCTGCCTGCGACAGCGCCCACAGCGTCGCCGAACGTGTGCCGCTGCGGCAATACGCGAGTACCGGGCCGGCGAGCGACGCGACGAGCGTGCCGAACTGCGCGGCCTGGTCGTCGGTGACCTTGCCGGTATCGACCGGCAGGTAATGCACGGCGATGCCGAGCGGCGCGGCGGCGGCGCGGATCTCGGCGACGGTCGGCTGGTCGGCGCCTTCGCCGTCCGGGCGGTTGCAGACGATCGTGCGGATGCCGGCCGCGTGCAGCGCGGGCAGGTCGGTCGCGGCGATCTGGGGCGAGACCGACAGCAGGTCGGTCAGCGTGCGGATGGTCATGTCGGGGGTTCTCCGGTCGGGGCGGCGGCTCAGATCGCGTCGAGTGGGATCTTCAGGTAGCGCACACCATTGTTTTCGGGCTCGGGCAGGTGGCCGGCGCGCATGTTGACCTGCACGGACGGCAGCATCAGCACGGGCATGTCGAGGGTCGTGTCGCGCGCGGTGCGCATCGCGACGAAATCGTCCTCGGTCACGCCGTCCTTCACGTGCACGTTCGCGCGGCGCTGCTCGGCCACCGTCGTCACGAACTGCACGTCGCGGCCACCAGGCTGGTAGTCGTGGCACAGGTACAGGCGCGTGTCGGGCGGCAGGGTGAGCACGCGCGCGATCGAGCGGTACAGCGTGCGTGCGTCGCCGCCCGGGAAGTCGCAGCGGGCGGTGCCGTAGTCGGGCATGAACAGCGTGTCGCCGACGAACGCCGCGCGCTGCGTCGCGTCGTCGACGCAATAGGTCAGGCACGCGGGCGTATGGCCCGGCGTGTGCAGCGCGCGGATCGTCAGCGCGCCGAGCGCAAGCGTGTCGCCGTCGTCGAGCAGGCGGTCGAACTGGCTGCCATCCTGCGCGAAGCCGGGGCCGGCGTTGAACAGCGTGCCGAATACGTGCTGCACGCGGAGCACGTGCGAGCCGATCGCGATCCGTCCGCCGACATGCGCTTTCAGGTACGGCGCGGCCGACAGGTGGTCGGCGTGCACGTGCGTTTCCAGCAGCCAGTGCACGGTCGCGCCGAGTTCGGCGACGCGCGCGATCAGCCGGTCGGCGCTGGCGGTGTGCGTGCGGCCGGATTTCGGGTCGTAGTCGAGCACGCTGTCGATCAGCGCGCATGCGCGGCTCTCGGTGTCGAGCAACAGGTAGCTGACGGTGTGGGTCGCCGGGTCGAAAAAGCCTTCGACCGACAGCTTGGGGGCATGGCTCACGGGATGTCCTCGATCGGGTTCTGCATCTGCAATCGGGAATCCCATGATCAAGAAGCATGCCAATTCGCGCCGCGATGCCGGACGACGTGGCAGGTACTTGATTCGGTTCGGATTTTTGGCGCGATCGCGGTGCGTCGGGGGCAAGGCTGACGGCTCGCAGTCATTGCAGACTGCCATGTCTGGCAGTGTCGTGGCAGAATTGGCAGTCAGCCTGGCAGTCCGTCCGGCCATCCGTTCCCGAGCCTCCCCATGAATCCGCACGACACCATTCCGATCGTTCCCGCGCCGTCGCGCGACGTCATGCCCGACGTGGGTGCGCTCGTCGCGTATCTGGAACAGGATCCGCAGCCGATGATCGTCGTCGATCCCGACTACCGCATCCTCGCGGCGAACGATGCGTATCGACGCCAGTTCGGCGTGGCGGGTGTCGAGCACGTGGGCCGGCACTGCTTCCAGGTTTCGCATCACTACGACGTGCCGTGCGACCAGGCGGGCGAGCATTGCCCGATGAAGCAGGCGCTCGAGTCGCGCAGCCTGAACCGCGTGCTGCACATTCACCACACGCCGCGCGGCCCCGAGCACGTCGACGTGGAGTTGCGGCCGATCTTCGATGCCCGCGGCGACGTGATCGCGTACGTCGAGCGGCTGACGACGGTGCGCAGCGCGTCGGCGCAGCCGAGCGCGGAAGGGCTCGTCGGCGGCGCCGACGCGTTCAATGCGGCGCTCGGCGCGTTGCAGCGTGTCGCGCCGTCGATGCTGCCGGTGCTGCTGCTCGGCGAATCGGGCACCGGCAAGGAGCTGTTCGCGCGCGCGCTGCACGAGGCGAGCGATCGCGCGATGGGGCCGTTCGTGGTCGTCGACTGCTCGGGGATCGCCGAAACGCTGTTCGAGAGCGAGCTGTTCGGCTACGAGAAGGGCGCGTTTACCGGCGCGAACCAGCGCAAGCCGGGCCTCGTCGAGACCGCGCAGGGCGGCACGCTGTTTCTCGACGAGATCGGTGACGTGCCGCTGCCGATGCAGGTGAAGCTGCTGCGGTTGATCGAGTCGGGGACGTTCCGGCGCGTTGGCGGCGTCGAGGCGCTGCGCGCGGATTTCCGGCTCGTCGCGGCCACGCACAAGCCGCTGCGCGAGATGATCGACGACGGCCGGTTCCGGCAGGATCTCTATTACCGGATCAACGCGTTTCCGATTCCGCTGCCCGCGCTGCGCGAGCGGCGCGGCGACGTCGCGCTGCTGGCCGAATCGATCCTGCGGCGGATCGCGAATGCGCGGGCGGGCGCGGGCGACGCGAGCGCGCGACCGTTCGTGTTGACCGAGCGTGCGCGTGCGTGTCTCGACGCGTATGCGTGGCCGGGCAATATCCGCGAGTTGCGCAACGTGCTCGAACGCGCGTGCCTGTTTGCCGACGATGGCGCGATCCGGGTCGAGCATCTGCCGGCCGAGCTGGTGGCATCGGCGGCGACGCCACAGGCGCGTGCGGCGGACGCGCGCGGCGTGTCGGACGCGGAGCTCGTGCGGATTGCCGGCACGTTCGACGGCACGCGCAAGCAACTGGCCGAGCACGTCGGGATGAGCGAGCGCACGCTGTACCGGCGGATGAAGGCGCTCGGGCTCGGGGTGCGCGGCGGGTGAGCGCCCGCCGATTCGTTCGCCCCGGGCGGCGCGTGAAACCGCCACGCACCGCCTGGGGCTACGCCCTCAACGTGCCGGTGCAAGCTGCGCCATCGCCTCGCGCACGAAGCCGATCAACGTGTCGTCGACCCACGAATCCATCGTCAGCCCCGGCTCGTTCATCATCGCGTGGCGGAATTTCGCGTGCGTGGCCGGATCGGTGCCGGCATAGCTGCAGAACAGTTCGAGCCAGCGCTGCGCGAGCGCGCGGCCTTCCGGCGAATCGGGCCGGGCACCCGCATCGATCGCGTCGCGCACGTCGCCCATCAACTGCGGCCATTCCATCGCGCGTTCGCCGTAGTGCGCGCGCATGAAGCGGATTTCGTCCGGCGCGAGATGCTTTTCGAAGACCCGCATCTTCGATTCGGCGCTCGCGCGCAGCACGTAGTCGCGCAGCGCGGTCGAGATGCCGATCTTCGACTGCATCGCCGGTTCGTGTTCGTGCATCAGGTTCAGCTTCGCGAGCAGCCGCGGGTCGTTGTTCGTGTCGCGCACGAGCAGCGCCATCCAGCGGTCGGCCAGTGCCCGCACGCGCGCGTCTTCGGCCGGCACGCCCGCGTCAAGCAGCGCCTGCACGTCGCCGACCAGCGCGATCCATTCCGCGTCGCCGTTCTGGCTCTTGCGGTACATCGGCATGCGCGCGAGTTCTGCCTCGGAAAAATATTTGTCGTACACGGTCATCAACTCCAGTGTGGTGAGCCAATCGGCCAGTTCCGGCTCGGTGCCCGCGACGAGCTGCGCATGCAGGTTCACGAGCCGCTCGCGCAGCTGCGCGGTCTGCGCGAGCTGGCGGTCGAGCAGCGCGATCTGCTTCGCGACGACGTCGACGAGCGGCGTGCCGGGCCGGTTCAGGTAGTCGCCGATTTCGGCGAGCGACAGTCCGAAGCGACGCAGGGCCTGGATCTGGTGGAGCCGGGCGATGTCGTCGCGGTCGTACAGCCGGTAGCCGTTGTCGGCGCGCGCCGACGGCGTCAGCAGGCCGATCGCGTGATAGTGATGAAGCGTGCGGACCGTCAGCCCGCTGCGTTTCGCCAGTTCTCCCACTTTCAGCTGCATTCGTTCCTCCGTTCGGTGCGCACACTGGAGTCTGGAACGTTACGCTACGTGAGGGTCAAGCGGAAGATCGCGGATCGGCGCGCGGAGGTGGTCCCGCGCGCCGTGTACTCGACGCATGGGGCGCGTTATTGCGGTGACGGCGGCGCGTCGGGTGTGGCCGCGCGTGCCTGGGCGGCGGGGGCGTCTTGATCCGTGTTGCCGGTGTGGCCGGCCGTATCGGCTTTCGCTGCGTTCGCGGCCTCGCCGGTCGGGTCGATCGGCGGCGTGCCCATCGCTTGATAGAGCCGCGCCGTATCCGCGAATCGCGCGCCGGTCGCGCGGATCTCGTCGAGCCGTGCGTTGCGGTACTGCAGCTCGCTCGCGCGCGCGGCCGACGGCGGCAGCGCGCCGAGCCGCACGCGAGCCGCCGCGTCGTCGTAGGCGCCGCGCGCGGACAGCGCCGCGCGGGACGACGCATCGAGCGCTTCCGCGTCGTGCTCGAGCGCGGCCAGCGAATCGGCGACGTTCTGGAACGCGGCGAGCACGGCCTGCTTGTACTGGTCGACCGCGGCCTCGTAGGTCGCCTTCGCCGCACGGCGCTGCGCGAGCAGCGCGCCGCCGTGGAACAGCGGCTGGCTCAGCGACGCGCCGACGTTCCAGATCGTGCCGGCGCCCGACAGCATCGTTGGCCAGCTGAACCCGCCTTTGCCCATCGCCGCCGACAGCGACAGCTGCGGGAACATCTGCGCGGTCGCCACGCCGACTTCGGCCGCGGCCGCCTTCAGCCCCGCATCGGCCGCCTGGATGTCGGGGCGGCTCTGCAACAGGTCCGACGGCACGACGACGGGCACCTGCTCGGGCAGGTGCAGATCGGCGAGCGTGAGGTCGGCGGGCGGCCGGTCGGGCGTGCGGCCGACCAGCACCGCGAGCGCGTGGCGCGCCGTGTCGCGCTGCTGGCGCAGCGCGGGCAGGCTCGCGGCGAAGGTGTCCGCGCTTTGCCGTGCGTTCAGCGCATCGCTGCGCGATGCCGAGCCGAGCGCGTAGCGGCGCTCGGCGTCGTGTGCCTGGTCGTTCGCGAGCGAGACGAGCCGCTCGGTGGTGTCGATCTGCGCGTTGAGCACCGACACCGTGATCGACGCGGTGACGATGTTCGCGGCGAGTGCGCGGCGCGCCGATTCGAGCTGGAACGCACTGACGTCGACGCGTTTCGCGAGCGCGCGGTTCGCGAAGCGCGATACGCCGAACAGGTCGACCGTATAGCTCGCCTGCAGTTGCCCGACGAACGTGTCGTACAGCAGCGTCGGCGCGCCGAGCGCGGGGATCGGCACGCCGAGCGCACGCTGGCGCGTGGCCTGGCCGCCCGCGTCGATCGACGGCAGCATCGAGCTGCCGATCTGCCCGCGCAGCTGCTCGCGCGCGGCATCGAGCGAATGCGATGCGGCACTGAGCGTCGGGCTGTTGTGCAGCCCTTCGTCGACCAGCGCATTCAGCGCGTCGGAGCGGTACTGCTTCCACCAGTCGGGCACCGGCTGCGCGCCGACCTCGAACTGCTGCGCGACGCCTTGCGCGAGGACGGTCTGCTGCACCTGCGGCGCGGCGCCGTAATGCGCAGGCGACGGCATCGCGGGCGGCTCGCCGCTCGGCGCGAACCACGCGCAGCCGGCGAGCGGGCCGGCGAGGCTCGCGGCTGCGAGTGCGCGCACGGCTTGGGTTTTCAGGTTCATCGACAAGTCCATGGTCAGGCTCCCGAAGGCGCGGCCGGCGGCGTGCCGCCGTCGTGCGGCGGGCCGTCGCGCGGGTCGCGTTCGTCGCGCTTCACGCGGAACCACGCCGCGTACAGCGCGGGCAGGTAGAACAGCGTCAGCACGGTCGCGCTCGTGATCCCGCCCATCAGCGCGGTCGCCATCGGCCCGAAGAAGTTCGAGCGCAGCAGCGGGATCAGCGCGAGCACGGCGGCCGCGGCCGTCAGCGTGATCGGGCGGAAGCGCCGCACGGTTGCGCCGACGATCGCATCGAAGCGTCCGTGACCGGCCGCGATGTCCTGCTCGATCTGGTCGACGAGAATCACCGAGTTGCGCATGATGATCCCGAACATCGCGATCACGCCGAGCATCGCGACGAAGCCGAACGGCTGGCCGAACAGCAGCAGCGTGCCGACCACGCCGATCAGCCCGAGCGGGGCAGTGAGCACCACCATCAGCACGCGCGAGAAGCTCTGCAGCTGGATCATCAGCAGCGTGAACACGGCGATCGCCATCAGCGGCATTTGCGCGTTGATCGACGTCTGCGCCTTCGCGCTTTCCTCGACCGACCCGCCGATGTTGATCTGGTAGCCGACCGGCAGTTGCGCGCGCAGCGCATTCAGCTTGCCGTCGATCGTGTGCGTGACGTCGATGCCCTGGGCGCCGGCGCGCACGTCGGACTGCACGGTGATGGTCGGCTGGCGATCGCGTTCCCACACCACGCCGTATTCGAGCGTCGGCGTGAAGCGGCCGAGCGAGGCGAGCGGCACGGAGCCGTTCGCGGTCGGCATCGCGAGGCCCGCGAGCTTCGCGGGATCGACGCGATCGGGGCGCGGCGCGCGCAGGTCGACCGCGATCAGCTTGTCGCGTTCGCGGTATTGCGTGACGGTCGTGCCTGACAGCGTCATCGCGAGGAAGCTCGATACGTCCTGCGACGTGACGTTCAGCTCGCGCGCCTTCTTCTGGTCGAGCTCGAAGCGTACCGAGCGCTCGGCCGGCTCGTCCCAGTCGAACTGCACGTTCACCGTGCGCGTGTCGCCGCGCATCGTCGCCGCGACCTTCTCGGCGATCGAGCGTACCGTCGCGATGTCGTCGCCGCTCACGCGGAACTGCACGGGGTAGCCGACGGGCGGCCCGTTCTCGAGCCGAGACAGGCGCCAGCGCACGGCCGGGAACCGGTCGCGCAGCGTGGTTTCGAGCCAGGTCGCGAGCTTCTCGCGATCCTTGACCGATTTCGCGGTGACGACGAACTGCGCGAAGTTCGGCAACTGCAGTTGCTGGTCGAGCGGCAGGTAGAAGCGCGGCGCGCCGCTGCCGACGAAGCTCACTGAATGATCGATCTCGGGCCGCTTGTCGAGCACCTTCTCGAGGCGTTCCGTCTCGCGCAGCGTCGCCGCGAACGACGCGCCTTCGGGCAGCCGCAGGTCGACCAGCAGCTCGGGGCGATCGGAGCTCGGGAAGAACTGCTGCGGCACGAGCGAGAAACCCATCAGCGCGACGACGAAGAGGGCGCCGGTGATCAGCAGCACGACGAAGCGCCGCTCGATGCACCAGTCGATCCAGCCGCGCAGCCGCGTGTAGAAGCGCGTGTCGTAGATGTCGTGCTCGTGATCGTCCGGCAGGTGCGCTTCGTGCGCGTGCTTCTTGCGTTCGGGCAGCAGGTGATAGCCGAGCAGCGGAATCAGCACGACGGCCGCGAACCACGACGCGATCAGCGCGATCGCCGATACCTCGAAGATCGAGCGCGTGTACTCGCCGGTGCTCGATTTCGCGAGCGCGATCGGCAGGAAGCCCGACACCGTGACGAGCGTGCCCGTCAGCATCGGGAACGCGGTGCTCGTGTACGCGAACGCGGCGGCGCGTGCGCGGCTGTAGCCCTGCTCGAGCTTCACGGCCATCATCTCGACCGCGATGATCGCGTCGTCGACGAGCAGCCCGAGCGCGAGCACGAGCGTACCGAGCGACACCTTGTGCAGCCCGATGTCGAACAGGTACATGAAGAGCGCGGTCACGGCGAGCACGACCGGGATCGAGATCGCGACGACCATCCCGGTGCGCAGGCCGAGCGACACGAGGCTCACGACCAGCACGATCGCGACCGCTTCGGCAACCGCTTCGAGGAAGTCGTCGACCGAATGCGACACCGCGTGCGGCATGCTCGACACCAGCGTCAGCTTGAGGCCGGCCGGCAATTGCGCCTGCAGATTCCTCGACTCGGCATCGAGCGCCTTGCCGAGCCGGATGACGTCGCCGCCCGGCTGCATCGTCACACCGATGCCAAGCACCGCATGGCCGCTCGCGCCTGGACCGGCCGTACGCATCTGCGTGACCTGTGGATCGTCGTAGCCACGCTTCACGGTGGCGAGATCGCCGAGCCGGAACGTGCGGCCGTTGATACGAATCAGCGTGTCGGCGATCGCGTTGACGTTGTCGAACTGGCCGCTCGGCCGCACGAACACGCGATCGTCGGCGGTCGTCAGCACGCCGGCCGACGAGATGTCGTTCTGCGCGTTGATCGCCTGCCCGAGCTGCTGCGGCGAGATGCCGAGGCGCGTGAGCTGGGCGTTGTTCACTTCGATGAAGATCCGCTGGTCGGGATCGCCGAAATAGTCGACCTTGCCGACGCCCGGCACGCGTAGCAGCACGGTGCGCAACTGGTCCGCATAGTCGTGGAGCTGCGCGGGCGTGAATCCGTCGCCTTCGAGCGTCCAGATGTTGGTGTAGACGTCGCCGAACTCGTCGTTGAAGAACGGGCCCTGCACGCCGGGCGGCAGCGTATGGCCGATGTCGCCGACCTTCTTGCGGATCTGGTACCAGGTCTCGGGCACGTCCTTCACGGGCGCCGAATCCTTCATCGTGAAGAAGATCAGCGATTCGCCGGGCCGCGAATAGCTGCGCAGGAAGTCGATGGCCGGCGTTTCCTGCAGCTTGCGTCCGATCCGGTCGGTCACCTGTTCCTGCACCTGCCGCGCGCTCGCGCCGGGCCAGAACGTGCGGATCACCATCACGCGGAACGTGAACGGCGGGTCTTCGGATTGCGCGAGCCGCGTGTACGCGAGGATGCCCGCGAGCGTCGCGAGCACGATCAGGTAGACGACCAGTGCCTGGTGGCGCAGCGCCCATGCCGACAGGTTGAACCGACCTTCTTCGCGGGGGCCGCTCATGACGCGAAGTCCTCCGGATGCAGCGGCGCGACCGGCCGCACCTTCTCGCCCGCGCTGACCGTATGCACGCCTTGCAGCACGACGCGCTCGCCCGGCTGCAGCCCGTGCGACACGGTGACGGTGCGTTCGTTGAAGCGGGCGACGTCGACGCGGCGCAGTTCGAGTGTGTCGTCCTTCGTCCGTACGACCCACAGGGCCGGATGCGGGCCGTCGTGGAACAGCGCGGTCGCGGGCAGCGTGATGCTCGGCGCGTTGCCGGCAACCGGCGCGCCGTCGAACGCGACGTTCGCGGTCATCCCGAGGCGCACGGCCGGATCGGGTGCGGCGAGCGTGAGCTTCACGCGATACGTGCGGCTTTGCGGATCGGCGGACGGTGCGATTTCGCGCACCTTCGCGGCGAACTGGCGGCCCGGCAGCGACGGCAGCGTGACGCTCGCCGCGTGGCCGGGCGTAAGCGATGCGAGCGCGGCTTCGGGCACGTCGCTGACGACATCGACGTCGCCCGACCACGCGAGCTGGTAGACGGCCTGGCCGGCCGATACGTTCTGGCCGGTGTCGGCCTGTTCGGCGGTGATGGTGCCCGCGTGATCGGCGACGAGCGTCGCATAGCGGAGCTGGTTCTTCGCGAGCGCGAGCTGTTGTTGCGCCTGGTCGCGCTGCGCGAGCGCCGACGTGTAGCTGTTCTCGGTCTGCTCGAGCTGCGCGGTCGCGATCAGGTTCTCGCGCGCCTGCGCACGATCGCGGTCGAGCTGCTGCTTCGCGAACGCGAGGCCGTGCGACGCGGCATCGAGCTGCGCCTGTGCGCTCGCGGCGTTCTTCTCGACGTCGGACGGATCGAGCAGCGCGACGACCTGGCCGGCCTTGACGGTATCACCGAGCCGCACCTTGCGCTCGACGATCTTGCCCGCGATGCGGAACGACAGCGGCGTCGCATAACGCGGCTGGATCTCGCCGGGCAGCGTGGCTGCGGCCGCGGCGCCGTCGGCGTGCGCGGGCAGCGCGACGACCGGGCGCGGCGCGGGCGGCGCGGCTTCCTTCGGGTGACAGGCGGCGAGGACGAGCGCGGTGCCGATCAGCAGCACGGCGCGGAAACCGGAGCGATTCACGAAACCCCCAGATGAGGTGAGAGCGGAACGAAGCCGGCAAGCGCGGCGGGCGCTTGCCCCGAGTGGCGCCGGCCGCGGCGCGCACGAACAGAGCCGAACGAGGTCGTTCGGAAACTGTGGCGGATTCTAATACACACCTGTATCTGAATGCAAAGATGAATCTGAAAGCCGGATGGTGCTAGACTGCGCGCCATGAAACCACAGCGCTTAACTCGCGAGCAGAGCAGGGACCAGACGCGCGAACGTCTGCTGAATGCCGCACACCGGATTTTTCTGAAGAAAGGCTATGTCGCGGCGAGCGTCGAGGACATCGCGGCGGCGGCGGGCTATACACGCGGCGCGTTCTACTCGAATTTCCGCAGCAAGTCGGAACTGCTGCTCGAGCTGCTCGAGCGCGACCATGATTCAGTGCAGGCCGATTTCGAGGCGATCTTCGAGGAAGGCGGGCCGCGCGAGCAGATGGAGTCGATGGCGCTCGCGTACTACCGGACGCTGTTTCGCGACGACGAGTATTCGCTGCTGTGGGGCGAGGCGAAGCTGCAGGCGGCGCGCGACGCGAAGTTTCGCGTGCGCTTCAACCAGTTCCTGCACGGCAAGCGGCTGCAGATGGCCGAATTCATCCAGCGCTTCGCCGAGCGCGCGGGCACGCCGCTGCTGTTGCCGGCCGAGACGCTTGCGTTCGGGCTGATGTGCCTGTGCGACGGCGTGCAGTCGTACTACACGGCCGATCCGCAGCACGTGTCGGCCGACGTGGCCGAATCGGTGCTCGCGGGGTTCTTCGCACGGGTCGTGCTGGGGCGCGCGCCGGACTAAACGATCCGGCGGGCGGGGCGGCGGTCGAGGATGCGGCGCCAGCCGCGCCGGGCGTCGCGCCCCGGGTATGTCAGCGCTCGCCGGTCATCCGCCGGTACGCGTCGAGCAGTGACGTCTTGTAGACGACGCCCGCGAGCGTCGGCTCGGCTTCGCTTTCGATCACCGGCAGCCGTTCGCCCTGGAACGCCATGAAGCGTTCGAGCGCGGTCGCGAGCGGCATGTCGGGCGTGAGCAGCGGAAACGGTGTATGCACGTAATGCGCGGCCGTCTTGTCGGTCGTGTCGCGCTTGTCGAGCAGGTCCGACGTGATGTCCTTCAACGCGACCGCGCCGCGGAAGCGCCCGGCGTCGTCGGTCACGTACAGATACTTCACCGGATACTCGAGAAACACGCGCGTCATGTCGGCCACGCTCGCGCTGAGCGGCACGACCGTCTGCGCGGGCTGGATCAGCTCGCGCATCTGCGTGGTGCGCAGCCGCAGCCGTTCCTGCGCGTCCTGATGATGGTGCAGCGTGATCTCGTACATCGACGTCGTGCCGGTCGCGCGCGCGACGAAATACGCGAACACGCACGACACCAGCAGCGGCAGCACGACCTGGTAGCTCAGCGTCATCTCGAAGATCATCAGGATCGCCATCAGCGGCGCCTGCGTCGCGCCGGCCATGAACGCACCCATCCCAACCATCGCATATGCGAAGTACGCGGACGTGTGGCCGGGCCACAGCGCGTTCATCGCGAGCCCGAACAGCGAGCCGAACACGGCGCCGACGAACAGCGTCGGCGTGAACACGCCGCCGACCGCGCCGGAGCCCGCGGTTGCGGCGGTCGCGATCACCTTGAACACCAGCACCGCGACGAGCGCCTGCCAGGTCCACGGCGAATGCAGGATGTGGTTCACGACGCTGTAGCCGTTGCCCCATACGTCCGGAATCCATACCGAGATCACGCCGACCACGAGGCCGCCGAGCGCGAGCCGCACCGGCAGCGGCACGGGCAGCCGCTTGAACTGGTTCTTCGACGCATCGAGCAGGTGCAGGAACTGCGGCGCGAGCACGCCGCACAGCGCGCCGAGCACGACGAACAGCAGCACCTCGGGGCCCGTCACGGCCGGGAACACCGGCATCTCGTACGGCGGCCGGTAGCCGGCGAATTCCCGCATCACGATGTTCGCGACGACGGACGCGACGACCATCGGCCCGAAGCTCTCCATCGCGATCGTGCCCAGCACGATTTCGGACACGAAGAACGCGCCGGCGATCGGCGCGTTGTACGCGGACGTGATGCCGGCCGCCGCGCCGCACGCGACGAGCAGGCGCAGGCGCGGCGGGTCGAAGTGCACGAAGCGGCCGACCAGCGACGCGGCGAGCGCCGCGAGCTGCACCATCGGGCCTTCGCGGCCGATCGAGCCGCCGCTGCCGATCGTCAGCAGCGACGACACGCTGCGCCACAGGCTCTGTCGTACCGGCACGACGCCGTCGCCGAGCGCGACCGCTTCCATGTAGTCGGTCTTGCTGGATTGCCTGTCGCCGCGCGTCGCGAGCAACAGGACACAGCCGGCCAGGAAGCCGCCCGCGGCCGGCATCCAGAAGCGCACGTACCAGGGCAGGCTTCTCGCCATCTGCACGAAGCTGCCGCTGTGCCCGGAGATCAGGCGCTGCATCAGGTCGATGCCTTCGCGGAACGCCATGGTCGCGAAGGCGCCGCCGACGCCGACGACGGCCGACCAGATCAGCATCGTATGGGCGTCCGACAGGCGGAACAGCGTCTGGGCGCGAGTGCGCAGCTTCAGCAGGAACGAGAGCACGGCTGAAAGAGGATGATGAAGAGGACGAAGGAAAACGACGCGAAGCATAGCACTGCGCCGCGCCCGCGGGACCTTCCCGTCGGGCGCGGCGCGTGTCGCGGCGTGGATGCGCGGCTCAGCCAAGCCAGTGCTGCACGGCCCAGGTGATCCCGTAGCCGCCGGCGATCAGCCAGACATACAGGATCAGGCCGGTGGTCAGGGCGCGGGGGCCGGCCTCGCGGATCTGCGACACGCGGGTTTCGATGCCGAGCGCGGTCATCGCCATCGTCAGCGCGAAGGTGTCGAGCATGTTCAGCGAGTGCGTGACGTCGGCGGGCAGCACGTTCAGCGAATTGACGATCACGAAGCCGAGGAAGCCGAGTGCGAACCACGGCACCGCCACCTTGCGCTTGCCTTGCGCGCCGTCGGCGGTCGCATCGGCCGAGCGTGCGGAGCGGGCGAGCCACCAGCCGAGCGTGAGCAGCACCGGCACCAGCAGCATCACGCGGGTCATCTTCACGATGGTCGCGACGTGCGTGACCTGCGGGCTGATGTCGCTCGCCGCGCCGACCACCTGCGCGACCTCGTGGATCGTGCCGCCGAAGAACAGGCCGAGGCCGGCCGGATCGAGATTGAGCAGGCCGGCGTGATACGCGAGCGGGTAGAGGAACATCGACAGCGTGCCGAACAGCACCACGCTGCCCACGGCCATCGCGCTCTGGTGCGGCTTCGACTGCAGCGTCGACTCGAACGCGAGCACGGCGGCCGCGCCGCAGATCGCGCTGCCGGCCGCGGTCAGGAGCGCCGCGTCGCGATCGAGCTTCATCACCTTCATGCCGACCCAGGTGCCGATCACGAGCGTGCTGACGACGACCAGCACCGACACCGTCAGGCCCGGCAGGCCCACCTGTGCGATTTCCTGCAGGCTCACGCGCAGGCCGAAGAACGCGACCGCGATGCGCAGCAGCTTGCGTGCGGAAAAGTTGACGCCGGCCGCCCAGCTCGCGGGCATGCCGTCGCGCAGCGCGTTGCCGTACACCGCGCCCGCGACGATGCCGACGATCAGCGGCGACAGGCCGAGCCCGGCGATCGCCGGCAGTTGCGACAGGCTGGTGACGGCGGCGGCGAACAGCGCGACGAACAGCACGCCGTTCAACTGGCCGCGCACCGACGGCGCGGCGTGGCTGAGATGGGGAGTCGGAGCAGTGGGCATGGGGCACCGGGATCAAACAGGTTGCGATGGCCTAATCCTAATTTGGTTATATCGATATGAAAAATTGTGATTTGTGACGTAAACTATCCGGAAAGCCGATAATTCATCCCCATGACCCCGGATCAACTGATAACGTTCGCGGCCGTTGCCGAACACCTGAACATCAGCCGCGCTGCCGTGGCGCTGCATCTGTCGCAGCCGGCCGTGTCGGGTCAGCTGCGCCTGCTGCAGGACGAGTTCGGCGAGCCGCTGTACCAGCGCGACGGCCGCGGGATCCGCCTGACGCCGGTCGGCGAGCAGCTCGCGCAGTACGCGAAGGCGCAGCGCGACACGTTCGCGCAGGCACGCGCGTTTCGCGACGCGGTGCGCGGGCTCGATGCCGGCACGCTGCGGATCGGCGCGAGCACGACGCCGGCCAGCTACCTGCTGCCGTACCTGATCGCGGCGTTCCAGCCGCGGGTGCCGCGGGTGGCGATTCACACGATGAGCGGCAACACGGCCGACGTGGTCGCCGCGCTGGCGTCGCTCGACATCGCGATGATCGAGGGGCCGCCCGGCGAGGCGCTGCCGCCCGGCACCGCCGTGCATCCGTGGCACGAGGACGAGATCGTCGCGGTCGTGCCGGCCGGACATCCGCTTGCCGCGCCCGACCAGGAAGCCGGCGTCACGCTCGACGCGCTCGCCGCGCATCCGCTCGTGCTGCGCGAGGAGGGCTCCGCCGTGCGGCAGCTCGTCGAACGGGCGTTCGCGCACGGCAACGCGCCGATGCGCGTCGCGTTCGAGATCGCGGGCGTCGAGGCCGTGAAGGAGGCCGTGCGCGCGGGGATGGGCGTCGGCTTCGTGTCCGCGATGTCGTTGCGTCACGAGGATGCGGCGCTCGTGCCGCGCTCGCTGGCCCCCGTGCCGCTTACCCGCCATTTCTCGATCCTGGTGCCGCATGGCGCCGCGCCGTCGCGCGTGGCCGCCCAGTTCCTCGAGATGAGCCTCACGCACGACGCCCGATAGGCGGCCGAAGCCGGTCCGGGCGCGCCGGATGCGCGTGCGCAGGCACACGTTCGCGCGGTGGCCGGTCCTAGGGATTTCCTCTATGGCGTGCACCAGGAGCGAAGCGCACCATCCGTCTCAAGCAAATGGAACCGGTTCCATTTCGGTGAAAAAAGGGCAGAAATGGCAGACATCGTGATCGTGGCGAGCGCATTCGGGATGGACCGCGTGCGTCAGGAGGGCCACCGTGCATTCATCGCGGCCGCGGCGGCATCCGGCGCGACCGGCTTCGAGGTGCGGCGCGAGCTGTTCGCATCGGACGACGACGCGACGCCCGGCGCGCTGGCCGCGCTCGGCACCGCACTCGCCGCGCACGGGCTGTGGTCGGTCTATTCGACGCCGGCCGCGTTGTACACGGAAACCGGCGCGCTCGATGCCGATGCGCTGCGCGACACACTCGTGGAAGCCGACGCGCTCGGCGCGCGCCTCGTCAAGTTCCAGCTCGGCGGCTTCGCCGGCGACGCGCATGCAGCCGAGATCGTCGCGCTGTCGCGCGGCGCGCGGGCCCGCGTGGTGGTCGAGAACGGCCAGCTGCCGGTGGGCGGCGCGCTCGCGCAGTTCCGCGGGCTGTTCGATGCGCTGACCGCGGCGGGCATGCCGGGTGCGCTCGGCATGACGTTCGACATCGGCAACTGGCAGTGGCCGGGCGAAGCGCCGCTCGCGTGCGCCGAGGCGCTCGCGCCGCACGTGGAATACATTCATTGCAAGGCAGTCGTTGGCGAGGGCGCGCGCCGTTTCGCGGTGGCACCGGTGCCGGGCGATCCGCTCGTCGCGGGCGTGCTCGCGGCCCTGCCGCAAGCGGCGCCGCGCGGCATCGAGTTTCCGTTCGATGCGGCCGACCTGGCGGGCGATGCTGGCCGGCGCGTCGCGTGGCTCGCCGCCGCGTGACGCCGGAAGGATACGGAGGAGTTCACTCATGAAAGCAGCACTCGATGTCGTGACCTACGGCGAAGCGATGGCGATGTTCGTCGCCGCCGAGCCCGGCCACCTCGCGCATGCGCAACAATTCACGAAGCGGATCGCGGGCGCGGACCTGAACGTCGCGATCGGCCTGTCGCGGCTCGGCTTCCGGGTCGGCTGGATGAGCCGGGTCGGCCGCGATTCGTTCGGCGGCTACGTGCTCGACACGCTCGCGCGCGAAGGCATCGACGCGTCGTGCGTGACCGTCGATTCGCGCTATCCGACCGGCTTCCAGCTGAAGTCGCGCAACGACGACGGCAGCGACCCGACCGTCGAGTACTTCCGCAAGGGCTCGGCCGCGAGCCACCTGTCGTGCGACGACTACGTGGCCGACTACGTGCTCGGCGCACGACACCTGCATTTGACGGGCGTCGCCCCGGCGCTCTCCGCGACTTCGTGCGAACTCGCGTTCCGGCTGGCGCGCGAGATGCGCGCGGCCGGCAAGACGATTTCGTTCGATCCGAACCTGCGCCCGACGCTGTGGCCGTCCGCCGACGTGATGGCGAAGACGCTGAACGCGCTCGCGACGCTTGCCGACTGGGTGCTGCCGGGCCTCGCCGAAGGACGGCAACTCACCGGGCACGACACGCCGGCCGACATCGCGGGCTTCTACCTGGCACAAGGTGCGCGCGGCGTGGTGATCAAGCTGGGCGCCGACGGCGCGTACTTCCGCACGGCCGACGGCCGCGAGGGCACGGTCGCCGGCGAGCGCGTCGCGAACGTGGTCGACACGGTCGGCGCCGGTGACGGCTTCGCGGTCGGCGTGGTCAGCGCGCTGCTGGAAGGCCGGTCCGTCGAGCAGGCGGTCGCGCGCGGCAACCGCATCGGCGCGCTCGCGATCCAGGTGATCGGCGATTCGGAAGGCTTGCCGACCCGTGCAGCGCTCGATCGGCTCGAAAACGTCAGCAATCGTGCCGATCGCCTAGAGGAAACCGTCACCGCGCAATGAGAGGCCGGACACGGCACAATCCGCGGACCCATTTCGTGCTTCGCGCACGGTTTTGCATGAGGCCGGACGGCGCAACGATTCGTCGATGCCGGTCTACCAAGGAGACACTCTGATGGCAGCCAATCTCGCAGCACGACGCTGGTGGACGATCATGCCGATCGTCTTCATCACCTACAGCCTCGCTTACCTCGACCGCGCGAACTACGGGTTCGCGGCAGCGGCCGGCATCAACCAGGACCTCGGGATCAGCAAGGGCCTGTCGTCGCTGATCGGCGCGCTGTTCTTCCTCGGCTACTTCTTCTTCCAGATTCCCGGCGCGATCTATGCGGAGCGCCGCAGCGTCAAGAAGCTCGTGTTCGCCAGCCTCGTGCTGTGGGGCGCATGCGCGGCGCTCACGGGCGTCGTCACCAACATCCCGTCGCTGATGGCGATCCGCTTCGTGCTCGGCGTGGTCGAGGCGGCCGTGATGCCGGCGATGCTGATCTACATCAGCAACTGGTTCACGAAGAGCGAGCGCTCGCGCGCGAACACGTTCCTGATCCTCGGCAACCCGGTCACCGTGCTGTGGATGTCGATCGTGTCGGGCTATCTCGTGCACGAATTCGGCTGGCGCCACATGTTCATCGCCGAAGGTGTGCCGGCCGTGATCTGGGCCGTGTGCTGGTGGTTCCTCGTGCAGGACAAGCCGGCCGATTCGCCGTGGCTCACCGCGCAGGAAAAGCGCGACCTCGACGCCGCACTCGCGGCCGAACAGGCGACGATCAAGCCCGTGCGCAACTACGGCGAGGCGTTCCGTTCGCCGGCGGTGATCAAGCTGTGCGCGCAGTACTTCTGCTGGAGCATCGGCGTGTACGGCTTCGTGTTGTGGCTGCCGTCGATCGTCAAGAACGGCTCCGAGCTCGGGATGGTCGCGACCGGCTGGCTGTCGGCGTTGCCGTACCTCGCGGCGACGATCGCGATGCTGGTCGCGTCGTGGGCGTCCGACAAGGTCGGCTCGCGCCGCGGCTTCGTGTGGCCGTTCCTGCTGGTCGGCGCGGCCGCGTTCGCCGCGTCGTATGCGCTCGGCTCGTCGCATTTCTGGATCTCGTATGCGCTGCTGGTCGTCGCGGGCGCCGCGATGTATGCGCCGTACGGCCCGTTCTTCGCGATCGTGCCGGAGCTGCTGCCGAAGAACGTCGCCGGCGGTGCGATGGCGCTGATCAACAGCATGGGTGCGCTCGGCTCGTTCGTCGGCTCGTATTTCGTTGGCTACCTGAACGGTGCGACCGGGTCGCCCGTTGCATCGTATGCGTTCATGAGCGCCGCGCTCGTCGCGGCGGTGGTCCTCACGCTGTCCGTCAAACCCCAGGCGCGCGATGCGCACCCGCTCGCGACGCCGCTGCAAGGAAAATGAAAACGATGAAGCCTCGTATCGTCGCGTACAAGCCGCTGCCCGATGACGTTCTCGCGTACCTGCGCGAGCAGGCGGACGTCGTGCAGGCCGACGGCGCCGACGCGCTCGCCGACGCCCTCGGCGACGCGGACGGCGCGATCGGCGCGAGCCTGAAGGTCACGCCGCGGATGCTCGATCGCGCGCCGCGGCTGAAGGCCTGGTCGACGATCTCGGTCGGCTACGACAACTTCGACGTCGCGGATCTCACGCGGCGCGGGATCGTGCTCGCGCATACGCCCGACGTGCTGACGGAATCGACCGCCGACACCGTGTTTTCGCTGATCCTCGCGTCCGCGCGGCGCGTGGTCGAACTGGCGGAGTGGGTGAAGGCCGGCCACTGGCATCGCAGCATCGGTCCCGATCTGTACGGCACCGACGTGCAGGGCAAGACGCTCGGCATCGTCGGGCTCGGGCGGATCGGTGGCGCGGTCGCGCGCCGCGCGGCGCTCGGCTTCCGGATGCAGGTGTTGTACACGAACCGTTCCGCGCACGCCGAAGCCGAGACGCAGTACGGCGCGCGGCGCGTCTCGCTCGACGAACTGCTCGCGCAGTCGGACTTCGTGTGCCTGCAGGTGCCGCTGTCGCCGGAAACGCATCATTTGATCGGCGCGGCCGAATTCGCGAAGATGAAGCGCGGCGCGATCCTGATCAACGCGTCGCGCGGGCCGGTGGTCGACGAGGCCGCGCTGATCGACGCACTGCGCGCGGGCACGATTCGCGGCGCGGGGCTCGACGTGTTCGAGAAGGAGCCGGTGCCGGCGGATTCGCCGCTGCTGCGGATGAATAACGTCGTCGCGCTGCCGCATATCGGCTCGGCGACGCACGAGACGCGCCATGCGATGGCGCGCTGCGCCGCGGAAAACCTGGTCGGCGCGCTGGCCGGCACGCTGCGCACGAACCTCGTCAATCCCGACGCGCTCGCGCGCGCCTGAGCGGCGGCGGCCAGCCGGCGGCGTTAGAGGCGACGGTCTTGGTGCGGGAGGGCAGGCTGCGTTATGATCGCCCGCTTGTCGCATCGACGACCCGGCCACGCGGCCGGCGGCGTCCGGCGACGGACATCCGTGCCAGGTCCGGTGCGGCCGATCGCCGTGCGCTTCAGGCGACCGGAGCGGGCGCGAACGCGCCGGCTTTGGTCGACCGCGAAGCAGGGCGGCGGCGGCGTCCGCCGGGTGGCTTTCGTATCCAACAACAATGGTCCGTCCGCACACGAAGCGGCGCGGATCGTACGTCGCGAGGCACGACTTGAGCGATTCGCAACCTTCCACGCAGCGTCCGGCGACGATCAGCGACGTCGCACGCGAAGCCGGCACGGGCAAGACCAGCGTTTCGCGCTATCTGAACGGCGAGACGCACGTGCTGTCCGCCGATCTGCGCCAGCGGATCGAGTCGGCGATCGCACGCCTCAACTACCGGCCGAACCAGATGGCGCGCGGGCTGAAGCGCGGCCGCAACCGGCTGCTCGGCATGCTCGCGGCCGACCTGACCAATCCGTATACCGTCGAAGTGCTGCAGGGCGTCGAGGCCGCGTGCCACGCGCTCGGCTACATGCCGCTCATCTGTCACGCGGCCAACGAGGTCGAGATGGAGCGGCGCTTCCTGCAGCTGCTTACGACCTACCGGGTCGAAGGGCTGATCGTCAATGCGCTCGGCGCCGAGGAAGACGTGCTGCGCCCGCTGCGCGGCGGCGGTATCCCGGCCGTGCTCGTCGACCGCACGGTCGAGGGCTTTGAGGCCGACCTGATCGGGCTCGACAATACCGATGCGATCGAGACGGCGCTCGCGCACCTGATCGCGCGCGGCTTCGATGCGATCCATTTCGTCGTGCAGCCGTTCGAGCACGTCAGCTCGCGGCGCCTGCGCGAGGCCGCGTTCCGCGCGGCGCTCGGTGGGCGCGGGCTGCCGGTGCCGCCGACGGTCGTGCTCGACTTGAACGAGCCCGCCGCAGCCGCGGCAGCGCTCGCCGACCTCGACGCGCGCATCGACGACGCGACGCGGCGCGGCGTGCGTGCGGCGCTGTTCGCCGCGAACGCGCCGGTCGCGCTCGCGATCGCGCGTCACCTGCGCGCGCGATTCGGCGCCGCGTGGCAGGAAAAGGCCGCGCTGCTGTCGATCGACGATCCGGAGTGGGCCGAACTGATCGGCATCACGACGATCCGCCAGCCGACCTACGAGATCGGCTACAAGGCCGTCGAATTCGTGCACGAGCGCATCGACGGCGCGGCCGGCGACGTGCGCGTCGCATTGCTGCCGGGCGAGCTGATCGCGCGCGCGTCGACCGCAAGCTGAGTATCATTCGGGGCACGCAGCGCGTCAGGTGCGCTGCCCCGAACAAGGAAATTCATGACTGTCGCCCCCGTCACGCTGGCGGTGCTGATCGCCGCCACGCTGATCATCGCGCTACTGCCGTTCGTTCTCTTCCGTACCCTGCGCAAGCCGCTTGCGCTCGACCGCCGCGACACGATCGTCGGCGTCGCCGTCTTCACGCTGTTCGCGATGATCATCGAACGCGCGTTCCATGGCCTCGTGCTGAGCCAGACGCCCGCTGGCGGCTGGCTCACGCAGCCGCTCGCGTTCGTCGCATACAGCGCGCTCGCGACCGCCGTGTTCGAGGAAGCCGGCCGCTATCTCGGGATGCGCTTCCTGAACCGCCGTTACGGCGCGTCGAACGGCGACGGGCGCGGCATCGGCTACGGGATCGGTCATGCCGGTGCCGAGGCCTGGTTCGTCGGCGTGCTCGTGTGGGGCCAGTGGTCGTATCTCGCGTGGCTCGCGAGCCGCGGGCAGCTCGAGACGCAACTCGCGGATCTGCCGGGCGATACCGTCGTGCGGCTGCACGTGATGCTGGCGACGCTGTCGGCACAGTCGATCCTGCTGTTGCTGATCGAGCGCTGCGCGGCGTTCGCGGTGCAGCTCGCGCTGTCGGTGCTGGTCTGGCGCGGCGTGCGTGCCGGCCGCGCGGGCGTGCTGCCGCTCGCGATCGTGCTGCATGCGCTGGCGGCTGCGCCGGCATTGCTGTACCAGGTGCGCGTGCTGCCGGCCGGATCGCTCGAGGCCGTGTATTTCGTGCTGGCAGCGATTCTGATCGCCGTGCTGGTGAAGACGTGCCGGTCGCCGCGTGCGGCGGCCTGACGGGAGGACGGAATGGACGACTATCTGATCGAATGCCAGAGCGCCGAATTCGATGCGCTCGCGCGCGTGATCTGCGATCTCTTTCCGGAGCAGACGCGCTTTGCCGAAAGCAGCGACGAACGCGGGCGGTTCCTGTCCGTGCAGTGGCTCGCGATGCGTTTCGGTTCGACGCCGAAACGGATGACGCTCGACATCCGCATCGTGCCGGCCGCGCTGGCGCGTTATCTGGCACTCAGGCCGATGCAGCGCGCCCGCAGCCATGCGGTGCTGCATGCGTACACGGAAGCGATGCTCGGCTCGCTCGAGGAGCGGCATGCGGCCGGTGAGGCCGTCGAGCGCGCCGCGGAGCTCGAACTCGACGAAGACTTTGCGTGACCGTTGACGGGAGCGCGCGCCGGCGCGATGCCGGCGCATAGCGTGTTACGCGTTACGCGTTACGCGTTACGCGTCGCGGTAGACCTGCGCGAAACGCCGCGCCTGCACGACGCCGTAGTCGCCGGGCGCATACTGCATCACCCAGTCGCCGGCAATGCCGCGCAGCGTGTCGCCGTTTTCCGAGCGGGCGATCGTGAACGGCTCGTCCATGCGGCGGGCGAGCACGACGGCCGGCCGGTTCCGGTAGGCGCCGGGCGTGCCGTGCGCGAGCGCCGGATCGGCAGGCAGGTACTTCGCGTCGAAGCGCGCGCGCGACACGACCCAGCGGTCGCCGGTCGAGCCGGTGATCAGCGCGTCGCCCGCGACATAGCGGTTCGGGCCTTCGAGGCTCATCAGTTCGCCGTCGGCATCCGCGAAGGCGACCGTGACGGTTTCGTCCTTCACGACGCGACGGGCCTGCGGGTCGGTACGGAGATCGATGTGCTTGAGTTCGAGCATGGCGAGGGGAAGTGCGGGAAAAGCCGGGAGCTTATCCCGAATCCGGCGCGCCGTGTGACGCGCCGGATTCCCGCGGGATGCGCGACGCCGTTCGGCCCGGACGGGCAGCGCGGCGCCGGCGAGGCGGGCGTCAGGGTTGTGCAGGCGCGCTTGCGGCCGGTGCGGCTGATGCCTTGCCTTCCTTGCTCTTGGCCTTGCCCGTGCCGCGGTGTTCGCCGCCGTGGTGCAGCCAGCTGCGGAACGTCGTGTCGGCCAGCGCCTTCTGGTTGGCCGGGAAGCTCGCGTAGAGCGGCGCGAATGCGTCGGCAAGCTTCTTCGCGCCGTCCGCGTTCGCCTGAGCGAGTTCCGCGTACTGCTTCATGTCGTCGACCGCCGACACGTTCTGGCTTTCCATCCGTGTGCGATAGAGGCGACCCATCGTGTCGCCGTTCTCGCGCATCGTGTCGGCGAACGTCTTCCATTGCGGTTCCTGGGCCGACGTGATCTTCAACTGATCGTGCAGGTACTTGATGCGCTGCTCGATGCGCGCTTCATGGCGCGCCGCGCGCTGTTCGGCGCTCGGCGCCGAGGCGGCCGTGGCTGCGGCCGGAGCGGGCTGCGGTTGCGGCTGGGTCTGCGCGAATGCGCCGGCCGTCACCGCGAGCATGGCGAGGGTGAGCGAGATTTTCTTCATGGTTGGCTCTCCGGGGTGGTGTCGTGCGAGCGGGCGCGGCGGCCAGTGCCGCGAGTGCGCATCTCGCCTCGTACGTTATTAGTAGCACGTTGGATGCAACGCGGCGGCGAAAGCGACACTTGCTTACATCCGATACGAATCGAAATTGAAAGGGACATAGCGGGCGGGCGAGTGTCGATGGTGTTGGATCGGCATGCGGGACGTCGCACGCGGACGAGGCGGGTGGCGCGAACGCGTGAGCGCGTGACGGCGGGCGATGCCGTTTGGGCGCACCGACGTTCGGCGCTATCATCGCGTCACGTTCCATTTTGCCGGCGCGCTGCACGCCGGCCCAGCCTCATGCGTCCACCTCGCCTCGACCAACTCGACGATCTCGACCGGCAACTCGTCGCGCTGCTGCAAGCGGATGCGCGCGCAAGCGTCGCCGATCTCGCGCGACAGCTCGACGTCGCCCGCACGACGGTCGTCGCGCGTATCGCGCGGCTCGAGCGCACCAACGTGATCGCCGGGTACAGCGTGCGGCTCGGCCAGGACGTGCTCGATGCGAGCATTTACGCGTACGTCGGCATCATCCTCACGCCGAAGTTCGGCAAGGACGTGCTGCGCAAGCTCGACCGGATGCCCGAGGTGCAGTTGCTGTGCGCGGTGAGCGGCGAGTACGACTATGTCGCGTGGCTGCGTGCCGATTCGCCGGAGCGGCTCAACGATCTGCTCGACCAGATCGGCACGCTCGAAGGCGTCGAGCGCACGACGACGTCGATCATTCTGTCGCGCAAGATCGATCGCGGCACGATCGGCGGATGACGCGTCGCATGCGGCGTCGCGTGTGACGCCGAGGCGCGATTCGTCGCGCAGGTCTTTCCTCCTTTCCCTTCTCTTGATACCCGCCGCCGGCGCTCGCCGCGGGGCGGGGCGTTGCCTCGCGCATCGTCGCGCGAGCGTCGTTGCGTCGCATGCGTGCCTGGGCGCGCGCAACGATTCCTGCGCCTGCGCATGTCCCGCTTTGCGTATTCCTTCCTGTCTGCCTGAGCGGGGCCGCAGCGGCCCGTTTGCGGCGCGGCATATACGCGATTTTTAGACGATTTGGTCGTTGTGACGAAATGCGTCGTCATTTCGTCGAATTAATCGGTCGTTTCGCATCATTCTTCGTCTTGGAACTGATTTTGCGCGTCCCTAAACTGTGTTCATGGCTCGACGCCGTACACCAATACCCAACTCATCATCAGGAGATAAGCGCATGAAAATCGCCATCGTCGGCGCAGGTCTGATCGGCCACACCATTGCTCACATGCTGCGTGAAACCGGCGACTACGAAGTCGTCGCGTTCGACCGCGATGCGGATGCGCTCGCCAAGCTGTCGCGTGAAGGCATCGCAACGCAGCGTGTCGATTCGGCCGACGCCAATGCGATCCGCGAAGCCGTGAAGGGCTTCGATGCGCTCGTCAACGCGCTGCCGTACTACCTCGCGGTCAACGTCGCCGCGGCGGCCAAGGCGGCTGGCGTCCATTACTTCGATCTGACCGAAGACGTGCGCGCGACCCACGCGATCCGCGAACTGGCCGACGGTTCGGACCGTGCGTTCATGCCGCAGTGCGGCCTCGCACCGGGCTTCATCGGCATCGCCGCACACGAGCTCGTGAACGGCTTCAGCGAAGTGCGCGACGTGAAGATGCGCGTCGGCGCGCTGCCCGAGTATCCGACCAACGCGCTGAAGTACAACCTGACGTGGAGCGTCGACGGCCTGATCAACGAATACTGCCAGCCGTGCGAAGCGATCCGCGACGGCCGCAAGCAGTGGGTGCAGCCGCTCGAAGGCCTCGAGCACTTCTCGCTCGACGGCACCGAATACGAAGCGTTCAATACGTCGGGCGGCCTCGGCACGCTGTGCGAGACGCTGTCGGGCAAGGTCGAGACGCTCGACTACAAGTCGGTGCGCTATCCGGGCCACCGCGAGCTCGTGCAGTTCCTGCTCGAGGACCTGCGCCTGTCGAGCGACCGCGATACGCTGAAGTCGATCATGCGCCGCGCGGTGCCGTCGACGAAGCAGGACGTTGTGCTCGTGTTCGTCACGGTGACGGGTGTGAAGGACGGCCAGCTCGTTCAGGACGTGTTCACGCGCAAGATTTTCGCGAAGGACGTGTGTGGGATGCACATGAGCGCGATCCAGATCACGACGGCCGGCGCGATGTGCGCGGTGCTGGATCTGTTCCGCGAAAAGAAGCTGCCGCAGAGCGGTTTCATCCCGCAGGAGAAGGTGTCGCTGAAGGCGTTCCTCGCGAACCGCTTCGGCAAGCTGTACGAAGGCGGCACGATGGAGCGCGTGCACGAAGTCGCCTGACGATCGGTCTCCGGCACGAGGGCCGTGCGACGCCGGGAGCGCAACAGCGCTTCCGGCGTTGTTTTTTTGAAGCGCGTTGAATCGGGGAAGAGCAGGGCGGTGCGCGCCGCTCAGGCGGGCAGCGGCGGGACGATCGTCGTCTTCGGCGCCGGCGGTGCGATGCGGTACAGCAGCGCATCGATGTCCGCGTCGGATGGTGCGGTGTTGTCGAACATCACGATGCCGTCGCATTCGTGGCCGGTCGGCACGAAGCGGCGTTGCCGGTATTCGTCCCAGTGCGCGAGCTTGTACGCGTCGTTCGGATTGCCGCGCGCGACGATCCGCTGATGCGCGACGTCTTCCGCCGTATGGACCCAGACGACCGTCAGCGTGACGTCCGGCCCGATGCCGAGCCACGCGCGGTCGAGGATGCGCCGGTCACGCACTTCGCGCGACAGCGGGCCGACCACGAGCACGCCGATGCCGAGCGCGAGGTTCTCGCGGGCCGTGTCGAGCAGGCCCTGGTATTCGGGATCGCGCAGATGCTTCAGGTAGAGCGGGCTGTCGCGGTCGTTCGGATCGGAGGTGAGGGCGCCCATCGCGGCCGAACTGTAGCGGCCGTAGAGCGTGTCCTTGTCGAGCAGGCAGAAGGCTTCACCGGTCGCGCGCATCAGCGGCCCGATCAGCCGCTTCGCGAGCGTGGTCTTGCCGGTGCCTGCATGTCCGCAGAAGAACACCAGGTGCGTCACGAATACCGGCTCCCCGAATCCGCGCGCGGTGCGTCAGTGCGCTTGTCGTCGCGCGAGAACACTTCCGCTTCCAGCCACATCGCGTTGATGATGCCGAAGCCGAGCGCCACGCCGATGCCGAGTATCCACGAGAAATACCACATGGGTCTGTCTCCTTGACGGTTGGGCCGCACGGCCGTGCCGTGCGTCTGTCGAAGCGATGCCGTGCGCGTGCCGCGGCGCATGCAATCCGATCATGACCAATATCGGCGTGCCGCGCAAGCCGGGGGCCGCCCGCGCGCCAAACCGGTAAACTGATGTGGAAACGGCAACATCACGGATACCATGCTGATCAACTGTGCTGCATACCAGGACGGCCGCAAGCTGGCCGATATCGATATCGACGCCATTAGCGACTACGTGTCGAAGCCCGAGTGTTTCGTGTGGGTCGCGCTGAAGGATCCGACACCGGACGAGATCGACCTGATGGGCGAGGAATTCGGGCTGCACGAACTCGCGCTCGAAGATGCCCGCAAGGGGCATCAACGGCCGAAGATCGAGGAGTACGGTGACTCGCTGTTCGCAGTGCTGCATACGGTCGAGTTCGACGACGACGGCGAATTCAAGGTCGGCGAGCTGAACGTGTTCGTCGGCCCGAACTACGTGCTGTCGATCCGCAACCATACCGAGCAGGATTTCCGCGCGGTGCGCAAGCGCTGCGAGCGCGAGCCGCACCTGCTGCAGGAAGGGTCGGCGTTCGTGTTCTATGCATTGATGGACCAGGTCGTCGACCGCTATTTTCCGATCCTCGAGGCGCTCGGCAACGAGCTCGAGGAACTCGAGGACCGTATCTTCACGAAGGCCACGCCGGCGTCGTCGCGCGTGATCATCGAGGACCTCTATTCGCTGAAACGCCGGCTCGTGATGCTGCACCAGCACACGGCGCCGCTGATCGAGCCGCTCGCGAAGCTCACCGGCGGGCGCATCCCGCAGGTCTGCAGCGGGATGGAGCATTACTTCCGCGACGTGTACGACCACCTGCAGCGGATCGTGAAGACGATCGAAGGGCGGCGCGAGATGGTCGTGACCGCGGTCCAGGTCAACCTCGGGATGATCTCGCTCGCGGAGAACGAGGTGACCAAGCGGCTCGGCTCGTTCGCCGCGCTGTTCGCGATACCGACGATGATCGCCGGCATCTACGGGATGAACTTCGCGAACATGCCCGAACTGCACCTCAAGTACGGCTTTTACGGCTGCATCGCGGTGATGGTCGCGGCCGATCTCGCGTTGTGGTGGCGCTTCAAGCGGGCGGGGTGGCTGTAGCCATTGCCCCGTGCATCGCTAGCGCGGCGCGTGCTTGCCGATCACGACGCGCCACGGCCGCACGCGCCAGGACTTGACGAGACCGTTCTGCACGTACGGATCGGCGCGCGCGAACGATTCGGCGGCTTCCGGCGAATCGCCCTCGAACACGAGCACGGCCTGGTCGGCCGGATCCTGCAACGCGCCGGCGAGCACGAGTTCGCCGCGTTCGGTTGCCGCCCGCGCGAGTGCGAGGTGCTCGGCGCGATACTGTTCGCGCCGGGACAGGTAATCGTCGACGAGTTCGTAGATCAGCTGGTAATGCATACGTTGCTCCGGGAAGAGTCGACGGCCGCGGCCGGTGCGTCGGTGCGACCGTCGGTCAGTCTGCTGCGGCCAGTATAGGACAGCCGGACGGCCACGGCGCGACGCAAACGGGAGCGTATCTTCATTCTCGTAAATGCAACTAACGGTCTAGTTTTCCTCCGCCCTGAAATCCCGGCCGCGGCCGTGCTTTTGACGCAGCAGAGTCTGCAGGACAGGGCCCCGGTAGAAGAGACGCGATCATGACCGTCCGCCTCGCCGGTCCACGCCATTGCGGCGCGGTCTTATGCAGCGTCTTTGGAATTCGTGCCGGGGCGGCAGGCAGTACCGGCGGCGGCACATCGGCCGGGCATCCCGCGACGCCTGCCGCGGGCGCGCCGCACCCGGCGGCGAGTCACGGTCAGGCCTCCGCGTCTCACGCATGAACCGGCCCGCAGCCGGAGGGCGCCATGCGCCCGGCGCCGGATCGGCGGCCCGCGGTTAAGCCTTGTATCCGATCGTGCGCAGCAGATCCTTGCGCCAGCGCACGTCGTCGTCGTTCTCGATGCCGAGCGGCGGAAGGCCGTCGACGACGCCGACGATTCCGCGTCCTTGCGCGGTTTCCGCGACGATCACGTCGGTCGGATTCGCGGTCGCGCAATAGATCCGGCAGACCTCCGGCACGGCCTTGATCGCATTGAGCACGTTGACCGGATAGAAACCGTCGCCGAGGAACACGATGAAGGCGTGACCGGCGCCGATCGCGCTGGCGTTGCGGCACGCGAGTTCGACGAGCGCCGCATCGGTGCCGGAACGGCGCACGAGCCGCTTGCCCGATGCCTCGCAGAACGCGAGCCCGAAACGGATGCCAGGCACGGCGCCGACCAGCGTCTCGTGGATGTCCTCGACGGACTTGATGAAATGCGACTGGCCGAGAATGAAATTCACGGCCTCGGGCTTGTCGATGGCGACGGATTGCAATTGCAGCATGGCGGACCTCGTCTGGCGATGCGGCGCGCGCGCCGCACTGGGCTCTCCAAGCTTAGTACGCGGCGGCCGGCGTCGAAAGCGGCGGCCGCGTCCTATCCTTCGTTGTGTATGGCGCGCGAGCGCGAATGCAAGGGAGGGGAACATGGACGTGCGACAAGGCTTCGTGGACTGCGTGGGGCGCACACCGCTGATCCGGCTGGCGAAGCTCAGCGCGGAAACGGGCTGCGAGATCCTGGGCAAGGCGGAGTTCATGAATCCGGGCGGATCGGTGAAGGATCGCGCGGCGCTCTACATCATCCGCGACGCCGAGCAGCGCGGTGCGCTGAAGCCGGGCGGCACCGTCGTCGAGGGCACGGCGGGCAACACGGGCATCGGTCTTGCCCATATCTGCGCCGCGCGCGGCTATCGCTGCGTGATCGTGATTCCCGACACGCAATCGCCGGACAAGATGGCGATCCTGCGCACGCTCGGCGCCGACGTGCGCCCGGTGCCGGCGGCGCCGTACCGCGACCCGAACAACTATCAGAAGATTGCCGGGCGGCTTGCGGACGAACTCGACAACGCGGTATGGGCCAACCAGTTTGACAACGTCGTCAACCGGCAGGCGCACTACGAGACGACCGGGCCGGAAATCTGGCGCGACACGGCCGGCACGGTCGATGCGTTCGTCTGCGCGACCGGCACGGGCGGCACGCTGGCGGGCGTGAGCCGCTATCTGAAGGAGCAGAATCCGGAGGTCCGGATCGTGCTGGCCGATCCCCACGGCAGCGGGCTCTACGGTTACGTGAAAACGGGTGACCTCGGCGCCGAAGGCAACTCGATCACCGAAGGCATCGGCTCGACGCGTGTCACCGCGAATCTCGCCGGCGCGCCGATCGACGACGCCGTGCGGATCGATGATCCGCTGTGCGTGAAGATGGTCTACCGGCTGCTGCGCGAGGAGGGGCTGTACGTCGGCGGATCGAGCGGCATCAACGTCGCCGCGGCGGTCTGGCTGGCCCGCCGGATGGGCCCGGGGCACACGATCGTGACCTTGCTGTGCGATCGCGGCGACATCTATCGAGCGCGGCTTTTCAACCGCGAATGGCTGCGCGAAAAGGGGTTGGAACCGGAGTGGGAGCCCGAATGAGGAAGGGGCGAAGCGGCGATTTCCATCGGGCCGAATGCGACCTATGCTGAACAAATCCGGAGCGAACTTCGTTCGCCCGATTCGCCCAGACGAGGTGTGCCATGCCTGTATCAGCCACCCTGCAGGATTGCCTGCGCCAGAAGTCATCGCGGTACGAAGTCGTGTACCACCCGTATAGTCATACCAGCATGGAGACGGCCGCCGCCGCGCATATCCCCGGCGATCGCCTCGCGAAAACCGTGCTGCTCGAGGACGACGAAGGCTACGTCGCCGCCGTGCTGCCGACGTCGCACGCGGTGCGACTGTCGGATCTTTGGGTCAAGACCGGCCGCCATCTCGTGCTCGCCAGGGAAATCGAACTGCGCGAACTGTTCAAGGATTGCGACCTGGGCGCGTTGCCGCCGGTGTGCATGGCGTACGGGATGAAGACATTCCTCGAGGAACATCTCGCGCAGCAGCCGGAAGTGTATTTCGAGGCCGGCGACCATGAAGCGCTGATCCACATGATGCAGGACGAATTCCTGTCGCTGATGGAGACGGCCGAGCGCGCGCATTTCTCGCACAAGATGCAGGGGATGTGGTTGTCCTGATCGTCCTGTTGCGGGCGGTTTGCAGTGGCTGGAGACGGCGTCTGGCGGGCGGCCGTCGAGGATATCGCGTGTCGGCGGTTTTGCCGCGGCCGCGTTCACAGTGGAAGACGATGGCTGAGGGCGACCGGTGAGGCGGGATTCTAGCGGTGTCCGGCCAGGGTTTCAGTGGTGTTTTCGGGTAAATTTACTATTTGACATAATCATAATTATCGATAGTTCTTGTTGTAGTAGCTTTTTAGAAATGTCGTGTTCTGGCCACTTAGAAATGTCGCGTTTTGCCCTCGGTATGCTTGCCGGTTCCTCAAGGGATTGTGGAGCCGGCCTTGCACCGAACAACACTGGTGACATTGAACATGCGAGAACTCGACCGCCTGAAGGTGATTCAGGCCGTGGTGGACATGGGCCTGAAGCCTGGTCGTGCGGCTGAACGGCTGGGCTTGACGGTGCGACAGGTCCAGCGGCTGGTGGAGCGTTACCGCGAATCTGGTGCGGCAGGACTGGCTTCGCGCAAGCGTGGCCGCCCGGGCAACCGGCGGCTGGATGAGGATCTGGCCCGACGGGCACTCGCGATCGTCCGTGAGCGCTACGCCGATTTCGGGCCGACGCTGGCCTGCGAGAAGCTGTATGAGTGCCACGGCATCCGGCTGGCCAAGGAAACGGTGCGCCGGCTGATGACCGATGCCGGGCTGTGGGTGCCGCGTCGGCAACGTCCGCCTAAGGTGTACCAGCCGCGAGCGCGCCGGGCGTGCCTGGGCGAGTTGATCCAGATCGACGCACGCGGTTGCGGTCCAGGCGTCGGGCGCAAGCGAGTCGACGACAGCAAGCGATGCGTCCCACAGCGATTCCCAATGGCCATACTCGCATTCCCATTCGGCGCTTCGCCGGCGGACCGGGTATAGCGCCACCCTGGCAGCCCCGAATCGGATGCATCGAGCCGCCCCGCCGCTCCGTTCGCCTTGTCGCGCAGCACCAGGGATGCCGCGAGACTTACATACCGCGCCGGCTGTTCGCCGACGCACGCGATCTTGCGCATGTGCATGTGCCGCGCCGGCCGAACCAAGCGTGCGGCATCAACGGATCGGCATCGTCCGCCACCGGATGATATCGGGCCGCATCGACGGATGTGGACAGGAGTGTGCCAGCTTTGGTCGGGTTCAGAGTGCCGGATAGCGCGCCAATCATGCGCGTGTGGCGGGCATACCCTGCCCTGATCCGGTTTGGGTGCCGACAGGCGAGGCGTGTGACGGTCAGGTCAGGCGCGTTTTCGTATCCAGCAGTTTTGATAAAAAATAAGGCTATTGTGATAAGAAAAGTTATCCGGATAGATTCGATAAATTTCCGAAGTGCCCGAAGCGTTCGAGCACGCCAGCGCGCAGCATTCGCAGCATTTCACCGCGCACCCCCCCGAATTCACGACGGTCGATGCGTGTTATCGCGCATCAATTGCCGGCTCGTTGGCGGCCGCGTCGATTCACCGCCACCAATACGCCGCCGCACCGATCGTCGCCGCGGCCATCCGCGCACTTCCCCCGCATTTGTTCCCGCGACGCAAGACTGTTGGTCCACGGTGGGTGTTCGAACTCCGGCCCGACACGCCTAGAGTCTGGTCCATCGGATTCATCGATCCGGTCGGCACCGAAGCCGAAAACCAGTCACCTGTCGAGGCATATCATGAGCACTTCCAAAGTCATCATCGTCACCGGCGCATCGCAAGGCATCGGCGCTGAAACGGTCAGCGCATTCCGCGCCCAGGGTCATCGGGTGGTCGCGACGTCCCGTTCGATCGGGCCGTCGGACGATCCCGATCTCGTCACCGTTGCGGGCGACATCGGCGACCCGGCGGTCGCGCGGCGCGTGGTCGACACCGCAATCGAACGTTTCGGCCGGGTCGACACGCTCGTCAACAACGCAGGCATCTTCATCGCGAAGCCGTTCACGCAGTACACGGCCGACGACTACGCGGCCATCACCCGCGTCAACCTGGACGGCTTCTTCCACGTCACACAGCGCGCGATTGCGGCGATGCAGCGGCACGGCAGCGGACACGTGGTCAGCATCACGACGAGTCTCGTCGACCACGCGAACAGCAACGTGCCGTCGGCGCTCGCATCGCTGACGAAAGGCGGGCTCAATGCGGCGACGAAGTCGCTCGCGATCGAATATGCGAAGGCCGGCATCCGCGTGAACGCCGTGTCGCCCGGCATCATCAAGTCGCCGATGCACGCGCCCGATACGCACGCGACGCTCGCATCGCTGCATCCGGTCGGCCGGATGGGCGAGATGAGCGACATCGTCGGCGCGATCCTGTATCTCGATTCGGCGCCGTTCGTCACCGGCGAGATCCTGCACGTGGACGGTGGCCAGAGCGCGGGGCACTGAGCGCAAGGTAGCCAGAATGTGCCGGCGCGGACGGTCCGAGGCGGCCCGCGACCGGCGCAGCCGTGCCGTTCGGGCCCCTCCCTGGTCCGTTGCCGGCGTGGCCGGACGCGGCTAGCGCGCCCGCTTGCCGGGCGCCTGCTCCAGATGTTCGATGAGAAAGTCGACGAAGACGCGCACGCGCGACGACAGATAGCGTGCATGCGGATACAGCAGCATGAACGGCCGTGACCGCCCGCCCTGGCCGGACAGCACTTCCGTGAGTGTGCCCTCCCGCAGATCCCGTTCGACGATGAAGCGATAGGTCTGGAACAGGCCCGCGCCGCTGCGCGCGAGCGTGACGCCGGCAAGGACGTCGCCCGACGCGCCGTAGCTGCCGGTCGTCGCGATTTCGATTTCCGCCGAGCCGTCGTTGAACAGCCACGGAATCGGCCGGCCGCTGCTCGGAAGCTCGAACTGGATGCATTCGTGCGCATGCAGATCGTCGACGGCGCGCGGCACGCCGGCGCGCTTCAGGTAGCCGGGCGTCGAGACGACGACGAGTTCGGCGTCCTCCAGCTTGCGCGCGACGAGGCTCGAATCCGCCGGCGCGCGGCCGCGGATCGCCAGGTCGAAGCCCTCCTCGGCGAAATCGATGTTCCGGTTGCTCAGGTGCGTTTCGACGCGCACGTCGGGGTAGCGCTCGCGAAACGCGGGCAGCAGCGGCAGTACGCGATAGTGGCCGTACGGCGTCGGCATGCTGATGCGCAGCACGCCCGCCGGGGTCGCCTGCTGCCCCGTCGCTTCGCGCTCCGCGTCAACGAGCTGCGACAGCGCATCACGGCATTGCTCGAAGTAGCGCCGCCCGGAATCGGTCAGGCGGATTTGCCGCGTCGTGCGTACGAACAGGCGTACGCCGAGACGCTCCTCGAGGCGCGCGACCGACCGGCTGACCGCGGCCGGCGTGACGCTCGCGGCCGTCGCGGCGAGCGTGAAGCTGCCGAGTTCGGCTGCCAGGCAGAACAGCTCGATGCTGCCGAGCAGGAGGTCGTCGAATTTTCGTTGCATGAGGGGCTCCGGGCGTCCGGTGCTTCCATCGCGGGACGTCGAGGCAACGAGTGTGCACGAATCCCGGGTGGGAAACCAGCGAACCGGCGAACTCGGCAGGCGACACCGGGCGGCTCCGCCGGCATGCGTTCTCGTCATTAGATGCCGCGCGCGATTCGTTACATCGTGTGTCGAATCAATTGCGCGAACGATATTTACCGGCCCCGACCGCCTCACTAGAGTGACTGACAGAGGCCCTGGCGAGCGACGCTTCCACGCTGCGGCCTGCACATCGACCATCCCCGAAGGAGAATGCAATGACGATCGAACAGAAGCTGGCCGAACTCGGCTTCACGCTACCCGAACCGCCGCAACCGCTCGGCAGCTACACGGCCGTCAACGAAGCCGGCAACCTGTTGTTCGTGTCCGGGCAACTGCCGCTCGTCGACGGCAAGGTCGCCTATACGGGCCGCGTCGGCGAACGGCTGAGCATCGATGATGGGCGGCACGCGGCGCAGCTCGCGGCGCTGAACGTGCTCGCACAAATCCGAAAACACCTGGGCGGATTCGACCGCCTGCATCACATCGTGCGGGTCGAGGGCCACGTCGCGTCGGCCGACGGCTTCTACGGCCAGCCGGCCGTGATCAACGGTGCCTCCGACCTGTTCGCCGCGGTGCTGGGCGACAAGGCGGGACACGCGCGTTCGGCCTTTTCCCAGCGCCAGTTGCCGGCCGACGCGGCCGTGATCCTGGTCGTGATCGCCGAATTCCGTTCGGCGTAACCGGGTTGCCTCCGCCGGGGCAACGGCCATTCCGACGGGCATCTGTCCTGCCCGTCGCGAAGTTTTCCGTCCACCTCATCCTTTTTCATATCAGGGCCGAATCGTACGGAAGCCTTATCCCGCAAGGATGTGCACGATCCAGATACGTTGGAATACAAATATCGCGTGCGATTTAATCGAATACGCTTGACGAGGCGGATCGTCTCCACCAAACTGCATCGCATGCGATCGAATCGCGTCTGAGAAAAACCTTCCAACCTGACGGAGTGAACCATGAGCAAGATCGAAAAAGTGCTGTACACGGGCAAGACGCACACGACTTCCGGCGGCCGCGACGGCGCGGCCCGCAGTTCCGACGGCCGCCTCGACATCCAGCTGTCGTCGCCGGGCAGCGCCGGCACCGGCACGAATCCGGAACAGCTGTTCGCGGCCGGCTGGTCTGCCTGCTTCATCGGCGCGATGCAGCTCGCGGCACGTGCGGCGAAGGTCACGCTGCCGGCCGATCTCGCGGTCGACGCCGAAGTGGACCTGGGCATGGGCGGCAACGCGTACTTCCTGCAGGCCCGCCTGAACGTGAGCGTGCCGGGCCTCGATCGCGACGTCGTGCAACACATCGTCGACACCGCGCATCAGACCTGCCCGTATTCGAAGGCGACGCGCGGAAACATCGACGTCGAGATCCGCATCGTCTGAAGCATCGCACCGGGTGGCCGCGTGCTGCCCTCCCGAATGTCCTGCCATTTTTTGTCGAGGTAAATGATGAAAACCCAACTGATCACTGCCCTTCTCGTTGCCGTGTCCGCTGCCGTTGCCGCGCCGGCCTTTGCCAATGAAGCCGTCGTGACGCGTGCCCAAGTGCATGCCGAACTCGTTCAGCTGCAGCAAGCCGGCTATGTGCCGGGCCGCGCGAACGATCCGCACTACCCGGACGACCTGCAGGCCGCGCTGACGCGTATCCACGCGAACGACACCGTCGCGACCGATACGGCGACGTCCGCTTATGGCAGCGACGCTGCAGCCGTCACGCAATCGGGCACTCGTTCCGTCACGCGTATCGCCGAGCGCTCGATCTACTTCGGCCATTGAACGAAGCCGCGATCGGCGCCGATTGCCGGCGTGTCGCGGGCAAGCCTGAACGCTTTCTTTTCCATCGAGGTGAATGATGAAGACCCAACTGATTGCAGCCCTGCTCGTCGCCGTGTCGGCTTCCGTTGCCGCACCGGCCTTCGCGACCGAAAGCACCGTGACGCGTGCGCAAGTGCGGGCGGAGCTGGCCGCGCTCCAGCAGGCCGGCTACCTGCCGAATCGCCCGAACGATCCGAACTATCCGGACAACCTGCAGACAGCACTGAAGCGGGTTCGCGACAACGACGCGACGGCGACCGACACGCAGGCAGCCGGTTATGGCGGCAACGCCAGCGGCGCGACGCAATCCGGCAGTCGCGGCGCGATTCACACGGCCGAGCACCCGATCTATTTCGGTCGTTGAAGGTCGCGACGAAATCGGCGATACCGCCCGTCAAATAAAGCGCATGCGATATAATCGTATGCGCTTTTGCTTGTCTGCAACCTGCGCAGGCGATCGCGTCTATGCTGTGCGACGGACGGCCTTCAATCAAGGAGCAGGCGATGCGGGAAGCAACGACCGGGCAGGAAAAAGGCGGATCGCATCCGCTCGACAACGCGGTATGGCATGCGCTCGCCGGCGAGCAGCATCGTTTTGCACTCGGCGACGCGCTTGTGCGCCGGTTTCCTCCCGCAATCGCGCCGTTTGCCGGCATGGCCGACCGCAGCCCGGCCGCTTTCGACGCGTTGCGCGGACTGATCGACGCACACGGACCGGTGGCACTGGTCACGCCGGACGAGATTCCGACGCCAGCCGGTTCTTCCGTGGTCCGGCGCGCGATGCTGCATCAGATGATCTGGCAGGGAACGCTCGACGACGCGCATCAGCTGGAGCATGTCTGCCTGACCGAAGCCGACGTACCGGAGATGCTCGAACTGATCGCGGCGACGGAGCCGGGCCCGTTCGGCCCGCGCACGATCGAATTCGGCGGCTATATCGGTGTACGCAGGCAGGGCCGGCTCGTGGCGATGGCCGGTCAGCGAATGAGAGCCGGCGGCCATGCGGAGATCAGCGCCGTGTGCGTGGATGCCGCGTTTCGGGGCCAGGGCCTCGCGGCCGGACTGATCCGGTCATTGATCGCGACCATCCGCGCGGGAGCCGAAACGCCGTTCCTGCACGTGCTCACGTCGAATCACGGCGCGATCGAGCGCTATCGGGCACTCGGCTTCGTGATGCGTCGCGACATGCATTTGCTGGTGCTGGAGCGCGAGGAAACCGGAACGGGCCAACCGTAAGGGGCTGTCGCGGTGGTGCGTCGCTCCTGACGGCCGGAAATGGACGGAAATTGCGGAGGGTGCGGGCGGCAATCGCGTCGCCCGCTCGACATCGAACCGGCGTTCTATTCGTTTATTCGTCGATCGAATCGATCAGGTTGCCGCGCAGCGTGACGATCGCCTTCTGCATCTTCGCGAATTCGTCGGGCTTCAGCCCGGTGGCTTCGACCAGGTTCATGTCGAGCCCCTTCTCGCGCACGCGGCGGCCGCTTTTCGTCAGGCTCACGAGCACCTGGCGCTCGTCCGACGGATCGCGGTGTCGCTCCAGATAGCCCATCGCCTCGAGCTTCTTCAGGATCGGTGTCAGCGTGTTCGACTCGAGGAACAGCTTTTCGCCGAGTTGCCCGACCGTCTGATTACCCTCTTCCCACAGCGCAATGATCGTGATGTATTGCGTGTACGTGAGGCCGAGCTCTTCGAGGATCGGCTTGTATGCCTTGCCGAACGCGAGGTTCGTCGAGTAGATCGCAAAACACAGGAACTCGGACAGTTTCGGCGTGGCGGGCGATTGTGCTTCGGTCGGTTTCATGAGCGTCCTCCATCGACACGGGTTCGTGTCGCAGATGAACGCATTATATATCGCGTGCGATCTTATCGGAAGCATGATTATCGTTTCCGATCAACAAGATGCGATACCTATGACCCCTGCCCGCGCTCAGTTTCGCCCGCCGTCGTTTCGGCCCCGCCGATCGCCGGTCCGCTGCCGGCTGATCGACAGCAGCGAACACTGCACCGGATGCGCGATTTCGGTCGCGAGGCCGCCCGCGGCGAACAGCAGGATCATCAGCCAGCGTGTCATGCGTCCTCCACGACGGAAAGGCTCGCGCCGTCGGCGATCGCGGCGTCGAGCACATACGGATCGACGCCGTCGAGGCAGCCGAGATTGACGCGCCAGCACGCGGGATCCTTGCGCGTCTGATGGAACGGATAGACGCCGCAACGGCTGCAGAAATAATGGCGGGCCGTGTGCGTGTTGAAACGGTAGAGCGTCAGTGCGCCCTCGCCTTCGACGATCTTCAGGTCGGCCGCGGCGAACATCGGACTCATCAGCGCGCCGCGCCGGCGGCAGAGGCTGCAGTTGCAGCGAACGGCCGGCGCAAGCGCGGCTCGGACTTCGAATTTCACGGCGCCGCAATGGCAGGATCCGTTGAACCATGTAGCAGACATGTCGTGCTCCTCAGAGGTCATGTCTGCTTTATAGCGGGCGCGGGCCGATGCGTTGTATCGCGATGTATCCGCGCCGCGCGCGGATACATCGCGTTGCAATTTTGTGACCGGCGATGCGCGTCGCGGCGCGTGGCCGGGAATCAGTCGAGCGCGTGCTGCAACCGTGCGATGGCCGCTCGCGTCTCGCGCTCGAGCGTCGCGAACAGTTCGGCCGCCGGCAGCGACCGGACGAGCGGCGCCGCCTGTCCGGCCCACTGCGCGCCGTAGCCGAACTCGCCTTTCGCTTTCGCGGCCGCATGCAGCGCCTTGCCCGCGTCGTATGCGATCGGATAGGCCGGTGTGGCCGGTGCGTTCGGGTCGTCGCCGAGCGCGGTCAGCCGGTTCGCGATGCCGCGCGCGATCCGGCCGGAAATCGCGGTCGTGAAGGTCGTGCGGCGCGCCGCGTCGCCGAGAATCGCGCGGCGATAACCGTCGTCGATCGATGTCTCCGGACACGCGACGAAGGCGGTGCCGAGCTGCGCGGCCTGCGCGCCGAGCGCGAGCGCCGCGGCGATGCCGTCGCCGTCCATGATGCCGCCGGCGGCGATCACCGGCAGCGTGCATTCGCGCACGAGCAGGCGCGTCAGCGCGAACGTGCCGAGCCGGTCGTCGCGGGCCGCCGGATCGAACACGCCACGGTGCCCGCCGGCCTCGATGCCCTGCGCGACGATCGCATCGATGCCGGCCGCGGCGATCTGCCGGGCTTCGTCGGGATGCGTCGCGGACGCGAACAGCGTGATGCCCGCGCGCTTCAGCACTGCGATGGCCTCATCGGACGGCAACCCGAAATGAAAGCTCACCACCGCCGGTTTTTCTTCGACCAGCATCGCGAGCATCGCATCGTCCGCGACGAAGCTCGTGTAGATCTCCGACAGCGACGCCGGCGGCGTCGCACCCTGTTCGCGGAACGCCGGCGCGAGCCAGTCGAGCCACGCGCGTTCGACGGCTGCATCGGCACGGGCCGGCTGGTGGCAGAACAGATTGATGTTGAACGGCCGGTCGGTGAGCGCGCGCGTATCGCGGATCATCTTGCGCGCGCCGTCGGCATTCGTCGCGCCGACGCCGAGCGAGCCGAGCCCGCCCGCATTCGACACGGCAGCCGCCAGCGCGGGCGTGCTGACGCCGGCCATCGGCGCCTGGATGATCGGGGTGCGGATGCCGAGCGTGCGCAACAGCGTCCGGTTGTCGGTCGAGGGAATCATGTCGTGCGTCTCCTGTGGGCGGCGTGAACGCAAACGGGAAGCGTGCGGCGAGTGGCACGTGGGTTGGCCGGCGAGCCGGCATTTCGAGAGTTCAGCGCTCAGGATAGCCGACCGGGAAAACGCATCCAAGTCTGCCGAACGGCATATGCCCCGTCGAGCCGCTTCGTGAAATACTGCGGCCACGCGTCCCTCCGGAACCCCCGTGATGACCGACATGCCCTCGTTCTGTTGCCCGATCATGCGTTTCGCGCTGACGTGCGCCTTGACGTTGCTGGTCGCCGGGCCGGCCACGGCCGTCTCGGTAACGGACTCGCCGAGCGGGTCGCCCGTACCGGCAACGCGCACGCCGCAACGTATCCTGTTCGTCGGCGACAGCCTCACGCACGGCCGTTACACGCCCGTGCGTTCGTACGGCGCGATGCGTGCCGGCGGCCAGGACATCGACGGCACCGTGCAGGTCGTCGACGAAAACGTCGGGCAGACCGGTGCTCGCTCGGAACGTGAGCCGGGGCCGTGGGGCGGGATTCCGGGGATCTTCGCGCGCTTCGCCGCCGAAGCCGGGCTCGACTACGATGTCCACCTCGAGGCGATGTCGGCGACGAGTCTCGCGAAACATGACCGCGTCGCATCGGACGTGATCGACCGGCCCACGTGGGATGTGGTCGTCCTGCAGGAACTGAGCGCGAAGCCGCTGCCGTTCGCGCTCACGCACAGCCGCGCCAGCGATCCGGCCGGTTTCCGTGCGAGCGTCGCGAAACTGGCGCGCGGCATTCGTGCGGCCGCGCCGCAAGCGCGTATCTACCTGTATGAGACCTGGCCGCGCGCCGATCTCGCGAAAGTGCTTGCCGGCGAACTGGGCAGCGCCGGCTTTCACGCACGCTATGTCGATCGTCTCGCCGAACTCGTCGCCGCCTATCGCGATGCATTCGATGGTGCGCGCCGGACCGATCCGGCGATCGCCGCCGTCGCGCCGGTCGGCCGCGCGTGGCAGCGCGCGTGGACGACCGGTGTGGCCGATCCCGATCCGTATGCGCCGTCCGGCGCGCCGCTGCTGTGGTACGGCATCCGCGCGCAGAACGACCCGCCGATCTCGCGGCCCGATTATCTGCATCCGGGCGTGCTGGGCGCTTACCTGAGCGCGCTGGTGCTGTTCCAGCAGATCGCCGGTGTCGACGTCCGTACATTGGGACCTCGGGAGCAAGCAGCCGTGCAACTCGGCATCGCACCCGACATGGCGGCAAGGTTGCAGGCAGTTGCATCGGATACGGTTCGGCAGGAACGGGCCGACTCAGACCTCGATATCGATACCGGTGTAACGGCGACAGCCGGAGGTCCCGAATCGTGCGCGTCGCGATGAGCGGCAACGCGGCGCGACCGAGGCATTGCATCGGGCAATAGCGCGTGACGAATGCGGGAGGTTGCGCCTGCCGCTCCGTAGCGCGGCGCCGGCCGGCTCGACCCTGCCGAACCGCTCCGTACGGCGTCGCGGACCGCCGAACACGCACAGCGCCTCCCATGGTTTTCCCTGCCCTTGTGTTTCCGCGGCGGCCGGCCCTTCATCCGAAGCCCGTCCCGCGGGCGTTCCGCAGCCTTTCTGCGCGGGAAAGGATGCTTGAAGCATCCGCAATTATCGCGTCGAGCAAATTCGCCCACCATGTTTCGGACGATCGGCGCCGCCCGCGCATCCGGCCCTTAGCGGGCCTGGCGGGCACATGCGTCGCGTCGCGCGACCGGGCCCGCCAGGCCGGCCGCGAACGGCCGGGCGTCGCGCCACGGCAAATCGACAATCTGGAGACACGATGAACAGCCAATCCCTCGACCTTGGCGGCACCGCGGGCGGACCCGCGTCCGCCGTACCGTCCGCGGCCCGGGCCGGCGCCGATGCGAAGGCCCTGCCCGCCCGCGGCATCACGCTCGGCGAATTCATGGACGACCTGCCGGTCGGCGCACTGCACCGATTCGTCGTCTGGGTGATCGGCATCGGGCTGTTCTTCGACATGTTCGAGATCTTCCTCGTCAGCACGATCGGCTCCGCGCTGCAGAACGAATACGGGCTGAGCCGGCAAAGCGCCGATTTCAAGCTGCTGCTGGCGTCGGCATTCATCGGGATGTTCGTCGGCGCGATGTGTCTCGGCAGCCTCGCCGACCGCATCGGCCGGCGCAAGGCGTTTGTGATGACGCTCGTCTGGTACAGCGCGTTCTCGCTGATCGGCGCATTCTCGGTGAACGCCGACATGCTGGTCGCATGCCGGTTCCTGACGGGTATCGGCGTCGGCGCGATCTACCCGGTCGCCGACAGCTTCCTGTCCGAAATTCTGCCGAAGGAAAAGCGCGGACGGCTCGCCGCGTGGGCCTATACGACTTCGTACGTCGCGGTGCCGCTGGTCGGCTTCCTCGCACTGTGGCTGAATCCGCTGCATGTCGCGGGCGTGGCCGGCTGGCGCATCATCCTCGCGATCGGCAGCCTCGGCGCCGTGTACGTGCTGCTGGTTCAGCACCGGCTGCCGGAAAGCCCGCGCTGGCTGCTCGCGCAGGGCCGCACCGCGGATGCGCATGCCGCGGCGAAGCGCTTCGCGGACAGCGCGGGCGTGCGCGTGCCCGCGCAGTTCGCGGCATCGGCCGAACCGCAGCGGCCACTGAGCCTCGGCGAGCGCATCGCGCTGCTGCGCCGCCGGCCCTACGGCGCGCGCTACCTGATGCTCGCGGTATTCCACCTGTTCCAGGGCTTCGGCTATTACGGCTTCGGCACCCTCGCGGGCACGGTCGTCAAGAGCCGCGGGTTCGACGTGACGGACAGCACGCTGTTCATTGCGCTGTCGTTCATCGGTTATCCGATCGGCTCGCTGCTGTCGATTCCGCTGTTGAACTGGATCGAGCGCCGCACGCTCGTGATCGTGTCGATCCTGTCGATCGCCGCGTTCGGGCTGTGCTTCGCGTATTCGGGCAATACGATGCTGATCGTCTGCTTCGGTTTCCTGACGACCTGTGCATCGAACGTGTTCAGCAACGCGTATCACGTGTACCAGGCGGAAATCTTCCCGGCACGCGTACGCTCGACCGCGATCGGCAGCACGTATGCGCTGTCGCGCATCGTCAGCGGCGCGCTGCCGTTCGTGCTGCTGCCGGTGCTGGCCGAACATGGCGCGGGTGCGATGTTCGGCGTGATCTCGGTCGCGCTCGGCATCGTCGCCGTTACGCTGCGCGTGCTCGGGCCGCTGACCACGCGGCGCAGCCAGGACGACATCAACCCGGTATGACGCGGCGACCGGCACGGGGCATGCAGCTGCGTGCCCCGTGCCCCGTGCATCGCGCGCGCGGCGCGCTCGGAGGGTTCAGCGTGCCGACATGAAATCGAACAGCTTCGCGATGTCGGTGGTCAGCACGGTGCCGGCTTTCACGCCGACCCACAGCGTGCGCGTCGCCCACGCGTCGTCGAGCTTCACGACCCCCAGCCGCGCCGCGCGCTCGCCGGTCACCGCATCGCGCGGCAGCACGCCGATCCCGAGCCCGGCCTCGATCATCCGGCTCACGCCGTCGAAATTCGATACCTGGATGCGCAGCTTCAGCGAGCGCTCGGCCGCGAATGCGGCGTCGGTCATCCGCGCGAGCAGCGAACTGCCGTCGCTCAGGCCGACGTAGTCTTCATCGAGCGTGTCCGCGAAGCGGATGCTGTCGTGCGCGGCGAAGCGATGCCCGCGCGGCACGAGCAGCACGAGCTCGTCGCGCCGGTACAGACGGCGTTCGATGCCGGGTGCCGGGACGTTGTCCGCGAACACGCCGAGATCGGCCTTGCCGGACGCGAGCGCGTCGACGATCTCGTGGCTCAGCCGCTCCTCGAGACTGACCTTGATGCCTGGGTTGTCGGTGAGGAACGTGGCGAGATCGGCCGGCAGGAACTGGACGATGGCCGACGTATTGGTCCACACGTGAATGTGGCCGCGCACGCCGGCGACGTAGTCGCTCATCTCGTGCGCCATCCGGTTGACCTGCTCGATCACCTTCGCCGCATGGTCGAGCAGCGCGTGGCCCGCAGGCGTCAGCTCGACGCCGCGTGCATGCCGGACGAACAGCGCGCTGCCGGTCACGCTCTCGAGTTCGGCGATCCGCTTGCTGACCGCGGACAACGTGAGCTGGCCGTGTTCGGCCGCCTTGGTCAGGCTGCCGTGCTCGGCGACGAGCGCGAATACGCGCAGCGACTGCAGATCGAAATGAAGCGGGTTCACCATGATGAAGGTCCTGGGGAAAGCCATGCGGCGCGCGCGAACGGCGCCGGACCGGCCTGATGCCGATCATACGCCCGGCCGCGCACGGCGCGACATCGCGCAGGACGACGCAAAACGGCGCGGTCAGCGCGGTGCGATCGCCTGCAATGCGGCGAGCATCGCGCTGTCGGGTGTCGCGAGATCGTCGAGCACCGTAAAGTGCTGCATGCCGGGCAGCCAGGCACGCGCGATCCGTTCGCCGGCCGCTTCGCACGCGTCCGCGTATTCGTGCGCCTGGCGCACGAGTTCGGGCAACTCGGCCGCACCGACCGCGACGACGGTCGGTGCGCCGGGCCCGACATGACGCAGCGGGCTGTAGGCGGCGATTTCCTGCGCGGTGAGTTTCAGCTTGTCGTCGAGCACGCACAGCGAGATCGGCTCGAGATCGACGAGCGGGCTGATCGCGAGCGCCGACACGACCGCCGGATGCGCGCGATGCACGGCCGTCAGATGGCCGCCGGCCGAGTGACCGCTCAGGTGAATCGGTCGCCCAGCGGTGCCGATGCCGTCGGGGTCGGCCGCGAGATGGTCGAGCAACGCGCCGATCTCGCCGACGATGTCGGCCATCGATGCAGCTGGTGCGAGCGTGTATTCGGCGAGCACGACGTCGAAGCCGCGTGCGAGCGGCCCGGCGGCCGCATACGCGAAATCCTCTTTCGCGCAGTGCTGCCAGTAGCCGCCGTGAATGAACACGAACAGCGGCGCGTCGGGCCGGCCGCACCGCAGCCAGTCGAAGCGCTGCGCCGGCCGCGCGCCGTAACGCAGGTCGCGCCGCCCGGGCGTCGCGTCGTAAAGCGCCGCGCTGCGCGCCTGGCAGGATGCGAGCACCGCGGGGAAATCGGGAATGGCCTTCGTGTTCAGGTAGGCGGCGTCGAGCGCCGCGCGGTCCATGCCGCGATAGAGGATCGTCATTCGGGAAGCGCCTGGGTCGGATTGCGGATGTGCGGGACGTTCGCGGTGCCCGCTGCGAAGGCGCCGGACGGTCTGACGCCGTTGCACCATTATCCGCAGCGCAACCCGGGCCGGCTATCCGGAATCGGCGGGTGCGGCGCGCGCCTGTCCGCTTTCGGCGGAGGACTGCGCACGCAACGGGCACGTCGTGTCGACGCGTGCGCGGACCGGCGGACCGGCGCGATGACGCGGCACGACCGGCACGGCTCAGCGCGACTCAGACCAGCTCGGAAATCTCGATCAGGTTCAGGTCCGGGTCGCGCAGGTACACCGACCGGATCTTCTGCGTCGCGCCGGTGCGCTCGACGGGCCCTTCGACGATCGGCCATTCGACGCGGCGCAGATGCGCGATCACGTCGTCGAGCGGCACCGCCGCGATGAAGCACAGGTCGAGCGCGCCGGGCACAGGCACGTGCGCTTTCGGCTCGAACTCCGCGCCGCGCACGTGCAGGTTGATCTTCTGGTTGCCGAAGCGGAACGCGAGCCGGCCCGCGCCGAAGGTTTCGAGCTGCATCTGCAGCACTTCCGTATAGAAGTGCTTCGTCCGCTCCGGATCGACGCAGGTCAGCACGAGGTGGTCGAGGTGGTCAATCAGCGCCATGTGATTCGCTCCTGTTCACGACTGTTCACGAGAAAGCCCGCTGCGCCGGCATGTCGCCGGCCTCGGCGCGCGGCGGCGGATGAAGATCCGAGCGGCGCCCGGCCTTCAGGATCTGGCTCGGCACGTCATGCCCGATCAGCGCGGGCAGCCGCGCGGCCGCGGCGAGCACGGCCGCGAGGTCGATGCCCGTATCGTAGCCGTCGAGCGCGAGCATGTGCACGAGTTCCTCGGTGCACGCGTTGCCGGTCGCACCCGGCGCGTACGGACAGCCGCCCAGCCCGCCGAGCGACGCGTCGAAGCGGTCGATGCCGGCGTCGAGCGCGGCGAGCGTGTTCGCGAGCGCCATCCCGCGCGTGTTGTGAAAGTGCAGCGTGAGCTGCAGCGCGCCGAAGCGTTCGCGCGCGCGTTCGGCCAGGTCGCGCACCTGCGACGGATACGCCATGCCGGTCGTGTCGCACAGCGTGAAGCCGTGCACGCCGAGATCCGCGAAGCGCTGCATCCACGCGAGCACGGTTTCCGCGCGTACGTCGCCTTCCATCGGGCAGCCCATCGCGGTCGACAGCGACACGTTGATCGCGACGCCCGTGCCGCGCACCGCATCGATCACGTCGCGCAGTTGCGCGAACGACTGCTCGCGGGTCATCCGCAGGTTCGCGCGGTTGTGGCTCTCGCTCATCGACATCACGAGGTTCACCTCGTCGACGCCGCACGACAGTGCACGCTCCGCGCCGCGCACGTTCGGCACGAGCACCGTATAGACGACGCCCGGCGCGCGCACGATGCCGTGCATCACGGCTTCCGCGTCGCGCAGCGCGGGGATCGCCTTTGGCGACGTGAACGACGTGACCTCGATCTTCGCGTAGCCGCACGCGCTCAACGCGTCGACCAGCGCGATCTTGTCGTCGGTGTCGACGAACGCCGCTTCATTCTGGAAACCGTCGCGTGTCGCGACTTCGTGGATGTAGAGTCGTTGGGGATGCTTGCTCATGTGGTCGTCCCGGTGGCCGGTTCAGATCACGCCGCGCGTGCGCCAGTCGTCGCGCGTCGCGGCATCGATGCCGATCGATTCGAGTACCGCGTCGGTATCGGCGCCGAGCGCGGGTGCCGGACGCTCGATGCGTCCCGGCGTCGCGCCGAGTTTCGGCACGATGCCCGGCACGAGCACGGGCGTGCCGTCGGGCAGCGCCGCGTCGACGATCATGTCGCGCGCGCGGTAATGCGGATCGGCCGCGATGTCCGCGACGTCGTAGATGCGCCCGGACGGAATGCGCGCGTCGTTCAGCGCGGCGAGCACGCCGTCGAGGTCGTGCCGCGCGCTCCATTCGCCGATCGCCGCGTCGATGCGCGCGACCTGCGCGACGCGCCCGTCGTTGTGCGCGAGCGCCGGATCGTTGCCGAGGTCGGGGCGCCCGATCAGTTCCATCAGGCGCCGGAAGATGCTGTCGCCGTTGCCGGCGATCAGCGCGTACTTGCCGTCGCGGCAGCGGTACGCGTTGGTCGGCGCGATGCCGGGCAGGCTGCTGCCGGCCGCCTCGCGCACCGCGCCGAACACCGAGTATTCGGGCAGCAGGCTTTCCATCATGTTGAAGACGGATTCGTACAGTGCGACGTCGACGACCTGCCCCTTGCCGCCCTGCTGCTCGCGATGGCGCAGCGCGAGCAGGATGCCGATCACGCCGTGCAGCGCCGACAGCGAATCGCCGAGCGACACGCCGACACGCACCGGCGTGCGGCCCGGTTCGCCGGTCAGGTGACGCAGGCCGCCCATCGCCTCGGCGATCACGCCGAAGCCGGGCCGGTCGCGATACGGGCCGGTCTGGCCGAAGCCCGAGACGCGCAGCATCACGAGCCCGGGGTTGATCGCGGACAGCGCGTCCCAGCCGAGCCCCCAGCCTTCGAGCGTGCCGGGCCGGAAGTTCTCGATCAGCACGTCGGTCTCGGCGACGAGCCGACGCACGACGTCCTGCCCTTCGGGCGTGCGCAGGTCGAGCGCGAGCGAGGTCTTGTTGCGCGACTGCGCGGCCCACCAGACCGACGTGCCGTCGTGCAGCAGCCGCCATTTGCGCAGCGGGTCGCCGACGCCGGGCGGCTCGACCTTGATCACGTCCGCGCCGAATTCGGCGAGCATCCGGCCCGCGAACGGCCCGGCGATCAGTTGGCCGAGTTCCAGCACGCGAATACCGTCCAGGGGGCGCGTCATGACTGTCTCCGATGAAATCGTGTTGTCGATGACGGCGATCATGACGGCGTTCGCATCCGGCGAAAATCGATCGATGCTCAACCAGCCTTTCCCGAACGGAAAGGCACGCATGGCCGTGAAGCCGGAAAGCGTCGCGCCGCCCTTTCCGCGCGGGAAAGCGCGCTCGCGCAATGCGCAAGCCCGATCACGCGCGCCGTTGGCAGAATCGTTGCCGTTGCGCGCCCGCCGGGCGCCCGTCAGCGAGACCCGCCATGTTTTCCAGCTCCTCTCCCGCGAAGATCGTGTTGCTCGACCGCGCGACGTTGTCGCCGCAGACCGTGCTGAAGCCGTTTCCGTTTCCGCACGCCCTCCGGACCTTCGAACGGACGGCCGCGCATGAAGTGGCCGTGCGTATCGGCGACGCAGACATCGTCGTGACCAACAAGGTCCGGCTCGACGCGGCGGCGCTCGACCGTGCGCCGCATTTGAAAATGATCGCGATCGCCGCGACGGGCACCGACATCGTCGATCTCGATGCCTGCGCGGCGCGCGGCATCGTCGTCAGCAACATTCGCGGGTATGCGGTGCGCACGGTGCCCGAGCATACGTTCGCGCTGATCTTCGCGCTGCGGCGCAGCCTCGTCGCGTATCGCGACGCGGTGCGCGCGGGACGCTGGCTCGACAGCGGACAGTTCTGCTTCTTCGATCATCCGATCCGCGACCTGGCCGGCGCGACGCTCGGGATCGTCGGCGACGGCGTGCTCGGCCGCGCGGTGGCCGGGATCGCCCGCGCGCTCGGCATGCGCGTGCTGTTCGCCGCACATGGCGATGCCCGCGACGGCGACCATGTGCCGCTCGACACGCTGCTGCGCGACAGCGACGTGATCACGCTGCACTGCCCGTTGACGCCGGCGACCCGGAACCTGATCGACGCGGCCGCGTTCGCGCGGATGGCGCGCCGCCCGCTGCTGATCAACACCGCGCGCGGCGGGCTCGTGGATGAAAGCGCGCTCGTCGACGCGCTGCAGTCGGGGCGGATTTCGGGTGCGGGCTTCGACGTGGTCACGCAGGAGCCGCTGCCGGCCGCGCATCCGTTCCACGCGCTCCTGTCGCATCCGGCATTCATCCTGACGCCGCACGTCGCGTGGGCGAGCGACGAGGCGATGCAGGCACTGGCCGACCAGCTCGTCGACAACGTCGACGCGTTCGTGCGCGGCGAACCGCGGCACGTGGTGTGACGCCTGTCGCTGCGGACGGAAGGTCCGGACCGCGCGAATTCGGGTCGTGCAATCAGGACCGTGTAAGCGGGGCGCACAGATGGGCCGCGCAAATGAAGCGGCCCCGCTCGATTGCTCGAAGCGGGGCCGACGGAATGGGGGCTGCTTACGCCAGCGACTCGGCACGTTACGGGTTCGTGCATCCGCCCTATCTTGCAGTCGGTTTCTGAATTCCTGATGGGCTCTACTTTAAGGAATTCATGCCGCGCAATTTGTAGGGCGAGTCCGAAAATGAAGACGTGGCGCCTATGACGCCGTTCACTGCCGCGCGCCGACCGGCGCGCGAGCCTCGACGCGAAGATCGATCAGTAAGCGGACATCTCGACGCAAGGATCGACCTTGGACGGCGAGCAGATGACCGAATACTTGGCGCTTTCGCGCATCAGCGCTTCGCCTTCGTGCAGCGCGATCTTGATCTCGGGGTGACGCTCGTACGCGAGGAAGGCGGAGCAGAAGACCGCGGACATCACGACCAGGGAAAACACAAATTTTTCAAGGGATTGGAAACGTTCGGGCATGGTTCGACCTTTCTTCTAGCCCGTGATTATATCTCGAATTAAGGGTTTTCCCTATATGCCGGCCCGCATACCGACGATGGCTTCGGCCGAAACCGGACCGCGTTTGCGCCCTTTTTCTTCTTTGCCGTCGTCGTCATCGCTGGCGGGGCGCTCAGTTAGCCGCGTCGGAATGAAGGAACGGCGCGGCCCGTCAGCGGGACCGTACCCGGAAGGACGTGCGACGCCGCCCTTCAACGGCGCGTCACTGCGGCGCCGATGCGCCGCTGGCCGCATTGCCGGGCCACGCCTTGCCGATCCTGTCGATCAGCGACTTGGCGGCGCCGGTCGCGATGGCGGCGTCGACGCCCGAGGTCTGCCACGAACCGTCGGCGGCCTGGACGAAGGTCAGGTTCGCGCGCGACGGCGTGTAATCGCTGTTGCGCCACGTGACCACGACGTCGCACGTGTAGGTCCGTTCGCCGACCTTCTTGCAGTCGCCGTCGGGTTTCGCGGAGATCACGTCGGCCGACACGGGCAGCGGCTGGCCGAACAGCGCGTTCAGGCCGCCGTGGTTTTCCGCTTCGAGCGCGCGGCGCACCGCGGCATCGACGTCGCTCGATCCGGGGCCATCGTGGAGCAGGTTGCAGGCGGCAAGCAGCGTGGCGGCAGCGCCGAGCGTCAGGAGCGTTTGAAGCTTCATGGAACTCCGTGAATCGGGTGAACGTCGGATGGCGACGGCGAATGCATGCAAACGCATCGCCGAGCCGTACGCCGCGTAGTCTGCAACGTCCGCGTGCCGTTCGCGGTATCCATTTGTAACCAATTGCACGGATGCCGGCGGGCAAATGGACGGCCCGCACGACGCCCACGCGCCCCGCCCCGCCGTTGTCGTTCGCGTGACCGCCTACTGCCGCTCCTGCTTCACGCGACTCACGAGCTGCGTCGGGCTCACGAACTGCAGCGCGATCACGACCCACACGAGCGTGATGGCCATGTAGATCATCGCCATCGCGTCGATCGACTGCGGCGCGCGCACGCCGGTCGAGAACACCGCGTAATACAGCGCGACGACGAGCGTCTGCGTGCTCGGGCCCGCGGTGAAGAAGGTCAGCTCGAACATCCCGATCGTGCGCACCAGCACGAGCAACCCCGCCGCGAGCATGCCGGGCACCAGCAGCGGCAGCAGCACGTAGCGGAAATAGCGCCACGTGTTCGCGCCGAAGATGCGCGCGGCGGCTTCGAGGTTCGGATCGATCTGCTCGATGAACGGCGTCATCACGAGGATCACGAACGGCAGCGCCGGCACGAGGTTCGCGAGGATCACGCCCGGCAGCGTGCTGGCGAGCCCGACCTTGTACATCACGGTCGCCATCGGGATCCCGTACGTGACGGGCGGCACCATCAGCGGCAGCAGGAACACCAGCAGCGCGAAGCGCTTGCCGCGGAACCGCACGCGCGCGAGCGCATAGGCGGCCGGCACGCCGAGCGCGACCGACAGCAGCACCACCGCGCCGACCACTTCGACCGTCACCCACAGCACGCTCGCGAGCTGGAAGTCTTCCCACGCCTTCGCATACCAGTGCAGCGTGAAGCCCTGCGGCAGCGGTGTGCCGAACCAGCGCGTCGCGACCGAGTTCACCGCGACGGTCGCGATCAGCAGCATCACGTTCAGCAGGAAGAACGCCATCAGCCCCCACACGAGCGCCTTCCACGCACGGCCGGCGAGGCTGCCGCGCAGCTTGCGCGGCTTCATCGCGTTGACGGGCTGCGCGCCGGGCGGGTTCTGCTTCGGCGGCCACGCCGGCGCGGCATGATTGTCGGTCGCCATCAGCCCTTGCCTCCCGTGACCGGACCGGTATAGAAGAAGCGGCGCGCACCGAGCATCGACGCGACCACCAGCAACTGCACGAAGCCCATCACGATCGCGATCGCCGACGCGAGCGAATAGTCGTAGCTCTCGAACGCGGCTTCGGCGGCCGCGATCGAGATCACGCGCGTCGGCCCGGCCGGCGCGCCGAGCAGCACGGCGGAAGGGAACACCGAGAACGCCTGCACGAACGACAGGCACGCGGCCATCGTGAGCCCCGGCACGAGCAGCGGCAGGTAGATCTGCCGGAACTGCTGCCACGGGTTCGCGCCGAGCGTGGCCGCGGCGCGCGCGAGCGTCGGGTCGATGCCGCTGATGTAGGACAGCATCAGCAGGAACGCGAACGGAAAGCCCGACACGATCAGCGACAGCAGCACGCCCCAGTAGTTGTGCGTGAGGCGCACTTCGTCGGTGTACAGGTGCAGCCCCTGCAGCGCTTGCAGGAACCAACCGTTCGGGCCGAAGTACGTGAGCATCCCGTCGGCGACGAGCACCGTGCCGAGCGTGACGGGAATCACGAGCAGCGTCGTGACGAATTTCTGGTACGGCGAGTTGCGGCGCAGCGCGAACGCGACGGGTACCGAGACGCCGACGTTGATCAGCGTCGCCGGCACCGCGAGCTTCAGCGTGACGAGCACGGTCGGCCACATCGCGGTATCGGTGAAGAACTGCACGTAGTTCGCGAGCGCGCTGCCGCCGTTCATCGGCTGGAACGACAGCACGAGCCCGTACGCGAACGGATAGATGAACAGCGCGACGATGAACGCGAGCGCGGGCGTCACGAGCCACGCCTTCGCGTCGCGCGGCGTGCCGCTGGTCGCGAGCGTGCTCATGCGGCCTCCCGGGGGCGCGCTGCCGCGCACGCGGTGCCGCGGCCGTTCATGGCGCGTCTCCCGCATAGACGAGCGTGCGCGCCGGCGCCACGCGCAGCCGCAGCCGCTCGCCCTCCGCGAATTCGCCGGCGACCCGCGCCCAGATCGGGCCGAACGGCGCGATCGCGCGGATGAGTGAGTCGCGGCCACCGTATTCGACCGTCTCGACGGTCGCGTCGAATGCGTTGTCGGCACCGTCTTCCGCGCGCTCGATGTCGTCGGGGCGCAGCGCGACCACGACGTCCTTGCCGTCGAAGCCGGCCATCGGCACGCCGGTGACGCGCACGCCGGCGGCGGTGACGTTCACGTAGTCGCCGGCCATCCCTTCGAGCGTGAACGGCAGCACGTTGCGATAGCCCATGAAGCGCGCGACGTGCAGGTTGTGCGGGCGCGTGTACACGTCCTTCGGCGACGCGACCTGCTGCACGACGCCCTCCTTCATCACGACGATCCGGTCGGCCATCGACAGCGCTTCGTCCTGGTCGTGCGTCACGTAGATCGTCGCGCGTTCGAGCTGCGTGTGGATGCGGCGAATCTCGGCGCGCATCTCGATGCGCAGCTTCGTGTCGAGGTTCGACAGCGGCTCGTCCATCAGCACCAGCGGCGGCTCGATGACGATCGCGCGCGCGATCGCGACGCGCTGCTGCTGCCCGCCCGACAGCTGCCCGGGCAGCTTGCCCTCGTGGCCGACGAGCTGCACGAGTTCGAGCGCCTGCTGCGCGCGCCGCCGCGTTTCCTGCTTCGGCAGGCCGCGCATCTTCAGCCCGAAGCCGACGTTGTCGAGCACCGACATGTGCGGGAACAGCGCGTAGTTCTGGAACACCATGCCGAAGCCGCGGCGCTCGGGCGGCAGCACGTCGATGCGCGTGTCGTCGAGCCAGATGCCGCCGCTCGTGAGCGGCTGCAGCCCGGCGATGCAGTTCAGCGCGGTCGACTTGCCGCAGCCCGACGGGCCGAGCAGCGCGATGAACTCGCCGCGCCTGATGTCGAGATCGAGCCCGTCCAGTGCGGCGACCTGTGCGCCCTCCGCATTGGTGAAGCTGCGGCACACGCCGTCGAGCCGCAACCGTTCGAAACTGTGCTTCATTACGCGAACTCCATCGGCGCGGGCGCCGCGGCGCCCGCGGGTTCATGCGTCATTTCGACTTCTGCGACCCGATCTCGCGGTCCCACTTCTGGAACGCGGCGACCATCGCCTGCGCGTTGAGCGGCTGCACGTGCGGACGATCCGCAAGCAGCTTCGCGTACTCGGGGCGGCCGAATTTCCTGATCACCTCCTGGCTGTGCGCGGGCGCCATCTCGAGCGTCACGCCCTTCACCGCCGGGCCCGGATAGAAGTAGCCGTCGTCGTAGGTCATTGCCTGCTGCGCCGGTTCGAGCAGGAAGTTCATCAGCTTGAACAGCACGTCGAGCTTGTCCTTCGCCACGCCCTTCGGGATCACCATGTAGTGCGCGTCGTTGACCCACGTCATGTTGTCGAACGACTGGATCCGGAAGTCGGCGGGCACGATGCCGAGCGCGCGCGGGTTGAGGTCCCAGCCGGTGACGGTCACGGTCATGTCGCGCGTGCCTTCGCCGAGCTCCTTCATCACCGCCGACGTGCCGCCCGGGTAGTACGGCACGCAGTCGTTGAGCTGCTTCAGGAACGCCCAGGTCTTGTCCCAGCCGTTGATCGGATCCTGCGGGTTCTTGTCGCCGAGCACGTACGGCAGCCCCATCAGGAACGTGCGGCCGGGGCCCGAGTTGGCCGGGCGTGCGTAGATCAGCTTGTTCGGGTGCGCCTTGCACCACGCGAGCAGCTGTTCGGGCGTCTTCGGCGGGTCGCTGACCTTGGCCGGGTTGTATTCGAGCAGTGGGCCGGCCGGCATGTAGGTCACTTCGAGACCGAAGCCCTGTGCGACATCCTGCATCTTGCGCGGGCCGGGCGCGTACCTGTCGAGCACGCCGGGGAACGCGCCGGCGTTGTCGGGCAGCAGCTTCAGCCACAGGTTCTGCTCGATGCCGGCGGCCAGCGCATCGGTGCCGGTCAGCACGAGGTCGATGTCGGCGCGCCCCGCCGCCTGCATCGCCTTGATTTTGCCCGGCAGCTGCGGCGCGGGCGCGTTCGTGAACGTGACGTTCGCGACGAGGTTCGGGTTCTTTTCCTTGAACGCCTCGATGGCCTTCTGCGTGAGCTGCAGGTTGCCCGCGACGTCGACGACATTCAGCGACACGGGGGCCGCGACGGCGGCCGCGGCCGGCAGCGTCAGGCCCAGCGCCAGGGCGATCCGGCGGACACGGCGCGCGATCGTGGTGGTGTTCATGTCTCCTCGCTTCGGTCGGTGGATGGGACCTTTCTTTCGGGAAATCATGACGGTGTTATACGATGTCGGTCAACAAAAAACCGACCGGCGCGGGGCGGGAATTTCCCTAACAAAAACCTTCCGTTTGTCGAGGATTTGCTGACTGACCGATTTCACGGCGCGCTGGGTCAATGGATGGGTGTCGTGTTAGGACGTCGTATATCAGCGGGCGTTGAAATGGAATCGGTTCACGCGGCCGCGCCGGCATGAAATCCTGCGCGGCGCGTTGCAGACGGCGCTCAGTCGGAACGGAGCGCGATCACCTCCCCGATCAGTCGTTCCGCGTCATGCCACTCGCCATACCCGGACGCCGGATTCAAATGCCCGACCTCCCCCAGATCGACGAGCCGGCTACCCCACCCCGCCGCCATCGCCTCGACGCGTTCGAAGCGCGCAAGCGGATCGTTGCGGCTCGCGGCCACGATGCTCGGAAACAGCAGCGGCCGGGTCGGCACCGGCGTCCAGCCGTGCGCGTCGAGCGCATCCGGTGCCGGATAGCCTGCGGGCATCGGCGTATCGAGATCGGCCGGTGTGGCGAGCAACGCGCCATCGATCGACCGCGTCGCCTGCTGCGCCCAATGCACGGCGATCATCACGCCGGCGCTGTGCGCGACGAGAATCACGGGGCCGTCGATCGCGGCCAGTGCCGCATCGAGCGCCGCGACGCGTGCGGCGCGGCTCAGCTTGTCGGCTTCGAGCGGCGCGACGGCGCGCGCGTTCGGCAGGCGTCGTTGCAGATGCGTCTGCCAGTGATCTTCGACGTGATCGCGCAAGCCGGGCACGATCAGGATGGTGGGCGTGGTCGCCAGGGTCATGCAGCCTCCGGGAGGGTTCGGTTCAGGAAAGGTGTGACGCGCGCCGTTCACGTTCGACGCGCGCGAGATCGGCCGCGTAGCTCGCGCGTCCGATCGCGAACAGCACCGCGGCCGCGAGCGGCACGGCGGGAATCCATTGCAGTGCACCGACGAGCCCGGCGCGATCGGCGACCCACCCCGTCAGCAGCGGGCCCGGCGCCATGCCGAGCAGGTTGTTGGCGAGCGTGAGCGTCGCGAACGCCGACGCGTGGATCGCGGCCGGCGTCAGGTTCGCGACCATCGCGCCCGACGCACCCGATGCGCCCGCGCCGACCAGCATGCCCGCGCAGATCAGCGCGAGCTGCAGCGGCCCGGGCGGCAGCCGGAACGCGACTGCGAGGCACACGCCCGTCAGCAGGCAATACGCGATCGCGGTCAGCCATTTGCGCGAGCCGTCGGCGCGCCCCACGCGATCGGTGACGATCCCGCAGCCGACCATGCCGACGCCCGACAGCAGCACGAAGCCGGCCGCGAGCACGGCGGCGCGGTCCGGCGCCATCGCGTAATAGCGGTTCAGGTAGCTCGGCAGCCATGCGAACAGCGCGCCGGGCACGAACAGGTGCAGCCCGCTGCCGACATACGCGCAGATCACCGAACGCGACGCGAACAGCCCCGACATCAGCACACGCACGCTGCCGCGCAGGTCGCGCGGCGCATCGCCATGGGGCCGGCACGGTTCGACGCGACATGCCGCGAGCCGCCGTTCGGTGACCACGCCGCGGTACGCGACGAGCAGCACGATGCCGAGCGCGGCCATCACGCCGAACGACCAGCGCCAGCCGAGATGCGCGCCGACCAGCCCGCCGAGCGCCATCCCGAACACGGAGCCGAACGCGCCGCCGGCCATGAACGCGCCGGTCAGCGTCGCGCGCAGGCGCGCCGGAAAGATGCTGAGGATCAGTGCGACGCCGACGCTGCCGTACGCGGCTTCGCCGAGGCCGACGAGCCCGCGCGACACGAGCATTTCGGTGTAATTGGTCGACAGCGCGCAGCCGAGCGTCGCGACGCTCCACAAGGCGGCCATCAGCACGATGCTGCGCACGCGGCCGAAGCGGTCGGCGAGCACCGACAGCGGAAACGTCAGCAGCCCGACCAGCAGCGCGACGACGCCGGACAGCGAACCGAGCTGCGTGTCCGACAGTCCCCACGCGTGCTTGAGCAGCGGAAACACGGCATTGAGCACCTGCCGCGACATGTAGTCCGACAGCAGCAGGCCGACGGTCAGCCCGAACACGAGCCAGGCATAGGCCGGCGCGCGCCGCCCGGTGGCCGCCACGTCCTGCAGCGACGGCTCGACGTGATGAATCAGCATGCGTGTCTCCTCCGGCACCGGTGCGGCAACGCGCCGGCGCGGCTTGCGCGGCCCCGCTCCGTTCGTCGGAGCTTGCCTCGCGCACTGCGCGAGGGTGGGTGCCGCGCCACATCGATCGGCGGGCGGCGCTCGCGGGCCGCCCGGATGCGCGGTGCGTCAGGCCGCGCGCAGCGGCACGCTCAGTTGGCCGGGCCGGCGGTTCGGCGCCATCCCGAGCTGCGCGAGCGTCTCGTCGACGCCGTCGTACTGCACGCCGATCCGGTAGATCGCCTTCGCCTCCTTGCCGGTCGCGATGTCGCGGCCGAGTTCGCGCGCGATCCGCACGCACTGCTCGACCTGCTGCACCGACGTCATCCGGTTGCCCTTCTGGTCGATGATCGTGTCCTCGATCCCGCAGCGCGGATGCAGGCCCAGCGCCATCGCGACGGTGTTGATCGGCAGCACGTTCTTCATCAGCGATTCGAGCGTGATGCACGCGCCGTCCGGGCAGCGCCGCACGAATTCCATGAAGTTGTACGGATTCGGGCCGTCGAAGCCGCCGCCGATGCCGACCCACGTGACGTTCAGCGGACCGCGATAGACGCCGCGGCGGATGATCCGCTCGAGCGTCTCCAGCGCATGCATGCCGGTGAGCTGGAAATGCGGCTGGATGCCGGCCGCCTGCAGGCGGCGCAGGTGCTCGTCGACCCAGCCGGGGCCGGCCGGCACGGTCATCTCGCGGTACGCGTCCCACAGCGCGGCCTCGTTCAGCGACGTGCCGGCGATGTCCTTGCGGTTCATCAGCTCGGTGATGTTCATCTGCACGGTGTTGATCGCGACCGTCACCTGGTCGGGCTTCGGCGTCAGCTCGGCGAGCATGTGGCGCGTGTCGTCGGACAGCCATTTCGCTTCCGCGCCGTCGCCTTCCGGCGCGAACGAGATCGAGCCGCCGACCTGCAGGATCATGTCGGGAACCGCGTCGCGCAGCCGGCCGAGCAGTTCGTTGAATTTCGACAGCCGCTTGCTGCCCTTGCCGTCGAGTTCGCGCACGTGCAGGTGCAGCACCGTCGCGCCCGCGTTGTAGCAGTCGACTGCCTTCTGCACGTGCTCGTCCATCGTCACCGGAATGTCTTCCGGAAAATCGGCGGGCATCCATTCGGGGCCGTACGGCGCGACCGTGATGACCACCTTGTCCTGGTTTTCCGGGTGCAGCGAATCGTCGAGAAATTGCATGTCGTCCTCCAATGGAATCGTTGTGTTCGGGGTGTACGGGCGTGCGTATCCCGTCGCGCCGGGCGGCGGGCCAGGCGCGTGGTGCGATGTCGCGGATCGGTTACGGTGCGGGTGCGTTCGGATCAGAACGGCACGTCGCCGACGATGCCCGCGCGCTCCATCCTGCGCACGCACTGCGGGTAGTCCATCACCGCGTAATGCTGGGTGCTGCGGTTGTCCCAGATCGCGACGCTGTTCTTCTTCCAGCGCCAGCGCACCTGGTATTCGGGGATATAGGCCTGGCTGATCAGGTATTGCAGCAACTGGCCGGCGCCGGGGTTCGCGTCCTGCCCGAACCGCACGCGCCCAGGCGTATGGAAATTCGTGAAGTGCGTCGTGAACGCATTCACGTACAGCACCTTCTCGCCCGTTTCGGGATGCGTGCGCACGACCGGATGCTCGGCGTCCGGGTACTGCGCCTTCAACGCGAGACGTTTGTCGATCGGCATCGCCGCGCCGAAGCTCGCCTCGATGCTGTGGCGCGCGCGCAAGTCCCCGATCTGCTGCTTCACGTGTTCCGGCAGGTGCTCGTACGCGAGCACCATGTTCGCCCACATCGTGTCGCCGCCAACCGGCGGACCCTCGATGCAGCGCAGCACACAGCCGAACGGCGGCGCCACGCGCCAGCTCGCATCGCTGTGCCACGCATTCTCGTAGCGGTCGTTCGGCTGGTCGGGCGACTTGTAGATCCGCACGAGCCCCGGGTGCTCGGGGTCGCTGCCAGCGACCGGATGATCCTCGAGCTCGCCAAAGCGGCGCGCGAACGCGACGTGCTCGGCACGCGTGATGTCCTGGTCGCGCAGGAACAGCACGCGATGGCGCAGCAGCTGCGTGCGGATTTCGGCGAACAGGCCGTCGTCGTGCACGGCGTCGGCGAGGCTCACGTCCAGCAGCTCCGCGCCGATCGCACAGGTCAGGGGTTCGACTCGCATGCGCGTCTCCTCAGACGATGAACACCGACGAGCCGGTCGTCTTGCGCGACTCGAGGTCTCGATGCGCCTGCGCCGCGTCCTGCAGCGCATAACGCTGGTTGATCTCGATCCGGATGCGGCCGGCCGCGACGTGCGCGAACAGCTCGCCGGCCAGGTCGTTCTTCTCGGCCGGATCGGCGATGTAGTCGGCCAGCGCGGGGCGCGTCAGGTACAGCGAGCCCTTCATCGCGAGGCGCTGCGGATCGAACGGCGGGATCGGGCCCGACGCGGTGCCGACGCAGACCATCAGCCCGCGCCGCTTCAGCGAATCGAGCGAGCCCTCGAAGGTGTCCTTGCCGACGCTGTCGAACACGACGTCGACGCCGGCGCCGTCCGTCAGTTCGCGCACGCGCTTCGCGACGTCCTCGCGGCTGTAGTCGATCGTATGATCGCAGCCGTGCACGCGGGCGATCGCGGCCTTGTGTTCGCTCGACACGGTGCCGATCACCGTGAGCCCGAGCAGCTTCGCCCATTGCGACACGATCAGCCCGACGCCGCCCGCGGCCGCATGCAGCAGGATCGTGTCGCCCGGCGCGAATGCGTGGATGCGGCGCAACAGGTACGCCGACGTCAGCCCGCGCATCGTCATCGCCGCGGCCGTTTCGCATGCGATGCCGGCCGGCAGCTTCACGAGCGGCGCGGCCGTGATCAGCCGTTCCGTGCTGTACGCGCCGAGCGTGTTGAGGAAGCCCGTGTAGGTCACGCGGTCGCCGACCGCGACGTTCGTCACGCCGGAGCCGACCGCCTCGACCACGCCGGCGGCCTCGACGCCGATGCCGGCCGGCAGCGGCACCGGATACAGGCCGCTGCGGAAATACGTATCGGCGAAGTTCAGGCCGACCGCCTCGTGCCGCAGGCGCACCTGACCGGGGCCCGGATCGCCGACGTCGACTTCTTCCCAGCGCAGCACGTCGGGGCCGCCGGTTTCATGGAATCGCACTGCATGTGCCATCTTGTTCTCCGTAGGTATTCAGTCGGATGCGTGTTCCGCATCGTCGGGTTCGTCCGCGCCCGGCGTCGTCGCGGCTGCGCCGCTCGCCGGTGGCGCGTCCAGTTCGGTCCAGTCGGCGTCGCCCAGGTAGCGCCGCGCGGCCGGGAAAATCACGCCTTCCATGCGCCCCATCTGCTCGAACGCGCCGCGCGCATAGACGGCGAGCGCGTCATCGAACGCGACCGACGGCAGTCCGTCGGCGGCGAGCCGCGCCAGCGCGTCGAGCGCGTGTGCATCGCGGCGCCGCTGGCGGTCGAGCTCGTCGAGTTCGGCCGCGGTGCTCTCCGCCCGCCTGCGCAATGCCGCGCAGAGGCGTGCTTCGGCGGACGTGCCGAAACGCGCGTTCTGCAGCGCCGCGAGCGATGCCAGTGCCGCCCGCGTGCCGTCCGCGTCGGCGTCGGCGTCGGAGGTCGGCCGCGTTGCCGCGTTCGAGCCCTCGCTCGCCATCATCAGCGCCTTCAGCCGCTCGCCGAGCGCGCGATGCGCGGCGAGGCAGCGGGCCATCACGCGTGTCTCGGCCGGCGCATGCCGCGCCGGGCATACGAGCACCGGCACGCCGCTCGTCGCGAGCAGCAACCGGCGTTGCGCGGCTGCGCCGACATCGGCATCGTGCGGCAGCGCCGCGACGCCGATCAGGTCGCAGCCAAGCGTGCCGGCGAGCGCGCCGGGCGACGTGTCGCCGGCCCCCGGATGGCCGGCCCCCGGATGGCCGGCCCCCGCGATCGCATGGGATAGACCCTGCGCCCGTGCGGCGGCTTCCACTTTCGCACCGTGTTCCGGCATCCGCGCTCCGGATAAACGCGAGTCGGGCATGGCGCCGGACAGCACGAAGGTGACCCGCGCGCCGACCGCACGCGCCAGTTCGAGCGCATGGCCGATCGCGTCGATGCCGCCGGGCACGCCGTCGACCGTCACGAGCAGATGGCGATACATCGTGCCGCTCCGCTTATCCGGCGTTCGGCGCGCTGCGTCGCGCGCCGGTCGATACGATGTTCATGGCCCCTCCTCGTTGCATTCGTCAATCGCGTTCGTCACGCATCGGAACCCATGCTATCGACCGGGCGGCGGTGCGGCCCCACTCGTCGCGGGGGGGATTGACGCGTGAACGCGGTTCGGTCGATCCTTCCCCCCACACCCACCCCGGACGCTGGCCCGCACGGCATCGCCGGATTCCGACTGCTGCCCCGATGGCCCACCCACCCGATCGCGCCGACGCGCCTCCCACCGAACTCGTGCTGAAGACGACCGCGCCACGCGTGCCGGCGCAGTTGCTCGCGCGTGCGCGGCTGAGCCTCGCCGCACCGGCGTTCGACGCCCGGCCCGTCACGCTCGTGCAGGCGCCGGCCGGCTACGGCAAGACCTCGCTGCTCGCGCAATGGCGGCGCGAATCCCTCGCGCTCGGCCGCGCGGTCGTGTGGCTGTCCGCGGACGAGCGCGACGACGCGCCGCGCCTGCTGCAGGGGCTCGTGCAGGCGGTGCGCACCGGTTGCGCGCGGCCGGGCTTCGGGCGCCTGGTTCCGGACGGCGCGGCCCGCGCGCTGGAGGGGCTGACCGCGTGGCTGGCCGAAGTCGCGCAACTGTCGATCGACGCGTTGTTGATCGTCGACGACGCGGAGCGGCTGCCGCCCGCCGGCCTCGACGCGCTGACCTACGTGCTGCACAACGCGCCGCAGAACCTGCGCGTGGTCGTCGCGGGCCGGCGCGGGCTCGATCACGCGGCCGGCGACCTGCTCGCCGGCGGGCAATGCACGCTCGCGGGCCCCGACTGGCTGCGCTTCACGCTCGACGAGACGATCGCGCTGGTCGGCGCGCGCTTTGCGCAGCGGGTCGACGCAGACGCGTGCGCGCGGCTGTTCGAACGGGTCGACGGCTGGCCGCTCGGGCTGCAGCTCGCGATGGCCGCGATGGCGCGCTCGGCCAATCCGCGCCAGGCCGTCGACGCGCTCGCCGCGCGGATGGACGGCACCCGCGACCGGCTCGTCGAGCTGCTGCTCGTGAATTTGTCGGCCGACGACACCGCGTTCCTGACGCACACGAGCGTCGCCGACCGCCTGCATCCGTCGCTGTGCGCCGCGCTGCTCGACGACGCGGATGCCCCCGACCGGCTCGCGCGGCTCGCGCGCGACACGCCGCTGTTCATCGCGTCCGACGATTCCGACTGGTGCCGGCTGCATCCGCTCGTGCGCGATACGCTGCGCGACCGCCTGGCGGCGGGCTCCGACGCAGACCGCAACGCGCTGCACGCACGCGCGGCCGCGTGGCTCGACGCACACGGGATGACCGAGGAAGCCGCGCGCCACGCGTATGCGGCCGGCCAGTTCGAGACGGCATACGCGCTCGCGCAGCGCTGCCTCGAGGACGCGATCAAGCAGGGCCGCATCAACGACGTGCTCGACTGGCTCGCGCTGCTGCCCGATGCGGAACTCGACAAGCGCCCGACGCTGCGGATCGCGGTCGCCTGGGCACTGGCGCTCGGCGAGCGCCATGTCGAGGCACAGCGCCAGATCGCGGGCATCCTGGCCGACGCCGGCACGCCGGCCGCGATGCGCTACGAATGCGCGCTGATCCTCAGCGCGGCGGCCTACTACGCGGACGAAATCGACCATTTCGTCGCGCTGTTCGAACCGTGGGCCGACTTCACGCCGCCGGCGGCGACGTGGCTCGCGCAGATGCATGCGAACCGCCTGTCGGCGCGCGCGATCATCGTCGGCGAACCGGCGCAGGCGCGCCGCTTCCAGCAGGCCGCGCCGCGCGGCGAGACGGCAGCCGGGTTCGGCTACGTCGCGCGCTGGGGCGAGCTGATCACCGGGCTGAGCTACCTGCGCGAAGGCCAGATCCGGCTCGCGGACGACGCGTTGTCGCCGGCCCTCGCGCGCGCGGAAGCCGATCTCGGGCGCCGCCATCCGCTGACCTGCATGCTCGCGGCGATGTGCGCGGCGATTGCGTACGAGGCCGATCGCGTCGACCAGGCCGCCGCGCTGCTCGCGAACCGGCTCGACGTGCTCGAGCACGCGGGCACGCCCGACACCGTGCTGCTCGGCTACCGGACGGCCGCGCGCATCGCGCTGCTGCGCGGCGTCGAGCATCGCGCGATCGACCTGCTCGAAGCGCTCGACGCGATGGGTGTCGCGCGCCGGTTGCCGCGCCTGTCGGTCGCGAGCCTCGCCGAGCAGGTGCGCATTCACGCGGCGCGCTATCGCGAGGCGACCTGCCATGCGCTGGTCGAGCGGATCGATGCGATCGCCGCGGCCGAATTTCCGTCGCACGGGCCGCTGTGGCGGCGCCCGGTCGTGCTGCTGCAAGCGATGGCGCACGCGGGTGCGGCGCTTGCCTCGCGCCGCTGGGACGATGCGAGCGCTGCGCTCGACGAAGCGGCGGTGCTGGCCCGCGAAATGAGCATGGGACGCGAGCGCATCGAGATCATGGCGCTGAGCGCGTTCGCGCTCGAACAGTCGGGGCACGGCGGCCGCGCGCTACTCGACGAGGCGATGAACCTCGCGGACATGTTCGGCCTCACGCGCACGCTCGCCGACGCACATCCGGCCGTCGCCGACTGGGCGCGCCGCGCCGGCGACGAGGCGGCCGCGGGCGACGGTCCCGCGCGGCCCGTGCAGCCGCAGCCGCGCATCGTGCCGCCGGCGCCGCGCAGCACGGCCAGCCCGCGCGCGGTGCCGAGCGTCGTGCTGACGCCCAAGGAACGCGCGATCCTCGAGCTGCTCGCGCGCAACCTGTCGAACAAGGAGGTCGCGGTGGCGCTCGCCGTCGGCGAGGAAACCGTGAAGTGGCACCTGAAGAACCTGTTCGGCAAGCTCGACGCCAGCTCGCGCAAGCACGCGGTGCGCCGCGCGCTGGTGCTCGGGCTGCTCGAAAGCGCGCCTTAAAGCAGCGCGCCTTGGCCGCCCGCACGTCGGTACCGGCCTTGCCCGGCGGTTGACGACAACCGCGTCGCCCGGCCCCCTTCGATTCTCCGCAACCCTGCCCCCCGCGCATGGGGGGGAGCGGTCGCGCGCCGTTGCGTAGTCTTTCCGCACGGCTCGCACCGGCGTCGCATCCCGCGCCCGCCCGCCTGCCCCGATGCTTCCCCCGCTTTACCCGCACGGGCTCGATCCCGAGCGGTCCATTACGATCCTGGAGACTTCGATGAAGACGAAACTGGCCGCGCTCGCGGCGCTTGCCGGCTGTTCGGCGCTCGCGCACGCGCAATCCTCCGTCACGCTGTACGGGGTGGTCGACACGGGCCTGCTGTACCAGAGCACGTCGGCCGCGTCGTTCGGCCCGAACGCGCCGAACACCGGCAAGGTGTTCCGGATGAAGGACGGCGGCATCTATTCGAGCTTCTGGGGCATCAAGGGCAGCGAGGACATCGGCGGCGGCTACAAGGTCAACTTCAAGCTGCAGGGCTCGTTCGACAGTGGCACCGGCAAGATGCAGCTGAGCGACACGCCGGGCGCCGTCGCGATCTTCAACCAGGTTGCGTCGCTCGGCGTGTCGGGCCCGTTCGGCACGTTCACGGCCGGCCGGCAGGTCGTGCCGATGATCTATGCGATGGCCGACACCGACGTGCGCAACGCGCAGTTCTTCGGCAGCGTGCTGACCGCGTGGCTCGGCCTGAACACCGCGGCCGGCTGGCCGGGGACGAGCACCAACGGCGCGATCGGCGCGCTGTACGACAGCAATGCGCTCGTCTATCAGTCGCCGACGTTCGCGGGCGCGTCGATCGCGCTCGAATACGCGCCCGGCGGCGTCGCCGGACAGTTCCAGGGCGGCACGCGCGAATCGGTCGTGCTCAAGTATGCGAACTACGGGCTCAACGCGTCGGCCGTCTACTACAACGGCCACGACACGAATCCGGCGCCGGGCGTCGCGCCGACCGGCGTCGACAACAACCGCTTCGTCTATGTCGGCGCGAAATACACGATCCGCGATTTCTCGGTGTCGGCGTCGTACGGCAACGGCAGGAATCCGTCGCATGCGGACAAGGTGAACCTCGACATGCTGTCGGCGGGTGTCGGCTATCGCTTCACGCCCGCGCTGCAGGTCGCCTCCGCCGTGTACTACCTGAAGGACCGCAACCGCTCGGAGAACCGCTCGACGGCCGTCGTGCTCACGGCCGACTACAGCCTGTCGAAGCGGACGATGGTCTATGCGCAGGCCGGCCACGTGAACAACCGCGGCACCATGAACCAGATGCTCGTGTACGGGCAACCGGTCGCGCCCGGGGTCGGCACGACCGCCGCGATGGTCGGGCTGCGGCACAACTTCTGACGAAGCGGTGCGGTATGGCATGGCGCGATGCACGCGCGGCGACGCGCGGCCGCGCTTCGTGGCCGTCGTCTGCAGCGATCGCGGGGATCGGCTACAGTGGGCGTTTTCGGCGCGCCCCGCCCGCCTGTCGATGCGTTCGTCCCGTTCCTGCCGCCGTGTCAGGGGCTGTCAGCGCCCCTCGGCCGGACGGCGGAGCGCGGATCCTCCACGTTGACGAGCGAACCTTCATGCCCGATCTGTCCGCCTTCCCGATCACGAAAAAGTGGCCGGCCCAGCATCCCGACCGTCTCCAGCTGTACTCGCTGCCGACGCCGAACGGCGTCAAGGTGTCGATCATGCTCGAGGAAACCGGCCTGCCGTACGAGCCGCACCTCGTGCGCTTCGACACGAACGACCAACTGTCGCCCGAATTCCTGTCGCTGAACCCGAACAACAAGATCCCGGCGATCATCGATCCGAACGGCCCCGACGGCCGGCCCCTGCCGCTGTTCGAATCGGGCGCGATCCTGATCTATCTCGCGGACAAGACGGGCCAGCTGATCCCGAAGGATCTCGCGGGCCGCTACGAAACGATCCAGTGGGTGATGTTCCAGATGGGCGGCATCGGCCCGATGTTCGGCCAGGTCGGCTTCTTCCACAAGTTCGCCGGCCGCGACTACGAGGACAAGCGTCCGCGCGACCGCTACGTCGCCGAATCGAAGCGCCTGCTCGGCGTGCTCGATGCGCATCTCGCGAACCGCAAGTGGGTGATGGGCGATACGTACACGATCGCCGACATCGCGATCTTCCCGTGGGTGCGCAACCTGGTCGGGTTCTATGAGGCGGGCGATCTCGTCGGCTTCAGCGAGTTCCGCCACGTCGCGCGGGCGCTCGACGCGTTCGTCGCACGTCCGGCCGTCGCGCGCGGGCTCAACATCCCGGCACGCGGCTGATCCGCGCAGCGGGCGCGGCCCGTTTGTCTGTCCGGCCCGCCGCATCGCGCGACGGGCGGTATTCCCGCTTCCTTTCGGCGTTTCCGTTTCCCGCTCGTCGCGTTCGGCGTGACGATTCGGCGGCGCTACTTTTCATCCGGCGTCGACGCTTCTTCCCCCAATCCCGCCAGCAGTTTTTCCAGCAACGCTGAAAGTTGTGCCTGCTCGGCCTCCGACAACGCGGCCAGCATCGCGCGCTGATTGTCGACGTGCGCGACCACCGCGTCGTCGATCAGCGCGCGGCCGGCGTCCGTCAGCGCGACGAGCGTGCCGCGGCCGTCGGCCGGGTTCGGCCGGCGCTCGACCCAGCCGGCCTTCTGCAGCCGGTCGATGCGCGCGGTCATCCCGCCCGACGACATCATCAGCGCGTCGTACAGCGCGGTCGGGGTCAGCGCGAACGGCGCGCCGCTGCGCCGCAGCGTCGCCAGCACGTCGAATTCGCCCGGCTGCATCCCGTAGCGCGCGAACAGCGGATTGAGACCGTCGCGCGCGATCACGAGCGCGGCCTCCTGCAACCGTCCCATCACGAGCATCGACGACGCGTCCAGATCCGGACGCTCGACGCGCCATTGCGCGAGCGCATGTGCCGCTCGATCCATTAACCCTCCTCGGCTCACCAGTTATCTTGACGTCGAGATAAATCCGCATTTATCTTGATGTCGAGATACTTTACATGAAAACGCGCGGCACCCCTGACGGAGGTGTCGTGCATCGATATCGAGGGCCATTGCATGAATCGCTTCACTTCCCCCGGCTGGCGGCTTGCCGCCATCGTGCTGGTCGGACTGAACCTGCGGCCCGCGCTGGCCGCGATCGGCCCGCTGCTCGACATGATCCAGCGCGCGACCGGCATCGGCGACGGCGCGGCGAGCCTGCTGACCACGATTCCGATCCTGCTGATGGGCCTGGGCGCGCTGAGCGCGCGGCGGCTGCAGCGCGTGACGGGGATCGCGGGCGGCGTGTGGCTCGGCGTCGCGCTGATCGGGTTCGCCTGCGCGTCGCGCATCGGCGCGCGGCACGCGTGGCTGCTGCTGGCGAGCGCATGCTGCGCGGGCATCGGGATCGCGATGGTGCAGGCGTTGTTGCCGGGATTCGTGAAGACGCATTTCGCGACGCGGATCGGCGGTGCGATGGGCGTCTATTCGACGTCGATCATGGGCGGCGCGGTGCTCGCGAGCGTCGTCGCACCGATTGCCGCGGCGTGCTGGGGCTGGCTCGTCGCGCTCGCGGGCTGGGCATTGCCGGCCGCGGTCGCGGTGCTCGCGTGGCCGCTGGCCAGTCGCGGAGACGATGCGCAGGCGTCCGGGCCGAGGTCGGCATCGGCTTCGATGTCGGTGACGCACACTCGGCCGTCGCGCTCGCCGCGCGCGTGGCGGCTCGCGGTGTTCTTCGGGATCGCGACGGGTGCCTACACGCTCGTGCTGGCATGGCTGCCGCCGTACTACATGCGGCTCGGCTGGTCGCCGACCGCGGCCGGCAGCCTGCTCGGCGGCGTGACGCTCGCGGAAGTCGTCGCGGGGCTGGCGATCTCGGCGACGATCGACCGCCTGCCTGATCGCCGGCCCGCGCTGCACGCGGCGATCGCGTCGCTGTTCGTCGGATTGCTCGTGATGCTGGCTGCGCCCGAAGCGCTCGCGATGCCCGCCGCGCTGCTGCTCGGTGCGGGGATCGGCGCGCTGTTCCCGCTGTCGCTGATCGTCACGGTCGACCACGCGGCGACGCCGGCCGACACCGCATCGCTGACGGGGTTCGTGCAGGGCGTCGGCTATCTGATCGCCGGGTTGTTTCCGTTCGCGGCGGGTATCGTGCGCCAGCATCTCGCGGATCTGACGCCGGCATGGATCGCGATGGCATGCCTGTGTGTCGTGCTGTTCGCGCTGGCGGCAGGCTTCGCGCCGCAGTTTGCGCGGCGCGTCGCGCGGGCCTAGGGCGGATCGGACGCGGCGCGTGGGGCCACTGGCCGGGTTCGTTGCCGACGCGCGGTTGCCCGTTGTTATTCAGCCGAGCCGGATTGCACGGTTAGCGCCGTTCAATCGCATACAGCGTCGAATCCGCGAACCCTTCCGCATCAAGCACGCGCCCGATCAGAATCAGCGCGGTGCGCTCGATCCGCGTGCCCTGCACCTTGCCGACGATGTCGGCCAGCGTGCCGGTCACGCGTTCCTCGTCGGGCCAGCTCGCGCGGTAGATCACCGCGACCGGGCACTCGGGCCCGTAATGCGGCAGCACTTCGTCGACGATCCGCGCGAGATGCCGCACGCCGAGATGGATCGCGAGCGTCGCGCGATGCGCGGCGAGCGCGCCGAGCGCTTCGCCTTCCGGCATCGTCGTCTTGCCCGCGAAGCGCGTGAGGATCACCGTCTGCGCGACACCGGGAAGCGTCAGCTCGACGCCGAGCGTCGCCGCGCACGCGGCCGTGGCCGTCACGCCCGGCACGATTTCATACGGAATCCCGAGCGCTTTCAGCCGGCGGATCTGTTCGCCGATCGCACCGTACAGCGACGGATCGCCCGAATGCACGCGCGCGACGTCCTGCCCTTTCGCATGCGCATCGGCGAGCAGCGCGACGATCGCGTCGAGGTCGAGCTCGGCCGTATTGACGACCTGCTCCGCGCGATGGCCGTCGAGTACGGCGGGCGGTACGAGCGAGCCTGCGTACAGGATCACCGGGCACGTGCGCACGAGGCGCTGCCCCTTCACCGTGATCAGCTCCGGGTCGCCAGGGCCCGCGCCGATGAAATACACCGTCATCGAAAAATCTCCGTCAATTCATTGGGCAGCCGGTCGCGCCGCATCACGCGCGCGCGGCCGGGTCGATCGCATCGAGCAGCGCGGCGGCCGAGTCGAATGCGCGATCGGCGTCGGGCAGCGACGGGCGTTTCAGCATCACGACCGGCAGCCTGCGTTCGCGCGCGACGTCGAGCTTGGCCTCGGTCGCGGCGCCGCCGCTGTTCTTGCTGACGACGACGTCAATGCCCGCGAGCGCGAACAGCGCGCGCTCGCTCTCGAGCGTGAACGGCCCGCGCGCGGCGACGATCTGCGCGCGCGCGTTGCCGGGATGCGCATCGAGGCAGCGCACCAGCCAGAACTGGTGCGGCGGGATCGCGTCGAGATGCGCGAGCGGTTCGCGGCCGAGCGTGAACAGCGGCCGCCGGAACGGCGCGAGCGCGGCCTCGATGCCGGCCCAGTCGTCGACCATTCGCCAGTCGTCGCCGGGGCCGGGTGTCCACGGCGCGCGGCGCAGCGCCCACAGCGGCACGCCCGCGTCGCGCGCGGCGGCTGCCGCGTTCGCGCTGATTTGCGCGGCGTACGGATGCGTCGCGTCGATCACGAGGCCGATGCCGGCACTGCGCAGATACGCGGCCAGCCCCGCGGCCCCGCCGAAGCCGCCGACGCGGACGTTGCAGCGCAGGTCGTCGGGCACCTTGCCGAGGCCCGCGAGGCTGTAGACGTGTTGCGGACCGAGCGCGCGTGCAATCTTCAGCGCGTCGCCGGTGCCGCCGAGCAGCAGGATGCGCGCGCTCATCGTGCGCGCCCGACGAAGCGGCCCTGCCGGTCGATCGCGAACATCTCGACCGCGACCGATGCCGGCACGATGTCGCGCGCGACCCGCAGCGCTTGTGCGCAGACGAGGTCGCCGAGCGGCACGCCGTCGGCCAGCGCAAGCTTCAGCGCTTCCTGGCTGGTATTCGCCGCGCGCATCGCGGCCTGCAGCGCCTCGTTCGCGCCCGCCTCGGCCGCCCACTGCGCGAGCAGCGGCAGGTCGATGCTCGAATGGCGGCTGTGCAGGTCGAGATGGCCGGCCGCGAGCTTGCTGAGCTTGCCGAAGCCGCCGCACATCGACAGCCGTGCGACCGGCGCGCGGCGCAGGTGCTTCAGCACCGCGCCGGCGAAATCGCCCATTTCGATCAGCGCCATGTCGGGCAGCCCGTAGTGCGCGCGCATCGCATCCTCGCTCGCGTTGCCGGTGCACGCGGCGATGTGCGTGATGCCGTTCGCGCGGGCGACGTCGATGCCCTGGTGGATCGACGCGATGTACGCCGAGCACGAGAACGGCCGCACGATGCCGGTCGTGCCGAGGATCGACAGGCCGCCGACGATGCCGAGACGCGGGTTCATCGTCTTCAGCGCGAGCACCTCGCCGCCCTCGACGCCGATCGTCACGTCGAAGCCGCCCGTGTAGCCGTATTCGGCCGCGAGCGCGTCGAGGTGCGTGGTCATCATCTGGCGCGGCACCGGATTGATCGCCGGTTCGCCGACCGGCAGCGTGAGTCCCGCGCGCGTGACGGTGCCGACGCCCGGCCCCGCATGAAAACGCACGCCGGGCGCGGCCGACAGCGCGACGCGCGCGAAGATCAGCGCGCCGTGCGTGACGTCCGGATCGTCGCCGGCATCCTTGATGGTGCCGGCCTCGGCGCCGTCGGCCGTGGTCCGGCAGAACGCGAGCCGCATCATCACGTGCTGCCCCTTCGGCAACACGATTTCGACCGCATCGACCGCGCGGCCCGCGAGCAGCAGGCGCGCGGCGGCGAGCGACGTCGCGGTCGCGCAGCTGCCGGTCGTATAGCCGAACCGCAGCGGTGCCGGTTGTTCGGGGGTTTCGTCGCGCATCACGCGAGGTCCGTGAATTCCGTTGCCGTGGAATCGGGCTTGCGCACGTCATACAGCGTGACGGGCAACGGCTGCCGCCACGTGTCGAAGCGACCGAGCGGCTCGGCGTGCGCGAGCGATACGCGCGTGAGCGTGCCGCCGTGCGCGTCGCGCCACGCGGCGAGCGCCAGCTCGCCCTGCAGCGTGACCGCGTTCGCGACGAGCCGGCCGCCGGGCTTCAGCGCCGACCAGCACGCGTCGAGCACGCCGGGCGCGGTCGCGCCGCCGCCGATGAAGATCGCGTCGGGCGCGGCGAGCCCCGCGAGCGCATCGGGCGCGCGCCCCGTGACGAGTTGCAGGCCCGGCACGCCGAGCGCGTCGCGGTTGTGCTCGATGAAGCGCTGGCGCTCCGCGTGCGACTCGATCGCGATCGCCTGGCACGACGGATGCGCGCGCATCCACTCGATGCCGATCGAGCCGCTGCCCGCACCGACGTCCCACAGCAGTTCGCCGGGCGCGGGCGCGAGGCGCCCGAGCGTCAGCGCGCGCATGTCGCGCTTGGTGAGCTGGCCGTCGTGGCGGTACGCGTCGTCGGGCAGGCCGGGCGTGAGTGCGCGGCGCGGCGCATCGGGGCCGGCCTGGCAGTCGAGCGCGACGAGATTGAGCGCGGCGGTTTCGTCGACGTGCCAGTCTTGCGCGAGGCCGTCGATGCGCCGCTCGAGCGGGCCGCCGAGATGTTCGAACACGCTGATGCGCGTCGGGCCGAAGCCGCGCGCGACAAGCTCGGCGGCGACCGTGGCCGGCGTGCGGCCGTCCGCGCTCAGCACGAACAGGCGCCGGCCCGGCAGCAGATGGCGCGCGAGCGTCGCGAGCGGCCGGCCGACGAGCGATACCGCGCCGACGTCCTGCAACGCCCAGCCGAGCCGCGCGGCCGCCAGCGACAGCGACGACGGTGCGGGCAGCACGCGCCATTCATCGGGGGACAGTTCGCGCGCGAGCGTCGCGCCGACGCCGAACAGCATCGGGTCGCCGCTCGCCAGCACGCAGACGGGAGAACCGCGCTGCGCGAGCAGGCCCGACAGGTCGAACGGCGACGGCCACGCCGCGCGTTCGGCCGGCAGCCGCGCGGGCAGCATGTCGAGGTGCCGCTTCGCGCCGACGACCCGCGTCGCCTCGAGCAGCGCGCGCCGCGCGCTGCGCCCGAGCCCCGCGTAGCCGTCGTCGCCGATGCCCACTACCGTCAGCCACGCCGTCATGCACCCTTCCCCATCGTCCGATTCCATCGAGTCGCCGCACGGCGCCCGTGAAGGCGCCGGTGCGGCCGTCCGCATTGCGAAAGTCGGCATGGTACCGTGTTCCTCCGCGCGTTTCATCTGCGGGCGCGCCGACGCCGGGCCGCGTTTCGCATCGGCCACGGCGCCCGCCCGGCGGTCGCGAAGCGGCGCTGAAATCGGGTATCCTACGGCCGTTCGTTCGCCGGTGCCCTTCGGGGCCGAAGAGGGAACACAGGGCGCGTCGCGCGCCGCTGTGGCTGCCCCCGCAACTGTAGACAGCGAGCCGATCTCCCCCCTCATGCCACTGGTTTCACCGGGAAGGCCGGGAGCAGGCGCCGACCTGTCAGCCAGGAGACCTGCCGGCATGAAAGTGCGTGCGTGCCAGTCGGCGTCGGGCGGGGTGTACCGATGCGTTGGCCGCGGCGCGACACTGTTCCGGTATCCCGTTGAGTTCCGTCCCCGTTTCGATTCCTGCGTCGTCCGTCGTGCGCCCGTCGGCCTGCCCGGGGCTCGTGCGCGTCGTCGCGGCCGCCGACGGCGGGCTGTGTCGGATCAAGCTGCCGGGCGGCCGGCTCGACGCGCGGCAGGCGCGCGCGATCGCCGCCGCCGCGCGCGCCTGCGGCTCCGGCGCGATCGACGCGACCAATCGCGCGAATCTCCAGCTGCGCGGCATCCGCGACGGCATGGCCGATACGCTGGCCAACGCATTGCTCGACGCCGGCCTGGGCCCGCGTGCGAGTGCCGGTGATGCCGCCGCCGACCGGGCCGCGCTCGCCGCGAGCGACGACGTCCGCAACCTGATGCTCAGCCCGCTCGCGGGGCGCGATCCCGGCGCACTGCTCGACACCCGCGCACTCGCGCTTGCGCTACTCGACATGCTGACGCACGAGCCGCGCCGCGGCGAGGTGTCGCCGAAATTCTCGATTCAGCTCGACGGCGGCGAAGCGGTCGCGGCGCTCGATCATCCGCACGACATCTGGCTCGCCGCGTGGCGTCGTGGCGACGGTGCGGTCCGCATTGCCGCGGGGCTGGCCGGCTGTCCGCCGGTCGCGCCCGGCGATCCGCCCGCTTCGTTCGACGTGGCGCCGGACCAGGCCGTCGCGCTCGTCCGCGCGTTGCTGCTCGCATTCCTCGATCTTGCGCCGGCCGACGTCACGCGGATACGCGCGTGGCTCGCGACCGGCGGCGCACGTGCGTTGCGCGAGCGCGCGCAGCATTACGTACCCTTCCCGCTCGAAGCCGATCCGGCACTGGCCGGCTGGCGGCGCACGCCAGCGGATGCCGCGCTGCGTTTCGGTGCGCGGCCGTCGCGCGACGCGGATCGCTGCAGCGTCGGCGCGCAGTTCGTGCTCGGCCGGCTCGACGCGTCGCAACTGGAACGGCTCGCGGCGCTGGCCGAAGCCGAAGGCGACGGCACGTTGTCGATGACGCCGTGGCAAGGCATCTTCGTGCACGGCGTGTGGCACGAACGTGCGCCGGCCGTGCTCGACGCGCTCGCGTCGCTCGGGCTCGTGTGCACGACATCCGACCCGCTGGCGGCGCTGGTTGCCTGCACCGGCAGCGCGGGCTGCGCGAAGTCGCGCGCCGATACGAAACACGATGCGCTCGCGCTGGCCGTGCGCGTCGGCCAGCCGGTCGACGTGCACCTGACTGGCTGCGAACGCCATTGTGCGCTGCCACACCCCGCGACGCACACGCTCGTCGCGGTCGCGCCCGCACGCTACGACCTTTACCGGCGCGACGCCGCCGCGGGCCTCGGCGCCCCGCTCGCGCGCCATTTGACGATTGAACAGGCCGCGGCCCGACTGACGGGCGCGCGGCACAGCCAGGACACCACCGATGCTTGACTACATTCGCGACGGGCAGGAAATCTACCGCCAGTCGTTCGCGACGATCCGCGCCGAGGCCGACCTGTCGCAGGTTCCGCCCGATCTCGAGAAGCTCGCGGTGCGCGTGATCCACGCGTGCGGGATGGTCGATGTCGCCTACGACCTGCGCTTCTCGGCCGGCGCCGGCACGGCGGGCCGCACCGCGCTCGCGGCCGGCGCGCCGATCCTGTGCGACGCGAAGATGGTTGCCGAAGGCATCACGCGCGCGCGGCTGCCGGCCGGCAATCGCGTGATCTGCACGCTCGGCGAACCGGAAGTGCCTGACCTTGCGCGGCATCTCGGCAACACGCGCTCGGCCGCGGCGCTCGAACTGTGGCGCCCGCATCTGGCCGGCAGCGTCGTCGTGATCGGCAATGCGCCGACCGCGCTGTTCCACCTGCTCGACATGATCGACGCCGGTGCGCCGCGCCCCGCGCTGATCCTCGGCTTTCCGGTCGGCTTCATCGGCGCGGCCGAATCGAAGGCGGCGCTCGACGCGAACAGCCGCGGCGTGCCGTACGTCGCGCTGCTTGGCAGGCGCGGCGGCAGCGCGATGGCGGCTGCCGCGGTCAACGCACTCGCGACGGAGGCCGAATGACGGCCCCGCGCGGACGCCTGTTCGGGGTCGGCGTCGGCCCCGGCGACCCTGAACTGATGACGATCAAGGCGCTGCGGGTGCTGCAGGCCGCGTCGGTGGTCGCGTATTTCGTCGCGAAGGGCAAGAAAGGCAATGCGTACGGTATCGTCGAGGCACACCTGCTCGACGCGCAGACGCAACTGCCGCTCGTCTATCCGGTGACGACCGAGGCGCTGCCGCCGCCGCTCTGCTACGAGACCGTGATTGCCGACTTCTACGACACGGCCGCGGAGATCGTCGCGTCGCACCTCGACGCCGGGCGCGACGTCGCGGTGATCTGCGAAGGCGATCCGTTCTTCTACGGGTCGTACATGTACCTGCACGATCGCCTCGCGCCGCGCTACGACACCGAAGTGATCCCGGGCGTGTGCGCGATGCTCGGCGGCACGGCCGTGCTCGGCCAGCCGCTCGTCTATCGCAACCAGAGCCTGTCGGTGCTGTCCGGCGTGCTGCCGGAGGACGAATTGCGTGCACGGCTCGCGCAGGCCGACGCGGCCGTCGTGATGAAGCTCGGCCGCAACTTCGACAAGGTGCGGCGCGTGCTCGACGAACTGGGGCTCGCGAAGCGCGCGCTGTACGTCGAGCGCGCGACGATGGCGACGCAACGCATCGTGCCGCTCGACGAAGTCGATCCGATGGCGTCGCCGTATTTTTCGCTGCTCGTCGTGCCGGGGGAAAAATGGCAAGGATGACGACTCCGCCCGCGATCGTGATTCTCGGCGCGGGCGCGCTCGATACCGCGCGGCGCATCCAGGCACGCTATCCGGGTGCCGTCGTGCATGGGCTCGCGTCCCGCGTCGAGGCCGACGTGCCGTTCGACGAGCTCGGCGCGCACCTGCGCGAGCTGTACGCGCGCGGCTTGCCGATCGTCGCGCTGTGCGCGGCCGGCATCGTGATTCGTTGCGTCGCGCCGGCGCTGGCCGACAAGGGTGTCGAGCCGCCCGTGCTCGCGGTCGCGGAAGACGGTTCGGCCGTCGTGCCGCTGCTCGGCGGGCTGACGGGCGTCAACGTGATCGCGCGCGAAATCGCCGAGTGCCTCGGCGTCGCACCGGCGATCACGACGAGCGGCGAGCTGCGCTTCGGCGCGTGCGTGCTCAATCCGCCCGACGGCTATGCGCTCGCCGATCTCCAGCAAGGCAAGCGCTTCGTGTCCGACCTGCTCGCGGGCGCGGCAACACGCGTCGACGGCGCGGCGCCGTGGCTCGACGACGTCGCGCTGCCGCGCGACGACGCGGCCGCGCATGCGATTCGCGTGACGCCCAATGCGTGGCGCGGTGCGCGCGACGAACTCGTGATCCATCCGCGCAGCGTGGTGGTCGGCATCGATGCGCGTGGTGTGCAGGCCGACGCGTCGCCATCGCTTGCCGAACGCATCGACGCGTTGCTCGATACGCACGGTCTCGCGCGGCTGGCGCTTGCCGCGCTCGTCGCACCGGCGACGTTGCTCGGCGATGCGCGGGTGGAAGCGGCGGCTCAAACGTTGGGGGTGCCGCTGCGTTTCGCCGATGTCGATGTCGACGGCGACGGAGCTGGCGGCACCGATGCCACCGCCCTGCTCGGCAACACATTGCGCGTGGCGCATACGCTGCGCGCAACGTCCGACGGCCTCGCCTGCGCGGTCGCGGCGCAGCCCGTCGATCCCGCCGCGCTCGGCCGTGCGCGCGGCCGCCTGACGGTGCTCGGCCTCGGCCCGGGCGCTGCCGCGTGGCTCACGCCCGCCGCGCGCGGCGCGCTCGCGGACGCCACCGACATCCTCGGCTATACGACCTACGTGACGATGGCCGGCCCGTTCCGCGCGGACCAGCGCGTGCATGGGACTGACAATCGCGAGGAAATGCAGCGCGCGCGCCATGCGTTCGAACTGGCGGCCCAGGGCCGGCGCGTCGCGGTCGTGTCGTCGGGCGACCCGGGCGTGTTCGCGATGGCCGCGGCCGTGCTCGAAGCACTCGACGAGACGCGCGATCCGCAATGGGCCGCGGTCGAGCTGCGCGTCGAACCCGGCGTATCGGCATCGCTCGCGACCGCCGCGCAGGCCGGCGCGCCGCTCGGCCACGATTTCTGTGCGATCTCGCTGTCGGACAACCTGAAGCCGTGGGACGTGATCGAGACGCGCCTGCGACATGCGGCGCAAGCCGATCTCGTGATGGCGTTCTACAACCCGATCTCGCGTGCGCGGCCGTGGCAGCTCGATCGTGCGCTCGATGCCGTGCGCGCGCACCGTGCGGCCGATACGGTCGTCGTGCTCGGCCGCGATATCGGCCGGCCCGGCGCGACGCTCGTGACGACGACGCTCGGCGCGCTGCGCAGCGATCAGGTGGACATGCGCACGATGGTGATCGTCGGTTCGTCGACGACGCGGCGTTTCGCGATCGGCGACGGACGTGAGTGGGTTTATACGCCGCGCTGGTATCGCTGAACGCGGCCGCGCGACGCGCGGCCGGCGCACATCGCGCGACGCCAGTAATCCGCGTGCCGGCCGGCGTTGCCGGTTCGCTGGAACCGGTCCATGCAAGCGTCGGCCGTGCGCGGCGGCACGGGTCGAGCGTGGCCGACTCGGCTTCACAGCGCCATCCGGCGGAAAAATCGCCCGCTTCGCGTTTCGATATGCGATCGAATCGGCAAGATCGTTACGTATCGGGAATCGAATAACGAAAAGAACACCTTTAGTTGTCAAGCCGGACATGCTGCCGCTGCGTGCGGATCGCCCGGTCACCCGCAACCGGGGACGATGCCGAACGCGGGACGGTTGCGGCGCCATGCCGCCGTTCGCTAAGCTCGCGGAACGTGCTTATCTGACCAAAGGTGGACTTTTCATGAAACGCATGCTGCTCGCGGCCATCGTGCTGGTGTCGACGCTGAGTGTCGCTCGCGCGCAAACCCAGACCTTCCATTTTGGCGAGGGACAATCTGCCCCGCGGGCCGCCGCGCCGGTGGCACGGCCCGCGCCCATGCGCCCGCATGTGACGCCGCCGCATCACCATCGGCATGCCGTCCACAAACGGCGCCACGGACGGTCCGGGAAGCCGGCTCACTCGGCGATCGACACGCACGCATGACGCGATGCGCGTTGCGCTGGGCAACGCACGGAACTGTCACGAACGCCCGGTATGATCGGCGCGGCGGCTTGCATGCCGTCGTGCCCGACGATCGGGCGACAGGCCGGCAGCACCGGTCGACGTGCATTTCCCTCCACGATTCAGCACCTGTTTTGCCGAACATGAATACCGGGCCGGATACCGTCGCCAGCATCAAGGAACGCGCCACGATCGTGTGCCGCCAGCGCAGCAGCGTGCTGCTGGTCGCGCGTAGCGCGGCGCGCTGGTCGCTGCCGGGCGGCACGATCCGGCGCGGCGAGACGCCGCTGGAGGCCGCGCGGCGGGAGCTGGCGGAGGAAACGCGGCTGGAGGGGCTCGCGCTCGACTATGCGGTGCAGTTCGGCGGCCTCACGAAGCTCCATCACGTGTTCGTGGCCGACGTGCCGAAACACCTGACCCCGCGTGCGAGCAACGAGATCGCGCGCTGCAAGTGGTTCGACGTCGAGCGGCTCGAGACGCTGCGCGCGAGCGTGCCTACCCGCAAGATCATCGAACTGCTGCACCTCGACCGCATTTCCGCGCTCGCGGACGGGCCGCTTCGCTCGCGCTGAACCGGCCCGCGCCGCTCACGCGCGCAGCAACGGCCCGGCCTTGCGCTCGAGCAGCGCGACCAGTTCGGGCTGCATGTACGCGTAGCGGTCGGGAATGTCGAGGCAGACGATCTGCTTGTGCTTCAGCCGGGCGCCGAATTGGGCGGACAGCTTCGCTTTGTGCGCGCGTTCCATCACGAACACGATCTCGGCCCATTCGAGCTGTTCCGCGGACAAGCGCGTGTCCGCGTCTGGCGCGAGGCCCGCTGAGTCGGTTTCGACGCCCGGCCACGCGGCGAATACCACCTCGGCCGTCGGGCTGCGCAGCCGGTTGCGGCTGCAGATGAACAGGGCCCGCGTCATGCCGCGGCGCCGCGGCCGGATCGTCCGCTCATCCGCTCAACCCTGAGGAATCGTGCCGGGCCGCACGTACGCCAGCATGTGCGGCACGTAGTCGGCCTTGCCGAGCTCGACGCCGTGATGGCGCAGGATCGCGTACGCGGCGATCGCGTGAAAGTAGAACTGCGGCAGCGCCCAGTCGCGCGCATACTGCTCGCCCGTCATGTCGAACGCGATGCCGTTCGGCAGTTCGAGCGCGATCGGCAGCGCGGCGCCGCCGTCGAGCGCGTCGGGGGCGAGTTCGCCGAGGAACGCGATCGTGCCGGCGAGGATGCCCTGTGCGTCGCTCAGCGTGCCGGGCTGCGCATCGGCATGCCAGCCGGCTTCCCGCAACGCCAGCAGCGCATCCGGCAGCGGCTCGCCGCGCAGCCGGTAGACAGGTTCCATGGCCTGGAAGCACGAAAACCGCACCTGGGCGGCGAGCGGATACATGTCGGGCGCGAGCTTCAGCGTCAGCACCGCGTCGGGCGCGTCGCCGTCAGCCTGCCGGTGCGCCACGGCCTTGTCGAGCCACGCGGATTGCGCGCGCAGCATCTGGGTGAACGTCGGAACGAGAAGTTGGGTCGGTGACATCCATGCCCTCCGATGGGTCGTTCGCGCCACGACATCCATGTCGAGGCGAATTCGTATTCTGCCGTAGCCGGCGATTCGACGCGAAAACGGTGACGTATCGCACGACCGACGCCCGGTGCGTCACGGCGTGCCGCGGCGTGCCAGGAACCGATCGAGCTGCGACGCGAACGTCTTGCCATCGCGTGCGCTGAACGGCGCCGGCCCGCCCGTATCGATGCCCGCGCTGCGCAACTGATCCATCATCGCGCGCGTCGACAGGCGTTCCTCGATGTTCTCGCGGCTGAACCAGTTGCCGCGCGGGTCGAGCGCATGTGCGCCCTTGTCGAGGACGGCGGCGGCCAGCGGGATGTCGGCGGTGATCACGAGATCGCCGGCTTCCGCGAGCTCGACGATTCGCGCATCGGCTACGTCGAAGCCGGCCGGCACCTGCAGCGCCTTGATGAACGGCGACGGCGGCGTGCGCAGGAACTGGTTCGCGACCAGCGTCACACAGATCTCGGCACGACGCGCGGCGCGAAACAGCATGTCCTTGATGACGGCGGGACACGCGTCGGCATCGACGAGTACTTGCATGGCAGGCATTCCGGTGAGTAGAAACGGCGATCATAGCGCAGCGCCGGCGATCGTCCAGCACGGCCGATCGCCGGATCAGCCGGCCAGCTCGGGGGACAGTGACGCTGCCGTCATCCATTGCGCGCCCCATGCATCGGCGAGCCGCCTGCCCTGCCCGATCCGCACGGCCGCGTCGTCGAAGTCGACGAACACGACGTGATCGGCGGCCGCCGGTTTCGGCGGCGTTTCGCGCGTGCGTCCGTCGGACAGCACCCACAGCCAGCGCTGCTTGTCCGGCGTACGCCGTGCATCGTGCGCGAGCACTTGCGCGGCGGCCGCGATGCCGTCCGCGAGCGGCGTGCCGCCGCCGCCGTCCACCGGTTCGAGCCAGCGCGCATTCCACCAGCGCGGCACGGCCGGGCCGAAGCGCCGCGCGGCGCCGTTGCCGCCGAAGCAGATCAGCGCGGTTTCCACGCGCTCGCGCGCGGCCTGATCGAAGTACGCGACGATCAACCCTTTCGCGAGCGCGAGCCGTTCGTGCGACAGCATCGACGCCGAACAGTCGAGCACGAAGCAATGGAGTGCGCGCGGTGTGCCGGCCCGTTTGCGAAAACGCAGGTGGTCGGCGTGCAGCGGGCCGCCGCGCTTCGCGGCGAGCGTCGCCGGCCATGCAACGGCCGTGCCGGCACGCACCGTACCCGGCACGCGCGCGGCAGCGCCTGGCTGCCATCGAGGACCGCGAACCGTGTTCGCGGCGGCGTCGGCTCGATGGCTCAGCGTTTTTTTAGCGGTAGCGGCACCACGCCTTTCACGTCGCGCAGCCCGGCCGGCTCGGGCGGCAGGTAGCCCCAGTCGCCTTGTGACGCGGTCGCATCGTTTCGCGCCGCGCCCGATTGATCGTCAGGATGCCGGCGCGTGTCCGGCGGCGAACGGCCGTCGCGGTTGCCCTCGCCCTCTCCATTCGACTGCGACGCGCCCGACGACGGCGGCGTACCCGCATGACGCCGATGCCGCAGCACCGCGTCGGCCACGCGTTCGACATGCGGCACCGTCACCGCGTCGGCCTGTTCCAGCGCCGCGAGCGCGCGCGCGGCGCGCAGCATCACGAGGTCGGCGCGCAGGCCGTCGACGGCCGCGTCGATGCACAGCGCGCTGACGCGCGCGTGAACCGCATCGTCGAAATCCAGCGTCGACAGTCGCGCCCGCGCCGCGTGGATCCGGTCGCCGAGCGCGCGCTGCGCAGCCGCGTGACGTGCACGGAACGCGTCCGGATCGAGATCGAACGCGAGGCGCGCCTTCACGATCTGCTCGCGCTGCGCGGCGTCGAAGCAGTTCTCGAGCTCGACCATCAGCCCGAAGCGGTCGAGCAGTTGCGGGCGCAGTTCGCCTTCTTCGGGATTCATCGTGCCGACCAGCACGAAGCGCGCGTCGTGCGCGTGCGACACGCCATCGCGCTCGACCACGTTCACGCCGCTCGCGGCGACATCGAGCAGCGTATCGACGAGCCCGTCGGCGAGCAGGTTCACCTCGTCGACGTACAGCACGCCGCGATGCGCGCGCGCGAGCAGGCCCGGGCGAAAGCGCACGCCGTTTTCGGCGAGCGCATGCGCGAGATCGAGCGTGCCCGTGACCTGCTCGTCGCTCGCCGACAGCGGCAGCGTGACGAATGCCCCTTCGGGCAGCAGTTCGGCGAGCGCGCGCGCGGCGGTCGATTTCGCGGTGCCGCGCGGCCCGCTGACGAGCACGCCGCCGAGCGACGGGTCGATCGCCGCCAGCAGCAGCGCCCGCTGCAACGGTTGCTGTGCGACCAGCGCCGCGAACGGGAACACCGCGCGTGCGCGATGCGTCGTCGGATCGGTCATCGCCGTCCCCCTTCCTGAAGTTGTTCGCTGTCGAGCCAGACCGCTTCGATCCGCTCGCGATAGTCGCCCGGCTGCTGCCACAGCCCGCGCTGCATCGCTTCGACGAAGCGTTCGCAGATGCCATGCAGCGCCTTCGGGTTGTGGTGCTCAAGGAACGCGCGCGTGTCGTCGTCGAACAGGTATGCGTCGGCGACGAGCGCGTACTGGTGGTCCGACAGCACGCGCGCGGTCGCGTCATAGCCGTACAGGTAGTCGACGGTCGCGGCCATTTCGGCCGCGCCCTTGTAGCCATGACGCTTCACGCCGTCGAGCCATTTCGGATTGACGACGCGCGAGCGGATCACGCGCGCGATTTCCTCGCGCAGCGTGCGCATCTTCGGCGCGACCGGGTTCGCATGGTCGCCGTGGTAGATGCTCGGCTGCTGCCCGGACAGGTGGCGCACGGCCGCCGTCATCCCGCCCTGGAACTGGTAGTAGTCGTTCGAGTCGAGGATGTCGTGTTCGCGGCTGTCCTGGTTCTGCACGACGACGTCGATCGTCGCGAGCCGCTCGCCGAACACGTCGGGGGCGGCGTCGCCCGCGCTGTTCTGCGCGTACGCATGGCCGCCCCACTGGCGATACGCGTCGGCGAGGTCGGCGTCGGTCTGCCAGCGGCGCTGGTCGATCAGGTCCTGCAGGCCGGCGCCGTAGCTGCCCGGCCGCGCGCCGAACACGCGCCAGCCGGCACGGCGCCGCGCTTCGTCCGGCGCCACGCCCTGCTCGATCCATGTCGCGCGTTCGCGCTCGATGCGCGCGCGGATCGGGTTCAGTGCCTCGGGCTCGTCGAGCGCAGCCACAGCCTGCACGGCCGCGTCGAACAGGTGCATCAGGTTCGGGAACGCGTCGCGGAAGAAGCCCGACACGCGCAGCGTCACGTCGATGCGCGGCCGGTCGAAGATCTCGATCGGCAGGATCTCGAAGTCGGTCACGCGATGGCTGCCGTGCGCCCATTTCGGCCGCACGCCGATGAGCGCGAACGCCTGCGCGATGTCGTCGCCGCCGGTGCGCATCGTGGCGGTCCCCCAGACCGACAGCCCGATCGCGCGCGGATAGTCGCCGTGATCCTGCAGATGGCGTTCGATCAGCTGCTGCGCGGATTTCAGCCCGAGCGACCACGCGGCCTGCGTCGGCACCGCGCGCGTATCGACCGAATAGAAGTTGCGGCCCGTCGGCAGCACGTCGGGGCGGCCGCGCGACGGCGAACCGCTCGGCCCCGGCGGCACGAAGCGGCCGTCGAGCCCGCGCAGCAGCTGGCGCATTTCCTCGCCGCCGCACGCGTCGAGCGCGGGCAGCAGCGCCGTGCGAACGCGTTCGAGCACGGCGAGCGTGTGCGGCCATGCACCCGGCGGCGTCGCATCGATGCCGGGATCGCCGCCGGCATTCGCGCACAGCCCGTCCAGCCACTGCTGCGCAAGCCGTTCGAGCCGCTCGCGCGTATCGCCCGCATGGCGCCACGGCGATGCGTCGAGCGCTTGCAGCGCGGCCGGCCGCGGGCCCGTCCACGGCGCGGCCCAGTCGGCCGCGAGCGGATCGAAATCGTCGCCGAGCGCGAGATCGCGCGCGAGCGCGCCGATCAGCCCCGCGCGTGCGCCCTTGCCGTCGCCGACCGGAAAACGCGCGAGCGCGAGCAGCGTGTCGCGCCGCTGACGGTCGGCCGGCGACGCACCGAACACGTGCAGCCCGTCGCGAATCTGCGCTTCCTTCAATTCGCACAGCCACGCGTCGACGCGCGTCAGCAGCGCATCCTCGTCGCCCGCATCGCGCGGCGGCGACACGCTCAGTTCGTCATGCAGCCGGTGTTCGGCGATCGTCGCGAGGATCGTCTTGCGCAGCAGCCTGGCGCGCCGCGCATCGACCATCAGCGCTTCGTAGTACTCGTCGACCTGCCGTTCGAGATCCTGCAGCGGGCCGTAGTTTTCCGCGCGCGTGAGCGGCGGCATCAGGTGATCGACGATCACCGCCTGCGCGCGGCGTTTCGCCTGGCTGCCCTCGCCCGGATCGTTGACGATGAACGGATACAGGTGCGGCAGCGGTCCGAGCGTCAGGTCGGGCCAGCACGCGTCGGACAGCGCGACGCTCTTGCCCGGCAGCCATTCGAGGTTGCCGTGCTTGCCGAGGTGGATGACCGCGTCGATGCTGAACGCATCGCGCAGCCAGAAATAGAACGCGAGGTACGCGTGCGGCGGCACGAGGTCCGCATCGTGGTAGCTCGCATAGTCGTTCTCGCCGCGCGAACGCGACGGCTGGATGCCGACGAACACGTTGCCCGCGCGCCAGCCGGCGATCGTGAAGCGCCCCTGCCGCAGCGTCGGGTCCGCTTCGGGCGGGCCCCAGCGTGCGTTCAGCGCGTCGCGCACGGCGGCCGGCAGCCGCGCGAAATGCGCGACGTAGTCGGCCAGCGCGAAGCTCTGGAACGCGGGGCGCAATGCGCGCACGGCCGGATCGTTGGTCACGCCTTCGGTGAGCCGCGCGATCAGCGCGTCGCCGTCGGCCGGCAGGTCGGCCACGGCATAGCCCGCCTCGCGCAGCGCCGCGAGCACGCGCAGTGCGGACGCCGGCGTATCGAGCCCGACGCCGTTGCCGATCCGCCCTTCGCTTTGCGGATAGTTCGCGAGGATCAGCGCGATGCGCTTGTCGGGATTGTCGAGCGTGCGCAGCCGGCACCAGCCGCGCGCGAGCGCCGCGACGAACGCGATCCGTTCGGCGTCGGGCTGGTAGCGCACGACGTCGACTTCGGTGTGCGGACAACGATACGCCAGCCCCTTGAAGCTCACCGCGCGCGTGACGATGCGCCCGTCGACTTCAGGCAATGCGATGTGCATCGCGATGTCGCGCGCGTGCAGCCCCTGGTTGTCGGCCACCCACGCGTCGCGGTTGCCGCCGGACAGGATCACCTGCAGCACCGGCGCGTCGCCCGCGAGCACGTCGGGTTCGGGGCTGTCGATTGCGCCGGCCGCGAAGGCCGTGGTGTTCAGCACGAGCGCGACGCCATGCGTGTCGCAGAGCTGCGTGATGACCTCGCGGCTCACGGCATCCTTCAATGACGTGACCGCGATCGGCAGCGGATTGAGCCCTTCGCGCACGAGGGCATCTGCCAGCGCGTCGAACACGGCGGTGTTCGCGGCCTGCCAGTGCGCACGATAGAACAGGATCGCGACGACGGGCGCGCCGGGCGTCCAGCGCGCTCGCCAGTCGTCGACGCTCGCCGGGTCGCGCGCCGGGTGATACAGCGCGGCGGCCGGTAGCGGGCGCGGCGGCTCGGGGGCGTCGCCGAAACCGAGCGTATGGAACGCGATGCTGCGCAGCAACGCGTCGGCGTTGTGCATCCCGCCTTCGCGCAGATAGCGCCACCACAGCCGGCACAGGTCGGGCGCGACCGTGCTCTTCGCGACGAGGTTCGGGTCTTCCTGCAGGTCGCCGGAGAACATCGCGAGCCGTTGCCCGCGCTTCGACGCGAGCGACACGGCCTGTTCGATCCCGTACGGCCAGTATGCCTCGCCGCCGAGATGATCGATCACGACCGTCTTCGCGTGACGCAGCACGTCGTCGACATAGAAATCGACCGACGCCGGCTGCCGCAGGAACGTGACGTTCGCGAGCCGCACGCTCGGAAAGCCGGCCGGCAGCTTCGGCACGACGCTGGCCAGCAGCGACAGCGTCGTGTCGGCCGAGCTCAGGATCACGATGTCGGCCGGCTGCTGGTCGATCCGGACGACACCCTGCGTATCGTCGACGAAGCCTCCCGGCGTGGTGCGCAGCAGATGCATCGCGCGTTACGCCTGTTGCATGTCGGCCGCGCACGCGGCGTCGAACGCGCGCTGCAGCGCGGCTGCGTCGAGATCCTCGCCGATCAGCACGAAGCGGCTCGCACGCGTCTCGCCGTCCTGCCAGCGACGGTCGAAATAGCTGTCGAAGCGGCGGCCGACGCCCTGGATCACGAGTCGCATCGGCGCATCGGGCAGCGCGGCGAAGCCTTTCGCGCGATAGATCGTGTGCGTCTCGACGACGCGCTGCAGCGCGGCGATCGTCGCCTCGCGCGACCCCGCGTCGCCCGACACCACCACCGAATCGAAATCGTCGTGATGGTGGTCGTGATCGCCGTCGTCGGCCGAGCCGTGATGGTCGTGCCGCAGGTGGATCGTTTCCTCCGATGCCGATTCGAGGCCCAGCAGCATCGCGAGGTCGAGCTCGCCGCGCGTCGCGCGCACGATCTTCACCTGCGGCGGGATTTCCTCGCGGATCGCGGCTTCGACCTCGGCGAACTGCGCGTCGGCGACCAGGTCGGCCTTGTTCACGATCACGAGATCGGCGGACGACAGCTGGTCGGCGAACAGTTCGTGCAGCGGCGACTCGTGGTCGAGATTCGGATCGGCGCGGCGCTGCGCGTCGACGGCCTGCGGGTTCTCGGCGAACTGGCCGCTCGCGGCGGCCGGCCCGTCGACGACGGTCACGACCGCGTCGACCGTGAAGCTGTTGCGGATCGTCGGCCAGTTGAAGGCCTGCACGAGCGGCTTCGGCAGCGCGAGGCCCGACGTCTCGATCAGCACGTGGTCGATGTCGGCACGGCGCTCGACGAGCGCTTCCATCACCGGATAGAACTCCTCCTGCACGGTGCAGCACAGGCAGCCGTTCGCGAGTTCGTACAGCTGGCCCGACGCTTCGCCCGGGGTGCCCTCTGCGTCCTCGCAGCCGATCCCGCAGCCCTTGAGGATTTCGCCGTCGATGCCGAGCTCGCCGAATTCGTTGACGATCACCGCGATGCGGCGGCCTCCGGCGTGCTGCAGGATGTGGCGCATCAGCGTGGTCTTGCCGCTGCCGAGAAAGCCCGTGACGATCGTGACGGGAAGCTTGCGTAGGGTCATGGTGGGTCCTGTGTCGAAAAGGGTGTCAGGCCGAGAGCGTCACGTCGATCTCGTCGTAACGTTTGAGGCGGTAGATCGCGGCCGACACGATCCAGCACGCGAGGAACAGGCCGATCACGACATAGCCGAGCATCCCGAAATGCGATGCGACCATCGTCGCGAAATTCCATACCGGGCCCTGCAGCGAGAGTTTATCCGCGAGCAGCGCGAGCACCTCGATGCCGCCGATCAGCGCGGCAACCAGCACCGACACGAACGTGATCGTCATGTTGTAGTAGATCTTGCGGATCGGCCGCACGTACGCCCAGCGGTACGCGCCCATCATCAGGATGCCGTCGGTCGTGTCGACGAGCGTCATGCCCGCGGTGAACAGCACCGGCAACACCATCACCGACCAGAACGACAGGCCGCCCTGCACTTGCGTGGCCGAAATGCCGAACAGCGCGATTTCGGTCGCGGTATCGAAGCCGAAGCCGAACAGGAAGCCGACCGGATACAGGTGCCAGCTGCGCGACACGAGGCGGAACAGAGGCCGGAACAGGCGGGCCAGCACGCCGCGCTGGTTCATCAGCATGTCGAGGTCGGCGTCGACGATCGGCTCGCCGCGGCGGGCCGCGCGAAACGTCCGGTAGACGGAGATCAGGATCAGCAGGTTGGCGGCCGCGAGCACCAGCAGGAAGAATGCCGACACGCTCGTGCTGATCACGCCGCCCCAGGTCTTCATGCTCTCGAAGCGCGCGAGCGATGCCGCGGTCAGCGCGACCGCCACGGACATCACGATCACCACCGTCGAGTGGCCGAGCGAGAAGAACAGGCCCGCGCCGAGCGGGCTGCGGCCCTCCTGCATCAGCTTGCGCGTGACGTTGTCGATCGCGGCGATATGGTCGGCGTCGACCGCATGGCGCAGCCCGAACACGTAGGCGAGCAGCGCGGTACCCAGCAGCACCGGCTGGTCGCGAAACGCGACGAATGCCCAGATCCACGCGCCGGCGTTGAACGCGACGAGCAATGAATAGATCGCGACGATTTTGCCGCGCAGCCCGGACGGGCTGTCGTTGAACAGGCGGAAGAACGAGTCGAGCATGATGCTCCTTTGCGAACGGTCGACATGATGAATGCCAACACGACCGTCGTTGGCCCGGCGCGCGGCGCCGGCCGTTCCTCGCTCCGGCCCGCGCGTGTGCAGCGGCTGACGGATCGGCGGAGGAAGCGGGCAACGCTCGGGCGTCCGGCGAACTGCGGCCGTGGACGATGCGCCGCCTCCCCGCGGCGCTGAACCCCAACGTTTCGGCCGGTATCCGGGCTGACGAACACGCCGCTTCGCCTTCCCGGATGCGCGGCATCCAGTGGCGGTCGTCCGCATGCGGCAGGCATGCGGCGAAGCGGCGCTGCATCGCGCTGGGCGCGACGCGTTCGCTTACCGTTGCGGGGGCAGCACAGGTTGGCTCGACTGCGGCGCAGGCAGGCTCCCTGTTTCCCGTTTAACTGCGCGCGCCGGAAGAGCGCGCGCGAGCACCAAAACGCGTGCGAGTGTAGGCGGCGGTGCGGGGAGCGTCAAGGCGGAACGGGCCGCCGCGGCGCGTTCGGCGTGGCCGCGGCACCGTGCGGGGGGCGCCCGCCGCGCCCGCGCGGCGGGTTCGCGCGGGCCGACCGCTGTGCTATCGTATGCGCCGCGTTCGGTGCTCGCATGCGTATTCCGCGCACGCAGTTAAACGGGAAACAGGAGGCGGAAGTCCGCCCGGCCTGTGCTGTCCCCGCAACGGTACGCCGCCCGCGCGCCGCGGTTCCCCCGCACGCGCCCAGGCCGCCCGCGATGCCACTGCCCTTCAGCGGGCGGGAAGGTTGCGGCCTGGCAAGCGGCCAGCCCGGATACCGGCCGACGCAAGGGGCGAGCCCGCTGCTCGCCGAACGCCCGATCCGCGGGGGACGGATGGGGTGCGCTTTCCGCCCGCGCTCGCGCGGGCTTTGCCCGATCCGTCATGCCTTGCCTGTCCGCCGGCCGCCGATGTGCCGCTCGCTGTCCCCTTTCCACTGCTACGACACGGTGTGCGCCGTGCCGCGTCCGATGAGCCGCGCCTGGCTCGTCGGCGCCGGCCCCGGCGACGCCGATCTGCTGACGCTGAAGGCCGTGCGCGCGATCGCCGCGGCCGACGTGCTGCTCGTCGACGATCTCGTGAACCCCGACGTATTGCGCCATGCGCGCGCCGACGCGCGTATCGAGCACGTCGGCAAGCGCGGCGGCCATGCGTCGACACCGCAGGAAGCGATCGTCGCCGCGATGCTCGCGCACCTGCGCGCGGGCCGCAGCGTCGCACGGCTCAAGGGCGGCGACCCGTTCGTGTTCGGCCGCGGCGGCGAGGAACTGCTCGCGCTCGGCGCGGCCGGTTTCCCGGTCGAGATCGTGAACGGCATCACGGCCGGGATCGCGGCCCCGGCCGCGCTCGGCATTCCGGTCACGCATCGCGGCGACGCGCAGGGCGTGATCTTCGTCACGGGCCACGGCGCGGGCGCCGACGAACCCGACTGGCGCGCGCTCGCCGCGACGCGGATGACGATCGTGATCTACATGGGCATACGCCGGCTCGACGCGATCGTGGCCGCGCTGCGTGACGGCGGCGTGCCCGGCGACACGCCGTGCGCGGCGATCGAGAACGCGACGCGTGACGGCCAGCGGCACGTGCTCGCGACGCTCGACACGATCGTCGAACGCGTTGGCGCGACCGGTATCGGTTCGCCCGCGATCGTCGTGATCGGCCGCGTCGCGGCACTCGCCGACGATCCGGCGGTGCGCGCGGCGCTCGGCGGCCGCGCATGATGCGCGTCGCGCTCGGTGTCGGTTTCCGCGCCGGCGTGACGGCCGCGCAACTCGATGCCGCGATCCGTGCGGCGCTGGCGCACTACCCGGGCGCCGAGCCGGCCGTCGTCGCGACGCTTGCCGACAAGGCGCGTGCCCGGCCGCTGCGCACGCTGTGCGCGCGCCGCGGCTGGCCGCTGGTTGCGTTCGACGCGGCGCAGCTCGCGCAGTGTCCCGAACCGGCATTGAGCGGCCCGTCTGCTGCCGCGCTCGCGCGTTTCGGCGTCGCGGGCGTGGCCGAGCCGTGCGCGCGGCTCGCGGCGCCCAATGGCCGGCTGCTCGGCCCCAAATCCATCCGGGACGGCGTGACGGTCGCGCTCGCCGGCCCGCTCTGAACCCTTTGTTTCGCTTTCGACAGGACGATTCCCGATGAAGACCGATGCCGAATCCCATCAGCGGATGACCGAACGCCGCCGCGCCGGCCATGAAAAGAAGCAGGCTGCCGCCACCCAGGAAAAGGGCCTGCTGATCGTCAACACCGGTAACGGCAAGGGCAAGAGCACGGCCGCGTTCGGCATGGCCGTGCGCGTGCTCGGCCATGGCATGCGGCTCGGCGTCGTGCAGTTCATCAAGGGCGCGCTGCACACGTCCGAGCGCGACTTCCTCGGCGCGGTCGCGGAATGCGACTTCGTGACGATGGGCGACGGCTATACGTGGAACACGCAGAACCGCGACGCCGACATCGCGACCGCGCGCAAGGGCTGGGACGAGGCGCGCCGGATGATCGAAAGCGGCGAGTACCGGATGGTGATCCTCGACGAGCTGAACACCGTGCTGAAGTACGAATACCTGCCGCTCGACGAGGTGCTCGCAACGCTCGTCGCGCGGCCGGATTCGGTGCACGTCGTCGTCACCGGCCGGCATGCGCCCGATGCGCTGATCGATGCGGCCGACCTCGTCACCGAAATGCGGCTCGTCAAGCATCCGTACAAGGAGCAAGGCGTGAAGGCGCAGCGCGGCGTGGAGTTCTGACCGATGCCGGCCTGCCCCGCGTTGTTCGTCAGCGCACCCGCGTCCGGCCAGGGCAAGACGTCGGTGACGGCCGGCCTCGCGCGGCTGCACCGGCGGCTCGGCCGGCGCGTGCGCGTGTTCAAGACCGGGCCGGATTTTCTCGATCCGATGCTGCTCGAACGCGCGAGCGGCGCCCCCGTGCATGCGCTCGACCTCGGGATGGTCGGGGAAGCCGGCTGCCGTGCGCTGCTTGCCGATGCGGCGCGCGACGCGGACCTGATCCTGATCGAAGGCGTGATGGGGTTGTTCGACGGCACGCCGAGCAGCGCCGATCTCGCGGCCGCGTTCGGCGTGCCGGTCGTCGCGGTGATTTCCGCGAAGGCGATGGCGCAGACGTTCGCGGCAATCGCGTTCGGGCTCGCACGGTTCCGGCCGGAGGTGCCGTTTCACGGCGTGCTGGCGAACCGCGTCGGGTCGCCGCGACACGCGGAACTGTTGCGGCAGGCGCTGCCGGACGACTTGCGCTGGCTTGGGCACGTGCCGGCGGATGCGGGCATCGCGCTGCCCGAGCGGCATCTCGGCCTGCACCAGCCGGCCGACATCGACGACCTCGATGCGCGGCTCGAGCGCGCGGCCGACGTGCTCGCGCGGACAGCGCTCGCCGAATTGCCGCCCGCCGTCTCGTTCGCGGCACCGGACGTCTGCGCCCCGTTGCCGCGTGCGCTCGCCGGCAAGCGGATCGGGATCGCGCGCGACGCGGCGTTCTCGTTCATCTATCCGGCCAATCTCGCGCTGCTCGATACGCTCGGTGCGCAGTTGCGATTCTTTTCGCCGCTTGCCGACGAACCCGTGCCGGACGATTGCGATGCGCTGTTCCTGCCGGGCGGCTATCCGGAGTTGCATGCGGCGACGCTCGCGGGGAATGCCGTGACCGCGCGGACGATTCGCGCGCACGTGGCCGCCGGCCGGCCGATCGTCGCGGAATGCGGGGGGATGGTGTATCTGTGCGAATCGCTGACCGACGTGGACGGCGTGACGAGGCCGATGCTCGGGCTGCTGTCGGGCCATGCGACGATGCAGCGCCGGTTCGCGGCGCTCGGGATGCAGCAGCTGGGCACGCGCACCGGACCGATGCGCGGTCATACGTTTCATTACTCGCGGCTCGATACGCCGCTGGCGCCGGCGGCGGCCGCTGCCCGGCCCGATGGGGCGCCCGGCAGCGGCGAAGCGGTTTATCGCACGGGCCCGATCGTCGCGACGTACATGCACATGTACTGGCCGTCGAATCCGGAGATGGCGGCGGCGCTGTTCGGCGGTACGGCGTTCTGACGGAACGCGGTGAAGCGCCGCGAGGTCAGGGTTTCTCGCGGCCCGGCGCTTCCGAACGCGAAGTCCGGACCACGGTGCCGTCGGGCGAGAAATGCGCGTTGAACATCGCACTGCCCGATACGCCGCCCTCGGCCCAGTGCCAGCTCCATACCTCTTCGTGGCTCAACGCGTATTGCGCGACCTCGGTCGGCTTGCCGAGCAACTGCCGCACGTCGTCCTTCGACATCCCGGGCACGACTTTCGCGAGGTTCGCCGCCGTCAGCGCCTGCATGATCGACACGAGCCGACCGTCCGGACCGAAATCGAGCATGTAGGTGCTGGTGCCGTACGGACCGCGCGGATACTCGAACCGCTGCGCGCCGTCTTCGCGTTGCCTGACCATCTCGGGCTTGCCGGCCTGGCGGAGCACGTCCTCGGCCGTCGAGACGCCTGGCTGCAGATTGCCGAATGCCATCGGATCGGGCTTGAGCGCATTCACCGCGTCGGCGACCTTCTGGTCGTCGCATCCGGCCGCCAGAACGCTGAACGCGCAAGCCGTCAGCACCGTCAAAAGTTGTCTTCGCATGGGGGCGCACCTGTATTCATCGAGCCGGTCCGGCGTCGCGCGCAGCGTAGCACGCGGCCCGTCCCGTCGATGTCAAGAAGCGTCAAACGCGCCGACGCGTCACACCAGAAACGCCTCCGCCAGCTTGACCCAGTACGACGCACCGATCGGCAGTGCCGCGTCGTTGAAGTCATAGCCGGGGTTGTGCACCATGCAGCCGCCCTCCCCGTCGCCGTTGCCGATGATCAGGTAGCAGCCCGGCCGCTTCTCGAGCAGGAACGCGAAATCCTCGCTGCCGGTGAGCGGCACCATCCCGTCGATCAGGTTCGCTTCGCCGACCCACTCTCGCGCGACGCCGCGCGCGAATGCCGTCATCTCCGCATCGTTGACGAGCACCGGGTAGCGGCGCTGGTAGTCGATCGTCGCGGTTGCGCCGAACACGGCCGCCTGCGCATGAATGACTTCCTTGATGCGCGTCTCGAGCAGGTCGCGCACTTCGGGCTTCAGCGCGCGCACGGACAGGCGCATCTGCGCGCGGTCGGGAATCACGTTCGGCGCCTCGCCCGCGTGGATCGCGCCGACCGTGACGATCGCCATGTCGAGCGGCGACACGTTGCGCGACACGATCGTTTGCAGCGCGATGACGATCTGCGCGCACACGACGACCGGGTCGATCGCCTTGTGCGGCACCGCGCCGTGGCCGCCGCGCCCCTGCACGTCGACGATCACGGTATCCGACGACGCCATGAACGGCCCCGGCAGGAAGCCGAACTTGCCGGTCGGGAAGCCCGGCATGTTGTGCATCGCGAAGATCGCGTCGCACGGGAACTGCTCGAACAGCCCGTCGTCGAGCATTTTCTTCGCGCCGCCGAGCCCTTCCTCGGCCGGCTGGAAAATCAGGTTCAGCGTGCCGGAAAAGCGGCGCTCACGCGCCAGGTGCTTCGCGGCCGCGAGCAGCATCGCCGTGTGACCGTCGTGGCCGCACGCGTGCATCTTGCCCGGGATCGTGCTCTGGTACGGCAGGCCGGTCGACTCGTGGATCGGCAGCGCGTCCATGTCGGCGCGCAGGCCGAGGCGCTGTGTGCCGCTGCCGACCTTCAGCTGCGCGACGACACCGGTGCCGCCGAGCCCGCGATGCACCGTGTAGCCCCACGCCTGCAACTGCCCGGCGACGAGGTCGCTCGTCGCGAATTCCTCGAAGCCCAGTTCGGGGTGGGCATGAATGCGGTGCCGGATCTCGATCATTTCGTCGGCGAGGCCTGCGGGGATCACGCTGTGCGTCACGGTGTCGTCTCCTGGGTTTCGTGGGGAATGTGCAGGCAAGGATAGTCGGTTGAGCAGCAACCGAACAGATAGAAAGTCGTCGTGGCGACAACCTGGGGTTGCCGGTCGATCTGGGTGGCACGCGACGAATCGCCCAGGGGGAGGAAGCCGGCCATCCGGACGACTGCCGCGCACGATCAGGATTCGCGACACTGTGTGTTGGGTCTCGATTTTTTGGGCGAGAGCGGTCGTTGATTGCCAGTCGGCACTCAGGAATAATTACGCCCTATCAATGAGTTGGGCGCATTTGTTCATTTTTTGACGGTTGTACATTTTTTGTGTACGCTGATGAAAAAGTGAACAAGCGGTCCACCCCGATGCCCGAGAACGCCACCCTGCCGATATCGGAACAGCACGTGCTCGACGAAGCCTGCGCCGCGTTCGAACGCGCGACCCGGCGCTTCGATGCACGGCCCGTGCGTGTGCCGGCCGCATACAACGCGCATGCCGACGCGGTGATCCGCTTCGGCATTGCCGGGCAGACCTTCGAGATGCCGGCGGTTGTGAGCGTCGGCGTCGAATCGCTGCAAGGCGCGCTCGCCGCGTTACGCCGCCGCGCTACCCCGACGCCCGGCGAGCGGCCGCTGATGCTGATCGCGCCGTATTTTTCGGCCGAGCTGGCCGCCCGACTGATCGAGCATGAGATCCCGTACCTCGATACCGCCGGCAATGCGTGCCTGATCCAGCCGGAGGCGACCGTGATGATCTCCGGCCGGCCGAAACCTGCACGCACGCCGCGCCGGCAGGCATCGCGCGCGACGACGCCCAAGGGGCTCGCCGTGATGTTCGCGCTCGCGACGCAACCCGGCCTCGTCGCGCAACCGCTCCGGGCGATCGCCGCCGCGTCGGGCGTCGCGCTCGGCACGGTCAATCTCGCGCTGGACGACCTGATCGCACGCGGCCTCGTCGCACAGCGGCGCAACGGCGAGCGCGTGTTTCCCGACTGGCCGGGCTTCGTGCGGGAATGGGTCGCGCTGTACCCGAGCCGCCTGCGCGCGAAACTGCCGAGCCGGCGGTTTGCCGCGCTCGCGCCCGACTGGTGGCGCGGCTTCGATTTCGCGGCATTCGACGCGCGGCTCGGCGGCGAACCTGCGGCCGACCTGCTGACGCACGACCTGAAGCCGGCCGCGGTCACCATCTATACGCACGGCACCATGTCGAACCGCCTGCTGCTTCAGGCGCGCCTGCGCCCGGACGAGCGTGGCGACGTCGAGCTGCTCGAAGCATTCTGGCCGCCGTCGCCGGCACTCGACTGGCGCGAGCAGGACGTGCCGCTCGTGCCACCGCTGCTGATCTACGCGGATCTCGTCTCATCCGGGGACAGCCGCAATCTCGCCGCCGCCGAACACATCCATGACCGATACCTCGCCCACCCGCCCGCTTGAAATCGACGCGCGCCGGCCGCTCGAGCCGGCGGCGGTCGCGCTGCTGCAGGCGGTCCGTGCGGCCTGCGCGCAACTCGACGCGGCATTCGTCGTCGCCGGCGCAACCGCGCGCGACATCCTGCTGTGGCATGTCCATGGCATCCGGCCGGTGCGTGCGACGCGGGACGTCGACGTCGCGGTGTGCGCGGTGAGCTGGCCGTTTCACGAACGGCTCGTCGATGCGCTCGTCGCGACCGGGCAATTCGTACGTGCGCCGAAGCATCAGCAGAAACTGCTGTTCGACAGCGGAACGCAGGCCTTTCGCACGGAACTCGATCTCGTGCCGTTCGGCCCGCTCGAAACGCCGCCCGGCGAAATCGCGTGGCCGCCGGGCGGCGATGTCGTGCTGAACGTGCTGGGCTTTCAGGAGGCGGTCGATACGGCGCTGGCCGTGTCGATCGGGGCCGGCATCGCGGTGCCGGTGGCGAGCCTGCCCGCCCTTGCGCTGTTGAAGCTGCTTGCGTGGAAGGACCGGCGCGCGCGCCAGAACAGCGACGCGTACGACCTGCTGTTCCTGCTCACGCATTTTCACGACGCGGGCAATCGCGAGCGCATCTGGGACGTTGCGCCTGACCTGCTCGAGCGGCACGGCTTCCAGCCGGAGCTGGCGGCAGCGGCACTGCTGGCGCGCGATGCGAAGCGGATTGCTTCGCGGCAGACGCACGATGTGATCCGCGCGCTGTTATCCGACGATGCGACTTACGCGACGCTCGGGCAGGATCTGCAGGCCCGCGCGTTCGCGCTGCTGCCGGGTGAATTCAGCGCTGACGCCGACCGATATCTCGACGCGTTCCGCGGTGCTTTCCTCGCGGATCCGTCCGTGCCCCGGACATGACGTGCGACCGCGCGACAGCAATGCCATCGCGCATGCACAGCCCTAGGCCGAGGCCGCCCAGTCTTCGAGCGACAACCCCGCGACGCGGCTGAATTCGCGACTATTGATCGTGACCAGCACGGCACCGGCCGCGATCGCGTGACCGGCGATCGACGCGTCGTTCGCGCCGATCGGCGTGCCACGTGCGGCAAGGTCGACGCGAATCGCGGCCGTCGCATCGACCGCCGCGGTATCCCACGACAGCACGCCGTCCAGCCGCGCGACAAAGGCCGTGACGAGTTCCGCATGCTTCGGCGATGCCTTTCTGCCGACCGCGCCGAACCGCATTTCGGCATAGGTAATCGCCGACACGACGATCCGGTGCTGCGCATTGACGCACGACTGCAACCGGGACAACACCACGGGCGGCCGCTCGCGCATGATGAACGAACAGATGTTCGTATCGAGCATGTAGAGCGTGGTCACCGGCCCGACTCCGCCGGCGCGTCGTCATCGGCACCGGACAGGTCGAAACGGCCGGATTCGACGACAGCCGGGCGCTCGACGAGGAAATCGGCATCGGCCACCGGTTCACTGGCGAACGACAGCCACGTCGGCCGCACCGGACGCAGCAGCAGCGTGTCGCCCTCGCGGCGGATTTCGAGTTCCGTCACACCCTCGAATTCCATGTCCTTCGGGATGCGGATTGCCTGGTTACGGGCGTTCTTGAAAATGGAAACGGTGCGCATGAGCCACTCCATGGGAGTATGATGCGCCCATTTTAGGCATATGCTGGCATATGTCAGTGTCGGGTAGCATGGATCGGGGATCGCGCCCGATGCCGTCGCGGGTGTGCTTGCCATGTCGTCGTGACCTGTCCGTGATGAGGGTGCAATCCATTCTTCCTCATGCCACCCGCCCGATCCATATCCCGAACGGCAGATGCCCGCCCCCTTCTCGCCGCGCGAAACGCCGCCGCCGGCAAATCGACGCATCGACGCTTCGCGCACCCGTCCCGTCACGGCAACCGGAAAGTGTCGAAGAATGTCTCGCGCTCCATCACGGTGAGCGCCGCGCGCTTGTGCGGGAAGTCGAACTCCTTCAGCGTATGGAACCCGAGCCGGTGCATGTACGCGATATGCCGCACGTGATCGACGCGCGGCTCGCCGACGAGCCGCTGCGTGCGCGGTTCGTCGACGAACATGTAGTGCAGCACCCCGCTCCACCATGCGTGCAGCTTGCCCGCGCTCTGGAAGCGCGAGTCGCCGATCAGCAGGTGCAGCCCGCGATCGTAGTCATGCGCGTCGTAGAACGGCGCGAGGCGGTCCTCCTTCGCCCAGTAGAACTCGAAATAGCCGAACGGCGTGTCGTCGAAATAGCCGATCATCGGATGCATGTGCGGATCCGCGAGCCGCTCCGCGAGATACGCGGCGTGCTCGTCGAGCGTGCCGCGCTGATCCCAGAAGTGCGCGACGCGATCGAGGTTCATCCAGTCGCTGAACAGCTGCGCATGCGCATCGATGTCGACGGTGCGCAGGCTGAACGTCATCCCGACCTGCGGCATGTCGCGCGCATAGATCTCGCCGGCCGGCGACGGCGGCCGCACCGGATGTCGATGACCGTTCGTGATCGTGTAGCGCAGCGGCATCCCGCCCGACGCGGGCGCCTTCAGCCACGGCAGCGGGTTCTGCCAGAACGTCGCGCGCGACGCACTCAGGCGCAGCCGGTCGCCCGCGACCTGCGCGTCGTCGATCACGCCTTCGCGCACCGCCCGGGCGACGTACGACGCGACGGCCGCCGGAGCGGCGCCACCGAGCGGCACCGACACCGTCGCCGCGTCGTGCCGCGTGTCCGTGTTGAACAGCGCGACGAATTCCGCGAGCAGCGCGGCCGGCGGATCGTCGGGCCGCCACGCGTCGAGCGTGCGCTCGACGACGGGCGGTTCCTGCACGTGCGCGGCACTGTCGAGTGCCGCGGCCACCTCGCCTTCGACCGCGTCTGCCGCGTTGGCCGGTTTCGTCAGCGTGTCTTCCATCACAGTGCTCCCGAGTCGTGGCGATCGGCGAGGATGTGAAGCCCCCGCTCGAGCGCCGGAAACAGGCTGCGCTGGAAGTTGTTCCAGCGCAGTTCGAGAATCGTGTCGTCCGGCGCGATCGGCGTGTCGAGCACGTCGCAGATCACCTCGCCGGAATCGATGCCGTTGTCGACGTAGTGGAACGATGCGCCGGTCATCGTCACGGGTTCGATGCGCGAGGTCGCGCCGCTCGCCCAGTCGACCCGTTCGCCGCGCGCGCCGTGCAGCGCGTCGAGCGTCGCCCATGCGCCGCGCCGCTGGTACGGCGATTCGTCGGCCGTGATGCCGGGGTGGATGTTCGCGATGCGGCGGTGAAAGCGCGCGCCGGGACGCACGAGCTCGTCGAGGATCACGAGCAGCCCGTCGAGCACGACCACGTCGGCGTCGAGTTCGAGCAGGCGTTCGAGCAGGCGGCGCTCGAACGCCTGCTTGCCCGTCACACGCTCGCGCGCGTCGCGCGGCAGCCGGCGGTACGTCGACGCAATCGTGCAGAACAGTTCGTCGACCGGCCGGCCCTGCACGGTCAACCCGTCGGGCAGGATCCACGGGCGGCCCGGCGTGCGCGCGAACCCGTAGTCGGCGACTTTCGCGCGGTCGGCCGGCGAGCCTTCGTCGTCGTCGACGATCACGCCCTTGAGCGCATAGCGTTCGCCGAGCGGCGAGTCGTTCAGGCGCTCGACGAGGAATTCGAGCGGCGCCTTCATGTAGCGCGTGCCGCCCTGGTATGCGACCGGCTGGCCGGCGCGATCGGCCGCACCGTTGCGCAGCGACTGGATGTAGACGAGATTTTTCTTCGGCATGGAGGCGTCGTGGAAAAAGCGGACGACGGCGCCGCGGCCCGCCCGCACCGGCCCGGAGGCCGGCCGGCGCGCCGCGGCGCGCGGCGTCACCAGTTGTATTTCGCGGTGGCGATCACCGTGCGGTCGGTACCGAAAATGCAGACGTTCGTCGACTGGCAACCGCTGATGTAGTGGCGGTTGAACAGGTTCGTCCCGTTCACGGCAAAGCGCCAGTTACGCGTGTCGTAGTGCACGCCCGCGTCGAACAGCGTGTAGCTCGCGACCGTCAGCGAGTTGTCCGCCGCACCGGCCGACGCACTCTGGTAACGGACGCCGCCGCCCAGGCCGAAGCCCGTGAGCGGCCCCGTGTGCCACGTCCAGTCCGCCCACAGCGACGCCATCTGGCGCGGGCGCGGAATGTCGACCGGCCAGTTGTTCAGCGACGCGTCGTTCGCCTTCACGTTCTTCACGTCCTGGTAGACGTAGGACGCGATCAGCGACAGGTTCCGCGTGAGCTTGCCGGTCGCGTTCAGCTCGATCCCGCGCGAACGCACTTCGCCGGTCTGGACCGACGTCGTGCCGGTCGGGTCGAGATTCGTCGGCGTCGGCGTGAGCACGTTGGTCTGGTTGATCTGGTAGATCGCCGCGCTCAGCATCAGGTTCTTGCCTGCCGGCTGCCAGCGCAGGCCGGCCTCGATCTGCTTGCCGCGCGTCGGCTGCGGCAGACCGCCGCCGTACAGGTTCACGCCGATCAGCGGATTGAACGACGTCGCGTAGCTGACGTACGGCGACAGCCCGTAGTCGCCCTGGTAAGTGAGGCCCACGCGGCCGGTGAACGCCGTGACGTCGGCCTTCGACTGCGTGCCGCCCTCGCGATCGTCCATCCGCTGGTTGACCCAGTCCTCACGGCCGCCGAGCGTCAGCGTCCAGCGGTTCCACTTGACCTGGTCCTGCACGTAGAGTCCGAACGTGTTCATCGTCGTGTACGTGTTGGTGCGGTACGTGGTGTTCGGCGGCGAGAACACGGACAGCGTGACCGGCGTGTAGACCGGGTTGTAGATGTTCAGCGTCGATGCGGCGGCCAGCCATTCGCTGTCGGTCGCGGTCTGCCGGTTGTACTGGAAGCCGAGCAGCAGCGTGTGCTCGAGCGGCCCCGTGCCGAAGCGGCCCTGCAGGTTGTTGTCGATGTCGAAGCGGCTGTAGTTCGTCTGGAACACGCCGGCCCAGCGGTTGATGTCGGTCAGGCTGCCGTCCGCGAAGCCGGCGCCGAACACCGAGCCGTTGTCGAGCGACAGGTGCATCCAGCGCACGTTCTGCCGGAACGTCCACATCGCGTTCAGGTTCCGCTCGAACTGGTAGCCGAGCGACCACTGCTTCTTGTGGTAGTAGTTGAAATTCGGGTCGCCGCCGTAGACGTCCTTGCTCAGCTGCCCGTTGGGGTTCGGCAGCACCGTGCCTTGCGCCGGCAGGAAGTTCGACGAGATGTCGCCCCAGTCCTGCAGGTACGTGGCCGAGAGCGTCAGCGACGTATCCGCGTCCGGGCGCCAGCGGAACGACGGCGCGAGCGCGACGCGCTGGTCGTTGTTCGGGCCCGTCAGCGCGTTGCCGTCGCGCGCGACGCCGACGAACCGGTACGCATACTTGCCGTCCGCGTCGAGCTTGTCGCCGACGTCGATCATGAACTGCTTGCGCGCATAGTTGCCGAACTGCACGCCGGCTTCGCGCACGCGCTCTCCGTCGGCCGTCTTGGTCTGCACGTCGATGATCGCGCCCGGGTCGCCCGCGCCGTACAGTACCGACGTCGGCCCGCGCAGCACGGTGATGCTGTCGATCATGTACGGATCGACGCGCCAGCTCGACAGGTTCAGCGTGTTCGGCACCTGCAGGCCGTTCACGTACGCGGTCGGCGTGAAGCCGCGCAGCGCCGCGTACCAGTCGGAGCGGTTGTCCGAGCCGTACGACGAGAAGCCGGGCACGTAGCGCAGCGCCGCGTTCACGTCGGTCGCGCCGGTCATCTCGATCTGCTGCGCGGTGACGACGTTGATCGTCTGCGGGATTTCATTGATCGACGTATCGGTCTTGGTGCCGGTCTTGCTGCGCTTCGCGACGAGCCCGACCGTGCCGTCGCCTTCCGAGCCCGCGTTGACGTTGATCGCCGGCAGCGTGCCGGTCGTCGAGCCACTCGGCGAACCGTTCGGCGCGCCGGCTGCCGTACTGGCCGCCGCACCGTTCCGTGCACTGCCGGCCGACGCCGCGGCGCCTGCGTTCACGGCCGGCGCCGTCTGGGCGAATGCGTGCCCTGCCGCCATCCCGAACGCCACGCTCGCCGCGGCTTCGATCGCACGCACACGCGTGCCTGTTGCCCACTCCATCTTTCTCTGCTCCACTTTTTCGATGCGGTCTCCGACCGCGCCTTTGTCAAAGAGCGAAAGCCATGCGGCCCGCGCTCGCCCCGTTTTGATGTCGTTGTTCATGCAGTGCCCGGGCCGCGCCATCGTCATGGGCGGGCGCGATCCCGTCTTCGAGCGACGCGCAGATCTCGTCCGCGCGGCGCGCCAGGACCGACAGCAGCGTGTCGGACAGGCCGTGGCTGTCTTCGCAGCAGCCTTGCAGGTAGATGCGCGGCGCGAAATGCTCGGGCGTCGCGAGCAAGTAGTCGCGCGTGACGTCGCCGCGCGTGAGCGCATCGCCCAGATGCGGCACGAGCCCCTCGAGCAGCGCCGAATGCGTGTCGCGCCGGTAGCCGGTCGCGAGCACGAGCGCGTCGAAGCGCTCGACGCGCGTGGCGCCGTTCATCCGGTCGCGCAGCGTCAGCTCGATGCGGCCGTCGGCGGTGCGCACCGCGGCCTCGATCGCGCTGTTCGCGAGCAGCGCATGGCGCGGCGTGCCGTCGATGCGCTGCAGGTACAGCATTTCGTAGATCTGCTCGATCAGCGGCCGGTCGACCACCGCGTAGTTGGTATCGCGATAGCGCTCGAGCAGCGCGCGGCGCGCGTCGTGCGGCTGCGCGTAGACGACGTCGGTGAACTCGGGGCTGAAGATCTCGTTGACGAACGGGCTGTCGTCGGCCGGTTTCAATGCGCCCGCGCGCATCACGAGGCTCGCGTCGACGTGCGGGAAGCGGCGCGCGAGGTCGATGAACACCTCGGCCGCGCTCTGCCCCGCGCCGATCACCGCGACGCGGCGGCGCTCGCCGTCCGGCGACGCGACCAGCCGGTCGATGTCGGTCAGGTACGACGACGAATGGATCACGCGATCGCGGCCGAGCACGGCGAACGCATCCGGCACCGCCGGCGTGCCGCCGACGCCGACCGACAGCGCACGCGTCACGCGCTGGCGCTCGTGGCCGGCCGCGTCGCGCGACAGCACGCGCAGTGCATCGATCCGCGCGCCGTCGCCGCGCACGGGCTCGATCGCCGTGACGGTTTCGCTGTAGTGGACGTGCTCGTCGAACGCGTCGGCGACCCAGCTCAGGTAGTCGTGGAATTCGACGCGGGTCGGATAGAAGTTCTTCAGGTTGACGAATTCGTTCAGCCGGCCGCGTTCGAACAGATAGTTGATGAACGTGTAGCGGCTCTTCGGATCGCGCATCGTGACGAGATCCTTCAGAAACGAGATCTGCATCCGGCAGTCGTCGAGCAGCATGCCGCGGTGCCAGCCGAATTCCGGCTGGCGTTCGATGAAGCAATGCGCGAGCGGACGCGCCGCACGCCGCTCCTCGAGGCGCACGGCCAGCGCCAGGTTCGACGGCCCGAAGCCGACGCCGATCAGGTCGAATACGGTTTCTCTCTGCATGTCTCTCAGCTCCCTTGTCGGTGAATCCGGCCCGTCAGACGTGACGGCCGGAGAAGAAGGTCTCGCGCAGCGTGCGCATCCACAGCGGCTGCGCGTCGGCGAGCGCCAGGCGGCGCTGCCGCGCGAAGCCATGCCGCGCGAGGGTATCGACGACCCGCGCGCGGCCGGCCGGGACCGCGCAGCCGACCGCTTCGGTGCGCGGGTCGTCGAGAAACAGGTAATGCACGACGGACGGCAGCCAGCCGGCCACGCAATGCGGGCCGCGCCAGCGCGACTCGCCGACCAGCATCCGCAGCCCGCGGTCGTAGTCGCGCGCGCCGACGTGCGGCGCGAGCGGGTCTTCCTTCAGCCAGAACGCCTCGACATAGGCGAACGGTTCGCCGTCGAAGCAGCCGACGAGCGGCGTCACGTGCGGATCGGCATCGGGCGCCGTGCCGTCCACGCCGGGCTGCGGGCCCGGCCAGCCGTCGCGCACGCGCGGATCGTCGAACCAGCGCGCGACGCGTGCGGCGTCCTCGCCCGGCTGCCAGCCGCGCAGCGTGAAGCGCACGCCCAGCGCCGGCAGGTCGCGCGCATACACGTCGCCGCGCGGCGCGGGCGGCCGGCGCGGATGACGCCGGCCGTCGGTCAGCATCGGCAGCGTCGCGCACGGCAGATGTGCGCCGACCCGCCACAGATCGGCCTGCTGCGCCCAGCCTTCGCGCATGCACAGGCCGCCGTCGGCGAGCACGCCGCTCGCGCGCAGCGCATCGAGCGCGACCGCCGGCCATGCGGCCGGGTCGAGCCGGATCGCCGCGTGGCGCACGTCGTCGGAAAACGCGGCGGCGAGCGCGGCCAGCAGCGCGCGGCGCTGGTCGGCCGGCGCCGCGCGATGGTTGTATGCGACGAGGCGCAGCGTGCCGTCGTCCGCGAGTTGCGCGCGCAGCAACTGCGCGCCGATGCCGTCGCCCTGCGCGACGCGGATTTCCGTGCCGTCGCGCACGGCGAACAGGCCGTCCGCGAACGCGAGGCGGTACGTATCGAGCATCGTGAATCCGTCCGGGCGCACTTCAGCCAGCATCGCGCACCTCCTGCCGCGTTTCGGCCGACGCATCGATACGCGCACCCAGCGCCGCGAGCGTCGGCAACGCGAATACGTCGGCCACCGTCAGCGCGTGACCTGCGCGGCTGGCCGCGTCGACGAAGCGCACGACGTCGAACGACGTCGCGCCGGCTTCGAACAGATCGGTGTCGGGTGCGGGCGCGGCCGTCGCGAACGTGTCCGACCACAGCGCGGCAAGCGCGGCTGAAGCGTTCGGGGCACGCGATGCCGTCTCGACGTGCGTCGCTTTGCCTGTTGCCGGGTCGACTGCGACCGCTGCCGACGCGGCGAACAGCGCATCGGGCAGGCCGAGTGCCGCTTCCGGCGCACCGGTGAAACGCGCGACTTCGTCGTGATAGCGCTCGACGAGCGCATCGACGAAACCGCCGTCGAGCAATTCGTCCGCATACGAAAACGCGGCACTCACGCGGCCGTCCGGGTGCTCGACGACGTCCAGCTCCAGCGTGAACACCACGCGATGGCGCACGTCGTCGAAGTCGGCGAGCGACAGGCCGGCCCAGTCGCGCGCGGCGGCGCCGGTCGGGCGCAGGTAGTTGAACATCACCTGGAACAGCGGATTGGCCTGCGCGGCACGCGGCGCGCGCAGCGCCGCGACGACGTCGGCGAACGGCACGTCGGCATGCGCATACGCGGCGAGCGCCGTGTCGCGCACCTGCGCGAGCACGTCCGTGCGGCGGGCCGTCGTGTCGAGCCGCGTGCGCACGACCACGGAATTGATGAAGAGACCGAGCGCATCGCGCGCGGCATCGCCCGTCAGCTCGCGCGTCGATGCGAGCACGCCGACCGGCTGGTCGTCCGCGCCCGTCACGCGGAACAGCGCGGTGTTGAGCGCCGCGTGCAGCAGCATCGGCAACGTCGCGTGCGCAGCCGACGCGGCGTCGCGCGCGGCACGGATCAGCGACGCGTCGAACTCGAACGCGATGCGCGCCGCACGCCATTGCGGGACAGCTGGCGCGTTCGCGCGCCGCGGCAGCACGGGAGACGGCAGGTCGGCCAGCGCGTCGCGCCAGTAAGCGACGCGAGCCGGATGGCACGGGGCGGGCAGCACGAGCGGCGTGCTTTGCGCCGGCGTCGACACCGATGTCGCCAAGCCGCGGACCAGATCGACATAGCGTGCCCGCACCGCGTCGAGCCATAGCTCGATCGATTCGCCATCCGACACGATGTGATGGATCGTCACCGATAGCACGTGATCGTCCGCGGCGAGCCGCAGCACGCATGCGCGCCACAGCGGCGCGTCGGCCGCGAGATCGAACGGCGCGAGCGCATCGGCGTCGGTCAGCGCCGCCGCGCGGGCGAGCGCGTCGGGCTGCGCGGACAGGTCGACGAGCGGCAGTGCGACGGACGCCGCGGCGTCGATCCGCTGGCCCGGCAGCATGCCGTCGCGCACGACGAGCCGTGCGCGCAGCGCCGGGTGCGCGGCCGCCGCAGCCGAGAACGCCGCGTGCAGTGCATCGACGTCGAGCGGGCCGCGCACGCGCAGCGCGACCGGAATGTTGTACGCGGCGCTGTCCGGCTGCGCGCGCCACAGGAACCACAGGCCGAGCTGCGCGGGCGACAGCGGCCACACGCCGTGCGCATCGGGTTTGACCACCGCGACGCCTGGCGCCGCGGCGCCGGCGTGCGCGGCGCGCGGCGCGTCGGCCACCTGGCGCGCGTACTGCGCGAGCACCGGCGCTTCGAACAGCGCACGCACCGGCACGTCACGGCCGAGCCGCTCGGCGACGCGCGTCGCAACGCGCACCGCCGCCAGCGAATGGCCGCCGAGTTCGAAGAAGTGATCGCCGCGGCCGACACGCTCGACGTTCAGCACGTCGCACCAGATCGCCGCGAGCGCGGCTTCGTCGCCGTCGTGCGGCGCTTCGTAGGCGCGTTCGACGCGCACCGGCGCCGGCAGCCGCGCACGGTCGACCTTGCTGTTCGCGTTGCGCGGCAGCGCGTCGAGCACGATCAGCTGCGCGGGCACCATGTAGTCGGGCAGCGTGCGGCGCAGATGCGCGTCGAGCGTCGCGGCCTCGACCGGTTGCGCGGCGGCCTGCGCATCGGCGGTCAGTTCGACGTAGGCGACGAGCTGCGCCTGCGCGCCCTGACCGTGCACGACCGCGCACGCTTCGCGCACCGCGTCGTGCGCGGCCAGCTGCGCCTCGATCTCGCCGAGTTCGATGCGCAGCCCACGCAGCTTCACCTGGTGATCGACGCGGCCGATGAAGTCGAACACGCCGTCCGCGCGGCGCCGCACGAGGTCGCCCGTGCGATACAGGCGCGCGCCAAGCGCGCCGTACGGATCGGGTACGAAGCGCTCGGCCGTCAGCGCGGGACGATCGAGGTAGCCGCGCGCGACGCCGATCCCCTCGCCGCCCAGGTATAGCTCGCCGATCACGCCGACCGGCAGCGGATGCAGCCGCGCGTCGAGCACGTGCGCGGTGCGTGCGCCGACCAGCGTGCCGATCGGCAGATAGGCGGCGTCACCCAGCTTTGCGAGATCGTCGCCGGGACGGAACATCCACAGCGTCGGCGTGATCACGGTTTCGGTCGGGCCGTAGCCGTTGACCACGCGCACATTCGGCAGCGCGCGGCGCAGCATCGCGAACGCCTCGCGCGACGTCGCCTCGCCGCCGACCGTCAGCGAGCGCAGCGTCGGCGGCGCGCCGTGCGCGAGCGCCCATTCCGCGAGCTGCGCGGCGCAGCCGGGCGGCACGTAGGTCATCGTCACGCCGTCGCGGACCATCATCGCGCAGGTCTGCGCGGGCGGCCACAGCACGTCGGCCGTCACCGACACGGCGGCACCCGACAGGTATTGCGAAAACCAGCCCTCGTGCGCGCCGTCGAAGTTGACCGACTGGAACAGCAGGAACACGTCGTGCTCGCCCGCGCCGTAGCGCTTCGCGATCGCCACGCAATGCCGCGCGAACGCCGCGTGATCGACGATCACGCCCTTCGGCTTGCCGGTCGAGCCCGACGTGTAGATCGCGTACGCCGCATGGCCGGGCAGCACGTCCGGCAGCGCGACGTCCGCGGCTTCGTCGAGCGCGTCGACTTCGTCCGCGCGCCAGACGCGCAGCGCCGGCAGCTCGGGCAGCGACGCGGCGCTCGCGCCGTCGGTCAGCACGTGCGCGATGCCCGCGTCACCGACGATCTGCGCGAGCCGTTCGCGCGGGTGGGCCGGATCGAGCGGCACGAACGCGGCGCCCGACTTCAGTACCGCGATCAACGCGACCAGCAGGTCGACCGAGCGCTGCAACGCGACGCCGACGCGCATTTCGGGCCGCACGCCAGCCGCGACGAGATTACGCGCGATGCGTGCCGCGCGCGCGTCGACCTCACCGCGCGTCAGCGCGCGATCGATGTCGGCGACGCCGCGTGCGTCGGGCCGTGCGTTCGCATGCGTGGCGATGCGTGCATGCACCGGGACGAACGGTTCGGCCTCGGCCGCGCCCGCCGGCGCGTTCCACGCGAAGAGTTGCGCGAGCTCGTCGGCAGGCAGCCAGTCGAGATCGCCGACCGGCATGTCGGGACGCGCGAGCGCATCGCCGAGCAGCGTGACGAAGCGCGCGGCCAGCCGCGCGATCGCGTCGCCGTCGAACAGGTCGAGCGCATAGATGAACGCGGCGTCGAACGTGCCGTCGGGCGTCGCCTCGACGGCGAGCGTCAGGTCGAATTTCGCGGACGGCGTGCCGGACGGCAGCAAGGCTGCCGACGCCGAGCCCAGCGCGGGCAGCGCACGGCGCTCGCCATACGCGGCCATCACCTGGAACAGCGGATGGTGGCTCGCGCTGCGCGGCACGCCGAGCGCGTCGACGACCTGCTCGAACGGCACGTCCTGGTGCATCTGTGCATCGACGAGCGCACGCTGCGCGCGCGCGACCAGCGCCGAGAAATTGCCGTGCGCGGGCACGTCGACGTCGATCGCGAGCGTGTTGACGAAGAAGCCGATCAGGCCGGCCGTTTCCGCGCGTTCACGGTTCGCGGCCGGCACGCCGACGCAGATCCGCGCATCGCCGGTCGCGCGCGCGAGCAGCGCGTCGAGCGCCGCGAGCAACACCGCGAACGGCGTCGCGCCCGACGCGGCCGCGAAGGCGCGCAATTGCGCACCGGTGCGCGCGTCGAGCGAAAACACGTGACGTGCACCGCGCGCGCTGCGGCGTGCGGGCCGTGCGGCCGCGCCGGGCAGCGTGAGTACGCCGCGCTGCGGGTCGAGCCGCTCGCGCCAGAACGCCAGCTGGCGATCGCGTTCGCCGGCATCGAGCCAGCGGCGCTGCCAAAGCGCATAGTCCGCGTACTGGATCGGCAGCGGCGCGAGCGGCACCGGCGCGCCCGACGCATACGCGCGATAGAACGCCGCGAGTTCGTCCAGCATCACGCCCGACGACCAGCCGTCCGACACGATGTGGTGCACGGTCAGCGCGAGCCAGTGATGCGTCGCGTCGAAGCGGATCAGGTGTGCGCGCACGAGCGGTGCCGCGCCGAGATCGAACGCATCGGCTTCGTCGGCCGTCGCGATGCTTTCGGCGCGTGCGACGCGCCGCGCGTCGGGCAGCGCTTCGAGATCGGTCTCACGCCACGGGCAGCGCAGCGGCGCATGGATCGTCTGCGCGACGCCGTCCTCCGCTTCGTCGAAGGTCGTGCGTAGCGCTTCATGGCGCGCGATCAGCGCATCGCACGCGAGCCGCAGCGCATGCGCGTCGAGCGGGCCTGTCAGCGCGAGCCGCTCGGTGATGTGATACGCGTCCGGCGCGTCGATCAACCGCGCGTGCAGCCACAGCCGCGTCTGCGCGAACGACGCCGGCACGCGGTCGCCGCGCGGCGTGCGCGGCGGGATCGGCAGCACGCGAAAATCGATGCCGGCCGCGCCGAGCTTGTCGATGAACACCGCGCGCTGCGCGTCGGGCAGTTGCGCGAAACGCGTCGCGAGCGCGAGCCAGTCGGGTTGAACCTTCGTCATCCGTCGTCCTTATTGGGTTTCCAGTTCGCCGAGCAGCGCGTCGATCGCGCTCGCCGCGTCGGTCTCGCCGCGTGCCGCGCAGGCCGCATCGATCGCGTCCGCGCAGCGTGCGAGCGTGCGGGTGTCGAACAGCGTGCGCAGCGGCAGCGCGAGACCCCAGTGCAGGTTCGCCTGCGCATGGGCCTGCGTCGCGAGCAGCGAGTGGCCGCCGAGCAGGAAGAAATCGTCGTCGCGCCCGATCGCGTCCACGTGCAGCACGCGCTGCCAGATCGTCGCGAGCGCGCGCTCCGTGTCGGTCGCGAGTTCGACGGCCGCGGCCGCCTCGCGCACCGGCGCGGGCAACGCATGGCGGTCGCACTTGCCGTTCGGCGTGACCGGCAGCGCGTCGAGCTCGATCAACTGCGATGGGACCATGTAGGCCGGCAACTGCGCGCGCAGCGAATCCAGCAGTGCGGCACGGTCGAGCGGGCCCGCGTCGCCGCGTGCGACATAGCCGACCAGCTGCTCGTCGCGCACGATCACGACCGCGTCGTGCACGCCCGGCGCCGCGCGCAGCAGCGCCTCGATTTCGCCCGGCTCGATCCGCTGGCCGCGCAGCTTCACCTGCGTGTCGACGCGGCCGAGGTAGTCGAGTGCGCCATCGGTTCGGCGCCGTGCGAGGTCGCCGGTGCGATACATGCGAGTGCCCGGCACGAACGGATCGGGGACGAAGCGCTCGGCGGTCAGCCCCGGGCGGCCGAGATAGCCGCGCGCGAGGCCCGCGCCTGCCAGATACAGTTCGCCGGTCGCGCCGGCCGGCACCGGCTGCCAGGCCGCGTCGAGCACGTGCAGTTGCAGGTTCGCGATCGGATGGCCGATCGGCACCGCGACGGCGTTAGCGTCGTCGGGGCCGCAGGTCCAGTGCGACACGTCGATCGCGGCTTCCGTCGGCCCGTACAGGTTCACGAGCGTCGCGTTCGGCACCAGCCGCGCGACCTTCGCGACGAGCTCGGGCGCGAGCGCCTCGCCGCTCGCGACGATCAGGCGCACGCTGTCGCATTGCGCGGCGGCCGGGAAATCGTCGAGATACGCGGCGAACGCGGCCAGCATCGACGGCACGAAGTGCAGCACCGTCACGCCGTGCGCATGGATCGCGGCCGCGAGGCGGGCTGGATCGCGGTGATCGCCGGGCGCGGCGATCGCGAGCTTCGCGCCGATGGCGAGCGGCCACACGAATTCCCAGACCGACACGTCGAAGCCGAACGGGGTCTTGTGCAGCACGATGTCGTCGCGCGTCAGCCGGTACGCGTGCTGCATCCAAGCGATCCGGTTCGCGAGCGCGCCGTGCGAGTTGCCGGCGCCCTTCGGCTTGCCGGTCGAGCCGGACGTGTAGATCAGGTACGCGAGCTGTGCAGCATCGATGTCGGTCGCAAGGTCGGCGGCGGCATCGACCGCTGCGTCGACAGCGTCGTCACCGTCGGTGAGCAGATCGGCCACCGTCAGCAGCTGCGTCGTCGTGTCGCCGCCGAGCGCGGCCTCGACCTGCTCGCGCAGATGGGCTTGCGTGATCGCGACCGCGGGCCGCGCGTCGCGCAGCAGGTACGCGATGCGCTCGGCCGGATAGTCGGGATCGACCGGCAGGTACGCGGCGCCGGCCTTCAGTACGCCGACGAGTGCCGTCACCATGTCGAACGAGCGCTCGACGCACAACGCAACCGGCGTGTCGGGCCGCACGCCGCGTCGGCGCAATGCGGCGGCGACGCGCGTCGTGTTCAGGTCGAGTTCGCGATAGGTCGCGCGTTGCACGCCGCCGTGGATGTCCGCATATTCGAGCGCGATCGCATCGGGCGTCGCCCGTGCCGCATCCGCGAACTGCAGGTGCAGCGGTTGCCGTTGCGCCTCCGGCCAGGTCCGTGCGGTGTCCTGCGCGAGTGCCAGTGCGTCGCGCGTCGCGTCGTCGGCGATCGACAGCGTGCCGAGCGGCGCGTCCGGCGTGCGGGCCAGCGCATCGAGCGCGCACGCGAACGCGCGGTGCCAGGTCTCGACCTGGTGCGCATCGACGCGCGCGGTGTCGTAGCCGTAGTCGATCGTCAGTTCGGCGCCGCTCTCGATCACGAGCGTCAGCGCGAAATCGGTCGACTCGATGCTGCGCACGCCGCTCAGCGCGAGCGCGCGCGGATCGGCTTCACGCGCCGTATCGTCGACCGGATAGTTCTCGAACACGACCAGCGTGTCGAACAGTGCGCCGCCGGCGCCGCGCGCCCAGCGCTGGATGTCGGCGAGCGGCGTGTGCGCATGCTCGGCGGCGGCCGCGTTCTCGTGCTGCAGCGCTTGCAGCCAGTCGGCCGCGCGTTGCTGCGGCGCCGGCGCCGTGATCACCGGCAGCGTGTTGATGAAAAGGCCGAGCACCGTATCGACGTCCGCGAGCGCATCGGGACGGCCCGCGACGGTCGCGCCGAACGCGACGGCCGGCTGGTACGTCATGCGCTGCAGCACGAGCGCCCAGGCACCCTGCACCAGCGTGTTGACGGTCAGCTTCAGCGCACGCGCCGTTTGCGCGACACGCGTCGTCGCATCCGCGTCGATCGTCGCGCGCCACGTGACCATCTCGGCGTCCGCGCGGTCGGCCGCGCGCTCGGCGATCAGCGTCGGCGCATCGAGACGCGCGAGCCGGCCGGTCCAGAAGCGCTCGTCGGCCTCGCGGTCGCGCGTGCCGAGCCATGCGATGAAGTCGCGATAGCGCAGCGCCGGGCGGCTCGCGAACGGCGATACCGCATCGGGGTCGCGATAGTCGCGCAGCACGTCCGCGAGCAGGCGCGCGGTGCTCCAGCCGTCGAGCAGCACGTGGTGGCGCGTCCAGACGACGCGCCATGCGTCATCGGCGACGCGGATCAGCGTGAGCCGCATCAGCGGCGGTTCGCGCCAGTCGAAGCCGCGCGCGCGGTCGGCCGCGAGCCACGCATCGAAATCGGTGTCGAGCGTGGCGCCGCGTGTGCGCCAGTCGAGTTGCTCGACCGGCATCCACGCATGGCGATGCACGCATTGCAGCGGTGCGGCCTCGTCGGGCATCACGCTCGTGCGCAGGATGTCGTGGCGCGCGACGGATGCGCCGAACGCGGCCGCGAGCCGGTCGGCATCGAGCGCCGTCGCGGTCGCGACGAGCTGGTTCACGTAGCTTGCATGACCGGGCGCGAACAGCGCATGGAACAGGATCCCCTGCTGCATCGGCGACAGCGGGTACACGTCGTCGATCGTGCGCCAGTCGAGTGGTGCGCGTTCGATCGCGGCCTGCGTGAGGCCGGCGGCCTGCGCGAGCGGGAAATCGCCCGGCGTCGCCCCGCCACCGCGATGCGCGACACGCGACGCGCATGCATCGGCGAGTTCGCGCAATGCGGCTGCGAAGCGCTCCGCGAATGCATCGATCGTCGCGCGCTCGAACTGCGGCGCGCCGTATACCCAGTGGACCTTCAGCGTGCGTGCGCCGTCGCGATCGGTATCCAGGTACGCATGGATCGCGAGCGTGTTGCCGAGCGGCCCCTGCGGGTCGCGTTCGATGCCGGTGCCACCGAAGCGCGGCACAAGCGTCGCATCGCGCGGCGCATCGAACTGGCCGAGATAGTTGAACGTGACGCGCGGACGCGGCACCGCGGCCAGCGCCGCACGCGTCGCCGCGTCGCCGTAGTGCGCGAGCACGCCGAAGCCGAGCCCCTTGTGCGGCACCGCGCGCAGCGTGTCCTTGACCGCGCACAGCGTGTCGCGCGCCGTGGCTTCGACCGGCAGCGTCACCGGATAGTGGCTCGTCAGCCAACCGATCGTGCGGCTCGCGTCCGCATCGTCGAACAGCGCCTCGCGGCCATGTCCTTCGAGTTCGACGCGGCACGAAGCGGTGCCGCGGGCACCAGCCAGCGCCAGGGCGAGCGCCGCGCCCAGCAGTTCGATCGTCTGCGTGCGATACGCGGCGTGCGCGTCGGTCAGCACGGCGCGTGTCAGGGCAGCGTCGATCGTCTGCACGACGACGGCCGCGTCGGCGTTCGTCGCCGCTGCGTCGGGATGATCGGGCACGAGGTCATCGCCCTGTGCCATGCCGGCCCAGTAGGCCGTTTCAACGGCGAATGGCGATGCCGGTTCCGTCGCGGCGCACGCGAGACGTGCGGCCCATGCATCCGCGCGCGGGCCCGGCTGCGACAGGCGAACCGGCATGCGCTCGCATGCTGCGCGATACGCGGTGTCCAGGTCCTCGAGCAGGATGCGCCACGACACGCCGTCGACGATCGCGTGGTGAATCGCCAGATACAGCTGCGTCGCGCCGTCCGGCAGCCGCGCCGCGCATGCGCAGGCGAGCGGTCCGCGGCCGAGATCGAGGCGGCGCTGCAACGCGTCGAAGCGCGCGAGTGCGTCGGCTTCGTCGCGTGCGGCGACTTCGACGAACGGCAGCGCGTCGTACGGTTTCGTCGCCTCGCTTGCATGCCAGTTGCCGTCCGCGCCGCGCGCGAAGCGCTGGCGGAATGCGTCGTGATGGGTCAGCAACGTATCGAACGCTCGCGCGAATGCATCGGCGTCGAACGGACCGCGTACGTCGAACGCGACCGACTGGTTCCAGTGGCCCGGATGCGGCACGTCGAGCGAGAAGAAGCGCTGTTGCGCGGGCGTCAGGATCGCCGCGACAGCCGGTGCGGACTGAGCCGGCATTGCAGATGCCGGTGCCGACGTTGCAGCGGCGACGTCCTCGGTTTTCGCGATGCGTGCGAGTTCGGCGACCGTCGGGCCGTCGAACAGCTGCTTCGGCGTGAAGCGCACGCCGCGCTTGCGGGCGCGTGCAATCACCTGCAGCACCAGGATCGAGTCGCCGCCGAGTTCGAAGAAGTTGTCGTCGCGGCCGACGTGCGGCGCCTTCAGCACTGCTTGCCAGACTTCGGCGAGCGCCGTTTCGACCGGGCCTTGCGGCGCGTCGCCGGCGGCAACCGCCACCGGCGCGGCGGCCAGTTCGCGCAGCGCCGCGCGATCGATCTTGCCATTCGCGGTCACCGGCAGGCGCGCGAGCGCGACGAACTGCGCGGGCACCATGTAGTCGGGCAGCGTCGCGCCGAGCGCCGCGCGCACGGCGGCTTCGTCGAATGCCGCGCCGTCGCGCATCACGACGAACGTCGCGAGCCGCAGGCGGCCGTCGTGCGCGATCGCGAGCGTCTCGGCCTGCGCGACCGGGCCGGCCGCGCGTACCGCCGCGCTCACCTCGCCCGGTTCGACGCGATAGCCGCGAATCTTCACCTGGTCGTCGATGCGGCCGAGGAACGCGAGACGGCCGTCCGTGCGCAGGCGCACGCGGTCGCCGGTGCGATACAGGCGTGCACCGGGCGTGAACGGATCGGGCACGAAGCGCTCGGCGGTCTGCGCCGGCCGGTTCAGGTAGCCGCGCGCCACGCCCGGTCCGCCCAGGTACAGCTCGCCCGTGGCGCCGGCCGGCACGCATGCGCCGAACGCGTCGAGCACCAGCGCGCGCGCATTCGGCAGCGGTCCGCCGAGCGGCACGCCGCTTGCGGGATCGCGTGCATCGGCGGCGATCGACGCGGTATCGCACGCGATCGCGCCGACGGTCGCTTCGGTCGGCCCGTAATGGTTGATCACGCGGCAGGCCGGCACGAGTGCGGCCAGACGCGCGACGAGCGCCCACGTCAGCGTTTCGCCGCCGGTCACGAGCGCGTGGCGCGGCAGCACGTTGGCCGGCACGCGCGCGTCGAGCAGTGCCTGCAGGTGGCTCGGCACGATCTTCAGCACGCCGACGTCGCGGCGGCGCATCTCGTCCGCGAACTGGTCCGGGTCGAACGCGCACGCGGCCGGCAGCAGGTGCAGCGTGCGGCCCGCGCACAGCGCGCCGAACAGTGTCGTGTGGCCGAGGTCGGCGGCGACGGTCGACACCATCGCAAACGACGCGTCCGGTACGAACGCGAGTTCGTCGAGCATGCCCTGCACGTAGTCGGCCAGTGCGCCGTGCGACACGACGACGCCCTTCGGCGTACCGGTCGAACCCGACGTATAGATCAGATAGGCGCCCTGTTCGGGATGCGGCGCGACGCGTACGCCGGCCGCATGCGCGAGCGTCGCGTCCTGCATGAGCGCGTCGACGTCGAGCGGCTGCGCGTCGCTGCCGGCCGGCCATGCGGCCGTATCCCGACCCTGCGCGACGAGCGCCCAGCGTGCACCGCAATCGGCGGCCGCCGCCGCGAGGCGTGCGGCCGGCTGGGCCGGGTCGAGCAGCACGGCCAGCGCGCCGGCCTTCAGTGCGCCGAGCAGGCCGACGACGAAGCGGGCCGAACGCTCGATGCAGACGATGACGGGTGCTTCCGCCGTCGCGCCGCGCAGCTTCAGCGCATGTGCGATGCGGTTCGACGCATCGTCGAGTTCCGCGAACGTCAGCGACGCCGACGCATCGTCGAGCGCGACGCGATGCGGATAGGCAGCGGCCTGCCGCGCGAATGCGGCGACGATGTCGGCGTGCTCGACGCGCAGCGCACGGCCGTCGCGCGGCTGGCGCGATGCCGGCGACGCATCGCACGGCAGTTCGGCCGTCGTGCAGTGCGGTTCATGTGCGGCGGACGCGACGAGCGTCGCATAGCTGTCGAGCCATGCGCGTGCGGTGTCGGCATCGATGCAGTCGGTCGCATGGGCGGCGACCAGTTCGATCCCGTGCGCGTCGTCGGTGAAATCCAGTGCGAAGTCGAAGCGCGCAGCGAGATCGGGCCCCGGCGTCGCAACCGCGATCGCGCCCGGCAGCACGCTGTCGTGCCGTGCATCGAACTGCTGCGCGAATTTCACGCGCAGCCATTCGTCGCCGCGCTTGACGGGCGGTTTCACCGCGTCGACGACGCGCTCGAACGGCACGTCCTGATGCGCGACCGCGTCGAGTGCCGCCGTGCGTGCCGCGTCGACCAGCGCGCGGAACGGCAGCGTCGGCGCCACGCGCACGCGCAGCGCGACCGTATTCAGGAACAGGCCGAGCAGCGCGCGCGTTTCCGGCCGCTGGCGATGCGCGACCGGCACCGCGACGACGACGTCGGTCTCGCCGGTCAGGCGCGACAGCCATGCGTCGAGCGCGGCCAGCAGCACCGTGAAGACCGTGGCCCGCGCGTCGCGCGCGAGACGCCGCACGTCGGCCGCGACCGCGTCGGGCAGGCGGACCGACACGCGTGCGCCCTGCAGCGTGCGCGTCGCGCCCGGCTGCCGGTCGACCGGCAGCGCGAGAGGGCCCGGCACGTCGCGCAATGCACCGCGCCAGTAGTCGAGCTGACGCTCGCCTTCGCCGCCCGTGAGCATGTCGCGCTGCCAGTCCGCGTAGTCGGCGTACTGGATCGGCAGGTCCGGCAACGACGGTTCGCGGCCTTCCGCATACGCGTGGTATGCGGCCGACAGCTCGTCGAATGCGCAGCGCGAGCTCCAGCCGTCGGTGATCGCGTGGTGCGCGGTCAGCAGCAGCCGGTGGCGCGCGTCGGCGAGCACGACGAGCGTCGCGCGGAGCAGCGGCCCGTGCGACAGATCGAACGGCGCACCCGCGTCGCGTTCGGCGATGCGCGCGGCTTCCGCATCGCGTGCAGCAGGCGGTCGCTCGCGCAAATCGAGCGTCGCGATCGAAACTGGCAGATGGGCATGGATGCGCTGCATCACGATGCCGTCGTCATGGTCGACGAGCGTCGTGCGCCACGCGTCGTGCCGCCCGATCACGTGATCGAGCGCGCGCTGCAGCGCAGTGCGGTCGAGCGCGCCGTCGATCGTCCAGTGCGCGGCGATGTGATACGCGGCGCTGGCGTCGCGCGTTTGCGCGAGCACCCAGAAACGTTGCTGTGCGAACGATGCGGCACGATCGACATACTGGGCACCCGATGCGGCGGCATCGGCCGGTGCACGGCGTGCGGTAATCGTGACCAGCGGCTCGCCCGTTTCGCGTTCCGCGCGATCGACATGCGCGGCCAGCTCGGCCAGTGCCAAATCGGCGAACAGCGTGTCGAGCCGCAGGTTTACGCGCAACCCGGCGCGGATCGCGGCTTGCAGTTGCATCGCGGCGAGCGAGTCGGCGCCCAGCGCGAAGAAGCGGCCGTCGCGCGACGGCGTCGCGTCGAGGCCGAGCAGCGTCTGCCAGAGGCCGGCGATCTGCTGCTCGGTCGGCGTGCGCGGCGCGTCGCCGGCGGGTTGTCCGGAGTCGCGTTCGGCGGCGATGCGCTCGCGCAGCGCGGCACGGTCGATCTTGCCGTTCAGCGTGTATGGCAGTGCGTCGCAGCGCACGAACCGGTGCGGCTGCCACGCGGCGGGCAACTGCGCGCCCACGTGCGCCTTCAGCACTGCATCGTCGGCGGCCGCGCGCAGCGCGACGCACGCGATCAGCCGCGTCGGCCCGTTGCCGGTTTCGGCGATCACGGCCGCGTCGGTCACCGCCGGATGCGTGCGCAGGCACGCGGCGATTTCCGCGGGCTCCACGCGCACGCCGCGCACCTGGACCTGGTCGTCGAGGCGACCGAGATAATCGAATGCGCCGTCGTCGCGCAGGCGCGCGAGGTCGCCGGTGCGGTACACGCGGGCACCAGGCTCGCCGTCCGCATCGGGAATGAAGCGTTCGGCGGTCAGCGCCGGGCGGCCGTGATAGCCGCGCGCGAGACACACGCCGCCGAGCAGCAGCTCGCCGCCCTCGCCCGATTCGCCGGCCTCGTCGCCCTCGATGCGAGCGACACGCGGGCCGATCACGCGACCGATCGGCAGCGACGCATACGCATCGTTCGCCGCCAGCACGGGCATTTCACCCGGCTCGACCGGCCACAGCATCGGCGAGATCACGGCCTCGGTCGGCCCGTAGCCGTTGATCAGGCGCACCGACAGGAACGTGCTGCGCACGAATTCGAATGCCTGTTGCGGCAGCGCTTCGCCGCCGAACGCGAGCACGCGCAAGGCCGGCGGCACGCCGTCGCGCGCGGCGACGGCCGCGAATTCGCGCAGGTAGGCCGGCGGGAACGCGGCGACGTTGACCGACTCGCGCACCATCAGCGCATGGGCGGCGTCCGGCGCGAACGGCTGCGGCGGCGCAATCGTCACGCTCGCGCCGATCGCGAGCGGCGCGAGCCAGCACTCGTGCGCGGCGTCGAAGTTGACCGACGCGAAATGCAGCAGGCGATCGCCGCCCTCGATCGGCAACGCGGCCGCGAGCGCATCGCAATGCGCGGCGAGCGGCCCGTGCTCGACGACCACCGCCTTCGGCGTGCCGGTCGAGCCCGACGTATAGATCATGTAGGCGGCCGAGCGCGGATGCACCAGCACGTCCTCGTCGTCGACGCAGGCGGCGGCATCCGCGGACGTCGCGTCGAACGCGTGTTCGAACGGCGCGCCGAGCGCCGCGCGGCCGGCCGCATCGACGATCCCGTGGCGCAGTTGCGCATCGCGGACGATCCAGTCGAGGCGCGCGGCCGGATGACGCGGATCGAGCGGCACGAACACGCCGCCCGCCTTCAGCACGGCCAGCAGCGCGACGAACAGCTCGCACGAGCGTTCGACGCAAACGCCGACCCGCACTTCCGCGCCGACACCGGCCGCCCGCAGCTGGCGGGCAAGGTGCGACGCACGCGCGTCGAGCGCGCCGCGCGACAGGCGCAGGTCGTTCTGGAAAGGCGCGGCGAGCGCGGGCGCGTCGGGCGCACGGCGCGCCAGTTCGCGGATTCGGTGATGCAACGCAGTCGGGAAACTCGTCATGTGCGTGAAGTCCTTCGGTCCGGCCGCTTCGGCCAAGTCTCGGGGCCGCATGGGGCGGCTTCAGTGGTGTGACGAACGGCGCGGCCGATTTTTTACCGTTTTGCGTGCAAAGTCCGGACGGACGCATTTTTTGAAGGCAGGACTAAATATTTGTGCGGCCCGTTCGTCTATCAGGGAGGAAAGCCGCAACCGGGCCCGTCCCGCGTGCTGCTTTCGCGTCAGTCCTGCCATTTCCGCATGATTTGCCTGCCCATCATTTACCGACGTTGCCGATGACAGCCGCCCACGAGCCTTCTTCCCCGCCGTCCCTCGACGCCTCCCCCAGCCGCCCCGCGGCCCGCCTGATCCTCGCGTTGCTGCGCGAAAGCCGCGCGTCGCTCACGCTGGCGCTCGTCGCCTGCGTGCTCAACGGCGTCGCGAGCGTGCTGCTCGTCGCGACGCTGAACCGCGCGCTCGCGACGCCCGGCGCGGCCGACGCGTCGCTCGCGTGGCGCTTCGCGCTGTGCGCGGTGATTGCGCTCGTCACGCGCATCGTGTCGGGCACGCTGTTCGCCCGGCTGTCGCAGGACACGATGGCTCGGCTGCGTGTCCATCTCGCGCGGCGCGTCGGCGCGGCCGAACTGCGCGACATCGAGCGGATCGGCGCGGCACCCGTGCAGTCGGTGCTGACCGACGACGCGACCAACGTGTCGATGCTGTTCTTCGCACTGCCGAACCTGGTGATGCACGGCTCGATCGTGTTCGGTTGCCTCGGCTATCTCGCGTGGCTGTCGTGGCCCGTGTGCCTGCTCGCGCTGACTGCGATCATCGCGGGCTCGCTCGGCTATCACACCGGCGATCGCCGCGCGATCGCGTCGCTCGAGGCGGCCGGTCAGGCGCAGGACCGCCTGTTCGGCTACCTCGGCTCGCTGTTCTCCGGCGCGAAGGAACTGAAGCTGCACGACGCGCGCGCACGCCAGTTCGTCGACGGCCAGCTCGGCGCCGCGATCGGCGAGGTACGCGACCACCGCCGGCGCGCGTTCAGCGCGTACGCGGTCGGCGTCGGCTGGATCATCTTCCTGTTCTACGTGTTCCTTGGCGCGGCCGCGTTCTGGCCGCAGCTCGGCGTGCATGCCGATGCGAGCACGGCAGCCGGCTACGTCGTCGTGTTCCTGTTCATGCTGGTGCCGCTCGACGGACTGCTGAACAACCTGCCGACCGTCAATGCGGCACGCGTGTCGCTCGGGCGCATCGAAGGCGTGATGGCCGAATTCGGCGCGCTGCGCACGGTGCCGCCCGCCAGCGAAGCCCCCGACGTGCCGCCGGCCGGCGCCGTCACGTTGCGCGGCGTCACGCACGCCTACTTTCACGAGCGCGACGAACGGATGTTCCGGATCGGGCCGATCGACCTGACGATCCGGCCCGGTGAACTCGTGTTCATCGTCGGCGGCAACGGCAGCGGCAAGACCACGCTCGCGAAGGTGCTGACGGGACTCTACGAACCGGAGGAAGGCGCGATCGAGGTCGACGGCCGCACGATCGGCTGGCGCGAGCGTGCCGCGTACCGGCAGCGCTTCAGCGCGGTGTTCAACGACTTCCACCTGTTCGATGCGCTGCTCGGCATCGTCGACCCGGACGATCCGGCGCGTGCGCAGGCCGATGCGCGCGCGAACGCGCTGGTCGCGAAGCTCGCGCTCGATCACAAGGTGAAGGTCGTCGACGGCGCGTTCTCGAACCGCGCGCTGTCGACCGGGCAGCGCAAGCGGCTCGCGCTCGTCGTCGCTTACCTGGAGGACCGGCCGTTCTACCTGTTCGACGAATGGGCGGCCGACCAGGATCCGTCGTTCAAGGCCGTGTTCTACGAGCAGTTGCTGCCCGAGTTGCGCGCGCGCGGCAAGGCCGTGATCGTGATCACGCACGACGACCGCTATTTCGATCTCGCCGATCGCCTGCTGAAGCTCGACAACGGGCAGATCGTCAGCGACACGACGCCCGCGCGGTCGCGCGCACGGGATGGTGAAGACGCGCTGAGCGCGTAAACACGGGTGAACGCGGGCCACCTGCGCGCAGCGATTGCGGCGTGCAGGCGGTGTTCGGTTCGGAGGTCGGAAGGATTCGGATAAGCCGGAAGGAAAGATTGTTCGGCGTACTTGCATACACGTAACGCCACCGCAATGCCGCGTCCCGTTCGCACGGCACGCGGATGACGACGCGGCTCCCGACCGCGCTGCCCCACCCGCTCACGACAAACCGCGCGTTCAGCGCACGGCCGGCAGCTTCAGCATCGTATCGGTCATCACGTCGGCCAGCTTCAGCGCCGACATCGGCCCGCCGAACCCCCAGATGTTCCGCTCGATGAGCGCGATCCTGTGCTCGCGCAGCGCAGGCACGAAACGCCACACCGGCGAATCGAGCTTCGACGACAGCGGCACGTCCATCCCCGTCGCGGTGACGAACAGCACGGCGAGATCGCGTTGCCGGAGCAGATCGGCGGACGTCACGTAAAGCGTGCCCTCCCGCGTCGGCTTCTTCGGCCACGGATCGAGCCCGAGTGCGCGCGCGAGGCCCGCCGACGTGCTGTTGCCCGTATAGGCCCAGTAGCGGTCGGGCAGCCCGAGGTCCTGCAGCAGTGCGATGCGTTCGCCGCCGCGCCCGGCCGCCTTGAGCCGCGACGCATTGCGTACGATCCCCGCGTCGAGTCGCGCTTCGACCGTCTGCGCGCGCGCATCGCGTCCGGTCACGGTACCGATCGTCCGGAAGATCTGCCGCATCCAGTCGAGCTGCGTGACGGGCACGCCGTCTTCCGACACGTTCGGGCTGAACTGGAACAGGATCGTCGGCGCGATCCGGTCGAGCGCGGCGAAGATCGGCGCATGCCGGAAGCCCACGCCGATGATGAGATCGGGCTTCACCGCGGCGATCGCCTCGAGCCCCGGCTCCTGCCGCGAGCCGATGTCGGTCACGTGCGCGAGCCGGTCGCTCTCGTAGCCGAGCCAGCCCGGATAGAACGCGGTATCGGCCATGCCGACCGGCACGATGTCGAGCGCGATCACGCTTTCCGCGAACATGAAGTCGAGCGCGACCACGCGCCGCGGTCGCACGGGCATCGTCGCGCTGGCCTGCGACACGACGGGGTTGCCCGCCAGCGAGCGGCCCGGTTGCGTTGCCGTGCTGCGCTGCCCGGCACGTGCGTCGTCGGCGACCGCCACGGCCGGCGCAACCCACGCGCCGCAGCACGCAGCGCCGAGCGCGGCCAGTGCGCCGAGCGCATGGCGGCGGGCGGCACGTGTCACCGGCGTCACCGGATCGCGTCCTGCTCGGCCAGCGCCGCGTCGTCCATCGTCAATAGCAGGGGGCAGCTTCCACACAGTTGCGTTTCTCCAGGAATTTCATAGCGCAGGCAGCACACGCGGCGCGCGCGAAACGGCGTCGGCAGCAGCGGCGAGCGCGGCACGGCGTCGCGCACCGGCAGGCGCAGCGGATTCGGTTCGCCATGGACGCAGGACGCGCCGAACAGCCAGTCGGCATCGCGAACGGGATCGGCCGCGCACGGCAGCGCGCGGTACGTGTCGAGCAGGTAGTCGAGCAGGTTGCCTGCGTTGCTCCACAGCACGCGCGGCGTGACGCGGCCCATCGCCGCGAGCAGGTCGATCACCGCGCCGAGATGCGCGACGAGCCCCACATAGCGCGACGCGGGATCGGTGCACGGTGCGCCGAGCGCGTCCGGCGCGAAATACAGCGCGGCCGGCATCCCGTCGTCGAGCGCGACGAACGTGCGATCCGGCGCCATGTCGAGCGGCCGGCCGAGCGTCAGCGCGGCGACCACGCCGGCGGGCGCCGCGCGGCCGAAGTAGTACTTGCTCCATTGCGACATCAGTGCACGCGCATGCTGCGCCGGATCGCCGCCGTAATGGCGGACCATCGCGTCGAGCACGGCCTCGCGATGATCGGGCAGCGCGCTGACCGGCACGACGATCCGGCCCGACGCGTGCGTGTCTTCGGGCATCCCGAGCCACACGACGTCGAGATGCGCGGCGAACGCTTCGGGCGCGAACGCCGAGAAGCGCGTGGCGCATGCGCCGTCGAGCACCGGCGTCATCGCCCCGCGCGCCGGGCGCGGCGCCCCTCGAGGATCAGCAGTCCGAGCAGGTACGGCGCGCCGATCAGTGCGGTCAGCACGCCGGCCGGCACTTCGCGCGGCGCGACGACCGTGCGGGCGGCCAGATCGGCCAGGCCGAGGATCAGCGCGCCGCATGCGGCCGCGAGCCACAGCCGCGTGCGATGCCGGCGCGCGCCGAGCATCGTCGCGACGTGCGGCGCCATCAGTCCGATGAAGCCGACCGGCCCGACCGCCGCGACGGCCGCGCAGGCGGCGAGCGTCGCGATCGTCAGCGCGAGCGGCCGCAACGCGGCGACCGGCAGGCCGAGCGCGGCCGCCTGGTCGTCGCCGAGCGCGAGCATGTCGAGCGGCCGCGCGAGCCATGCGAATACGGGGACCGCGAGCACGCACCACGGCAGCAGCATCGACACCTCGCCCCAGCTTCGGCCATAGGTGCCGCCGACGAGCCAGACGACGAAGCGCGCGGGCTGCACGCTTTGCTGCGTGATCAGCCATTGCGCGAGCGTGGTCCACAGCGCGCCGATCACGATGCCGGTCAGCGCGACCGCGAGCGGTGCGTAACGATGCCGGTGATTCAGCACGAGCGTGATCGCGAGCGACAGCGCGCCGCCGATCAACGCGGCCGCCGCGAGCGTCACGTGGCCCATCAGCGGCCACGTCGACAACGCGAACAGCGTGACGAGCCCCGCGCCCTGCGTGACGCCGAGCACTTCGGGGCCGGCGAGCGGATTGCGCACGACGCTCTGCATCGCGACCCCGCTCACCGCCAGCAGTGCGCCCGCGAGGAGCGCGCACAACAGCCGCGGCATGCGCAGGTCGATCAGCATCCGCGCGACGGCATCGTGGCCCGACAGCGCGGCGGACCAGCGAGCCGGCGACAGCCATTCGGGGCCGGCCGACACGCTGACGAACACGACGAGCACGCCGGCCGCGACGAACAGCGCGGTACGCAGCGGCCAGCCGAGCCGTTCGAGCCAGCCGACCACGCGTGTCGAGCCGCTGCCCGCCGCGCGTTCGGCCTGCGCATGCAGCACGCCCGACCACGCGGCGCCGCGCCGGATCATCGCGAGCATCAGCGGCGTGCCGACGAGCGCGATCGCGACGCCGGTCGACAGCGTCGCGTCGAGGCCCGACGCGAGCACCGCGCTGTCGGTGACGAGCACGAGCGCGCCGCCCGCGAGCGCCGACAGCGGCACCAGCACGCCGAGCCGCGCCGCGCGGGCGCCGCGCACCTGGCGCAGCAGGTTCGGCGCGACGAGCCCGACATACGACAGCGGGCCCGCGATGCTGACGGCCACGCTCGTGAACGCGACCGCGACGATCGTCGCCGCGAGCCGCGTCGCGTCGACCCGCACGCCGGCCGCGGCCGCCGCCTCGTCGCCGAGCGCGAGCGGATTCAGCGGCCGGATCACGAACGGCAGCGCCAGCAGCGGCAGGACCAGCCAGCGTGCGGCGAGCGCGAGCCCGGTCGCGCCCGGTTGATAGAGACTGCCGTTGGTCCACAGCGCGGCGCCTGCGATGTTCTGCTCGAAGAACGCGAGCACCAGCGTCGACAGCGCCGCGAACAACAGCATGCAGACGCTGCCCGCCAGCACGAGCCGCAGCGGCGTCGCGCGCCAGCCGCCGGCCGCGACGATCGCGCATGCGGCGGCGATCAGCCCGCACATGAACAGCAGCGGCACCGACGCGACACCGGCGAGCGCCGGCACCAGCATCGCCGCGAGCAGGCCGAGCTGGGCGCCGCCCGTCACGCCGAGCAGATCGGGCGACGCGAGCGGGTTGCGCGTGAGCGACTGGAACAGCGCGCCCGCGATGCCGAGGCAGCCGCCCGCGACGAGCGCGGCCGCGACGCGCGGCAGGTTCAGGTCGAACAGGAACACGCCCGCGAGCGCGGCAGCGTCGCTGCCCGGCACGGCGTTCCACCACACGCGCAGGTCCGGTGCGACGCGCAGCACCGCCAGCACCGCGATCAGCGCGACGAGGCCAAGCGCGATCGCGCCGGCACGGCTGCCTGATGCCGCGCCCTGCCCGCTCGCCGCGAGCCGCTTGCGCATCGCGAAGGTCGTCATACGGCGATATCCCGATCGACGGCGCGATCGAACGCGCCCGCCATGCCGGATGCCGGCGGCCCATAGGCCGGCACGCACATCGGCGCGCCCGTCTGCGGATGCGCGAGCTTCAGCATGTCGACGCCGAACGCCGTGCGCAGCCGCGCCGGCTCCAGCATCGCGTCGGGCGAGCCCTGCGCGACGAGGCGGCCGGCACGCATCAGCACGATGTCGTCGCTGTACGCGGCCGCCTGGTTCAGGTCGTGCAGGACCCACACGATCGTCAGCCCGCGCGCGCGGTTCAGCGCGCGCAGCGCGTCGAGGATGTCGAGCTGGTGATGGATGTCGAGATAGGTCGTCGGCTCGTCGAGCAGCACGATCGGCGCCTGCTGCGCGAGCGCCATCGCGATCCACGCACGCTGGCGCTCGCCGCCCGACAGCGCGCCGACGTCACGCTCGGCATCGCCGGCGAGGCCGCTCGTGTCGAGCGCCTCATCGATCGCCGCATGATCGGCGCGCGACAGCCCGCGCAGGAAGCCGCCGTAGGCATAGCGCCCGTACGCGACGAGCTCGCGCACGGTCAGCCCCGACGGAATCTGGTTGAACTGCGCGAGCATCGTGAGCTCGCGCGCGAGCGCGCGACGGCGGAACGACGCGAGCGGCTTGCCGTTCACGTCGATGTGGCCCGCACGCGCGGGCTGCAGGCCCGCGAGCGTGCGCAGCAGCGTGCTCTTGCCGCAGCCGTTCGGACCGCACAGCGCCGTGACGCGGCCGGCCGCGATCGACAGATCCAGCCCGTCGATCACGACATGGTCGCGATAACCCACCGTCAGTCCGCGCGCGGCAAGCGCGGCGGTACTACGCGTCATCGGTCCTCCGTTCGGTCGCGCGCGGGACCGTGTAACTCTGCGCCATCGCGACGACCACCTTGCGCGGCCCGTCGAACGGGTCGCGCGCATGCGCGGTCAGCATGTTGTCGAGCATCAGCACGTCGCCCGTCCGCCATGGGAACACGATGCGCTGGCGGTCGAGCACGCCGCGGATTTCCGCGAGCGCGTCGGCCTCGAGCGGTTCGCCGTCGCCGTAGTACACGTTGCGCGGCACGTTCTCGAGCCCGACTGCGTCGACGAGCGCTTCCTGCATGTCGTCGTCGAGCGCGGACAGGTGAAACAGGTTCGCCTGGTTGAACCACACGCGGTCGCCGGTGCGCGGATGGCGTGCGACGGCCTGGCAGCGTTCGCGCGTGCGCAGCAGCAGTTCGCCGTCGTCGGTGCGCCATGCGCATTCGATCCCGCGCGCCGCGCACATCCGCTCGACCTCGGCCGGCTCGTCGGTGCCGAACGACTGCTGCCACGGCAGGTCGAGCCCCTGGCCGAAATTGCGCACATAAAGGAGCTCGCGCTGCTCGAAGCGCGCGACCAGCGCCGGGTCGAGCGCGCGATGGACGGTGCGGCTGTCCGCGATCGGCGTCGCGCCGCCGTTCGGCGCCGCGAGCGCGCAATGGAACCAGATCCGCAGCGGCCACTCGCGCGTGTACGACTGCTCGTTGTGCAGCGGAATCGCGCGGTGCGGCGGGTATTCGGTCGACGTGTAAACGGCGCCCTCGACCTGGCTGCGCGGCGTCGACGCGTATTCATAGCCGATCAGCGGATCGCCGAACGATGCCGCGAACTGCTGGAACGCATCGATCGACGGCACGTGAAAGCCCGTGAACAGCACACCGCCCGCCCGTTCGAGCGTGTCGGCCGCGATCGCATGCGCGAGCGGCGCGATCTCGTCGATCGACATGCCGTCGGCGCTGCGCGGCGACACGACGGTGGGCAGCCCCGGCTCGATACGCAGGTCGTCGAGCGTCGGCAACGAAAGCAGGGTCATGCAACGTCCTCTTCAGGTGGTGCGCCGGAAACGCGGCGCAGCGGGTCACGACGCGCGCGTCGCGCGTTCGCCGTCCATCGCGCGGCGCAGGCTCGCGGGACGCATGTCAGTCCAGACGGTCTCGATGTGCGCGAGGCAGTCGGCCTTCGGGCCGCGCACGCCGACCTCGCTCCAGCCGGCCGGCACGGGCCGGAACGTCGGCCAGATCGAATACTGTTCTTCGTCGTTGATGACGACCGTGTAGACGAGGTCGTCGGTGTCGGCGGAAGGCGTCGTGGCTTGCGTCATGATCGAAAAAAAAGCGGGAGGCGGTTGAAGGATGCGAAGCGGCGAACTGTCGAATCGGCCGCTCCTGTCTTGAAGACGATTGGCCGGCGCGATTTTTTACCGCCGTCGCGCACGGCCGCCGAGAAACACCGGGCACGCGACGCCGCGATGGCATGCGTCGAGGCATTCCGCGCAGTGCCGCTCCGCGTCGCGCACCATGAAATGCACGAGTGTTTGCGACACGTTCAGCGCGCGCGCCGCGGTCTGCAGCGTTTCCTCGCGCAGCCGCACCATCTCGAACGCCGCGCGGCTGCGCGCCGGCAGGTCGTCGAGCGCGGCCCACACGCGACGCAGCGTGTCGCGTGTCATCAGCGCGGCCTCGGGTGTCGGTTCCGGCGACGGCACGTCGAAGCCGTCGTCCTCTTCCGTGTGATAGACGTTCTCGAGGCTTTGCCGGCGGCACGCGTCGATCGACGCGTTGCGCACCATCCGCGTCACGTACGCGACCGGCTGGCGCACCGCCTCCTGGTTCGGGAATTCGACGAGCTTCACGAACACGTCGTGCACGACGTCCTCGGCCCGGCTCGCACAACCGACGAAGCCGCGCGCGACGTTGACGAGCATCGCGCGATGGGAAATCAGCACGTCGAGCAGCGCGCCCTGCGCACGCGGCGCGGCGCGCGACGGCAGGTCCGGATAACTGCCGAGGAACGGGTTCGCCGTTGCCGCCGCCGGTCGTTCGAGCACTTCCGCCATTGCCATCGATCTGCTCCGTCCAATTCTGAGATAGCGCAATTTAACGTAAACGCAAATCATTCTCAATACGATTACGAGATACCCCTTCCAGTTGTCCGGATTTGTCTGATCAATCGATGGGAGCGACGTTTCGGCGGATGGAGGGCGCGCGCAAAGGATCGCGCTGCGTTCGAATCTTTCTGCGGGTCGGCGCTGTCGAGCGCGAGGTTGACCGGCGCCGTCGCCTGCCCTGACCCGACCGAGGGACGAACGGCTGGCATGGCGATCGCGACCGGTGTGCCGCCAGGTGCGTTGAGTATCGCGCAGCGGGTTTGAAAAGGAAGCGCCGGCGTGCGTGCGGTGCGCTAGGCTGCGCCCACGCACGTCACGTCAGTAGATGAACAACCGGACCGTTGCGGTCGCATCGAATCGCCCGATCTTCGGTGGCCCGAACGATTTCAGCACTGCGTCCATCAGCACACTTTGATTCATCACGTTCGACGGAAACTGCGCGAGCGTGAACTGCTGATTGAACGGAATGGCCTTGCCCTGGCTGTCCTCGATGCCGATACCGAAATTGCTGTCCTTCGCCGGCACCAGCAAACCGTTCTGTACCGGAAAGCTCGTTTCGAAATACCCGTCGACCCGCACCGCGACGTTGCACTTCTTGGTCAACGACAACGAGAACCGCTTGCGCGGCACCGCCGGCAGGAAGCCGTTACCCACCGCCTGTACCTGCCCGAAGTTGACGATGCCCGGTTCGGGCGTCACGAGCACGTCGACGAAGCATGGCGTCGGCTTGAGGTTGCGCAGGCCGCTCAGGCGGTACTGGAAGCTCGGGTTGTACGCATTCAGCCCGAACTCGCCGTCGAACTGGAATACCGTGTAGATATCGCTCGGCGGCTGGACCCAGTTGCCCTTCTTGCGCACGACGACCTGATAGTCGATGCTGATTCGGGTCTGCTGACAACGCCCGCGGTCGAAGTCGTACTTGCTGCACGGCGGCACCGAATACCCGGTAAACACGCCGCCGCCGCGATTGCTCGTCTTGTCGAAGTAGTCGATACCCTTGTAGCGGATGCCGATCTCCAGCCCCCACGCGGCCGGGTTCGTGCGATTCGGATTCGCGTAGAAATAGACGTTGTCGACGACTTTCAGGCTGTCGGCATCACCGAGGTCCTTGTAGCAATACCCCGACGTCGTGCGGACCGGCGACACCCAGATCACGTATCCATCCGGCGCGTCGGTCGGATACGACGCAACGCCGCCGATCGGCTCGGTCAGCGAGGTCGCGCCGCTGTTCGTCAGGCATCGCAGTGCCCACGCCGGCTGCGCCGCCGCGACCAGCAATGCGAGCACGAGCCAGCGCAGCCACGTCGCCGGCAATTGCCGTTCGCGCATCCCGCCGCTCATCGCTTCACGCTCTTGCACGCACCCGCGTCGCACGCATACTCGACCGCCACCTGGCCGCCGTAATCGTCGATATGCGTGACGAACAGCGTCGACGGCGTCGCGGCCTTGAACGGCACGTCGGCCGTGTTCATCGGGCTCACCATCACCGGCTCGATCGGCACCGGCGTCTTCTGCGCGCCTGCCGTCACCTCGACCACCGTCACGTGGTACGGCGTCGGATTGTCGAACACGAGCCTGTGCGCGGCTGCGTCCACCCGCAGCGTCATCGGCAGCGTCCAGTCCTCGTCGCGCGCGGGCTGCACGGCCCTCGGCCGGTAGAACAGTTTCATTTGCGTATGCAGCGCGATCTGCAGGGTATTCGGCGTATCGGACTTTGGCGGTACTTCGCGGATGTTCAGGTAGAACACCGATTCGCGATCGGCCGGCAGCGCCGCGCCGGGCAGCTTCGCGATCCGCAGCACGTTGCGCTCGTTCGCCTCGACGCGCTGCAGCGGCGGCACGACCATCAGCGGCGACGTGATCTTGTTGCCCTTCGCGTCCTCGAGCCACGATTGCACGAGATACGGATACGTCGTGCTCTTGTTGGTGATCGTGACGATCGCGGCCTGTTCGCCTTCGTTGAAGATCACGCGCGTGCGGTCCGGCACGATCGCCGCGTGCGCGACGCCGGCGAGCAGCGCGCCGGCCGCCGCCAGCATGCACGACGTGCGTCGCAGGAAGGAAAGGGAGAAAGCAGGGTTCATCGCAGGATCCGTGAAATCATCGTTCGACCCGTGCGGCCGCTGCATGCGACTCGCCGGGTGTCTGGCACGTCACCGGAATCGGCGTGCCTTCGAGTTGAAGCTGGTTCGGCAGCACGTCCACCGTGCACAGCGTGCGTTCGCCCGCGCGCACCGCGAGCGCGGATTTCGGCTGGACCTGGGTCAGGAACGCGGCACCGCCCTCTCCGACGATGCCGAGCTCCTTGCCGTTCGCCGCGTCCTGCACGGATGCGCCGAACGGCAGCGGCTTGCCGGCCGCATCGGTCAGCGTCAGGTACAGGTTGCTGCCGCGCGCGACGGCGAACTTCGCGAAGCCGATCGCGCCGTCGGTCAGCACCATGCGCTGGATCGGGTTCGACACCTGCACTTCGAGCGGCAGCTTCTCGACGTTGACGGTCGCGTCGTACACGTTGTACGGCGAGATCCCGTCGAGCACCGCATAGCCGCGCGAGTCGGTATGCGTGAGCGTGCCGGACAGCGGCACGTCGCGCACGCCGTCGGTCGACACCAGCAGGCGCGTATCGCCCGCATTGCCGTTCGCGTGCGCGGACACGCCGTACTGCGTCGCGACGAACGAGCCGTCGACCTCGAGCGACGCGGCCGCATACGCGTTGGCGAGCGTCGACGCCTGCGCGGTCAGCTGGTACGTCGACGTGCGCTGGCGGAAGCTCGCGTTCGCCGACGCGCGGCCGTCGGTCTCGCCCGCGTTGATCTGATAGGTCCGGCCGGCCGGATCGTCGTAGATGTAGCCCGCGTTCACGCTCGTGCTGCCGCTGCCCGTCGTCAGGTTCGACGTGACGGTGTGGCGGCCGCCGATCGGCAGCGTCGCGGTCACCGAGAACTGGTTGCCGCTCGCGCCCGCGCTCTGCGTGCGGAACGCCGACATGCTGACGTTCAGGTTGCGCAATGCGCCGATCGAGAACGCGCGCGTCAGCGTGAAGCCCACGCGCTGCTCCGACGCGCGGGCCCAGTAGGTCGTCTGGTCGTACGAGAAATAGGTCGACGTGTCGCCGAAGCGCTTCGACATCGTCGCCGAGTAGCGCTGCTTGCTGTTGGCGAGGCCATACGCGGTCGGGTCGCCGGAGAACTGTGCGAAGTTCGTGTATTCGCGCTCGGAAAAGCGATAGCCGAAGAAGCGCACGTCAGCGTCGAGCCCGTCGAAATGCTTCGAATAGTTGATCCGGTACGAGTTGCCATTGCGCGTCGCGCCGTTCCACCACAGACGCGCGCGCGCATGCGTGAGGTCGGCCGAAACCGCGCCGAACGTGCCGAAATCTCGGCCGACGCCGAGCGCGATCGACGTATAGCCCGAAGCGGCGATGAAGCCGCCGTACACCGTGATGTCGAACGGCAGACCGTACGCGGCTTCGCCAAAGCCGAAGAACGGCGTGATGCCGGCGCCGCCGAACTGCCGCGGCTTGCCGACCGCGGCCTTGTAGCGCAGCTGTCCGGTGCGCGCGAGAAACGGCACGGCAGCCGTCGTCACCTGGAAGCGCTGCACGCTGCCGTCTTCTTCCTCGACCGCGACGTCGAGCGTGCCCTGCACGCTCGTGTTGATGTTCTGCAGCGCGAATGCGCCCGGCGACACGCGTGTCACGTACAGCACGCGGCCCGCCTGCGACACGGTCACGGTCGCATTGGTGCGCGCGACGCCTGCGATCAGCGGCGCGTAGCCGCGCAGCGAAGGCGGCAGCATGCGGTCGTCGCTGCGGATCGACGCGCCGGTCAGCGCGAACGTGTCGAAAATATCCGAGCTCAGGTAGTCGTCGCCGAACGTCACCGTCGACTGGATCGACGGCAGCGCGCGAAACGTGTAAAGCCGGCTGAAGCGGAACGTGCGGTCCGCGTACGCGCTGCTGCCCGCGTTCGACTGCGCCTGGTAGTCGCCGCGAAAGCGCCACGCGTCCCAGTTCGCGCCGATCGTGCCGTAGGCCTGGATCGAATTCGTCTGCTCGCCGCCCGAACCGAAGTTGCGGTTCGTGTTCGCGATCACACGATAGTCGAGCATCGCGCCCGGAATCCCTTCGGACCAGCGCTCCGGCGGCAGGTAGGTCGAATCGGTGAATTCGAGCGCGGCCTGCGGAATCGTGATCTTCAGCCGTCCGTCGCTCTTCAGGTAACGCACGGTCGCGCCCTCGATCGCGTCGAGATCGACGCAACGTCCGCCCTGGAAGCGCGGCAGGTCCTTCGCGAGCGACGGCTTCAGCCCGAACTGCGCGACGAGTTCCGGCGGCAGGCACGGCTTGCCCGCGCCGGATGCGTCGAGTGCGATGAACTGGATTGCCTGCAGCCCATAAAACAGGTCGTTGACCTGCACGTCGAGCATGTATTCGCCCGGCAGCGTGAAGTCGGCCTGCGAGAACTGCGACAGGTCGACGTTGTTCGAGCCGTCGATGTCGAGGAACGACGAATTGAATTCCGTCGCATGGCTCTGGCTGCCGACCACCAGCACGGAGACGCAAAGGAAGGAATGTCTGATTCGCACGCGGCGCTACCGGAAGTCCGAGAGAAAACTGGGCAGGAAGGAAAGGAAGGAGAAAGGGTGCGCGCACCCCTCCTCCGATACGGCCGCTTACTGGTAGCGAACCGTGAAGTTCGCGACGCCGTCGGCGGTACCCGGCGTCACGCCGGCTGCCGTCGCTTCGTACATCGCCGCGAAGCGCGCGACGTTGGTGCCGTTTTGCAGCACGGTCGGTGCCTTCTGCTCGGCGCCGTTGTCGAGGTACTCGCCCGACGCGGCCTGCAGGCGGATGCCGACGTTGGTTGCCGAGCCGATCGTGGCGAGCAGCTTCGGCTGGCCCGCGCTCGACGTGCCCGTGAACGTGAAGTACGCGTTCTGGGCGATGCTGGTGTCGCAGTCGGTCAGCTTGATGTCGAAGTTGGTCGGCGTGGACTTGTCGCCGGCCTGCTTGAACGTGTGGGTCGGCACCTTGCCGAGGTTCACGGTCTGGTTGACCGAACCAGAATCGATGCCGCATGCGCCCGCGACGATCTCGCCCGTGAAGTTGATCGTGCCGGTGCCCTCTGCGAAGGCCAACGTGGACAGGGCCGCGAGTGCGACAGCGGTCAGGAGGGATTTTTTCATGACGTTTTCCGTGAGAATTGCAAAAGGAATGGACGACGTGGCGGATACAAAAGGCAGCGTGTGGTTGGCTCCCGTCCGTCACGAGGCGGCATTATCAAGATAGGAATGAAAGAATTCTGTAAAGCATTGTTAAATCACCAATGACAATCTTCGTTTTACGCACTTTCAAACAGACTCTTTCCCTGCAATTCTCAATCTCGACATTTTCGTCCATGGTTCTTTTTGATTCCCAGGAACTGACTGAAATTTAAAGATATTTCCTGTCTGGAATTGCAGCAATCCGGCCCCTCCTTGCCGGGCTTGGCTTTTCTGAATCACCAATCGGGAAGGACAAAATTCTGTCAAATCCCGCCATCGTTGTCGGACTGCAACGAAAGTATTCGACGATTTTCAACTGACAGGAAATGAACGACCGATTTTCAATACTCTATATTTATCGCGCAAACGATTGCGCAACTCACACAAACGTTTTACCGCGACACTTCGCCACCCTTTATTATTCTCAATGCGTAAATTAATTGAATCGTCAACCCGGGATTAAAAGCCACATGTGATGCCGTGCGCCGTCACGACATTCGACGCACCTGCGCGAAGACGCCCACGCGACGTTTCGCCGCTTTGGCTGGAATCGAAAAGGAGGAGGTCCGGCACGATCGGGGGCCGTGTGACGACGCGATCGATCGCCGGGATGCATGTCGAGTCGAAGGTGGCCCTTCGACGCGACAGCGGGGAGAAAAAACGTGGATGACGACGCGCGGATGCGCTCATCGTCGATTTCTGCCGGTGGCCCGATGGAAGCAACACCGACCGTGGGGACGACGACCCATCGCAATGCGCCATCGCCCCCACGGCGACTGAATCACGCGGCAGCGTCGCCTGCCGATGCCGGCACCCACCCGCCGCCCAGCGCGCGATACAGCGCAATCGCATTCGCGAGCCTGAGTTCCTTGAGCCGGATCAGCGCCTGCCCCGACTCGTACGTGCTGCGCTGCGCGTCGAGCAGTTCGAGATACGTCGCGACGCCGCCCGCATAGCGGCGCTCGGCGAGCTTCAGCCGCGCGCCGTCCGCCGTGTAGACGTCCTGCTGCGCGGCAAGCTGGCGATCGATCCAGTCGCGCGCGGCGAACGCGTCGGCCACTTCGCGGAACGCGGTCTGCACGGTCTTCTCGTATTCGGCGACCGCGATGTGCTTGCGCGCGTTCGCGACGTCGAGATTCGCGCGATTGCGGCCGCCCGCGAAGATCGGCAGCGTGATGCGCGGCTCGAACGTCCACACGCTCGTGCCGGCCGCGAACAGACTCGAGAACGCATCGCTGACCGAACCGTAGTCCGTCGTCAGCGCGACGCGCGGGAAGAACGCCGCGCGTGCGGCGCCGATTTGCGCGTTCGACGCCTTGAGTCGCGACTCGGCCTGCCGGATGTCCGGTCGCCGGTCGAGTAGCGCGCTCGGTGCGCCGGGCGCCACCGGCGCGATCGCGAGCGCGTCGAGCGCGGTGCCGTCGGCCGGCACGTTGCGCGCGAAATCGCCGGCGAGCAATTGCAGTGCGCGCACCGATCGCGCGTGCTCGCGCTGCAGCTCGGCCTGCGACGCACGCGCGGACGCGACCAGCATCTCGGCCGAGCGCAGCTCGATCGCATCACTCGTGCCGGCCGCGTAGCGGCGTTGCGTGAGCGACGCGATGCGCTCGCGCGCGTCGAGCGTGCGCTGGGCCAGCGCCAGTTGCTCGTGCAACGATCGTTCGGAAACGTACGCCCCCGCGACTTCGGCAATCACGCCGATGCGCACCGCGCGCTGCGCGTCGGCCGTCGCGAAATACTCGGCGAGCGCCGCGTCGGACAGGTTGCGCACGCGGCCGAACAGGTCGAGCTCGTACGCGCTGATGCCGACGCCCGCGCGATACAACCCGCTCACCGCGCTCTCGCGCACGACCGGGTCGTACTGGCGCGTGCGTTCGTAGCCGAGGTTCGCGTCGACCGACGGCATCAGATCCGCGCGCTGCACGCCGTATAGCGCGTGCGCTTCGTCGAGCCGGCCGGCCGCGATCCGCAGGTCGCGATTGTTCGCGAGCGCCGCGTCGATCCAGGCCTGCAGCGCCGGATCCGTGAAATACGCGCGCCAGTCGTCGAGCAGCGCGGCATCGGCGGACGCGGCCGGATCGACGCCCTGCTGCGTGTCGCCGTCGACCGGCGCATAGCTGGCCGGCACCGGCGCCACCGGACGCTCGTAGCGTGGCGCGAGCGAGCAGCCCGCGAGCGCGAACGCAAGTGCGGCAGCCAGCGCGACCTGAGCCCGCGGCGTCACGCGCGCCTTCAGGTGAAACGTCATTGTGCTTCCTCCATCGTCGTCGGCTGCGACCCGCCGCGCCGGCGCGGGCCGACATCGAACAGACGGCCGACGATCACGAAAAACAGCGGGACGAGGAACACCGCGAGCACCGTCGCCGTGATCACGCCGCCGAGCACGCCGGTGCCGATCGCCATCTGCGCGCCGGACGCGGCGCCCGATGCGAACGCGAGCGGCAGCACGCCGACGCCGAACGCGAGCGACGTCATCACGATCGGCCGCAGCCGCAGGCGCGCGGCCTCGAGCGCGGCGTCGACGAGCGACATGCGCTGCGCGACCAGGTCCTTCGCGACTTCGACGATCAGGATCGCGTTCTTCGCGGACAACCCGATCGTCGCGATCAGCCCCACCTTGAAATAGATGTCGTTCGGCATCGCGCGCAGCGTGACGCCGAGCACCGCGCCGATCACGCCGAGCGGCACGACCAGCATCACCGCGAACGGGATCGACCAGCTTTCGTACAGTGCCGCGAGCGCGAGAAACACGACGAGCACCGACAGCGCGAACAGCATCGGCGCCTGCGCGCCCGACAGCCGCTCCTCGAACGACTGCCCCGACCACGCGTGGCCGATGCCGGCCGGCAGCTTCGCGGCGAGCCGCTCGATCGCGGCCATGGCCTCACCGCTGCTGTGCCCCGGCGCGGCCGAGCCGTTGATCGTGAACGACGGATAGCCGTTGTAGCGCGTGAGCTGCGGCGGCCCGAGCGTCCAGTGCAGCGTCGCGAACGCCGCGAGCGGCACCATCTCGCCGCGCGTGTTGCGCACGCGCAGCTTCTTCACGTCGTCCGGATCGAGCCGGTGCAGCCCGTCGGCCTGCACGATCACGCGGCGCACCTGCGTGCCGTGCATGAAGTCGCCGATATAGTCGGAGCCGAACATCACCGCGAGCGTCGTGTTGATCTCGTCCATCGACACGCCGAGCGCCGACGCCTTCGCGCGATCGATGTCGAGCTTCAGCTGCGGCGCGTCCTGCGTGCCGGCGAACATCAGGTCGGTGAGTGCCGGGTCCTTGCCGCCCGCCGCGAGCAGTTGCTCGCGCGCGGCACTGAACGCCGCATAGTCGAGCCCGCTGCGGTTCTGCAGCCGGAAGTCGAAGCCGCTCGTCGAACCGAGATCGGGCAGCGCCGGCGAGTTCATCGCGAACACCGTGGTGTTCGCCGTGCCGGCGAAGCGCTCGTTGATCCGCGCGACGATCGCCTGCACGTGATCGCGCGCGGCCTTGCGCTCCTTCCAGTTCTTCAGCGTGACGAAGATCATCCCGCCGTTCGGCCCTTCGCCGTACAGGTTGAAGCCGCCGAGCGCGAACGTGTACGCGGCCGGCTCGTCGCGGCGGATGTACGACTCGACCTCGCGCACGCTCTGCATCGTTTCCGCGAGCGGCGTGCCCTGCGGTCGGATCACCATCACCATGAAGTTGCCCTGGTCCTCGTCGGGCAGGAACGCGGTCGGCAGTTGCGTGAGCATCAGCGCGGCGGCCGCGGTCAGCGCGCCGTACACGACGAGCCAGCGCAGCGGCTTCTTCAGCATCGCGCCGACGCGCGTCGCATAGCGCTGCGTCGCACGTGCGACGAAGCGGTTGAACCAGCCGAAGAAGCCGCGCTTCTCGTGATGGTCGCCGGACACCGGCTTGAGCAGCGTCGCGCACAGCGCGGGCGTCAGCGACAGCGCGAGGAACGCGGAGAAGCCGATCGATACCGCGAGCGCCAGCGCGAACTGCCGGTAGATGTTGCCCACCGCGCCGCCAAAGAACGCCATCGGCACGAACACCGACGTCAGCACGACCGTGATCCCGACGATCGCGCCGCTGATCTGCTTCATCGCCTTGACGGTCGCGTCGTAGGGCCCGAGCCCCTCCTCGACCATCAGCCGCTCCACGTTCTCGACGACGACGATCGCATCGTCGACGAGGATGCCGATCGCGAGCACCATCCCGAACATCGTCAGCACGTTGATCGAGAAGCCGGCCGCATGCATCACGCCGAACGTGCCCGCGAGCGCGACCGGCACGACCAGCGTGGGGATCAGCGTCGCGCGCAGGTTCTGCATGAACAGGAACATCACGAGGAACACCAGCACGCCGGCCTCGATCAGCGTCGTGACGACCTTGTTCATCGACACGCGCACGAACGACGACGTCTCGTACGGGATCTGGTATTTCACGCCCGGCGGGAAATACACTGACAACTCATCCATCGCCGCGCGCACGCGCTTCTCGGTGGCCACCGCGTTCGAACCCGGCGCGAGCTTGATGCCCATGCCAGTGGCGACCTTGCCGTTCACGTACGACGGATAGTTGTAGTCGTTGCCGCCGAACTCGACGCGCGCGACGTCGCGCAGGTAGAGCGCGGAGCCGTCCGGCTGCGTGCGCAGCGCGATCGCGCCGAAATCGGCCGGCGTCTTCAGCGGCGCATCGGCGAACACCGTCGCCGCGATCGGCGCGCTGTCCGGCACCGCACCGCGGCCGATGTCGCCGACCGTCACGCGCGCGTTGTGCGCGCGCACGGCCGACGCGATGTCCGACGCGGTGAGGCCGTGCCCGGCCATCTTCACCGGGTCGGGCCAGATCCGCATCGCGTATTCGGCGCCCCAGAACTGCACCCGGCCGACGCCGTCGACGCGGCGCAGCGCCTGCACGACGTTCGCCGACGCGTATTCGCCGAGTTGCACGTCGGTCATCCGGCCGTCGTCCGACGTCAGCGACACGACGAGCTGGATGTTGTCCGCGGCCTTCTCGACCTGGATGCCGTCGCGCCGCACGGGTTCGGGCAGCCGGGCCTCGACCGTCTTCAGGCGGTTCTGCACTTCGACGGCCGCGAGATCGGCGTTGACGCTCTGCTTGAACGTCAGGTACAGCGACGCCATCCCGGCGCTGCTCGTCGCGGACGTGTACAGCAGCCCCGGCGCGCCGTTCATTTCGCGTTCGATCAGCGCGGTCACCGATTCCTCGACGACCTGCGCGGACGCACCCGGATACGTCGCATAGATGCTGACGACGGGCGGCGCGATGTCCGGGTACTGCGCGACGGGCAGCGCGCGAATCGCGAACACGCCGCCGAGCATGATGAAGAGTGCGATCACCCACGCGAAGACGGGGCGATCGATGAAGAAACGTGCCATGTTGATCTATTGAACCGGTCAGGTTTGACGGGCGGCCGTCTGTGACGCGGCCTTCGTCGGCGATGCCTGCTCGACGGGCTTGACGGCGGTATCGGGCGCGAACTGCGCGGCGTTGTCGACAATCACGCGCTCGCCGCCCGCGAGGCCGCGCGTGATGCGCCAGTCGCGTCCGCTCATCCGGTCGGCGACGACCTCGACGTCCTTCACCTTGCCGTTCGCGCCGACCACGCGCACCGACGTGCGGTCGGCCGTGCGCAACAGCGCATCGCGCGGCACGAGGATCGCGCGCTGGTCGACCGCCGCGTCGAGCGCGATCCGCACATATGCGCCCGGCAACAGCTCGCGTTCGGGATTCGGGAACAGCGCGCGCATCGCGACGGTATCGGTGGTCGGATCGACCGCGAGATCGCTGAACAGCAGCTTGCCCTTCAGCGGATACGCGGTGCCGTCGGCGCGCAGCAGCGTCACCGTGACGTCGTGCTGCGCGATGCCCGTCGCGCGCCCGCTCTTCACCGCGCGGCGCAACGCATCGACGTCGGCCGCCGGCTGCGAGAAATTCACGTAGATCGGATCGAGCTGCTCGACGGTCGTGAGCGGCGTCGCCTGGTCCTGGCCGACGAGCGCGCCTTCGGTGACGAGCGCGCGCCGTGCGCGGCCCGCAATCGGCGCGGTGACGGTCGCATAGTCGAGCTGCAGTTGCGCGCGGGCAAGTTCGGCCTTCGCGGAAGCGACGTCGGCCTTCGCCTGCGTGTCGTTGGCGACGGCCTCGGTGTGATCGCGCTCGCTGACCGCGCGGTCGCGCACCAGGTCGTCGTAGCGGCGGCGCTTGTCGCTCGCCGCGAGCGCGGCGGCCTGCGCTTTCGCGAGCGCACCCTGCGCGGCATCGCGCGCGGCCTTCAGCGGCGCGGGATCGATGCGGAACAGCACCGCGCCCTGCTTCACTTCCTGACCTTCCTCGTAAGTCCGCGCGGTGACGATGCCCGCGACCCGCGCGCGCACTTCCGCTTGCCGATACGCGTCGAGCCGGCCCGGCAATTTGACGGTCATCGGCACGGCCGTCGGACGCACCGTCACGACCGTCGCGTTCTGAATGGCCTGCGGCGCCTTGTCCTGTTCGCCCTTTCCGCATCCGGTCACGGCCAGCATGGCCGCGAGCGCGAACGGCGCCAGCCGAAGGCGGCGCCCCAGGGAGCGTTTGTTATTCATGTTCGACCTCGGATCGTTCGCCGCCGATACAATGCGGCGGCTCAGGGTGGCCGATTATAATCAGTCACGACTGATTAAATACATGCGGTTGTAATCCGGCCGCCACACTGTCTCAATAAAACGACAGCGAACTGTAAGGAAATTCACGACATGGCCCGCAAGACCCGGGAAGAATCGCTCGCCATCAAGCACCGGATCCTCGACGCCGCCGAGCTCGTGCTGCTCGAGAAAGGCGTCGCGCAAACCGCGATGGCGGACCTCGCCGAGGCCGCCGGGATGTCGCGGGGCGCCGTGTACGGCCACTACCGCAACAAGATGGAAGTGTGTCTCGCGATGTGCGACCGCGCGTTCGCGCGCACGTCGGAAGGGTTCGACGCGGTCGACAGCCTGCCCGCGTTCGCCACGCTGCGCCGCGCGGCATCGCATTTCCTGCAGCAATGCGGGGAGCCTGGCCCGATGCAGCGCGTGCTCGTGATCCTCTATACGAAGTGCGAGCAGAGCGAGGAGAACGGCGCGCTGCTGCGCCGCCGCATGCTGCTCGAGCTGCAGACGCTGCGCATCACCAAGGCGCTGCTGCGCCGCGCGATCGCGGCCGGCGAAATCGCCGCCGATCTCGACGTGCATCTCGCGGCCGTCTATCTCGTGTCGCTGCTCGAAGGCGTGTTCGCGTCGATGATCTGGACCAACCGGTTGCGCGGCAATCTGTGGAACGACGCGGAAGCGATGCTCGACGCCGGGTTCGATGCGGTCACGACGTCCGCCGCGCTGCGCGTGTGCGCGCAAAAATTGCCTGTCTGACGAAAAGCCACGCAATAAATGCTGATTTAACCCGATTTACCGCAGTGCGAAACGAATGAGCTGACCCTCTTTAAAATTTTTAACGTTTTGCGGAACATCGGTAGACTGACGCTGTCATCTTTCTTTAGCGTCTTCGTGATAAACCGGGTTCGACCCGGAAAGTTCACGCCGCCGTTCGAAGCGGGCCTGCCCGCGCGTTGGGTCGAACGGAAACGATACAGGCCCCTGGCGGGGCCTGTTTTGTTGCACGCCCGTCGCCCGCCCCGTCGCCACCCGACGGACATGCCGCCGATGGCTCCCGCCCACACCTCATTGAACCGCTTTCCTGGATGTGGACACCTTTGGTCAAGCCTGCCGCAACTCCTGATGCTTTCGCGCCCGGGCGCGCGCAGCGCCTCGTGCGCGCGCTCGTGCCGGCCGCCGTGCTCGGCGCCCTCGCCGCCTTCGGCCTCGCCGCCGCGCTGCCGGCCGTCTCGCAACTGCCGGGCGCCGTCGATTCGGGCACGGCCGCGCTGCCGCAGCGCGTGCTGTCCGACACGCCCTTTCCCACCGCGCAGCATTTCGTGACGAGCGAACTCGCGCGCACGATCGGCGAGCGCAACGAACTCAACGAACGCAGTGATCGCAGCCCGCAGCCGGGCCTGTTCGCACCGCTCAGCGCGCACCGCAACGACATGCTCGGCTATACGAGCCTGTTCCAGTTCGCACCGCCCGAACAGCAGCACGGGATGCGCGCGGGCGACATCGAACTCACGCTGTCCGATACGCTGAACCGTCTCGACGTGCCGCCCGAGGTGCGCATCCAGCTCGGCGATCTCGTCACCGGCAAGGTCGCGCTGCGCGCGAGTGCGCAGCGCGGCGACTACTACCGCGTCGCGTACGACACGAACAACGGCACGCCGCACCTCACCGCGCTCGAGTTGCGCGTCGCGGGCCGCACGTTCGGTACGATCTGGTTCCGCGCGCCGGGCGCCGACCACGGCGCGTACTACACGCTCGACGGCGCGCCGCTCGAAGCGGCCGCGTTCACGATGCCCGTCAAATGGACGCGCATCAGCTCGTTCTTCGGCGAACGCATCCACCCGCTGTCGCAGGCGATGGCGTTCCATACCGGCGTCGATCTCGCCGCGCCGTCCGGCACGCCGGTCGATGCGGCGGCCGACGGCGTCGTGTCGTTCGTCGGCACCGATCCCGGCGGCTACGGGCACTACGTGATCGTCGATCACGCGGACGGATATTCGACCTACTACGCGCATTTGTCCGCGTTCGCGCGCGGGCTGAAGACCGGCGAAACCGTGAAGCAGGGCCAGCGCATCGGCTCGGTCGGGATGACCGGCGCGGCCACCGGCCCGCACCTGCACTTCGAAGTGCGCGTCGCGAACGATCCGGTCGATCCGCTCGTCACGCTCGCGAGCGCGCAGACGGGGCTGTCCGACATGCAGCTCACCGCGTTCCGCCAGGAAGCGGCGCAATGGCGCTTCCGCCTCGCGTCGATCAATACGACGCCGTTCGCATTCGCGCAGAGCGACGGCCCGCTGTGGGGCGACTTCGCGACCGGTCCGTCGACGCTGCGCGCGGTCTTCGATACGCACTACAGCGCGTCCTGACGCCGACGCGCGCAGCACCATCACGCCCGTCGCCGCTCGAGCAGCGGTGACGCGACCCGCCGCGGGTAACCGCAGGCCATCGATCTTCATCACCGGCAATGCGCCGCATGCCTCGCACGCGGCCCACCGTCACCGCGCGGGTTCCGTGCGCTCGGCCGTCGCCTGCGCGATACGCTGCGCACGCGGGCGGCGCGACAGCAACCAGCGCACCGCGCCGTCGAGCGACGTGCACAGCACCAGATAGATTGCCGCGACGAACAGGAAGATCGGTGCCGGATACACCATCAGCCGGTTGTTCACCTGCGTCGCGACGAACGACAGCTCGGGCACGCCGACGATATAGGCAAGCGACGTGTCCTTCACGAGCACGACCCACTGGTTGACGAACGACGGCGTCATGATCCGGATCGCCTGCGGCAGCAATACGTAGCGTACCGTCTGCCAGCGCGTGAGCCCGAGCGACAGCCCTGCCTGCCACTGTCAGTCGCCGGCCGCGACGATGCCCGCATGCACCGCATGCGCGAGATATGCACCGCCGATCAGCGCCAGCGCGCACACGACCGTCGCGCGTCCCGGCACGTCCATGTGCAGCAGCAACGCCTTACTTGTGAGCATCGGCATCAGGAAGTACGTCCAGAAGATCAGCATCAGCACCGGAATCGCGCGGAAGAAGCCGATGAACGCGAGCAGCAGCACGCGCAGCGGGCCGCGCGCGAGCGCCATGGCGACGCCGAGCGCCACGCCCAGCACCGCCGACGCTATGGCCGACGCGATCGCGAGCACGAGCGACAGCGCGGCACCGCCGAGCGGACCATCCGGGAATGCGCCGACGAGCAGGTACGGCAGGTTGCCGAGCAGCAGCGAGAAGTCCATCGTCACCGCCCTGCCCCGAGCCGGTCCCGCCATTGCGTGGCCGCGTAGGCGCCTGCCTCGATCGAGGCCACCGCGGCGGGCCGCATGCAACGCATGCGCACAAAAAAACGCCCGCTGCACGCAGCGGGCGCGAATCCCAGTCAAGGAGGTGTCACACGAACTACGGGTTCAGAATAAAGGCATCGCCCGCGGCGGACAACGAAGCGATTGCGATATCGATATCGTGCGTCCCGCGATGCGCTTGCACGCACCCACGCGAAGACGTCACGCATGAAAAAACGGCGCGCCGCCTGCGTGGCGGAGCGCCGTCCTGTTGCGCGTTGCCCGTCGATGCGGGCAGCCTGGCGAGGCTGCCCCGTCGATCACGGTTCGTGACGCAGATACCCTTCCTTGCTCGGATCGCGCATCCGCCACGACACGATCAGCGAGATCGCGCACAGCACCGTCACGTACCAGTAGAAGGTTTCTTCGCTGCCGATCGACTTGAACCACAGCGCGACGTACTCGGCCGAGCCGCCGAAGATCGCGTTCGCGACCGCATACGACAGGCCGACGCCCATCGCGCGCACTTCGGGCGGAAACATCTCGGCCTTGATGAGGCCGCTGATCGACGTGTAGAAGCTGACGATCGCCAGCGCGATCGTGATCAGCACGAACGCGGCCGTCGGGCTCGTCACGGTCTTCAGCGCGTGCATCAGCGGCACCGTGCCGATCACCGCGAACGTGCCGAACAGGATCATCGACGTACGGCGGCCGATCTTGTCGGACAGCGCGCCGAACACCGGCTGGATCAGCATGTAGACGAGCAGTGCGACGGTCATCACGTTGCTGGCCGTCTTCGCGTGCATGCCGGCCGTGTTCACGAGGTACTTCTGCATGTACGTCGTGAACGTGTAGAAGATCAGCGAGCCGCCGGCCGTGAAGCCGACCACCGTGAAGAATGCCCCCTTGTGCTGCCACACGCCGCGGATCGTGCCCGCGTCCTTCTTGTCGCGCGATGCGCTCGTCGACGTCTCGTCGAGCGACTTGCGCAGGTACAGCGAGATCAGCGCGGCCGCCGCCCCGCAGACGAACGGAATGCGCCAGCCCCACGCCTTCAGTTCGTCATTCGACAGCGCCTGCTGCAGGATCACGAGCACCAGCAGCGCGCACAGCTGGCCGCCGATCAGCGTCACGTATTGGAACGACGCGAAGAAGCCGCGCCGCCCCTTCAGCGCGACCTCGCTCATGTAGGTTGCGCTGGTCCCGTACTCGCCGCCCACCGACAGCCCCTGGAACAGGCGCGCGACCAGCAGCAGCGCCGGTGCCAGCGCGCCGATCTGCGCATAGGTCGGCAGCACCGCGATCACGAGCGAGCCGCCGCACATCATCAGCACCGAGATCATCATCGCCGCGCGGCGGCCGTGACGGTCGGCGATGCGGCCGAACAGCCAGCCGCCGATCGGACGCATCAGGAAGCCGGCCGCGAACACGCCTGCCGTGTTCAGCAACTGCGTCGTCGTGTTGCCGCTCGGGAAGAACGCGGGCGCGAAGTACAGCGCGCAGAACGAGTAGATGTAGAAGTCGAACCACTCGACAAGGTTGCCCGACGAGGCGCCGACAATGGCGAACACGCGCCGCCGGGTGTCATGCGCGGACAGCGCAGCTTGGTCGGTCTGGACGTCCATGGGTTGGTCTGTTCCTTTTAGTGCTTTCTGGGCGAGACGGCTGGGGGCCGCCGCGTGCGGTCGCACGTGGCACCGGTTCCGGCGCACGGCGCTACGGGATTTTAGCGAAATGTAAAGTAACAGGCTTTCCGGGTTCGTCCGGATGTAGAAAAATCTTCTCCCGCCGCGCGCTCATCATATGAAAACGCCAGCCGTCAGGCTGGCGTCCGATGCAAGCCATGCGCGGCGATACTCAGACACGCACCTCCGGCGGCACGTAGCGGCACTCGTAGCGCTTGCGCACGGTACCGGCCTCGTCGACGCTTTCGAGGTACACGTCGAACTGCCAAAGCCGCGCCATGTGCTTGAGCACTTCCTCGCTGTCGTTCGACAGATGGCGGTTGTCGGTCATGAAGTGGCGCAGCGTGAGACTGCGGTCGCCGCGCGTGTTCACGGCCCACACCTGGATGTTCGGCTCGCGGTGATGGATGTCGTACTGCCGCGACAACGCCTGCCGCACGTACTGGTAGCCGGACTCGTCGTGGATCGCCGACACCTCGAGCGAATCGCGCATGTCGTCGTCGAGCACCGAGAACAGTCGCATTTCGCGGATCAGGTTCGGCGACAGGTACTGCGCGATGAAGCTCTCGTCCTTGAAGTTGCGCATCGCGTAGTGCATCGCCGGCAGCCACGGGGTGCCCGCGATCTCCGGAAACCACTTATAGTCCTCTTCCGTCGGGGCTTCGCAGATCCGGCGGATGTCGCTCATCATCGAGAAACCGAGCGCATACGGGTTGATCCCGCTGTAGTACGGCTTCGTGACGGGCGGCTGGTAGACCACGTTGCTGTGCGAATGCAGGAACTGCATCATGAAGCCGTCTTCCAGCTTGCCCTGGTTGTACAGCGTGTTCAGCAGCGTGTAGTGCCAGAACGTCGCCCAGCCTTCGTTCATCACCTGCGTCTGCCGCTGCGGATAGAAGTACTGGCCGATCTTGCGCACGATGCGGATCACTTCCCGCTCCCACGGCTCGAGCAGCGGCGCGTTCTTTTCCGCGAAATACAGCAGATTTTCCTGCGGTTCCGGCGGATAGCGCCCCTCCTGCTCCTCCATCAGCTCGGGCTTCTTGCCCGGCAGCGTGCGCCACAGTTCATTCACCTGCGACTGCAGATACGCCTCGCGCTCGCGCCGCAGCGCGGCCTCCTTCGACAACGACGGTTTCTGCGGCCGCTTGTAGCGGTCGACGCCGTAGTTCATCAGCGCATGGCACGAGTCGAGCAGCTCCTCGACGCGATCGAGGCCGTAGCGCTCCTCGCATTCCGCGACATAGTTCTTCGCGTACACGAGATAGTCGATGATCGCATGCGCGTCGGTCCACAGCCGGAACAGGTAGTTGCCCTTGAAGAACGAGTTGTGCCCGTACGCCGCGTGCGCGATGACGAGCGCCTGCATCGTCATCGTGTTCTCTTCCATCAGATAGGCGATGCAGGGGTTCGAGTTGATGACGATTTCGTACGCGAGGCCCATCTGGCCGCGGCGATAGCTCTTCTCGGTCGACAGGAAATGCTTGCCGAACGACCAGTGGCGATAGTTGACGGGCATCCCGACCGACGCATAGGCATCCATCATCTGCTCGGCGCTGATCAGTTCGAGCTGGATAGGGTAGATATCGAGCTCGTATTGCTCGGCGACCTGCGCGATGTGCGTGTCGTATTCCTCGAGCAGTTCGAACGTCCAGTCGGACGGGCACGGCAGCGGCTTGCGTTCGGCAACGTTCATACGCGCTTCCTTCTGCCCGGCACCGGGCAAGTCGGCGGCCGGCGGCGCCGGTTCGGTCCGGCCGCTTTGCTGCGATGCGGCAGGGCCGGCCGTGTCGTCGCCGGAAGGGCGCGGCTCGTAGCCGCGCGACTCGTTGTGCAGATGGCGGGTCGTCATGACATTTCCACCTGCTTTTCGAACAATTCGCGAAACACCGGGTAGATGTCGGCAGCCGATTCCACTTTTTTCATCGCGAGATGCGGTTGCGACAACGCCAGTTGCGCGTACTCCAGCCACAGATTCTGCTCTTCCGGCGCGACCTGGATATACGCGAAGTAACGCGTCTTCGTGAGGATATCCTCTTCCAGGATTTTGCGACACTTCGGCGAATCGTCGGTCCAGTTGTCGCCGTCGGACGCCTGCGCGCCGTAGATGTTCCACTCGGTCGGCGAGTAGCGCTCGTTCATCACCTTGCGCATCAGCTCGAGCGCGCTCGACACGACCGTGCCGCCGCTTTCGGTCGAATGGAAGAAGGTGTCTTCGTCGACCTCCTCCGCACGCGTGTGGTGACGTATGAACACCACCTCGATGCGCTCGTAGTTGCGCTTCAGGAACAGGTACAGCAGGATGAAGAAACGCTTCGAGAGATCCTTGCGCTGCTCGTCCATCGAGCCCGACACGTCCATCAGGCAGAACATCACGGCCTGACTCGACGGCTGCGGCTGCTTCACGCGGTTGATGTAGCGCAGGTCGAACGGATCGATGAACGGGATCCGCCAGATGCGCCCCTTCAGGTGATGGATCTCGGCCTCGAGCACGGCGATTTCCTCGCGGCGATCCTCGGTGTCGCCCTTCAGTGCCTCGAGCCGCGCCTCGAGCTCGCGCAGCTCGTTCACGAGCGGCGAGCCGAGTGCGATGCGTCGGCCAAGCGCGCTGCGCAGCGAGCGCACGACGTCGATGTTGTTCGGCGTGCCTTCCGCCGACCAGCCCGCACGCACGTTCTTCCAGCTCGGCACCGTGAGCAGGTGCGTCTTCACGAGGCGTGGCAGTTCGAGATCGTCGAAGAAATACTGCATGAACTCGTCGCGGGACAGCTCGAACACGAAGTCGTCCTGCCCTTCGCCTTCGTTGCTCGCCTGACTGCCGCCGCCGCCCGAGCCGCCCTGCGGACGCGGAATCTTGTCGCCGCGCACGTAGTCCTCGTTGCCGGGGTGCACGTATTCACGACGCCCGCCCGGACCGTGCCGGAAATTCGGCTCCGCGATGTCCTTGCGGGGAATCGTGATGCTCTGCGTGCTCTGGATATCCTTGATGCTACGATCGCGCACCGCGTCCGACACGGCACGACGAATGTAGTTCTTGACGCGACGCAGAAAGCGTTCGCGGTTGGCGATGCTCTTGTTCTTGCCGGCCAGCCTGCGGTCGATGATTTGATGAAGCACTCCCGGTCTCCCGCTCGAAAGTCGATCTGCCGGGGCACTCGCCGCGCATGCCGTCTGCCGTCATGCGGGCGGCGCCTCTGAAGGCGCCCGTACGGACTCGCCGCACGGGCGCGGTACCGCGCGCGTCATGACGACTTGCGCACGCGCAGGTACCAGTCGCAAAGCAGCCTCACCTGCTTCGGCGTATAGCCCTTCGCGACCATCCGGTTCACAAAGTCCTCATGCTTGCGTTGCTCCTCCGCCGACCCCTTCGCGTTGAACGAAATGACCGGCAACAGTTCCTCGGTATTCGAGAACATCTTCTTCTCGATCACGACGCGCAACTTCTCGTAGCTCGTCCACACGGGATTCTTGCCGGCGTTGGCCGCCCGCGCGCGCAACACGAAGTTCACGATCTCGTTGCGGAAATCCTTCGGATTGCTGATGCCGGCCGGCTTCTCGATCTTCTCCAGCTCGGCATTCAGCGCGGCGCGGTCGAAGCTCTCGCCCGTGTCGTGGTCGCGGAATTCCTGGTCCTGGATCCAGAAGTCCGCATACGTGACGTAGCGGTCGAAGATGTTCTGCCCATACTCGGAATACGATTCGAGGTACGCCGTCTGGATCTCCTTGCCGATGAATTCCGCGTAGCGCGACGCGAGCACGTCCTTCACGAAGGACAGATATTTCTGCTCGGTTTCCGGCGGGAACTGTTCGCGTTCGATCTGTTGTTCGAGCACGTACATCAGGTGCACGGGGTTCGCCGCGACCTCGCTCGAATCGAAGTTGAACACGCGCGACAGAATCTTGAACGCGAAGCGCGTCGATACGCCCGTCATCCCTTCGTCCACGCCCGCGTAGTCGCGATACTCCTGATACGACTTCGCCTTCGGATCGGTGTCCTTCAGGTTCTCGCCGTCGTACACCTGCATCTTCGAGAACAGGCTCGAATTCTCCGGCTCGTGCAGGCGCGACAGCACCGAGAACTGCGACATCATCTTCAGCGTACCCGGCGCGCACACGGCTTCGGCGAGCGACGAGTTGCGGATCAGCTTCTCGTAGATCTTGACCTCTTCCGACACGCGCAGGCAGTACGGCACCTTCACGACGAAGATCCGGTCGAGCAGTGCCTCGTTGTTGCGGTTGTTGCGGAATGCCTTCCACTCCGACTCGTTCGAGTGCGCGAGGATCACCCCGTCGAACGGAATCGCGCCGAATCCTTCGGTGCCCTTGAAGTTGCCTTCCTGCGTCGCGGTCAGCAGCGGGTGCAGCACCTTGATCGGCGCCTTGAACATTTCGACGAATTCCAGCAGCCCCTGGTTCGCCAGGCACAGGCCGCCCGAGTAGCTGTACGCATCGGCATCGTCCTGCGCGTACTGTTCGAGCTTGCGGATGTCGACCTTGCCGACGAGCGAGGAAATATCCTGGTTGTTCTCGTCACCAGGCTCCGTCTTCGCGATGCCGATCTGCCGCAGGATCGACGGATAGCGGCGCACCACGCGGAACTGACGGATGTCGCCGTTGTATTCGTGCAGGCGCTTGACGGCCCACGGACTCAGGATGTTCTTCAGGTAACGGCGCGGAATGCCGTATTGCTCTTCGAGGATCGGGCCGTCTTCGTCGTAGTCGAACAGCCCGAGCGGCGATTCGTTGACGGGAGAACCCTTCAGCGAATAGAACGGCACGCGCTCCATCAGTTGCTTCAGGCGCTCGGCGATCGACGACTTGCCGCCACCGACCGGACCGAGCAGGTAGAGGATCTGCTTCTTCTCTTCGAGCCCTTGCGCGGCGTGGCGGAAGTATGCGACCACCTGCTCGATCACCTCCTCCATGCCGTAGAACTCGCGGAACGCGGGATAGACCTTGATAACCTTGTTCGCGAAGATCCGCGACAGGCGCGGGTCGATGCGGGTATCGATTTGTTCAGGTTCCCCGATTGCAGCCAGCATGCGTTCGCCGGCCGTGGCGTACGCTGACGGATCGTTCTTGCAGAGCGCGAGGTACTCCTCCAGCGAGAACTCTTCCTCTCGCGTTTTTTCGAAGCGGTTCGCGAAGCTGCTGTAAATATCCATGCTACCTCCCTCGCCTGAGTCTGAAGACGTGCTTGCCTTCTATGACTGCGCAGAAGCAAGCGCGTTCGAATTCATCCTAAACCCTTTCTTATTTTTTTTCACGAACTCTTCGTATGAAGTTCGTCATTCTCGACAACACCGGTTGGACAACGCATTTCGACGCTTTACAATCGATCTCCCGTGTCGCAGAAACTGCATCCGCCACGTCTCGTCGAGCATCGGAACGTCTCGTGCGTTGGACACCTCCGTCGTCGTCGCCGCACCCTTCACCCTCCCCTTCATCCCTAGACGTTCGAGAGGACGTTTACGACGACACGCGTTGTGCGCCGTTACAAATTTTTTTCGCATCGTCCGGAGATACCCGTAGCGCGGATGCGCACATGCAACGCGCGGCGACGCATGAAGGTTCACGTGCGCTGTCACATTCCGTCGGTCGCCGAAACGACGACGCCCGCATGTCGCGGGCGTCGTGTGCCACCAAATGGGGATAGATGCGCCGCGCGAATCAGAACGTCTCCCAGTCGTCGGCGCCGGCAGCCGCGGCGACCGGCGCGGGGGCTGCCGCCGGCTTGCGCGCCGGTGCCGCCGCCGGGCGCTTAGGCGCTGCATCGCGGTCGTCGCGCGCAGCCGCCGGTGCGGCCGACGACACCGGCACGATCGCCGGCGCGGAAACCGAGCGCGGTGCCTGACGTGCGGCGGCGGCGGCCGGCTGCGCCGCGTCGTCGTCGATCCGGAACAGCGACGCCGTCTCGCGCAGGCGCGCGGCCTGTTCGTCGAGCGATTGCGCGGCGGCCGCCGCTTCCTCGACGAGCGCGGCGTTCTGCTGCGTGACCTCGTCCATCTGCGCGACCGCGCGCGCGACCTGGTCGATGCCGCCGCTCTGTTCCTCGGACGCCGCCGCGATCTCGCCCATGATGTCCGTCACGCGCTGCACCGCACCGATCACGTCGCTCATCGTGCGGCCGGCTTCGTCGACCAGCGTCGACCCCGTCCGGATGCGCTCCACCGACGCGTCGATCAGCATCTTGATCTCCTTGGCCGCGCTCGACGAACGCTGCGCGAGGCTGCGCACCTCGCCCGCGACGACCGCGAAGCCGCGGCCTTCCTCGCCGGCGCGCGCGGCTTCGACGGCCGCGTTCAGCGCCAGGATGTTGGTCTGGAACGCGATTCCCTCGATGATTGTGATGATGTCCGCGATCTTCGCGGAGCTGTCGTTGATCTCGCCCATCGTGCCGACCACCTGGCCGACCACCGTATTGCCCTTGTTTGCAATTTCCGACGCATTCGCGGCCAGCGAGCTTGCCTGCCGCGCATTGTCCGCGTTCTGCTTCACGGTGCCGGTCAGTTGTTCCATGCTCGATGCGGTCTCCTGCAGCGCGGATGCCTGCTCTTCCGTGCGCGACGACAGGTCGATGTTGCCGGCGGCGATCTGCCGGGCCGCGGTCGCGATCGACTCGCTGCCGCCGCGCACGGTGCGCACCGTGTCGACCAGCCCGCGCTGCATCTTCGCGAGACCGTCGAGAAGCAGGCCCATTTCGTCACGCCGATGCACGACGATCGAGCGGCGCAGGTCGCCCGCGGCGATCGCGTCGAAATGTGCGAGCGCGTCCGCGAGCGGACGGCCGATCGCACGGCTGAGCGCCAGCCACGACAGCACCGCGGCGACGAAACCGGCCGCCAGCACGACGATCGACACCACGCGCAGCGTTTCATACAGCGATTCCGCGCGGTCGAAGCCCGCCTGTGCGTCGGTGAACTGGAAATTGCGCAGCGCTTCGCTTGCGGTCGCGAGGTCGTTGTAAAGCACCTGGAGCTGCTTGGCGCCCTCGCCGATCCGGTCGTGGTCGCCGGTCCCGACGATGCCCCCGAACGCGTCGCAACTGCGCTGCAGCGCCTGCCGCTTCGCGGCGACGTCCTGCGCGAGCCGGTCCTCCTCCGGGCCGCGCGGCAGCGCAAGGTACTTCTGCCACCACGCGTCGGACTGCGTGCGCATCGCGCGGCTGCGCTCCACCGCGGCCACGGAGTCTGGCGTGCCGGCCAGCAACGCGGCGCGGTCGAGCGCCAGGCGCTCGCGTGCCGCGTACATCTCCGCCACGGCCACGTCGACCGCGCTCGGCATTTGGTTCGTGAAAATCTCGCGCGTCGCGTCGTTCGTGCGCGTCATTCCGTATACGCCGAGCACGCCGATCACCCCCAGCAGCACCGCGAGAAACGCCATCGTCAAACCGAGGCGCGCACGTATCGTCAGGTTTCCGATCACCATCATTCTTCCTGTGTTGCGTCGTCATGGACGGGCCGGGCCCGTTTTTCGAAACAGTGTTTCGCTCCGATGCATTTACGACCGTCCGCTGCACAACTTGATGGTATTGACAGCAATTTTCCCTGCAATCCGTCTGCTTATTACGTTTTTTGGAATAATGGATGCGAAGCTTGCGGCCCGTGCCATGAAAGGACGGGACGCAGGTCGAATTCCGGACGATCAGAAAAGGATGACCGGCCGCCTGCTGCCGCAGGCGCCGGCTGCGATACGCGATCGGGCCCTATTCGGCCAGTTCGGCGAGGGTGGGAATCGACGGCTGCGCGCCTGCGCGCGTGACCGACAGCGCCGCCGCGCGTTGCGCGAAGCGGATGGCCAAGTCGACGTCCTCGCCGGCCGCGAGCCGCGCGGCGAAACCGCCGATGAAGGTATCGCCGGCCGCGGTCGTGTCGACCGCCTTGACGACGGGTGCCGGATAGTGGCGCGCCGTGCCGTCGGCCTTCAGCGCGAACACGCCGCGTGCGCCGAGCGTGATCAGCACGTTGCGCGCGCCGGCCGCCTGCAACGCACGCGCCGCGGCTTCCGCCTCCGCCGGATTGCGCACCGGTAGCCCGGTCAGCGCGGCCGCCTCGACTTCGTTCGGGATCAGGTAATCGACCAGCGGCAGCCAGCCGTCCGGCAGCGGCGCGACAGCAGGCGCCGGATTGAGCACCACGATGCGGCCGAGCCGCCGCCCGGCCGACAGCGCCGCGAACACGGCGTCCGGCGGCGTCTCGAGCTGGCAGACCAGCACGTCGGTCGCGGCCAGCGCCGCGTCGTGCCGCGCCACCGTTTCGGTCGTGACTTCGCCGTTGCCGCCCGCGACGATCACGATCGTGTTCTGGCTCGCGTCGTCGACGACGATCAATGCGACGCCGGTCGACGCCGTCGCACTCGTCGCGAGCCGCGAGCAGTCGATGCCTTCGGTCTCGAGGCCGGCCCGCAGCGCGGTGCCGTGCGCATCCGCGCCGACGCAGCCGATCATCGCGACCTGCGCGCCGAGCCGCGCGGCCGCGACGGCCTGGTTGCCGCCCTTGCCGCCCGCGGCCTGCGCGTAGGCGTGACCGGCGAGCGTTTCGCCCGGCAACGGCAGCCGCGGCGCCCGCACGACGAGATCCATGTTGAGGCTGCCTACCACCGTCACGCGGCCGGCGCCTGCCGCACGCGCCGTCATGGGCGATCTCCGGGCGCGGCCGGCTCACGGTAAACCGCCGTCGATTCGCGCAGCACGAGGCGCGGTGACACGACGCGACGACGGCTCGGCGCGGCCGACGAGCCGCCGCCGATTCGCTCGATCAGCGTCTGTGCGGCCATTTCGCCGAGCGCGCGCACCGACTGGCCGACCGTCGACAGCGCCGGGTACGTGTAGCGGGAGAATTCGATATCGTCGAAGCCGATGATCGAGCAGTCGTCCGGCACGCGCATCCCGCGCTCGGCCGCCGCGCGCAACGCGCCGACGCCCATCAGGTCGTTGCCCGCGAAAATCGCGCTGGGGTGCACCGACTCGAACAGCCGCGATGCCGCGTGATAGCCGCCGAGGCACGAAAAATCGCTTTCCGCGATCGCGCCCGGCACGATGTCGATCCCCCGCTCGGCCATCGCGCGGATGAAGCCGTGCACGCGCATCGCGCTGACGGCCGTGTCGGTCGGCCCGGTGATGCAGCCGATCTTCGCGTGCCCGAGTTCGAGCAGGTGACGCGTCGCCAGGTAGGCGCCGCGTTCGTGGTCGATCTGCACGAGGTCGGCCGCGAGCCCCTCGATGTTGCGGTCGACGACGACGAGCGGCGCGTGCGCGTCCGCGAGCGTCTGCGCGAGCACCGCGTCCTCGCCGGCCGACGCGACGATCAACCCGTCGATGCGCTTTTCCTGCAACACGCGCAGGTAGTTGCGCTGCTTCACGGGATCGTCGTCCGAGTTGCAGAAGAACACGCAATAGCCGTTGGCCGCGCACTGGTCCTCGATGCCGCGCGCAAGCTCCGCGAAGTACGGATTCGTGCTGTTCGGCACGACGAGGCCGATGGTCGCCGTCGAGCGCGCCTTCAGCGAGCGCGCCACGGCCGATGGCACGTAGTTCAGCTCGCGGATCGCGCCCTCGACCTTCGCACGCACATCCGCGGACACCGGCCGCGAATTGTTCACCACGTGCGAGACGGTCGTAAACGACACGCCCGCCATGGCCGCCACATCCTTGATCGTCGCCATTTCCCGTTTCTCTCTGGTCTGCTTTCCGTGTAGTTCTACCGGGCGCGCGCGCGCCGGCTGCGATACGTGTCGAGCACGACCGCCACCACGATCACCGCCCCGGTGATGATCCGTTTGGTCGGCTCGTTCGCGCCGATTTGCGCCAGCCCCGCGGCCAGCACGGAGATGATCAACACGCCGAAGAACGTGCTGATCACCGAGCCGCGCCCGCCCATCAGGCTCGTGCCGCCGATCACGACGGCTGCGATCACCTGCAGTTCGAGGCCCGCGCCCGCGTTCGGGTCGGCGGCCTCGAGCCGCGAGATCTGAAACAGCGACGCGAGCCCCGCGAGCGCGCCCATCAGTGCGAATACGAGGATTTTATACGGCCGCGGGTTAACCCCGGCAAGCCGTACGGCTTCTTCGTTCGTGCCGATTCCGACAAGATAACGCCCGAACACGGTGCGCGTGAGCACGAACTGTGCCGCGATCATCACCGCGACCGCGATCAGGAACGCCGGCGAGATGCCGAGCGCGATCGGGTTCGACAGGAAATCGAACGCGTCGCCGATGTAGGCCGTGCGCGAATTCGTCAGCTGGTACGCGACGCCGCGCGCGGCCTCGAGCACGCCGAGCGACACGATGAACGACGGAATCCGCCAACCGACCGTGATCGCGCCCGTCAGCGAGCCGGTCACGGTCGCGACCGCGATCCCGATCAGCGCGGCCGGCAGCGGCCCCCACTGCCATTTCAGCGCGGCCACACTGACCATCGACGCGGCCAGCGCGAGCACCGAGCCGACCGACAGGTCGATGCCGGCGATGATCAGCACGAAGGTCATCCCGACCGACATCACGACGAGATCGGGGATCTGGTTCGCGATCGTACTGAACGTATCGTAGGTCAGGAAATGCGAGCTCAGCGTCGAAAACAGCGCGATCATCGCGGCGAGCGCGCCGGCGAGCCCGAGATAGTTCGACACGCCGAGCCGCGTGCCGGACAGCGTGCGCGCGCGGCGCCCCGTCACGTCCTGCTGCGCGCCTGCGTCGCTCGGGGATACGGGAGGCTGGGTCATTGCTGTCGTCCTGTCGTCGAAGTGCCGGAAGCGGCGCGCGGCGCCGCTCCCGCGTCCGGATGCCGCGCACCGTCCGGCAGCGCTTCGCGGCCGAAGCCGGCGAACGCCGCGGCCAGCAGCGCATCCTGGGTCCAGTTGCCGCGTTCGAACACGGCGGTCATGCGGCCGGCCGACATCACGCCGATCCGGTCGCAGATCAGCATCAGCTCGCGCAGGTCGCTCGAGACGACCACCAGCGCACGGCCCTCGCGCGCGAGTGCGCCCATCAGCGTGTAGATCTCGAATTTGGCGCCGACGTCGATCCCGCGGGTCGGTTCGTCGAACAGCAGCACGCCCATGTCGCGCGCGAGCCAGCGGCCGATCACGACCTTCTGCTGGTTGCCGCCCGACAGTTCGCCGACCGCCTGCGCGGCGCCGTGCGTGCGGATCCGCAACGCGTCGATCTGCTGCTCGGCGAGCGCCGTCTCGCGCGTCGTGTCGACGATGCCGCCGCGCGCGAGCCGGTCGAGCTGGCCGAGCGACACGTTCGACGTGACCGATAGCGACAGCAGCAGCCCTTCGCCCTTGCGGTCCTCGGTGATCAGCGCGATGCCGTGCTTCACCGCGTCGACGGGCGACCCGATGCGCGCCGGCTTCAGCGGATCGCCGACCGCGATCATCCCGGCATCCGGCGTGTCCGCGCCGTAGATCAGCCGCAGCAATTCGGTGCGCCCTGCACCGATCAGCCCCGAGATGCCGAAGATTTCGCCCGAGCGCACTTCGAGCGACACGTCCTGCACGGCCGTGCCGCGCGTCATGCCCGACACCACGAGTCGCGGCGCGCCGATATGGCGCGCGCCGAGATCGATATGCTCGCCGACCTCGCGCCCGACCATCAGCGTGACGAGCCCGTCGGACGTCGTCGCGGCCATGTCGCCGACGTGCACGAGCCGGCCGTCGCGCAGCACCGCGACACGCTCGGCGACGCGCGCGAGCTCCTCGAGCCGGTGCGAGATGTAGACGATCGCCACGCCGCGGGCCTTCAGCCGGTCGATCTGCTCGAACAGCAGCTCGACCTCGCGCGCGGTCAGCATCGCGGTCGGCTCGTCGAGGATCAGCACACGACAGTCACCGATCAGGTTGCGCGCGATCTCGACCATCTGCTGGTGGCCGATGCCGAGCGCGCCGACCGGCGTATCGGGGTCGACCGCGTCGAGCCCGACCTGCGCCATCGCCGCACGCGCATCGTCGCGCAGGCGCGCGCGATCGATGATGCCGAAGCGCCGCGGCAGACGGTTCAGGAACAGGTTTTCGGCGACCGTCAGCGTCGGCAGCAGGTTCAGCTCCTGCATCACCATGCGCACGCCGAGCGCCTCGGCCTGCGTGCGGCTCGCCGGCGCATAGGCCTGGCCGCCGAGTTGCATCGTGCCGGTCGTCGGATCGACGAGCCCGCCGATGATCTTCGACAGCGTGCTCTTTCCGGCGCCGTTCTCGCCCGTCAGCGCGAGCGCTTCACCCGGCGCGAGCGTCAGCGAGACGTCGGCGAGTACCGGTTCGGCGTAGGTCTTGCCCACACCGGAGACGGACAGCACGGGAACGGCTGAACGGGAGGGTTGGAAGGTCGGTTCCATCGCGATCCTGGTTGCGGCCGCGCGCACGCGGCGCGCGGGTATGACGCTCACAAGTGCATGCAGTGGCCGTGATCGCGCTCACTCCGTATAACGGCCGCCGGCCCGGATTCTTGAGGGCGGCGGCCGTGACGGGGCGGCGTTACTTCGTCACGAGATCCACGGGCGTCTCGACCACGCCGGACATGTCGGCCTGCTTGCGATGCTCGGCGATCGCCTTGAGCGCCGTGTCGATGCCGAACACCGCCTGCTTCGCCGCGTACTGGTCGGCAGTCGCGAGCACGCGGCCGTCCTTCAGCATCGGCTTGATCGCGTTGATGTTGTCGTAGCCGACCACGAACACCTTGCCCTGCTTGCCCGCCGCCCGCACGGCCGACACGGCGCCGATCGCCATGTTGTCGTTGCCGCACAGCAGCGCCCGCAGGTTCGGGTATTCGTTCAGCATCGCGGACGCGACCGCATTGCCCTTGTCGATCTCCCATTCGCCCGACTGCACCGACACGACCTTCATCCCGCCCGCCTTCATCGCATCCTGGAAGCCGGCCGTGCGCTGCTGCGCATTGGTCGTCGTCGACACGCCTTCGAGGATGCCGACCTGGTCGCCCGCCTTCAGCCGCTTCGCGAGGTAGTCGCCGATCTTGCGTGCGCCCTTGCGGTTGTCGGGGCCGACGAACGGCACGTTCAGATTCTTCGACTTCAGCACGTCCGGGTCGAGCCGGTTGTCGATGTTCACGACGGTGATACCCGCGTCGACCGCCTTCTTGACGACCGGCACGAGCGCCTTCGAATCAGCCGGCGCGATCACGATCGCATCGACCTTCGACACGATCATCTGCTCGACGATGCGGATCTGGTTCGCGGTGTCGGTCTCGTCCTTGATGCCGTTCGTGATCAGGTCGAACTGGCCGGCGTTGTGCTTCTGGTATTCCTTCGCGCCGTTTTCCATCGTCAGGAAGAACTCGTTGGCGAGCGACTTCATCACGAGCGCGACCTTCGGCTTGGCCGTAGCTTGCGCATGGACGGCCGGTGCGGCAGCGACCGCGACGGCGGCAAGCGCGGCGGTCAGGAAGCGACGGCGAAAGAGGACATTCATACACATCTCCTGGCGGCTGGCCCGACGGGCCGGATTGTTGTTTTAATGCGAGCAAACGTTTGCGTCACACTACCCGGACATTGGCCATCGATGCTGCTTGTCGGTACCACGGGATGGAAGCGAGGCAGACGGCCGACTGCCTGGCGCGTGCTGTCGTCGACGCGCCACCGCCGGCGGGACGCCAGCGAAGTGGAAGCTATGCTGTACCGTTTCGGTTCGACGCGCAACCCGTCTGATCAATATTTAAGGGTTTATTCGGAGCGTGCGGTTGCACGTGCCGACTGCGGCGCGTGATACCGGCCGCGCGGCAGCGCCGACGCAGTTTGCCGACCGGCGTTCCGGCGCATTAAATCATACAAATGACGCGCTCGACGTGGTCGAAGCGCGCATTCGCACGCGCATCTTGTTTTTCTGTTGCTCGGCGAATGCATGACGGTCGCCGCTCGCGGCAACCCGGATTGTCAGCGACGACTTCGATCGAAGGTTCGACGGGTCGGCACACCACGACATGGCGGATACAAAGCCGCCGTCATGGCGACCCCATGCAACGCGTCCGGCCGTCAGACCGCTTCGCGCAGCAGTCCGGCGATTTCCGCTTCGTTCAGGTGCGGCGCGAACATCTCGATCAGCCGGTACGCATACGCGCGCAGGAACGCGCCCTTGCGCAACCCGACGCGCGTCGTGCTCGCCTCGAACAGGTGCTGCGTGTCGAGCGCGACGAGCCCGGTGTCCCGCTGCGGATCGAAGGCCATCGCCGCGACGACGCCGATCCCCATCCCGAGCTCGACGTAGGTCTTGATCACGTCCGCGTCGATCGCGGTCAGCACCACGTCGGGTACGGCGCCGGCCTGCGTGAATGCCTGGTCGATGTGCGAGCGGCCCGTGAAGTCCTGGTCGTACGTGATGATCGGGTACTCGGCGATCTCGTCGAGCGTCAGGTTCTCGCGGCCGACGAGCGGATGCCCCTTCGGCACGACGACCGTGTGGTGCCACGAATAGCACGGGAAAGTGACGATGTCCGGATAGCGATCGAGCGCCTCGGTCGAGATGCCGAGGTCGGCTTCGCCGTTCAGGATCATCTGCGCGATCTGCTGCGGGCTGCCCTGGCGCAGTGCGAGATGCACCTTCGGGAACACGTCGGTGAACTGGCGGATCACCTTCGGCAGCGCATAGCGCGCCTGCGTGTGCGTCGTCGCGACGACGAGGTGGCCGCTGTCCTGATCCGCGAACTGGCGTGCGACGCGGCGCAGGTTTTCCGCGTCGAGCAGCATCCGCTCGATCAGCTGGTGCACGGCCTTGCCGGGCTCCGTGAGCCCCGTGAGCCGCTTGCCGCGCCGGATGAAGATGTCGACGCCCAGTTCATCCTCGAGATCCTTGATCTGCTTCGACACGCCCGACTGCGACGTATACAGCACGTTCGCGACTTCCGTCAGGTTCATGTTCTGGCGCACGGCTTCGCGCACGAAACGCAATTGCTGAAAATTCATGGGTATGCCTCTTGGGCTGTCGTTGTTCGAATGTCGATTCGGAGCGGTAGCCGCCCTCTTCTCTTGACCGGGTTCGGGCGTCAGTGTGCGGGAAATACGCGGACCGCGCGCGGCACGGCCGTCGCGCCGTCGCCGACCTGCAGCGCGAGCGCACGCCATGCGTCGCGATCGAGTTCCGCTTCGAGTGCGCCGCCGGTACGCGCCTCGAGTTCGACCCGCACCGAGCCGCCGAGCGGGATCACGCGGCGCACGTCGACCGCGATGCCGTCGCGATGGCCGTCGCCGGCCGGCCACAGCTGCAGGTCGTGCGGCCGCACGTACGCGTTCGCGGGGCCCGCGAAATCGGCGTCGACCGCGATCGGCGCCGCCGCCCCCTGGGCGACGAAGCCGCGCCCGGCTACCGTGCCCGGCAGCCGGTTCGCCGCACCAAGGAACTCGTAGACGAATGCGCTTTGCGGATGATCGTAGACGTCCTGCGGGCTGCCGACCTGCTCCACGTGACCGCGGTTCAGCACGACGATCCTGTCGGCCACTTCCAGCGCCTCCTCCTGGTCGTGCGTGACGAAGATCGTGGAGATGTGCAGGTCGTCGTGCAAGCGCCGCAGCCAGCCGCGCAGCTCCTTGCGCACCTTCGCGTCGAGCGCGCCGAACGGCTCGTCGAGCAGCAGCACCTTCGGCTCGACCGCGAGCGCGCGGGCCAGCGCGATCCGCTGGCGCTGGCCGCCCGACAGCTCGGACGGGTAGCGCTGCGCGAGCCAGTCGAGCTGCACGAGCTTCAGCAACTCGTGCACCTTGTCGCGGATCACGGCTTCCGACGGCCGCTCGCGGCGCGGTTTCACGCGCAACCCGAACGCGACGTTCTCGAACACGGTCATGTGGCGGAACAGCGCGTAATGCTGGAACACGAAACCGACCTGGCGATCGCGCGCGCCGACCGACGCGACGTCGAGCCCCTGCAGCACGACCTGTCCGGCGTCCGCGTGCTCGAGGCCCGCGATCACGCGCAGCAGCGTGGTCTTGCCGCAGCCGGACGGCCCGAGCAGCGCGACGAGTTCGCCCGGCGGGAAGTCGAGCGACACGTTGTCGAGTGCGGTGAAATCGCCGAAGCGCTTCTGAAGGTGACGGACGGTGATACCCATTCTGGTTGCCTCTTTACGATTTCGACGAAATGGCGGCGACGGGGCCGGCATGAGCGGGAACGTCATCGCGTGCGCCGGCCAGTTCGGCGGCGAGGTGACGCTCGGCGAGCAGCTTCAGCGCGAGCGTGACGAGCGCGAGCAGCGCCAGCACCGACGCCACCGCGAACGCCGCCGCGAAGTTGTATTCGTTGTACAGAATCTCGACGTGCAGCGGCATCGTGTCGGTCACGCCGCGGATGTGGCCGGACACGACCGACACCGCACCGAACTCGCCCATCGCACGTGCATTGCACAGGATCACGCCGTACAGCAGGCCCCACTTCACGTTCGGCAGCGTCACGCGCCGGAAGATCTGCCAGCCCGATGCACCCAGCACGCGCGCGGCCTCTTCCTCGTCGGTGCCCTGCGCCTGCATCAGCGGGATCAGTTCGCGCGCGACGAACGGGAACGTGACGAAGATCGTCGCGAGCACGATGCCCGGCACCGCGAAGATGATCTGCACGTCGTGGTCCTGCAGCCACGGCCCGAGCCAGCCCTGCGCGCCGAACAGCAGCACGTAGACGAGACCCGAGATCACCGGCGACACGGAGAACGGCAGGTCGATCAGCGTGGTCAGCAACGCCTTGCCGCGGAATTCGAATTTCGCGATCGCCCACGATGCGCACACGCCGAACACGAGGTTCAGCGGCACCGCGATCACGGCGACGGTCAGTGTCAGCTTGATCGCCGACCATGCGTCGGGATCGGCGAGCGACTCGAGATAGAAACCGACGCCCTTGCGCAGAGCCTCGAAGAACACCGCGGCGAGCGGCACGACGAGGAAGAACGCGAGGAACGCCAGCGCGACGCCGATCAGCAGCCAGCGCACGGCGCGCGGCTCGCTGACGGGGTCGAGCTGTTTCGTGGCGCGCACGCGCGCGGCGGACGGGTTGTTCAGCACGGCACTGGACTCCTGGCTCATTGCTGGCCTCCTGCGGCGGCGGCAACGGTGACGGTCGCCGGCACAGGGCCGCTCGCGCCCTTGCTCGTGCGGCGCTGCAGATACCACTGCAGCGTGTTGATCAGGAGCAGCATCAGGAACGACACGACCAGCATCACGACCGCCAGCGCGGTCGCGCCCGCGTAGTCGTACTGCTCGAGCTTCGTGATGATCAGCAGCGACGTGATCTCGGACTTCATCGGCACGTTGCCGGCAATGAAGATCACCGACCCGTACTCGCCGAGCGCGCGCGCGAACGCCAGCGCGAAGCCGGTGAGCAGCGCCGGCAGCACGGCCGGCAGCACGACGCGGCGGAACGTCAGCCAGCGCGTTGCGCCAAGGCACGCGGCGGCCTCTTCCTGCTCGCGCTCGAAATCCTCGAGCACCGGCTGCACGGTGCGCACGACGAACGGCAGCCCGATGAAGGTCAGCGCCACCAGCACGCCGGCCGGCGTGAACGCGATCTTGATGCCGAATGGCGCGAGATACTGGCCGACCCAGCCGTTGGTCGCATAGACCGCCGCGAGCGAGATGCCGGCGACCGACGTCGGCAGCGCGAACGGCAGGTCGACGATCGCGTCGACGAGGCGCTTGAACGGAAACGTGTAGCGCACCAGCACCCACGCGACGAGAAAGCCGAACACGGCGTTGATCAAGGCGCCGCCGAGCGCGGCGGAGAACGTCAGCCGGTACGACGCGAGTACGCGCGGCGACGCGACGGCGGTGACGAACTGGTCCCACGACAGCGTCGCGGTCTTCAGGAACGTGGCGGCGAGCGGGATCAGCACCACGAGGCTCAAATAGGCCACCGTGATGCCGAGCGTCACGCCGAAACCGGGCAGCGCGCTCGGCTTGCGAAAGGTGTACGTCGTCATCGGATGCTCTTGCTGGGTCGTTGCTGCTCACGGGTCCGACGCAAACGCGGGCGCGAGGCGTCGCGCCGGCGGGCAATCGGGGATGCGGCGCGCTATCGTGGCGCACCGCTGTCGTTATGGGTTGCTGCCTGGCGTTACTGCGGCTTGTAGATCGAGTCGAACACACCGCCGTCCGCGAAATGCGTCTTCTGCGCATTCGTCCAGCCGCCGAACGTGTCGTCGACCGTGTACAGCTTCAGCTTCGGGAACTGCTTCGTCAGGTTCGCCGGCACGTTCCTCGAACGCGGACGGTAGTAGTTGCGCGCCGCGATCTCCTGGCCCTGCGGGCTATACAGGAATTTCAGGTAGGCCTCGGCCAGCTTGCGCGTGCCCTTCTTGTCGACCACCTTGTCGACCACGGCAACGGGCGGCTCGGCCAGGATGCTCACCGACGGCACGACGATCTCGAACTTGTCGGTGCCGAATTCCTTGATCGACAGGAACGCCTCGTTCTCCCACGCGATCAGCACGTCGCCGATCCCGCGCTGCACGAAGCTCGTCGTCGCACCGCGCGCGCCCGAGTCGAGCACGCCCGCATTCTTGTAGAGCTTCGTCACGAATTCCTTCGCGACCTGCTCGTTGCCGCCCGGCTTGTGGACGGCGTACGCCCACGCGGCCAGGTAGTTCCAGCGCGCACCGCCCGACGTCTTCGGGTTCGGCGTGACGATCGAGATGCCCGGCTTCGTCAGGTCGTCCCAGTCCTTGATCCCTTTCGGGTTGCCCTTGCGCACCAGGAACACGATCGTCGACGTGTACGGCGACGCGTTGTCCGGCAGGCGCTTCTGCCAGTCCTTGTTGACGAGCCCCTTGCTGGCGAGCGCGTCGATGTCGTAGGCCAGCGCGAGCGTCACGACGTCGGCCTGCAGGCCGTCGAGCACCGAGCGCGCCTGCGCGCCCGAGCCGCCGTGCGACTGCTTGAAGTTGACCGTCTCGCCCGTCTTCGCCTTCCACTCCTTGCCGAACGCCTGATTGAAGTCCTGGTACAGCTCGCGCGTCGGGTCGTAGGACACGTTCAGGAACGTCGTATCGGCCTCGGCATGCGCCGCGATGCCCAGCGCCGTCGCCGCGCCCAGCGCGAGTGTTGCGATCAGGCGGCCCACTCCGCCCGCCAGCCCCGTATTGCGCTTCGCCATCCTTGGTTCTCCAGTGTTGTCGGTATTGCGATGTCGGGCCAGTCTAGCGAACGGGTTACATGATTAAAAATAATCGTTCTTCATTTTTTAATATTCAAAAGTGCTAACGCAGACGGGATGGACGGTTGCGGCAGACGAACCGGCGTCCGGACGCCACGAAATCGCGCCGGAACCGGCGCGATCGCGTCGAACCTCAAGTAACACTTGAAATTCGCGAAGTACTGTATAAAAATACAGCTCACTGTCTATCCATACAGTTCAGCCATGACCAAACTCACCGCCCGTCAGCAGCAAGTGTTCGACTTGATCCGCCGCGCGATCGAGCGCTCCGGTTTCCCGCCCACGCGCGCCGAGATCGCGGCAGAGCTGGGCTTCAGCTCGCCGAATGCGGCCGAGGAACACCTCCGCGCGCTGGCGCGCAAGGGCGTGATCGAGCTGGCCGCCGGTGCGTCGCGCGGCATCCGCCTGCTCGGCATCGACGACGCCCCGCACCAGTTCACGCTTCCGCACGCCGGCCTGATGCAACTGTCGCTGCCGCTCGTCGGCCGAGTGGCGGCCGGTAGCCCGATCCTCGCGCAGGAGCACATCTCGCAGCATTACGCGTGCGATCCCGCGCTGTTCACCAGCAAGCCAGACTACCTGTTGAAGGTGCGCGGCCTGTCGATGCGCGACGCCGGCATTCTCGACGGCGACCTCCTCGCCGTGCAGAAGCGCACGGAAGCAAAGGACGGCCAGATCATCGTCGCGCGGCTCGGCGACGACGTCACGGTCAAGCGCCTGATGCGCCGGCCCGGCGGCCTCGAGCTGATCGCCGAAAACCCGGATTACGAAAACATCTTCGTCAAGGCCGGCAGCGCGGAATTCGCGCTCGAAGGCATCGCCGTCGGGCTGATCCGCTCGGGCGAACTCTGACAATCGGTCTCGCTGAGGAGAACATCATGGAACGCCTTTCCCGTCTGCTGCCTTTCCGTCAATTCGGTCGCCTGCGTCACCTGCGCGGCCGCACGCCCTGCGCGCCGCTGTCCGCCGCGGCGCCCGTGGTGAGCCAAGAAGTCGCAGTTGAACGGCAGGCGTCGCTGCTGCCGTCAGCGCTTCCCGCATTCGCGCGGGTCTCGCTGAACGCCGGCCTGAATCACGCGGAACCGGCGCGCCGTGCGCCCGTGCGCGTCTATCACGGCCGGTCGCGCCTGATCATGGTCGGGACGATCGATGCCGTGTGCCGGATGATCGATCGCTGCATCGCCGAGGAACGATCGGCCACGCACGGCGGTCTCTGATTGCGGAACCTGTCCGCACCGGAGGCATCGTGACTGGATCTTCGGGCCGCGCGTGGCGGCTCAAGCCCCTGCTGATCATCCTGCTGGCCGTCGCCGTACTTGTGGCGATCGGCTATGCATACGCATCGCCGTATGTCGCGCTCGGTCGCCTGAAATCGGCGATCGATGCGCGCGATGCGCAATCGGTCAGCGAATATGTCGATTTTCCGTCGCTGCGCATCAGCCTGAAGCAGCAGGTCACGGAAGAGTTGATGCGCCGGATCGACGCTGTGAAGAAGGACAATCCGTTCGCGGTGATTGGCGCGCTGATCGGATCTGCGTTGATTGGCCCGCTCGTCGATGCGTACGCGACACCGGAAGGTGTGGCGGCGCTGATGAGCGGCATTCCCCCGCGTGGCAATCCAGGCGAACGGCCACCCGAATGGTCGGGCCCGCCGTCGGGTGGTGTGCCTGGCAACGCACCGGCCGCCCCGCCGGTCAATCCGGCGAGCCTCCCGGTGCCGGGCAGCAATGCGTCCGTCTCGGCCACATCTGCGCCGGCCGCCGCGCCCGCACCCGCGCCGGCCAGCCCGGGCGACGCGGGCCATCCGCAGCAAACGAGTGCCGGCTACCGGAATATCGATGAATTTGTCGTGACCTACCGGCGCAGCGTCGATGGTACGCGCTATGCGGCGATCTTCCACCGCTTCGGCCTGTTCTCGTGGAAGCTGTCCGCGATCGACCTGCACGCCTGAGCGGTTGCGATCGGGGTAGATGCCGCTGGGCGGCACGGCGAGCAACCGGCGCGGATCGCAGGACAACCCGGCCGGTCACACGATCACTGCGTCACTTGCCGCTCGCGGTGGCCGCCTCGCGTTCGCGCGCCATCTCGGCCTTTTGCTCTTCCGCCGACGAACACGCGACCAGAATGCTGCAGTTCACGCGATCGAGCAGTTGCGTGTTGCCCGACCCCATCCACCATCTCGACAATCCGCTGCGGCACCGATGACCGACGACGACGAGGTCGGCCTTCAACTCCGTCGCGAGATTCGCGATTTCGTCGATCGGATAGCCGAATGCGAAATGGCCTTCCGCCTGAACGCCACGCTCGCGCAACCAGTTCACGCCTTCCTGCAGAATCTCGCGTGCGGTTTCCTCGAAGCGGCCACACGCGACGTCGGTCAGCAGCCCTGCGCTTTGCGCGATGCTCGAGCGCATGTCGACGACCGACAGCAAATGCGTTTCCGCCTTCAGATCGAGCGCGAGATTGGCACCGCACCGCAATGCCTTGCGTCCTTCGAGCGTGCCGTCGTAGCACAGCAGAATCTTGTTGTAGCTAGCCATGAAACCTCCCTATCGCGACTACGTACCCTATGCACTCATCATGGTGCGCCGCAATTCCGGACGCAAGGGATGGAAAACGCTGATTCGCCGCGCGGGGCGCGTCGGCGATGATGCGGTGCACGATCCGTGTGCGCATGCACCGTGCCGCGCGGGCATGCCCGGAAGAGACGCCGCCGATGCACTAGAATGGCCCGTTCGTGCCCTCGACTGCGTTCGCCTCGATCATGCCCATGTGACACGCATTCGCCCGATCCGTTCGCCGGCCGGCATGCCCATCCGGCCGGCCGCAAAATGTGTCCGCTCCCGCTCACAGCGACAACCTGCCCATGTCCGTTGCACCGATCGATTTCCGGAACGTCGAAAAGCGCTATGGCGACAAGCTCGTCGTCAACGACCTGTCCTTCCACGTGCAGGCCGGCGAATGCTACGGCCTGCTTGGGCCGAACGGCGCCGGCAAGACCACGACGCTCAAGATGCTGCTCGGCCTCGCGTATCCCGACGCCGGCACCATTTCGCTGTGCGGCGAACCGGTTCCGTCGCGCGCGCGGCATGCGCGCCAGCGCGTCGGCGTCGTCCCGCAGTTCGACAACCTCGACCCCGACTTCACGGTCCGCGAAAACCTGCTCGTGTTCAGCCGCTATTTCGGGATGTCGGCACAGGCTTCCCGGGCGCTCGTGCAGCCGCTGCTCGAATTCGCGAAGCTGGAGAACAAGGCCGATGCGAAGGTCGGCGAGCTGTCGGGCGGGATGAAGCGCCGTCTGACGCTCGCCCGCGCGCTCGTCAACGATCCCGACGTGCTGGTGCTCGACGAGCCGACGACAGGTCTCGATCCGCAGGCGCGGCACCTGATGTGGGAGCGGTTGCGTTCGCTGCTCGCGCGCGGCAAGACGATCCTGATCACCACGCACTTCATGGAGGAAGCCGAGCGCCTGTGCGACCGGCTGTGCGTGATCGAGGAAGGCCGCAAGATCGCGGAAGGCGCGCCGCACGCGCTGATCGAATCGGAGATCGGCTGCGACGTGATCGAGATCTACGGGCCCGACCCGGTCGCGCTGCGCGACGAGCTGGCGCCGTTCGCGAAGCACACCGAGATCAGCGGCGAGACGCTGTTCTGCTACGTGACCGATCCCGAGCCGCTCAGTGCGCGACTCAAGGGTCGCACGGGATTGCGCTATCTGCATCGCCCGGCCAATCTGGAAGACGTGTTCCTGCGGCTCACGGGCCGCGAAATGCAGGACTGATCGATCATGGACGTACGCAACTATTCCGCCGCCGCGCCGTCCGCACCGCCACGCGAATCACGCTTCGCAATCGCGCTGCCCGCGAATGCCACCAACTGGATCGCCGTGTGGCGGCGCAACTACCTCGTGTGGCGCAAGCTCGCGCTCGCCTCGCTGTTCGGCAATCTCGCCGATCCGATGATCTACCTGTTCGGGCTGGGGTTCGGGCTCGGCCTGATGCTCGGCCACGTTGACGGCGTGTCCTATATCGCGTTCCTCGCGGCCGGCACGGTCGGATCGAGCGTGATGATGTCCGCGAGCTTCGAGTCGATGTATTCGGGCTTCTCGCGGATGCACGTGCAGCGCACCTGGGAAGCGATCATGCACACGCCGCTCGCGCTGGGCGACATCGTGCTCGGGGAGATTGTCTGGGGAGCGAGCAAGGCGCTGCTGTCGGGTGTCGCGATCATGCTCGTCGCGGGCCTGCTCGGCTATGCGCGGTTTCCGTCGATGCTCGCGGCGCTGCCCGTGATCGCACTCGCCGGCCTCGCGTTCGCGAGCACCGCGATGATCGTCACCGCGCTCGCACCATCCTACGACTTCTTCATGTTCTATCAGACGCTCGTGCTGACGCCGATGCTGTTGCTGTCGGGCGTGTTCTTCCCGATCACGCAGTTGCCGCCGATCGCGCAGCACGCCGCACACGTGCTGCCGCTCGCGAACGCGGTCGAACTGATCCGGCCCGCGATGCTCGGCCGGCCGGCGACGGACGTCGGCCTGCACCTCGCGGTGCTCGCCGGCTATGCGGTCGGCGGATTCATCGTCTCCGCGTGGCTGTTCCGGCGGCGGATGATGCGCTGACGGCCGGCGCGCACGGCGCCGGCTCGATGTGACGAAGTGGCGGCGACGTTACTCGTCGTCGTCGCTCCACGGAATCTCGACGTCGGTCAGGAACGCGACGGTCGCCAGCGGGCCGCCTTCCTGACGGCCGAGCTTGCCGTCCGCGCGATGCCATTCGACGCGGAACTGCGTACCCGGATCGTCCGCGACCAGATACACCGCACGCAGTTCTTCCGCGTCGGCTTCGTCGACCGGACCGTCGAACGACACCAGCATCTTCTGCGGCCACAGGCCGTTCACCGGATCGTAAATGCGATCGCCCTGCGGAATCTCGATGCTGGCCTCGACGCCGATCGTGGCGGAGGCTTCGATGATCATCGTGCCGAGCGCATTCAGCACGGCAGTCGCCCGCGCGGAATTGGCCTGGCGGATCGCGAGATCGCCGCGCGTCAGCGCCTTTTCGAGTCGAGGATGAATCTTCGGTTGGGTCATGCGTTTTCCTGTTTGCTTCTTGTAAAGGGCACCGCACGCGTGAGGCGGCGGCGCCGGATGAATACGACGGTCGCGCGGCGGGATCGGTCAGCGCGCGCCGCGGCGGCCGTCACGCAGGTCCGGTCGCCGGCAGCCGGGCATGTCGCGCCTCGCTGCCCGATCGCCGTCCTGGCCGCGTGTTCGTCAGAACCCGAACGCGATCGCGAGCAGCCCGCTCGCGATCCCGAACACGACGACGAGGCCCGTGACGATGGCCAGCATGTAAGGCTTGAACGAACGCGCGAGCATCGCGAGCGACGGCACGCTGATCGGCGGCAGCGTCATCAGCAGCGCGGCGGCCGGGCCGACACCCATGCCGAGCGACAGCATCGCCTGGATGATCGGCACCTCGCCTGCCGTCGGGATCACGAACAACGTGCCCGCGACCGCGAACGCGATGATCCAGCCGAGGTGGTTGCCGATGTCCGGGCCGATATGCGGGAACAGCCACGCGCGCGCCGCGCCGAGCAGCAGCACGAGCACGATGTATTCGGGCACGAGGCGCACGGCCATGCGTGCGAGCAGTTTCAGCCAGCGGACGAACGGATTGCCTGCGGCGGCCTGTTCAGCCACCAGCGCGGCGAGTTGCGCATCGTCGATGCTGCGGTCCTCGGGACGCGCGATACGGTTCAGCAGATAGCCGATCCCGAACACCATCGCGATACCGAGCACGAGCCGCAGCGCGCTCCAGTGCCAGCCGAGCACGAAGCCCATGAACACCAGCGCGGCCGGATTCAGCACCGTGTTGCCGAGCCAGAACGCGACCGCGCCGCCCGGCGACGCGTGCCGCGCGCGCAGGCCCGCGACGACCGGCGCCGCGCAGCACGTGCACATCATGCCGGGCAGCGACAGCAGGCCGCCCGCGGCGACACTGCCGAAGCCCGTGCGACCGAGCACACGCGCAACCCAGTGCGCGGGCAGCAGCGCCTGCACGGCCGAACCGAGCAGCAGGCCGAGCACCATGGCCTGCCAGATCGCCTTGCCGTACGCCCATGCGTAATCGAGCGCGGCCTTCAGCGACGGCTCGGGGGCGCTCGCCGACGTGCCCATCAGGATCGACTGGCCGATCGAATGATGCTCGGCGGCGACGAATGCCTTGTTGTAGTACGGGAACCATTTCACGTAGAACAGTCCCGCGACCGCGATCAGCAGAAAGGTCATCCAGCCGAGCGCCGGACTGGGTTGGGTGCGTGTGGTCGTCATCGTGTGGTGGTCGATTGGTTTTTAACGGTTGCGGATTCCGTGCCCGCCGCCAGCGCGGCCGACGCAGGCAGCCCCGCTTGCGCGAGCCGGGCCAGCAGCGTGCGCGCCTGATCGCGCACGTCGGCCGCGTTCGGCTGGAACGTGAACGTCAGCGCCCGGTTCGGCTTGTTGTACGTGGCGCGGTAGGTGCGCGCATAGGCGGGATCGTAATGCTTGTCGATCAGTTCGGTGAACAGGTCGGCCCGCGCATTGGCATCGATCAGCGCATTCCAGTGCGCCACCTCGTCACGGCTGTGCAGGCCGATCAGCCGATGGAGCTGCGCCTTGAACGCCGCCGGATCGTCGAACAGGTGGGCGTAGTCTTCAAGCAGGAAGGCGATGCGCTCGTCGTGCGCCGCGTCGACCTGCACCCAAGGTCCGGCGTGAAACGCGTCGATCAACGCGATCGGCAGGTGCACGAGCCCGATCCTGCGGCTTTCCGATTCGACGAACACAGGCCATTCGGGGTCGAAACGCCCGAGTGTCTCGACGAGCCCCGAATCGAACCCCTTCTGCGACGGCTGCGGTTTGCCCGGCAGCGCGCCGAGCAGCGAGCCGCGGTGGCACGCGAGCGCCTCGAGATCGAGCGTCTGCGCACCCACGTCGCGCAGCGCGTTCAGCAGTCGCGTCTTGCCGCAACCCGTATGACCGACGAGCGCGATGTAGCGAAACCGCGTCGGCAACGTGTCGAGCGTCGCGCACACCGAGCGGCGGTACGCCTTGTAGCCGCCGTCGAGTTGGCGCGCCTGCCAGCCGATCAGGTTGAACCAGGTCGTCATCGACCCCGAGCGCTTGCCGCCGCGCCAGCAATAGATCAGCGGCCGCCAGTTGCGCGGACGGTCGGCAAACGTGGTGTCGAGATGACGCGCGATGTTGCGTGCGACCATCGCCGCGCCGACGCGTGTCGCTTCGTACGGCGACACCTGGCGGTACATCGTGCCGACAATCACGCGCTCCTCGTTGCTGAGCACGGGCGCGTTCAGCGCGCCGGGAAGATGGTCCTCGGCGAATTCGAGCGGCGTGCGCACGTCGATGATCTCGTCGAACTCGCCGGCGCGATCGAGGGTGACAATCAGGTTCTTCAATTTGGCGTCGAACAGGGGCGATGCGGCTCGGCGAGCCGCACGGGCACGGAAGGCGGATTCGCGATTATCTCACGCCCGGGCGTCTCGGGCCGCGCGCGGCAACCGGCGGGGGCGACGCGGCGCTCATCACGTCGATCAGATGGTCGCGAAACGCGCGCACCGACGCGGGCAGATCGCGCCCCGCCATGGTCTGCACCTGGATGCTGCGCTCGCGCAGCTGGGGGTTCGTGACGGGCACGACGACAAAGCCGTCCGCGTCGATACGGTCCCGCACCGACAGCAGCCCCGTGAACATCACCGCACCGGTACGCTGCGCGTAGCGGTACATCACCGCGGTGTTGTTGCTGGTCAGCTCCGGCTCGAGCATGAGCCCGTCGAGCACGCATGCGATGTCGATCAGCTGGCGCACCGTCGTGCCGGCCTCGGGCAGCACATGCGGGTGCCGTGCGACATCGGCGAGTGACACCGAGTCGCGCGCCGCGAGCGGATGATCGAGCCGCACGAGCGCGAAGACCGGCGCACGCTCCGTGTGTTCGACGCGCACGCCCTGCTCCGGCGCCAGGCTGAACGTCAGCCCGATGTCGGCATCGCCGTCGCGCACGCGCCGCGTCGCCTCCGCCGGCGACACGACCCACACCGAGAAATCGACGCCCGGGTGGCGCGCCTTGAAACCCGCGAGCGCGCCCGGCAGGAAATCGATCGCGAACCCTTCCGAGCAGGCGACCTTCAGCAGGCTGCCGTGCAGCGCCTCCAGCCCGCCGATTTCCTTCATCACGTGCTCGGCCTCCAGCAGGCTGCGCTGCGCGAAGCCCAGCAGCCGCTCGCCGGCCTCCGACAGCGCCATCCCGCGCGGCCGGCGCTCGAACAGCGGCGCGCCGAGCTCGCTCTCGAGCTTCGCGATCTGCCGGCTGATCGCCGAGACGGCCACGTGCAGCCGCGCGGATGCGTCACTGATCGACCCGGTGCGCGCCACTTCGACGAAATACCGCAGCGCAAGACCATGCAGGAAAGCCGCCATCGTTCTGTCCCCGAGCCCGTCGTCCAGGCCGATCCGCTTTGCCTTTTCGGCAACGAAATGTTCGAAATTCGATCATTGTGACAAAAAAAACGGCTTCCTAGAATCGATCGCACTCTCGGTCGTGCGCGCCGCGCCCGCCGGAAAACCGATACAGGAGACCCGTCTTGAGCCGTACCGCCGCCATCCAGCACGCGCTGACCCAGTTCGAATCGGGCGCGTTCTTCACGACCCTGAGCCGCCGCGTCGGCCTGCGCACCGAGAGCCAGGACCGCGGCTCGGGCGCCGCGCTGCGCGCCTATCTGACCGACGAGATCGCGCCGGAGGCCGCGCGCCTGGGTTTCACGTCGCGGATCGTCGAGAACCCCGTCGACGGCGGCGGCCCGTTCCTGCTGGCGTCGCGACACGAGGACGACGCGCTTCCGACCGTGCTCATCTATGGTCACGGCGACGTCGTGCGCGGCTACGACGCGCAATGGCGCGCGCCGCTGTCGCCGTGGACGCTGACCGTCGACGGCGATCGCTGGTACGGCCGCGGCAGCGCCGACAACAAGGGCCAGCACACGATCAACCTGGCCGCACTGGCAAGCGTGCTCGACGCGCGCGACGGCCGGCTCGGCTTCAACGCGAAACTGCTGATCGAGATGGGCGAGGAAACGGGGTCGCCGGGCCTCGACGCACTGTGCCGCCAGGAGCGCGACGCGCTCGCGGCCGACGTGCTGATCGCGTCCGACGGGCCGCGTGTCACCGCCGAACGGCCGACCGTGTTCCTCGGCTCGCGCGGCGCCGTCAACTTCAAGCTCAGCCTGCGCGCCCGCGACGGCGGCCATCACTCGGGCAACTGGGGCGGCCTGCTGCGCAACCCGGCGACCGTGCTCGCGAACGCGCTCGCAAGCCTCGTCGACGCGCGCGGCGCGATCCGCGTCGCGGGGCTGCGCCCGCCGCCGATTCCAGCCGCCGTGCGCGCCGCGCTCGCCGACCTCTCTGTTGGCGGCGGCCCCGGCGATCCGGCGCTCGACGCCGACTGGGGCGAGCCAGGCCTCTCCGCCGCCGAGCGCGTGTTCGGCTGGAACACGTTCGAGATCCTCGCGTTCAAGGCCGGCAATCCCGAACATCCGGTCAATGCGATTCCGCCCGTCGCGTATGCGCACTGCCAGCTGCGTTTCGTGGTCGGCACCGACTGGGAGGCGCTGCATGCGCACCTGCGCGCGCATCTCGATGCGCACGGCTTCCCCGACATCGAGATCGACGTCGAACGCGGCGCACCCGCGACGCGCCTGTCGCCGGACGATCCGTGGGTACGCTGGGCCGTCGCGTCGCTCGCGCACACGACCGGCAAGAAGCCCGCGATCCTGCCGAACCTCGGCGGCACGCTGCCGAACGAAGTGTTCGCCGATACGCTCGGGTTGCCGACGCTGTGGGTACCGCACTCGTATCCGGCGTGCTCGCAGCACGCGCCCGACGAGCACCTGCTCGCGAGCGTCGTGCGCGAAGGACTGCAGCTGATGGCCGGCCTCTTCTGGGATCTCGGCGAGGCCGCGCCGCCCATTCGCCGCGCGGCACCCGCCGCGGCCGGCGCCGCCCTGTAACGCGCTTCGCCCCCCTTTCTCGGGACCTGCTCACACGATGAATACGACCACCCTGACCTCGCAGGACGCCGCGCGACCCAGCGCCGCGAAGATCCGGCGCATCATCTTCGCCGCGTCGATCGGCAATGCGCTCGAATGGTTCGACCTGATCGTCTACGGCTTTTTCGCGGTGACGATCGCCAAGCTGTTCTTCCCCACGACCAGCGAGGCGACGTCGCTGCTGCTCACGCTCGGCACGTTCGGGCTGTCCTATCTGATCCGGCCGATCGGCGGCTTCGTGCTCGGCGCCTACGCCGACCGCGCGGGGCGCAAGGCGTCGCTGCTGCTGTCGATCGGGATGATGATGGTCGGCACGCTGCTGATCGCGCTGATGCCGACCTATGCGTCGATCGGCATCCTCGCGCCGCTCGGGATCATGCTGTCGCGGCTCATGCAGGGCTTTTCCGCCGGCGGCGAATTCGCGAGCTCGACCGCATTCCTCGTCGAACACGCGCCGCAGCGGCGCGGCTTCATGTCGAGCTGGCAGTTCGCGAGCCAGGGGCTCGCGACGCTACTCGCCTCGGGCTTCGGCGCGCTGCTGACGTCGACGCTGAGCACCGCGCAACTCGAAAGCTGGGGCTGGCGCGTGCCGTTCCTGTTCGGCCTCGCGATCGGCCCGGTCGGGCTCTACATCCGGCGCTACGTCGACGAGGGGATCGAGTTCAAGACGCAGGCGCGCTCCGAAGCGCCCGTGCGCGAGCTGTTCGCGGACCAGAAGATGCGCGTGCTGCTGTCGATCGGCGTGCTCGTGATCTCGACCGCGATCAACTACATGGTGCTGTACATGCCGACGTATGCGATCAAGCAGCTCGGGCTGCCGGCATCGACGGGCTTCGCGGCGACGCTCGCGACCGGCTTCGTGCTGACGCTCGTCACGCCGCTCGTGGGCCATCTGTCCGATCGCACCGGACGGATTCGCGTGATGGCGGCGGCCGCCGTGCTGATGCTCGCCACCGTCTGGCCGACGTTCGCATGGCTCACGCATCACGCGTCGTTCGCGACGATGCTCGCCGCGCTGGTCTGGATCGGGCTGCTGAAAGCGACGTACTGCGGCGCGCTGCCGGCGCTGATGGCCGAGCTGTTTCCGTCGCAGACCCGCGCGACTGGTCTCGCCGTCAGCTACAACACCGGTGTCACGCTGTTCGGCGGCTTCGCGCCGTTCGTGATCACCTGGCTGATCAGCGCGACGGGCAACCGGCTGTCGCCGGCGCTGTACCTGATGGGTTGCGCGGTGTTGAGTCTCATCGCACTGTTGGTCGCGCGCACGCGGCTCGGGATGCGCTGACCGCGCTCATGCAGGAAACGACGGCGCGACCATGCGCGCCGGACGCGGCCCGTCGCGGCACCCATGCCGCGCGGGCCGCTCGCCGTTTACGGCGCGGGGTTCGGCTGCCGTTCGTGCAGCGCGTCGATCTCGGCGAGGATCTCGCCGGACAGCTTCACGTCGATGCTGCCGATGTTCTCCTTCAGTTGCGCGAGCGACGTCGCGCCGACCAGGTTGCTGCGCACGAACGGCCGGCTGTTGACGAACGCCAGCGCGAACTGCGCGGGCGACAGCCCGTGGCGCTTCGCGAGCGCGACGTAGCGCGACGTCGCTTCAACGGCCTGCGGCTTGCTGTAACGCTGGAAGCGCTCGAACAGCGTGATGCGCGCGCCAGCCGGACGCGCGCCGTTCTCGTACTTGCCCGACAGCCAGCCGAACGCGAGCGGCGAATAGGCGAGCAGGCCCACGCCGTCGCGATGCGTGAATTCGGACAGGCCGTTCTCGAACGTGCGGTTCAGCAGGCTGTACGGATTCTGGATGCTCGCGATGCGCGGCAGCCCGAGCTTCTCGGCCGCGCGCAGGAACTGCGCGACGCCCCACGGCGTTTCGTTCGACACGCCGATCGCGCGGACCTTGCCGGCCTTCACGAATTCCGCGAGCACGCCCAGCGTTTCCTCGATCGGCACCGTATACGCATCGTCGACCCACGGATACACGGGGCGGCCGAACGTCGTCGTGCTGCGATCGGGCCAGTGCAGCTGGTACAGGTCGACATAATCGGTCTGCAGGCGCTTGAGGCTGCCGTCGAGCGCCTCGGTCAGGTTCTTGCGATCGAACTGGTTGCCTTCGCCGCGAATATGGCGCGGATTGTGCGGCTGCCGTGCCGGTCCGGCGATCTTCGTCGCGAGCACGATCCGGTCGCGCTGCGCACGATGCTGCGCGAGCCAGGTACCGATGTACTGCTCCGTGCGGCCCTGGGTATCGGGCTTCGGCGGCACCGGGTACATCTCCGCAGCGTCGATCAGCGTGACGCCCTGCCCGAGCGCGTAATCGATCTGCTCGTGGGCGTCGCGCTCCGAATTCTGCTCGCCCCACGTCATCGTGCCGAGACCGATCAGGCTGACCTCGATGCCCGAGTCGCCGAGTGTGCGGTATTCCATGCTGTTCCTGTGGCGTCAGTGGAAAGCAGAAACGCTATCACATTCAAGCGAACGCCTCAGATGGCCTATGCGTGCGCTTACAGGCGGCCTTCAATGTGCGCGGCACTCGCTCGTGCAGGTACGCCGGCTCCGCGTGCGAGTGTGCGTCGTTCGGGCCACGGTGGATGGCCGAGCCGACGTGATGACGCCACGCCCTCCGTCATTGCGGCCGCTGAATGAAGCAGGTCGCCGATGCGTGCGCGACGATCTTGTCGTCCGGCGTCTTCAGCGTGCCTTCGGCGACGCCGAGCGAACGCGACAGGTGAATCACGCGCCCTTCCGCGATCAGGTCGACGTCTCGCGGCACGGGACGCAGCATCTTCACGTGCAGGTCGACCGTGCCGTAGCCGACGCCCGCATCGAGCATCGAGTGCACCGCGCAGCCCGTGACCGAGTCGAGCACCGTCGCGGCGAACCCGCCGTGCACGCCGCCGAGCGGATTCAGGTGCCGGCCGTCCGCACGCGCCGAAAACTTCACATAGCCGAGCTCAACGCCCAGCGGACGCATCGGAATCGTTTCGGAAATCGACGCGAGCGGCGCGTCGCCGGCCGCCGCGGCACGCAGCAGATCGAGACCGGACAGGGAAAGCGGATTCATCAGGTTGTCTCCGGGTTGAAGGTGCGTCGCCGCGCTAGTAAGTTCTAAATTGGAACTAATTATTGACAACCGCGCCGGGCTTGTCAACGCAGCCGACGCCCGCTGCAACCGAAGGTAAGTTCTATAATCGAACCCGCTTCTCCGCTGAACTGTCGCACGAGACTCGATCATGAAATGGGATGACATCGGTACGCTGAACTGTTCGGTCGCGCGCACGCTCGCCGTGCTCGGCGATCGCTGGACCATGCTGATCCTGCGCAACGCCTTTCTCGGCTGCCGCCGCTTCGATGCATTCCAGACGCAACTGGGCCTCACGCGCCACGTGCTGGCCGAGCGGCTCGCGCGCCTCGTCGACGAAGGCGTGCTGGTCAAGCGCGCGTATCAGGAACGCCCGCCGCGCTTCGAGTACCGGTTGACGAAAAAAGGCCTCGACCTCTACCCGGCCCTGCTCGCGCTGATGACCTGGGGCGACCGCTGGAAGGATGACGGCCAGGGACCGCCGGTGCAATTGCGTCATCGCACCTGTGGTCAGCTGATGCAGGCGGTCGCGGTGTGCTCGGCGTGCGGCGAGCCGCTCGACGCGCACGACGTGCAGCCGGAACCCGGGCCCGGATGGGTCGCCCGCGAGGCGGCCGGACCGCTCGATGCCTGACGCGTCACGCAAAGCGCCTGTTGCGCGCGCGTGGCGGCGCGGCGCGGCTATCATGCGTGCGTGTGTTGCATGCGTTTCCGCCTGCCCAGCCGCATTCATTCGTGTGGCCGCGCCCTGTCTGCCGTTCCAATCTCATCGAGCGCACGGCGCATTGAACCTGCACCGGCACGTATGCGCATTCCGTCACGCGGGGACCTTGCCGTACCGTCTGCGCACGCACGTGCCGATCATCGACTTCCGTCACCCTGCACGACCACCGAGCCGATGCAGGTATCGCACGGCATGATGAACCGCACAGCATCGACCGCTACGGGCTGCCGCATCATGCCTTCCATTCGCATCCGGGCGTGACCGCGCCGCCGTGTCTGCGTTACACTCACGGCCCGCTGTCTCAAAATCATTCGCTGTCCAAGATGTTGTCGCGCAAACGCCTCGCCACCGCCTGCCTCGCCGCTTCCCTGCTCGCCACACCCTTCGCCGCCTTCGGCAAGACGCACAACGAATCGCTGCTGCAGCAGGCGATCGACTTCATTGCGCAACTGCTGCCGACCCCGACCCATGAAGCGCCCGCCACGCAGGTCGTCGAATCGGCGTTCTCGCCCGATGGCGGTGCCGAGGCGCTCGTGCTGAAGGCGATCGGCGCCGCGCGCACCTCGATTCGCGTGGCCGCCTACTCGTTCACGTCGCCGCCCGTCACGCGCGCGCTGCTCGCCGCGAAGCGGCGCGGAGTGAATGTCGCGGTCGTGGTGGACGACAAGGGCAATCGCGCGAAGAGCAGCAAGCAGGCGCTGAACCTGCTCGTCAACGCGGGCATTCCGACGCGCACGATCGACGCCTATGCGATCCACCACGACAAGTACCTCGTGATCGATGCCGAGCATGTCGAGACCGGCTCGTTCAATTACAGTGCTTCGGCGGCCAGCCGCAACTCCGAAAACGTCGTCGTGGTCTGGAACAATGCGCAACTCGCGTCGCGCTACCTTGCGCATTGGCAAAGCCGCTTCGACCAGGGCACCCCGTACCGCTCGTCGTACTGACGCTTCGTCCGCACGCGATCGCAAGCGCCGTTCGCATGCGGCGCCGCCGACACGCGTCGTTGCATGCATTCGCGCCGTGATGTCGTCAATGATCGGCGCACATGACGTGCCGATCAACCTGGCCGAATGGCCTGCACACCGGGCGTGACGGCGCCGCGATCGGTGGCATCAGTCGAAATCAGTGGATCTCGGGCGATCGCTCCGTGATCTGCGTGGTCGCGACACACCGGCTCGCATGCGCACGCGCATCGCTTGCCGAAGGCTTCGGTCGATCGCGCGTACCGTCAGGCAGCGCGCCGAGTACGCAGTCCGCACTGACGGTCAGCGTGTTCTGAACCATCGGATAGAGCAGATACAGCGCCAACGCGAGATACCCCGCGTACAGAATTCGAACCATGGTGCGATAGATGAACGATTGATCTCGCCCTGTTTACGGCATCGCGTCGAACAGCTTGAGGCACCGGACATCAAATTGCATGTGCGGCAGCAACGCACGACACGTGAAGCGTTCGCATCGTATCGACATGGCAAGCCCGCACGATCCATCGTGGCAGCGCAATGGAGAATGCGCGATACTGTTCGACGTACGCTCGTCTAGCGCAGCAGCCTCGACAGGAGCGTGCCGTCCGGCTTGCACAAGCGCCGCGCAACAACCGATCGATGACCGGCTCCACAGCCGGGACCAGAGACAAAGACCCATGCAGATTGCTTCCAAACCGGTCGACGAGGCGGCCCGGCTCGAGACGCTTCATTCACTGTCGATCCTCGACACCCCGCCGGAAGAACGGTTTGACCGTCTCACGCGCCTCGCGCGCCGGCTGTTCGACGTCCCGATCGCACTCGTCAGCCTCGTCGACGAGAATCGCCAGTGGTTCAAGAGCCATCCGGGTCTCGACGCCACGCAGACTTCGCGCGACGTATCGTTCTGCGCGCATGCGCTGCTCGCGAACGATACGATGGTGATCCAGGACGCGCGCAACGACGATCGCTTCCACGACAATCCGCTCGTCACCGGCCAGCCCGGCATCCGCTTCTACGCGGGCCGGCCGCTCGCCGCGCCGAACGGCGCACCCGTCGGCACCCTGTGCCTGATCGACACGCGGCCGCGCGAACTCTCCGCCGACGAACTCGCGCTGCTCGGCGATCTCGCGCACATGACCGAACGCGAAATCGCGGCGCTGCATCTCGCAACAACCGACGAGCTGACCCAACTGACGAACCGGCGCGGCTTCGAGATTCTCGCGCGCCACGTGCTGAGCCTGTGCGAGCGCATGGGCCGGCACGCGGTACTGCTGTTTTTCGACCTGAACGGCTTCAAGGCGATCAACGACCGCTTCGGCCACGCCGAAGGCGACCGCGCGCTCAAGGCTTTCGCGGACACGCTGACCGGCGCGCTACGCGACAGCGACGTGATCGCCCGACTCGGCGGCGACGAATTCGTCGTGCTGCTGAGCGCTACCGACGCGGCCGACGTCGGCGAGCCGATCGAGCGCGTCACGCTGGCGCTCGATCGGCGTAACGCGGCCGACGCACGCGGCTATGCGATCCGGTTCAGTGTCGGCCACGTCGCATACGATCCCGCGCGACATCGCGCGGTGGCCGACCTGCTTGAATCGGCTGATCGGCGCATGTACGAGGACAAGCGGCGCGGCAAGGCCGCCGGCGCCTGAGCGCGGACGAACCGCGCGCCGATACGTGCAGCCGCGTTCAGTCCGATGCGCTCGGCTTGGTCAGCCTCCGCACGGCGGCGCGCTCGCCATCGCTTCCGCGATCTGATCGGGCGTCAGATCGCACTGGTGGGTCGCGATCGACCAGCGATGGCCGAACGGATCCTCCACCTGTCCATAGCGATCGCCCCAGAACATGTCGGCGGCCGGCATCGTGACCGTCGCGCCGGCCGCGACGGCCTGCGCGATCGCCGCATCGGTGTCCTGCACGAACAGGTGCAGGCAGACCGGCGTGCCTTTCAGCGTCTTCGGCCCGAGTGCGCCGTGTTCCGGCATTTCATCCACGAGCATCAGCGTCGAATCGCCGATTGCGAGGCACGCGTGCGCAAGCCGGCCGTCCGGGGCCGGCAGGCGGAACCGTTCGGTTGCGTTGAACGCACGCTTGTAGAAGTCGATGGCTGCGGCTGCGCCGGCGCAGATCAGATGCGGCGTCAGCGTGCGCATCCCTTCCGGGATCGGATTGACGGACGTTGCCATGGGTGTCGCTCCTTCAGTCGGTTGTCGTGTCGGAAATCGGGACGGACGCACGATGCGCACGCCTCCGATGCTACGACGGACGGGCTCGACGGAAATCGACACGCGTGGCGACATTTTTTGTGTTCGTTCGCGACAGGCCGGCCAGGTCGCGCGCGGCATGCCGAATCAATCCGTTCGGCCGACGGGATCGTCCGCCATGCCGAACTGCCGGCGGCACGTTTCGAGCAACACGGCCACCGCGTCGAGCGGCAGGCCGGCGAACCGGTTGATCGGCAGCATCACGCCGCCGGGCACCTTGGTGCGCGGCGAGTGCGCCGAGAACTGGTAGCCGATGTCACGGTTGCCCGCGACGCTGACGATCCCGAACTCGGTCACGTCGCGCCATGGCGTGACCGGCTTTTCGCGCACGGAACCGATCAGCCGGAAGCCGGTTTCGTCGATATGCAGCGCCATCTCGCGACGCGACACGAAGAAGAAGCCGCCGCTGATGAGCGCGAGCAACGCGGCCAGTGCCGCCACCGGCCAGAGCGTCCGGTCGGCCGCGTACCCGAACGCGACCAACCCGGCCAGCACCGCGCAGACGATCGCCTTGCGCCTGAAACTGCTGCTGTCGACCGACAGTACCACCGGCAACGCGCCGGTCAACGTTCCCGCAACCGGATCGACATGCCAGACGGAATCGTTCGTTTCGCTTGTTTCGTTCATCGCGTCGGCTACCCCCGTCGATTGCACACCCTGACCGCGCCGTCGGACGTGCACTGATCGACCGCCCGGTGGCGCTGCCCGGCGAGGTGCGACGCGAGGCCGATCCCATGAATCGGCGCCGCCGGCGACGATGCCGGAACCGCAGCCGATGCCGTCTCGGGCGACGGCCGCACGGACGGCTGCGCGGTTTCGGCCTGACAGGCCGCGAGCATCAGACAGAGCGCAGCCGCCCACGGGGCGATGGTGCATCCGGGCATGGATGCGTACGCGACAGCATGATTCGTTCGTGATCGGCTCGCGGGAACACGCGCCGGTCGCGGCTCAGATCTGCGGAAGGTCACGCAGTGTACGCGCCTCGCTCGTCGCATCGATGTCCAGTTCGATTCCTTCCGACGCGTCGCGATACAGCACGCGCTTCAGCCTCGGCCCCACCGCCGTCCCATCCACTTCGTCGAAGACGGCGCGAACGTCGTTGCCGGCCGCAAGCGCGCGTGCCACTTCCGCCACCGACGCCTCGCTCGGCGTCGCCGCCCAAGACCGGTCCGTCGGATTGACGGCTGCCCAGCGAACGTGCGTCACACGCGCACTGAGCACATCGATTCGGACACCATTCACCGCGAACATCGACATCGGAATCTCCTTCGAAACGGTTGCGGCCGGACGAGCGCCCGACGATGGAAGCCGGCGATGGCGCGACAGCACGCGAATGCTAACCGCCACCGGGCCAGCCGGACGCGCGATCACCCAGGCACGCGGCTTCGGCCAACGCGATTTTCGATGATACATTGGGACGCTTTGCAACCGTCAACAGACAATCGTGCACGGGAGAAACACATGACCGACGCCTGGGGAACCTTCCCTGCCAGAATGGGCGACCATCAGGCCTTCATCAGCTTCAATCACGGCTTTGCGGAAATCGCCGAAAACGACCCGCGCACTTCGCTGCTCAACGTGCGTGTCACGCTTGCACATCCGACGCCCGACGGCCTGCCGAGCGGTGACGAGTTCGCCGATCTCACGAAGATCGAGGATCTGCTGGACGCCGCAGTGACCGCGAAGAACGGCGTGCAGGTCGGCCGCATCACGGTCGACGGCAACCAGGACTTCCTGTTCTACGTGCCGTTCGACGAAGCAGCCGCCGCCGAGATCGTCGACTCGCTGGCCGAACAGACGACCTACGCACTTCAGTACGCCTATCAGGACGATCCGGACAAGGAAACGTACTGGCGCACGCTCTACCCGACCGACGACGACTGGCGACTGATGCGCGACATGCGCGTGCTCGAGGCGCTGCGGCAGAAAGGCGACGTGAGCGACGTGAGCCGGCGCGTGATGCACTGGGCCTACTTCCCGGAACCGAGCGACGCGCACCAGTTCGCCGACTGGGCCGAGTCGAAAGGCTATCTGGTCGAATCGGTCGCGCCGACCGAGGACGGCAAATCGGCCGTGCGGTTCGCGCACGAAGGAACGACGGCGCTGGCCGACATCACGAACCATACACTCGAGATCAATCGCGAGGTGCGCTCGCTCGGCGGCGAATACGACGGTTGGGAAACCAGCGTCGAGCAGGCAGGCTGATCCCGCTGACACGCGCGTTACGCGCGGTCGGACCTCGACGGGTTCGGGGCAAAAGCATCCCGGCGGCGCGACCGCGTACCGCCGGGACCAAGGCCGCCAGCCGCAACCGGCGAGGGGCCCAGGCAATCGCCCAGCTACGAGGAAAGCGATTCATGTGGATCAGGCGAACGGATGCCGGGGCGCCCGTGAAACGCCCCCTGCCGAACGCCTGTCCGGTTCCGCCGACGCGGCTTGCATGCGCCGTGCGTGCAAAAAGCCCCCGCTCCTGCGCGAGCGAGCGGGGAAATGGTTGACCGGGCCGGGGTAGAACGGTCAACCGGCCAGATTGTGATCGTGGCCCATGCAACCGTCTGTGCGGCAACTCACCCTTTCAACCGCAAAGCCCGCGTACCTGGCGCCGCGTGCATCACGTCACGGTGAGCGCGCGACACCGGCGAGTGGCGCGGCAACCACGACGATCACCGGGAACCAGAACGACGGCCCCGATCATCATCACGCCATCGGACTCTTGGCATCCTGGTCGACGAGGAATCGATCGACCGTCTCTCCGAATCGGCCATCTTCGAACAGCATCGCGGTACAGCCTGTCACGCTGACCGCAGCAACGATCGCGCCGGCAGTCAGAGCGTTCTTCCGTTCATGTTTCGAATCCGGATTTTTTGATTTATATCGATGATTTTTAATCGCGCGTCAGTCACCGGTATCTCGCTTGCACTGTCAAAGCGGCGTGATTCCATTTTTTCGTTGAATCAGCGCCTTTCTTTCCGGATTTTCGTGAAACGACGATTCACGATCGAAATTGCGCGCTTCGGAACGGTGCGAACCCGACGCTATGCCGGGCCGTCCGTCAACCATCCGGCAATCATATCGATCCAGTCGAGATCGCTGGCGATTTCAACGACGACCTCACTGACGATTTCCGCGGCGGAAGCATCGCTGGCGATCGCACTGGAGGCACCGACAGCGCCGGCCGCAGCCGCCTTCGCCGCCGTGATTTCGACGAGCGGCGCGCCCTGCGGGCTGACCAACTGCTCCAGCCAGTCGACGATATTGGCGCGCGCGTCATCCTCGTCGGCGAAGTCATTACGCTTCAGAAAACGGTCGAACACGGCCCACGCGAACGTCTTGCTTCGCGAAACGGAATCCAGTTGCCAGTCGGCCGCGGCGACCCGCCCCGTTTCCCGGGTTTCGAGTGTCGCGGTGAAGCGGTAATCGAGATATTCGATCTCAAGTTCCGGCGACATGATTTTCTCCGGCCAATCAGCCCTCTCGGTTCTTATGATGCAACTTGCCGGTCCGGCGTCACGCGCTGCGTGAATCTTGTATGAATTCCGGACCGCGTGTCATTCCGATTCGCAGTATCGCGATATTCTCGCAAGCTGTCGATCTCGATTGAAAATGCATGGCCAGTGCCCGTCCAGTACCCGCTCCGAAACCGATTCGCGCCGCGTTCTTTCGCGGACGATTCCGCGCCGTCGATTCCGGGTATCTGCCGGCTCCGTAGCCGCGGCCGCGCTGCTACACTCCGGCCACAAAAATCGCTTGCCCACCCAAGGAAACAATGACACTCGCTCGGGCACAACATGACGGCGTCGAAGTGTGGATCATCCAGCTTCCGGGACATGCCGCCTATGCCTATACGCATCTCAAGCGGGTATTCGCATCCGACGACTCGCGGCATCGCGTCGTGACGGTCGACCTGACGAAACTGCTCGCGTGCGCCGATCGCGACACGACCGACTATGTGCTGCCGCCGGTTCAGTACTGGGCGCCCGGCAAGGCCGCCGGCATCCGCGATTTCCTCGACCCGGCCGCAGCCCGGATTCCCGACATGCCCTTCATCACGTTTCGCGAGACGAGAACGCGGACGCTGCTCGGCATTCCAGGCCTGTCGAAAGTCGGCATCGCGTCGTTCCGGAACGGTCAGCATCGCGCGCGCTATCTGGCGTATGCAGGGGCGACGAGCCTGCCTGTCGAGGTGCATGAAACGGAGGCGGATTTGCTCGTGCGGTATTGCGGCGAGTGACGGACGCGCCGCTTCATCTTCTCCGGAACGGGTCGTGCAGCGTATGGCCTTTGGATTCGGTGCCGACGAGTTGCTGGACCTCGATCACGTAGATCCGGTCGGTGACCTCCGTGCGACCGATGAAGCGGCTTTCGACGGCCGCCAGTCGCCAGCCGTTGTGCTCGTAGAAACCGATCGCGCGGACGTCGCCGTCGAGCATCAGCGCCGCCGGCAAAAAAATGTCCCGACGCCTTCCGGCTCATCGGGACCGAACGGCCCTGCAAAGCTGAGGGCACGAGGAAGTCATTACATTACACGAATGAAAGCATGTTAAGCATTGGCGGTTCACGCCAAGTCGCTGGCTTATTCCGCCAATTTGCAAATCGGCGGACGTGACAAGGCCGTCGCTTTGCTGTGCAGGCTCGCAAGCAGATGCAACGTTGATTGCTTGGCGTTGCGCGAATGGCGTGACTAGTCGCTCGATCGCAGTATCGAGACTACGCCGATCGACCTGGACGAAATGGATGGATTGATTGCGAGCAGAATGCTCTGGAAATGACGCGGCCCGAATTAACGCTATTGCTTCAAGTTTTCCGCGCAAAACAAAACAGGCGCCGAAGCGCCTGTTTTGTTTGAGAATTTTGGGGTGGCTGATGGGACTCGAACCCACGACGACAGGAATCACAATCCTGGACTCTACCAACTGAGCTACAGCCACCACTGATACTGCTTTGTTTCTTCGCTGTTTCGTTTCGTGTTCAGCAGCGAAGAACAAGATTATACGAAGACTTTTCCGTCTTGCAAAGCATTTTTTTCAAAATTTTCGAGAGCGTCGTTCAGATGCGTACGCGCCTCGTCGAACACGGCCAGATCGCCACGCGCGAGCTTCTTGTTGTCCGACAGCACGCGACGCCAGCCGCGCGCACCCGCGACACCGCGATACAGCCCGAGGGCGTGCCGGACGATAGCGCCGAGATACGTGCCGCGCTTCAGTTCCGCCGCGCAGTATTCAATCAGTTTCGCCTCGGCCTCTTCGCGCGTCGATACCGCGGCGGTCGACCCATAGAAGCGCGCATCGACGCCCGCGAGCACATACGGGTTGTGATAAGCCTCGCGACCGAGCATCACGCCGTCCACATGCTCGAGATGCTGCGCGACTTCGTCGAGCGTCTTGATCCCGCCGTTGATCACGATCTCCAGCGACGGGAAATCGCGCTTCAGCTGATACGCATAGTCATACTTGAGCGGCGGTATCTCGCGGTTCTCCTTCGGCGACAACCCCTTCAGGATTGCATTGCGCGCGTGCACCACGAATGTCTCGCAGCCCGCCTCCGCCACCTTGCCGACGAAGTCCCGCACGAACGCATAGTCCTCGACCGCGTCGACCCCGATCCGGTGCTTGACCGTGACCGGCACCGAGACCGCATCGCGCATCGCCTTCACGCAGTCGGCGACGAGCTGCGGCTCGTTCATCAGGCACGCGCCGAACGCACCGCGCTGCACGCGCTCGGACGGACAGCCGCAATTCAGGTTGATCTCGTCATAGCCCCATTGCTCGCCGAGTTTCGCGGCGCGCGCGAGATCGTCCCGTTCGCTGCCGCCCAGTTGCAACGCGACCGGCGATTCGTTCGGCGTGAACGCGAGATGCCGCTGGGCGTCGCCGAACAGCAACGCGCCCGTCGTGATCATTTCCGTATAAAGCCACGTGTCGCGCGTCAGCGTGCGATGGAACGACCGGCAATGACGGTCAGTCCAGTCGAGCATGGGCGCCACGGAAACGCGGCGGGGAGGAAGCGAGGACGGTGCGGACATGGAATTCGGGGCAGCAAGCGGAGCGGGAAACAACCGAACATTTTACCGCAACGCGACCAGGCCGGCCCGGCAGCCTGACTAGACCGGCCCACCCTCACCCAGTTCGGCGTCGACGGCCCGCCGCGCCTCGTCGAGTACGCGCTCGATCACGCGCCGTTCGGTCAGCAGAATCCCGTCGACTTTCACGAGCCGCCAATCGATCCGCACGGCCGCGCCCTGCAGCACGCGGTAGTGCGCATGCTCGCCGTCCCACACCTGCTCGGTCTTCACCTCGATCTCGTAGCCGCGGTACGGCTCGCTGAAATCGCCGAGATCGCTGCCTCTCGGTTCCATCGCTCGCTCCGTGGCGACGCAGCGCCCGGCCGCCTCGGCGGCCGGTGCCGTGCGCTCAATCGCATTCGTTAGACAAGATGGATTTGCCGTCGGCGGTCAGGTCGACACGGTCGGCTGCCGCCTGGTAGATCAACCCTTCGTTCAGCAACGCATAGACGACATCGTCGAACGCGGCGGGGACCGGCCGGCTGTCGCCGAACTGGTCGATCCACTTCAGCGCCTCGATGGCTTCGGGAGAAAGGATGGGGGTCATGCGTTGGCCTCCGGCGTCGGTGTCGCTCCATCCTAGCACTTCGTCCGGACGCCGAATACGGAGGCAAACGCTCGACAATAAAGCCGGGCGCCACGGACGACCAGGCGGCCCGTCCGCGGCGCCGGCACCGAAAACACGTTCAGAGGCGCGCGATCGACACTTCGGTGGATTTCACGAGCGCGACGACTTCCGCGCCGACCTTCAGCTCGAGTTCGTCGACCGAGCGAGTCGTGATCACCGACGTGACGATGCCGAACGGCGTCTCGACGTCGACCTCGGACACCACGGGCCCGCGAATGATCTCCTTCACCTTGCCTTTGAACTGGTTGCGTACGTTGATTGCAGTGATGCTCATCGGGTTGATCGCTCCGAAGAAAAAAGTCTGAGAACGGGCGGCCGGCGCCGCCCGGATTTAAACGGCCCAGCGAATCTGCCCGACCGGTCGTACATCATCGACTTCAGGCGCCGCGCCCTGATCGCCCCCGCTCGGGCGGCCGGCGAGCACGCGTTTCAGCACGCGATCTTCCAGCGCCGCGAACGCGGCCGACGCGCGCGCACGCGGCCGGTCGAGCGGCACGGACTGATCGAGGGCGACGCGCCCTTGCTCGATCAGCAGGATCCGGTCGCCGAGCGCGACGGCCTCCTGCACGTCGTGTGTGACGAGCAGCGCGGTGAACCGATGCTCGCGCCACAACCGCTCGATCAGCGCATGCATCTCGATGCGGGTCAGCGCGTCGAGCGCGCCGAGCGGCTCGTCGAGCAGCAGCAGTTGCGGCCGGTGCACGAGCGCACGGGCGAGCGCGACGCGCTGCCGCTGGCCGCCCGACAGCTGCGCGGGCCAGTCGTTCGCGCGCTCGAGCAGCCCGACTTCATCGAGGACCGCACGCGCCTGATCGCGTGCCCCGCGACCCAGGCCCAGCATCACGTTCTGCAGCACGGTCTTCCACGGCAGCAATCGCGCATCCTGATACATGATCCGCGTGTCGAGCGTGCCGCCCCCCTCGCCGCGCGTCACGAGCGCCCCGTTGCTTGGCGCTTCGAGTCCGGCGACCAGACGCAGCAGCGTGGATTTCCCGCAGCCGCTGCGGCCGACGATCGCGACGAAGCTGCCGCGCGCGATGCCGAGTTCGACGTTGTCGAGCACGGTGCGCGTGCCGTAGCGCTTGCCGACACCCGACAGCGTCACCGCGTCGTCCTGTGCCGGGCTGCCCGTGCGCCGCCGTGCAAGCGGAACGACGGACGCACCGCCGTCCCGATCGACGATCGCCGCATCCCGTGCGTCGTCGTCCGTCACGCGCGCCTGCGCAAGTTCGGCCTCGAGGTCTGCGCCGGCGAGCGGGCCGTAGGCGGCCGCCGAAGTCGTCGCATTCATGCGTTTGCTCCCGATTGATAAGCGGGATGCCAACGCAGCGTCACGCGCTCGATCCATTTCGCCAGCACGTCGGCCAGCTTGCCGAGCACCGCATACAGCAGGATGCCGACCACCACCACATCGGTTTGCAGGAATTCGCGCGCGTTCATCGTCATGTAGCCGATACCCGACTGCGCGGAAATCGTTTCCGCGACGATCAGCATCACCCACATCAGCCCGAGCGCGAAGCGCACGCCGACGAGAATCGACGGCAATGCGCCGGGCAGGATCACGTCGCGATACAGCGCGAAGCCGCGCACGCCGTAGCTCTTCGCCATCTCGATCAGGTTCGCGTCGACCGAGCGGATCCCGTGATACGTGTTGATGTAGACCGGAAAGAACACGCCGAGCGCGACGAGGAACAGCTTCGCCTTCTCGTCGATGCCGAACCACAGGATCACGAGCGGAATCATCGCGAGCGCGGGAATGTTGCGGATCATCTGGATCGTCGAATCGAGCGCGACCTCCGCCGCTTTCGACAGACCGGTCGCGAGCCCGAGCGCCAGGCCGACGCCGCCACCAATCGCGAAACCGAACAGCGCGCGCCAAGTGCTGACCTTCACGTTCGCCCACATCTCGCCCGACGTCACGAGCGACCACGCGGCACGCACGACCGCCACCGGCTCGGGCAGCACGCGGGTCGACAGCCAGCCGACGCGCGCGCCGACCTCCCATGCGGCCAGCAGCGCGAGCGGCACGAGCCACGGCGCGATGCCGCGCCAGGCGCGGGCGGCCACGGCGGCGCCCGTCGTCGACGTTTTCGTTGTCATCGCAGGCCTCCTTCGTTCAGCTCTGGCTCGCCTTCGGCAGGTAGTTGTTGCCGACGATCTCGCCGAACGGCCCCGACAGCGGGCCGGACGGCCGCGCCGCACCGCTGCCCTTGATCAGCGGGAACACGAGCTCGGCGAAACGGTACGACTCCTCGAGGTGCGGATAGCCGGACAGGATGAACGTCTCGATGCCGAGATCCGCGTATTCGCGCATGCGTTCCGCGATCTGCTCGGGGTTGCCGACGAGCGCGGTACCCGCGCCGCCGCGCACGAGACCGACACCGGCCCACAGGTTCGGATACACCTCGAGGGCCTCGCGGCCACCGCGCTTGCCGCCGTGCAGCGCGGCCATCCGGCGCTGGCCTTCCGAATCCATGTTCGCGAATGCCTTCTGCGCGCGGGCGATCGTCTCGTCGTCGAGACGGCTGATCAGGCGCTCGGCATCGCGCCACGCTTCGTCCTCGGTCTCGCGCACGATCACGTGCAGGCGGATGCCGAACTTGATCTTGCGGCCGCGCGCCTCGGCGCGGGCACGGATGTCGGCGATCTTCTTCGCGACGGCCTCGGGCGGCTCGCCCCAGGTCAGATAGGTGTCGATGTGATCCGCGGCGATCGCGTGCGCGGCCGGCGACGATCCGCCGAACCACAACGGCGGATGCGGGTGCTGCACGGGTGGATACAGCGCCTTGCCGCCCTTCGACTGAAGATGCTTGCCGATGTAGTCGAACCCGCCGTTGTCGTGCGATGCGGACAGCAGCCCGCGCCAGATGTTCAGGAAGTCGTCGGTGATTTCGTAGCGCGTATCGTGATCGGCGAACAGTCCGTCGCCTTCGAGCTCGGCGGCATCGCCGCCCGTCACGACGTTGATCAGCAGGCGGCCACCCGACAGACGATCGAACGTCGCGGCCATCCGCGCCGCAAGGCCGGGCGATGCGATGCCGGGACGCACGGCGACCAGGAATTTCAGACGCTGCGTCGCCGGAATCAGGCTCGACGCGACGACCCACGCATCCTCGCAGGAACGGCCGGTCGGCAGCAGCACGCCTTCATAGCCGAGCGTGTCGGCCGCGACGGCGATCTGCTTGAAGTAATCGTAATCCGCGGCGCGCGCGCCTTCGGCGGTGCCGAGGTAACGGCTGTCGCCGTGCGTGGGAATAAACCAGAAAACATTCATCTGCTGCTCCTGCTTGACTGTCCTTGCCGGAATTTGGATAAAACGAGGCCCTGCTCGCGTCGCGAATGAGCGACGCATGCATGGTGTGCGTTCGAATCGGGATGGCTCGCCGGTCAGGCCGTGCCGCGGGCGAGTACGCGATTGCACGGCTGTTTCTGGGAAATCAGTCTATGGATCGGTGCAGGGCTTTGGAACGATTTTTTTGAGCTTAGGTTTTCCGCTTTCGTGATTAGCACGACGCTCCAGCGAATATCGCGTCGGCCGGGCCCTATAATGACGCACCTATCCGAACAACTTCGCGCGGACAGCCCCGGCCGGCCGCGCCTGCAATGCACTCATCGATGCAGAAAGTCATCCTGCCGTTCCTGTCCGGCTTCCTGGCCGCCCTCTTCTTTCGCGAAGCGACACTCGCGCTCCTGCACACGGCCGACCTGATCGCCGCCGCCGGGTTCTCCACGCAACCGTTCGCGCCGCTCGGCATTCCTGAATTTGTCGCGAACGCGCTGATCAGTGCGTGCTGTGCGATCCCGATGGCGTGGCTGCTGCGCGTGTCGCCTGACCGCGAAGCGCCGTGGATCGGCGCGCTGGTGTTCGGCGGCATCGTGCTAACGGCCGCCCGCGTGTTCGCGATCGATCCGCTGCGCGGGATCTGGCCGTCGGGCAACATGATGCCAGTGCTCGCGGCCGGTTTCGCGGCGAACGCTGTGTGGGGCTTCGGCGCGCTCGTGTTCATGCGCGCGTTCATGTCGGACGACGCCGGCGACGAATGATGCACGTCTTGCGGCGAGGCCCCGGCCCGCCGCCGCCGAGCCGGATCGGCATCCGCAAATGAAATGGCCGCCTGCACATGCAGGCGGCCATTTTGCTTTTCGCTTCGATACCGCGGCGCGTCAGTCCTTCAGGTCGCGCAGCGGATGCGTGTCGGGCGTCCACGGGCTGTCGAACATCGCGAGCACGTCGGCCCGGTCGATATCGGCAGTCGACCTGAAACGCCAGACCGGCTGGTTGTCCTTGTCGACGATCAGCGCGCGCACGCCTTCGATCACGTCGCCGCGCGCGAACGTCGAACGCGTGAGGTCGAGATCGCGCCGCAGGCAATCGGCCATCGTCGCACCGCGCGCCCGTTCGACGACTTCGAGCGACACGGCCATCGACAGCGGCGACAGCTGGCTGCGCATCGCGTGCGTCGCCTTCTCGACCCATCCGTCGACTTCGGCGCAATCCTGCTCGGCGTCGAGCGACGCAAGAATCGCACCGATATCGGCTTGCGCGAAATACCGGTCGATCCCGGCACGCGCGTCGGCCAGCGCCGACGTGTCGGGCGTCGGCACGACCTTGTGCGAGGCAGCCGCGTTGGCCACGCACGCGACGGCCTGCGCGCCGTTGTCGATGTGCGCGCCGCGCAGCGTATCGAGCAGCGCCGGCAGCGCGGCATCGGGCAGGTAGACGTCGGCGAGCCGCGCATACAGTGCGCCGGCCGCGTCCAGCGTCGCGCCGGTCACCGCGAGATAGCGGCCGATCGCGCCCGGCGTGCGCGCGAGGAACCAGCTCATCCCGACGTCCGGGAACAGGCCGATGCGCGTTTCGGGCATGGCCATCTTCGTCGAATCGGTAACGACACGCAGGCCGCCCGTATGCCGCGCCGCCTGCGAAATGCCCATGCCGCCCCCCATCACGACGCCGTGCATCAACGCGATGTACGGTTTCGGATAGGTGAAGATCGTATGGTTGAGCGTGTATTCCTCGATGAAGAACGTGTCGACCGCATCGCGGTCGCCGCGCTGCCACGCTTCGTGGAAGAAGCGCACGTCACCGCCCGCGCAGAACGCGCGTGGATGCGGGCTGTACACGACGACGGCGACCACCTCCGTGTCGTCGCGCCACGCATCGAGCGCCTGCTGCATTAGGCGGATCATCCCGACCGACAGCGCGTTCAGCGCCTTCGACCGGTTCAGTTCGAGATAGCCGATGCGGTTCGCGACATACGCGCGCACGTCGGGCTGGGCGGCTTCGGCGGAAGCAGCGGTGGAATCGGTCATGAGAGCCATCCGGCGTATCGCGGGCGCACGCTCAGTGCGCCTGCATCTTCGAGAACAGGTTCAGCACCACGACGCCCGAGATGATCAGCCCGAGGCCGATCACGGCCGGCAGGTCCGGCACCTGGCGATAGAGCAGCATCGCGACGAGCGTGATCAGCACGATGCCGGCACCCGACCACACCGCATAGATGATGCCGACGGGCATCGTGCGCAGCGTGAGCGACAGACAGTAGAACGCGATGCCGTAACCGGCCACCACGAGCACCGACGGCCAGAAGCGCGTGAAACCGTCCGCCGCGCGCAGCGCGGACGTACCGACCACTTCCGCGACGATCGCGATCGCGAGCCATGCGTAACCCGGAAGCTGCATCGCTCAGCTCCTTGCAAGTGCCAGCACGGCATAGTCCTGCCCGAGCTCGGCACACAGGGTTTCGACGACGAACTCGTGATCCGCGCGCTGCGGCAGCCCCGATGCGGTGATCGAGCCGATCACACCGGCCCCCGCGACGGTCAGCGGAAACGAGCCGCCATGCGGCGAATATTCGGAGATCGGCAGCCCGTGCTTGTCGGCGAGCGTGGCGCCGGCCTGCTGCATGCGCAGGCCGATCGCATACGAGCTGCGTCGAAAATGCGCGACGACGTTGCGCTTGCGGCGCACCCAGTCGGCATTGTCGGGCGTCGCGCCGGCGAGCGCCGCGTAGAACAGCGGCTGACCGAACGTGACGATGTCGATCGCGATCGCATGGCCGCGCGACGTCGCGAGCGCGTGCATCCGGTTGCCGAGCGCCCAGGCACGAGCCGGGTCGAAATGGGGAAACACGAGCGCCTGTTCCTGCGCGCCGATCGATTGCAGATCGTGAGCGATGTCCATGAATCCGTCGATGCAGGAGTGAGTATTGCAACGGCACCGACGCGCTTCGCGCACGACTCCGCTGCAGGAATGAACGACACAAGCAAACCGCTCGATTCTAGCGCACGCGCCTGCGGTACCGGCCCTGCAAGCGTCCCGCCGGCGATTGCAGCGCGATTGTCAGAAAGTGCTTGCAAGCATTCGGGTTAGTCCATATAATTCAATTCTTCGACGGACGCGGGGTGGAGCAGTCTGGCAGCTCGTCGGGCTCATAACCCGAAGGTCGTAGGTTCAAATCCTACCCCCGCAACCAACGTCCCGATTCATGCAAAAAGCCCGGCTCAACGCCGGGCTTTTTGTTTTTCCGCGCCCGATTCCGCACATCGCACGTTGCGCTTCGAGCCGCATGCCGCGCACATGCGCTCGCGTTCGAGAATGCCCCGCCCGGGTGATACACTCGCATCACCTCGTCCCTTCCACTCGTCATGAAATTCTGCTCCGTCTGCGGTCACGAAGTCATCGCGCGCATTCCTCCGGGCGACAACCGCGAGCGCTTCATCTGCGATCACTGCGGCACGATCCATTACCAGAATCCGCGCAACGTGGTGGGCACGGTGCCGGTCTGGGGCGATCAGGTCCTGCTGTGCCGTCGCGCGATCGAACCGCGCTACGGTTTCTGGACGCTGCCGGCAGGCTTCATGGAAATGGGTGAGACGACGGCCGAGGCCGCCGCGCGCGAGACGCTCGAGGAAGCCGGCGCACGCGTCGAGGTGCAGAACCTGTTCACGTTGCTCAACGTGCCGCACGTGCATCAGGTCCACCTGTTCTATCTGGCGCGGCTCACCGATCCGGCTTACGAGGCCGGCGAGGAAAGCCTCGAAGTCAAGCTGTTCGACGAAGCCGACATTCCGTGGGACGAAATTGCGTTCCCGACCGTCAGCCAGACGCTGCGCTTCTTCTTCGCCGATCGCGCCGCCGGCGGCTACGGCGTCCACACCGGCGATATCTTCCGCTCGCTGCGCAACGGCTGAGCCCGCGACCCATGGTCCCCTGGCTCGGCCCGGACGATCCGTTTCCGCCTGTCGAACGCGCGCTCGGCCCGGCGACCGGCGCACCGGGGCTGCTCGCCGCGAGCGCCGACCTGCTGCCGTCCCGCCTGATCGAGGCCTACCTGCGCGGCATCTTCCCATGGTATTCGGACGGCCAGCCCGTGCTGTGGTGGAGCCCCGACCCCCGGATGATCCTCGCGCCGGCCGAATTCAAGGTGTCCCCGTCGCTGCGCAAGACGCTCAAGCGCGTGCTGCGCGACCCCGCGTGGGAAGTGCGTGTCGACCATGACTTTCCGGGCGTGATGCGCGCGTGCGCGCAGGCGCCGCGCCGCGGGCAGCGCGGCACCTGGATCACGGCCGAGATCATCGACGCGTATACGTCGCTCTACCGTTCCGGCAATGCGCACAGCATCGAGACGTGGCACGACGGGCGCCGCGTGGGCGGACTCTACGGCGTCGCGTTCGGGCGGATGTTTTTCGGCGAGTCGATGTACGCCGATGCCACCGATGCGTCGAAGATTGCGCTGGCGACGCTCGTCGCCCACCTTCGCGAGCAGGGGCTGGAGATGATAGACTGCCAGCAGAATACGTCGCATCTAGCGTCGCTCGGCGGCCGCGAGATCGCACGCAAGGCCTTTGTCGCTCACGTGCGCCGCGCGGTAGCCGAACCGCCGATTCCGTGGCAGTTCGACAAGCGCGTGCTCGCCGCACTGACGGGCCCTGCCGAACCGGCGGCCCCCTCCGGGATCGAGCGCTAGCGCGGCACTCCCTCCCTGCATCGAGAGCTGCCCATGACTCACCCGACTGAGCTGCCGCTTTCACCGCTTTCGGCGCTGCAATTCTATGCAACGGCGCCCTATCCGTGCAGCTATCTGGACGGCCGCGTCGCGCGCTCGCAAGTCGCGACGCCGAGCCACCTGATCAACTCCGACATCTATACCGAGCTCGTGAAGGCCGGCTTCCGGCGCTCGGGCGTGTTCACCTATCGCCCGTACTGCGACGGCTGCCGTGCCTGCGTGCCGGTGCGCGTGCCGGTCGGCGCGTTCACGCCGTCGCGCACGCAACGCCGGATGTGGAAGCGGCACCGCGCGCTCGTCGCGACGGTCTCGCCGCTGCACTACGACGAGGAACACTACGCGCTCTACATGCGCTACCAGTCGGCGCGCCACGCAGGCGGCGGCATGGATCGCGACAGCCGCGACCAGTACGAGCAGTTCCTTCTGCAGAGCCGGATCAATTCGCGCCTCGTCGAATTCCGCGACCTCGACGCACCGGGCGGCGAGCCCGGCAAGCTGCGCATGGTCAGCATGATCGACATCCTCGGCGACGGACTGTCGTCGGTCTATACGTTCTTCGAACCCGACGACCAGCACACGAGCTACGGCACCTACAACATCCTGTGGCAGATCGAGCAGGCGAAGAGCCTCGGCCTGCCGTACGTGTATCTCGGCTACTGGATTCGCGAGAGCCCGAAGATGGCCTACAAGGCGAACTTCCATCCGCTCGAAGGACTGCTCGACGGCCGCTGGAAAGTACTCGATCCCGATCGGGTCGACCTGCCGCCGGTCGATGCGGCACTGGCCCGCGCGCCGCTGCCGGGCGGACATTCCGGGTCGGGTTGACAGGCCGCCCCGCGGCGCGGCTTCGCGGTTGCAACGGGCACCGTTTCTACCCGTGCGCGGGCCACCGCACCACACGAGAAGCGCCAAGGCCGGCGCGCGCGAAGCGAAGCCCGCCCTTGCCGCGCAACTCCCGGTAAAATAGCGGGTTGTCATTCATTCCGGCCGTCCGCCCAATTCCCGTGTTCAGTTCCCTCTATCCGCTGGCCCGCGCATCCCTGTTCAAGATGGATGCGGAAGACGCTCACCACCTCACGCTGCGCGCGCTCGGCGCGGCCGGCCGCACGGGCCTCGCCTGCGCGCTGTCGGCTCGCGTGCCCGATGCGCCGCGCACCGTGATGGGGCTCACGTTCCGCAACCCGGTCGGCCTCGCCGCCGGCCTCGACAAGGACGGCGCGGCCATCGACGGCCTCGCGTCGCTCGGCTTCGGTTTCATCGAGGTCGGCACGGTCACGCCGCGCCCGCAGCCGGGCAACCCGCGCCCGCGGATGTTCCGCCTGCCGCAGGCCGACGCGCTGATCAACCGGATGGGCTTCAACAACCACGGCGTCGACCAGTTCGTGAAGAACGTCCAGGCGGCCCGCTATCGCGGCATTCTCGGCCTGAACATCGGCAAGAATGCCGACACGCCGATCGAACGCGCCGCGGAAGACTATCTCTACTGCCTCGAGCGCGTGTATCCGTTCGCGAGCTACGTGACGATCAACATTTCGTCGCCGAACACGAAGAACCTGCGCCAGCTGCAGGGCGCGGGCGAACTCGATGCGCTGCTCGCCGCGTTGAAGGACAAGCAGCGGCGTCTGGCCGACCTGCACGGCAAGCTCGTGCCGCTCGCGCTGAAGATCGCGCCCGATCTCGACGACGAACAGGTCAAGGAAATCGCCGACACGCTGCTGCGCCACAAGATCGAAGCGGTCATCGCCACCAACACGACGCTGTCGCGCGCGGCCGTGCAGGGCCTGCCGCACGCGGACGAAGCAGGCGGCCTGTCGGGTCGCCCGGTGTTCGACGCGTCGAACGAAGTGATCCGCAAGCTGCATGCCGAAGTCGGCAGCGCGGTGCCGATCATCGGCGTCGGCGGCATCTTCTCGGGCGAGGACGCGCGCACGAAGCTCGCGGCCGGTGCTTCGCTCGTCCAGCTGTACACGGGCTTCATCTATCGCGGCCCCGCGCTGGTGGCCGAATGCGTGAAGGCCATCGCGCGCGAAGGCACCGCGTAATATAGTCATAAACAAACGATATTTAGTGGGCGATTGCTTTTTTGCTATGATCGACCCCACTGTCAGAATCAAGCGCCCCGCTGGGGCAAGGAAACTCACACGATGAAAATTTCGCTGCTGAAGAAGCTGCTGGTCGCCGGTCTGATCGGCACGTCGTTCGCCGCCGCCACCGCGCATGCGGCCGACCTCCTCGACCAGGTGAAGCAACGCGGCACGCTGCGCGTCGGCCTCGAAGGCACGTTCCCGCCGTTCAACTCGAAGAACCCGCAAGGCGAACTCGTCGGCTTCGACGTCGACATCGCGAAGGCCGTCGCCGCGAAGCTCGGCGTGAAGGTCGAGTTCGTCACGACGGAATGGAGCGGCATCATCGCGGGCCTGCAGGCCGGCAAGTTCGACGTGATCGCCAACCAAGTCGGCATCACCGACAAGCGCAAGGAAACGCTCGACTTCTCGCCCGCGTACACGTACTCGTCCGCGCAGCTGATCCAGCGCAAGGACGACACGCGCCAGTTCAAGTCGCTCGAAGACCTGAAGGGCAAGAAGCTCGGCGTCGCGCTCGGCACGAACTACATGGACATGGCGAAGTCGGTGCCCGGCATCGACGTGAAGACGTACCCGGGCGCGCCCGAGTACCTGCGCGACCTCGCGGCCGGCCGTCTCGACGCGGCGCTGAACGACCGCCTGATGCTCGCGTACCTGACGAAGAACTCGCAGCTGCCGCTGCGCCCGGGCTCGAACGTCGGCTCGGCGAATCCGTCGGGCATCCCGTTCAAGAAGGGCAACCCGAAGTTCCAGAAGGCGATCGACGACGCGATGGCGCAACTCGAAGCCGACGGCACGTTCACGAAGATCTCGGACACGTGGTTCGGCATCGACGTGACGAAGCCGGTCAAGTAAGCACGCCTCTGCTTCCCGCCTGATGGCGGGCCGGAAAGGGCGGCATCCGAAACGATGCCGCCCTTTGTTTTATTGGTCCGGTTTATGATTGCGCTTTCGCGCACGCATTCGATTCGTATTCCATGTCGACAACGTCCCTGCTCGTCCAATCGCTGCCGGTGCTCGCCCAGGGTGCCGTACTGACCGTCAAGTTCGCCGTGCTGTCGATGGTGTTCGGCCTGCTCGGCGCCGTCGTGCTCGCGATGATGGGCATCCGGCAAAGCGAGCCGCTCGAAGGCTTCGAACGCATCTGGGTCAACGCGCTCGCGGGGCTCGCGCGCGCGTACGTGAGCCTGATGCGCGGCACGCCGCTGCTCGTGCAGATCTTCGTCATCTATTATGGTCTGCCGAGCCTCGGCATCTCGCTCGATCCGACGCCGGCCGGCGTGATCGCGCTGTCCGCGAACGTCGCCGCTTACATGTCCGAAAGCATGCGCGGCGCGATCAACGGGATCGCGCGCGGCCAATGGCTGGCCGCATACAGCCTCGGGCTGTCGTGGGGGCAGACGCTGCGCTACGTGATCGGCCCGCAGGCGCTGCGCATCGCCGTGCCGAGCCTATCGAACAGCCTGATCAGCCTGATCAAGGACACATCGCTCGTGTCCGTGATCACCGTGACCGAGCTGCTGCGCAGCGCGCAGGAAGTAATCGCGGCGACCTATCAGCCGTTGCCGCTGTACCTCGCCGCCGCCGCTGTCTACTGGGTGCTGTGCCAGATCCTCGAATGGGTCCAGCGCTGGTACGAAAAGCGCCTGTCGCTGCCCGCGCGGCACTGAGCACGTTGCACTTTCGCCGGGCCGCAGATGCGCGCCCGGCCCCTTCCTCCCTGCCTATTCGCCCGAATAGCGCACGCCGAGCGCCGCGCGTGCCGCATCGGTCATCGCGATCATCTGTCGTGAATGGTCGTGCGTCATGATCGGGCTCTCGAGTTCGCCCGCGCGCAGCAGATCGCAGAAATGGGCGGTTTCGTAGTTCAGGCCGCCGCCGTCGACCGGCACATCGAGTTCGACGGTACGCCCATCGGCATAGCGAATCGTCGCCCGCGCGGGGTTCCACCACTTCTCGTGAATCGTCACGTGCCCGCCCGCCGCCGCGAGCAGCGCGTCGCCGCGTCCCATCACGTCGAGCCCGCAAAAGAGTTGCGCAATGCCGCCGTTCGCGTGGCGACTGTTCAGGCTCGCGAATACGTCGACGCCCGTCGCGCCGACGCGCCCGAGCGTCTGCACGTCGTGTGCGGCACCGAGCCAGTCGACCGCGAGAAACGCTTCGTAGATCCCGATATCGAGCAGCGCGCCGCCAGCACGATCGAGACGATAGACGGAATGATCGCCGGGCACCGACGACGACGCGCAGCCCGCGCGCACGAGCCGGATCTCGCCGATCGGATCGTCATGCAGGTGCGCACGCAGCTGACGGTACAACGGAAAGAACGGAGGCTTCATCGCTTCCATGAAGAGCCGTCCGGCAGCGTGCGCCGCATCCAGCACCGCGTCGAGTTGCGCCGCGTTCAGCGTCGCCGGCTTTTCGCACAGCACGGCCTTGCCGGCGGCGAGCGCCGCCTGCGCGTAGAGCGCGTGACTGTCGTGGAGTGTCGCGATGTAGATCGCGTCGATGTCGCTCGCGAGAAGTGCATCGAGGCTGGCGGCAGGCGTGCCACCGCAGTTGTCGCAGAAGGCGGTCGCCGCGTCGGCGCGGCGTGCCCATACGCCGGCGAGCACGGCACCGGGCACGTGAGCGAGGCTTTGCGCGAAACGGCGTGCAATGCTGCCTGCGCCGATGATGCCGAAGCGCACCAGGCGATTGTCGAGGTCGTTCATCCGGATCTTCCGTGTCGGTCGTGGACGGTGGCCGGCACGCTGCCGGCCGGCCGTCATGATAAACGGCTCGCCGGCTCACGGATAAGCGACGCGAGCGGATTCAGGCGCGTACGGGCACGTCGACGGAGAAATCGCGCGAGATCTCGTCGGCGCTGAAATCGATCAGGGCGAGCGACGCCGCTTCGGCTTCGCGCGGATCGCGACGTTCGATCGCATCGACGACGCGCGCGTGCGCCTTGACCGCGATGTCGTGCGCGCCATCCTTCTGCGCGACGCGCGGATTCACGAGCCGCACCGCGCCGCGCACGATTGCCGCCATCTGCTGGAAGAACTGGTTGCCGCTCGCCTGGACGATCCGCGTATGCAGCAGTTCGTCCGCCGTGTCGTAGCCGGGGTCGCCCGGTTGCAACACCTTGAACGCCTCGAACGCCTCGCGGATGCCCGCGATGTCGACGGCCGTCGCACGGACCGCCGCCTGCGCGGTCGCGCGCGGTTCGATCAGCATCCGGAATTCGATGACGTCACGCATGAACTGCGGATCCGGCTTCGCACGAAACCGCCAACTCACCACGTCTTCATCGATCATGCGCCAGTCGCGCATCGGCCGAACGCGCGTGCCGACTTTCGGACGCACGTCGAGCATGTCGCGCGCAAGCAACATCGATAATGCTTCGCGCATCACCGTACGGCTCACGTCGAACTCTTTCGACAGCACGTCCTGCGGCGGCAGAATGCCGCCATACTTGTCTTCGACGATACCTTCGACAAGCCCATCCATCACTTTGGCGACCAGTGACCGGTCTTTGCCCTGCTCCATGACACCTCCCCGTGCGTCGATTTGCGAACACCTGCTCCGCAGTTCCGCCGGCCCTGGTTACGACTGTTCTTATGATCTATAAGTTGATGAGTTCGAGGATATTTCGCTATCTGGTAAACACCTGACAGGGTTATCCCTCTTTTTGACGGGGTGATTTATAAGGCCTCAAAAAAAGCCCGGAAAGCGCTCTGCGCTTGCCGGGCCGCGATTATCGCCAAATTTAAACATGCAATCCATTACGGCATCTTGACGCCATTACGGACTGCTTCTCATTCAGTTGCGATTAATCGGGATAGACGATCGTTTCAACGCCGTTTGCCGTGCCGAGCAGGCACAGATTCGCGCCGCGCTCGGCGAACAGGCCGACCGTCACGACGCCCGGCCATGCGTTGACCTGCGCTTCGAAACCGCGCGGATCGGCGATCTGCAGCCCCTTCACGTCGATGATCTCGTTGCCGTTGTCGGTGATGTACGGTGCGCCGTCCTTCGTCACGCGCAGCACCGGCACGCCGCCGAGCGCGGTCACGCGCCGGCCGATCGCCGTGCGCGCCATCGGCACGACCTCGATCGGCAGCGGGAAGGCGCCGAGTACCGGCACGCGCTTGCTGCCGTCCGCGATGCAGACGAAGGTATCGGCCACCGACGCAACGATCTTCTCGCGCGTCAATGCGCCGCCGCCGCCCTTGATCATTGCACCGCTTGCGTCGATCTCGTCGGCACCGTCGACGTACACCTGCAGCGATTCGACCTCGTTCAGGTCGAACACCTTGATCCCATGCGATTTCAGGCGTTCGGTCGTCGCGATCGAGCTCGACACGGCGCCGCGATAGCGCGATTTGACGGCCGCGAGCGCGTCGATGAAGCAGTTGGCGGTCGAGCCGGTGCCGACGCCGATCACGGCGCCTTCCGGCACGTTCTGGATCACATAATCGGCGGCCGCCTGGCCAACCAGGCGTTTGAGTTCGTCTTGAGTCATGAGGTGGGAATACAGCGGGATTGCGGAAAACCGCCAGTTTACCGGACTCGGAAGGCGGCCCGGGCTTTTTCCGCTCGGGGAGCGGCGCGGGCACGCCGACGGTCAAGGCCCGCCGGTGGCGGGCGCGTTGTCGACTGCCGGCGTCGCGGGGAAATACTTGTCGAGCAGTGCCTGCGCGATCGCGTCGGTCCCGGCATCCGGATTGCCCGCATAGTCGGACGGACGGAAATGCATCTGGAACGCGGCGAATACGCGTCGCGTCCGTGTGTCGAGCACGCCGTCGGTCGGCACCTCGTAGCCGTAGCGCGCGAGCTTCAGCTGCAATTCGCGCACGTCGACGAGCGCGTACGGATCGCGACCGCCGAGCCGCGCGGCCACGGTCGCATCGTCCGGCCATGCGCCGACGCCGGCTTGCGCGAGCGCATGCCACGGGAACAACGGCCCCGGATCGATCTTGCGTTGCGGCGCGATATCGCTGTGTCCGACCACGCGCGTCGGCGGAATCCGGTAGCGCTCGACGATGTCTTTCGACAGACGGATCAGCGCGTCGACCTGTTCGGGTGGATACGGCTGCCAGGTGCTATTTTGCGGATCGAGCGGGCCGCGGTTCACGTTCTCGATGCCGATCGACGCTGCGTTGAGTTCAGTCGTGCCCTGCCATTCGCTGATGCCCGCCTGCCATGCGCGTTTCGATTCTGGAACGAGCTGGTAGACGACCGGCATCCCGTGTTCGATGCGCGGTTGCGGCGGCACGACGTAGTGCGCGCTGACCGAATCGCCCGTCAGTGTGCGCAGCGATTTCGCTTCGTCGCTTTCGGTGTAATGCATCACGAGAAAGCGAATCCGCGAATCGGCGCCGCGCGCATGCAGGCTCGTATCGGCGTAGTAGGTGCCGCGCTCGACCAGCGACGGCGACGTGCAGGCGGCCAGCAGGCCAAGGATGGCGCACGATGCGCCGAGGCGAAACAGGGTCATGGTCCGCGAGTTCCGTGAGGCGCGTGCCGCGCGTAGTCGCGGCACGCGTCGTTCGGGTCGTGGCGGCCCGCGCATCGCGCGAGACCGCGTGCGTCAGCCCTTCACGCGCCGTTGCCGCACCGCTTCGTACAGGCACACGCCGCTCGCGACCGACACGTTCAGGCTTTCCACGCTGCCGGCCATCGGGATGCTCATCACTTCGTCGCAGGTGTCGCGCGTGAGCCTACGCATGCCTTCGCCTTCCGCACCCATCACGATGGCGACGGGGCCGTCGAGCTTCGTGTCGTACAGCGTCCCCGACGCCTCGTCCGACGTGCCGATGATCCACACACCCGCATCCTTCAGCTCGCGCAGCGCGCGGGCGAGGTTCGTGACCGTGATGTATGGCACCGTGTCGGCCGCGCCGCTCGCGACCTTCGCCGCGGTCGCGTTCAGGCCGACCGCGCGGTCACGCGGTGCGATCACCGCATGCGCGCCGGCCGAATCGGCGACGCGCAGGCATGCGCCGAGGTTGTGCGGATCGGTGACACCGTCGAGCACCAGCAGCAGCGCCGGGCCCTGGATGCCGTCGAGCAGCTCGGACAGGTTCTGCGCGAGCGGGATGTCCTCGACGCGCGCGACGACACCCTGGTGGCGCTCGGTATGCGCGAGGCCCCACAGGCGGGTTTCGTCGGCCGCAATCAGCCGCACGCCCGCTTCCTTCGCGGTGTGCAGGAAGTCCTGCATGCGGCGATCGCGGCGCGTCTGGTCGTACAGCACCTCCGCAACCGTCGACGCATCGTGCCGCAAACGTGCGGTCACCGCATGAAAACCGTAAAGAACCTTCAGACGTGACATGACTGGAACAACCTTCGATCAAACGTGCGGCCGCGCGATGTGCGCAGCCGCGATCCATGGAAAAGGAAAGCGCCGCGTTGCCGGCCGGTGACCGGCAGAACGCGGCGTCTCTCGATACTGCAAGGGCGTGCGCGTGCGCCGCCCCAACGCTCAATACTTCTTGCGGGCGTGCGTCTTCTTCGCGGCCGTCTTCGCCGGCGCGCCGCCCTTCTTCTTCGCGGCGCGCGCAGCACGCGCTTCCTTCACCGCGGCGGTCGGTGTGCTGGCCGCCTTCTTGCGGCGCGGCGCGGCGTCCTCCACCGGCGGCAACGAGCGCACGCGCGGGCCGCCGCGATCGTTACCGTTGCCGGCGACAGCCGGTGCCGGTGCCGGACGCGGCGCCTTCACCGGCGTGTCGCGCACGAGGCGGAAATCGATCTTGCGCGCGTCGAGATCGACGCGGCTCACCTGCACGCGCACGCGATCCGACAGGCGATAACGGATGCCCGTGCGCTCGCCGCGCAGCTCGTTCTTGATCTCGTCGTACTGGAAGTAGTCCGAGCCGAGTTCCGTGACGTGCACGAGCCCTTCGATGAACAGCGTATCGAGCTGCACGAAGATGCCGAACGACGTGACGCCGTTCACCATCCCGCCATACTCCTCGCCGAGCTTGTCGCGCATGAAGTAGCACTTGAGCCAGGCCTCGACGTCGCGCGACGCTTCGTCGGCACGCCGCTCGTTCGCCGAGCAGTGCAGGCCGAGTTCTTCCCAGATCGCCGTGTTCGAGCGCGAACGGCCGCGCGCTTCTTCGTCGGCCTGCTGCATCGCGCGGGCGCGCGGCGACAGCGCGGTGTTCAGCTCGAAGCCGTCCGGCGCCTTCGGCGCGTACTTCTTGCCGGACAGGATCGCGTAGATCGCACGGTGCGTGAGCAGGTCGGGGTAGCGGCGGATCGGGCTCGTGAAGTGCGCATACGCCTCATATGCGAGACCGAAGTGCCCGATGTTGTCCGGGCTGTAGACGGCCTGCTGCATCGAGCGCAGCAGCATCGGCTGCAGCATCTGCGCGTCGGGCCGGTCGCGGATCTGCGCCATCAGCGCCGCGTAGTCGCTCGCATGCGGCTTTTCGCCGCCGCCGAGCGACAGGCCCATGCCGCGCAGGAACGCGCGCAGGTTCTCGAGCTTCTCCGGCGTCGGGCCCGCGTGCACGCGGTACAGGCCCGGGTGCTTGTTGCGCTTCAGGAAATCGGCCGCGCAGACGTTCGCGGCCAGCATGCATTCCTCGATCAGCTTGTGCGCGTCATTGCGCTGACGCGGCACGATCTGTTCGATCTTGCCCTGCGAGTTGCAGACGATGTACGTCTCGGTCGTGTCGAAGTCGATCGCGCCACGCTTCTGGCGTGCGGCGAACAGCGCCTTGTAGACGCCGTACAGGTCCTGCAGATGCGGCAGCAGGTCCGCGCGGCGCGCGGCCTCCGGCCCCTTCGTGTTCGACAGCACGGCCGCGACTTCGGTGTACGTCAGACGCGCGGCCGAATGGATCACGGCCGGATAGAACTGGTACGCCTTGATCTCGCCGCGCGCGGTAATCACCATGTCGCACGCGAGCACGCAGCGGTCGACCTGGGGATTCAGCGAACACAGCCCGTTCGACAGCTTCTCCGGCAGCATCGGGATCACGCGGCGCGGGAAATAGACCGACGTGCTGCGTTCCAGCGCGTCGGTATCGAGGCCGTTGCCCGGCTGCACGTAGTGCGACACATCCGCGATCGCGACGATCAGGCGGAAGCCGTCGCCACGACCGACCTTGGTCGGCTCGCAGTAGACGGCATCGTCGAAGTCGCGGGCATCCTCGCCGTCGATCGTCACGAGCGGCACGTCGCGCAGATCGACGCGGAAGCGCAGGTCGGCCGGCCGTACCTTGTCCGGCAACGCGGCGGCTTCGTCGAGCGCCGGCTGGCTGAATTCGTGCGGCACGCCGTACTTGCGCACGGCGATCTCGATTTCCATGCCCGGATCGTCGATGTCGCCGAGCACTTCGACGACGCGGCCGAGCGGTTGGGAATGGCGGCTCGGGAAGTCGGTCAGTTCGACGACCACGACCTGCCCGACCTTCGCCTTCTTCACGTTCTGCGTGATCAGGATGTCGTGGCCGATGCGCTTGTCTTCGGGGGCGACGATCAGCGCGCCGTTCTCGTTGAGCAGGCGGCCGATCACGCGCTTGTTCGCGCGCTCGGTGACTTCGACGACGTGCCCTTCCGGGCGGCCGCGGCGATCGTAGCCGACGATCCGCGCGAGCACGCGGTCGTTGTGCATGACCTTCTGCATTTCGCCGTTCGGCAAAAACAGGTCGTCCTGGCCGTCGTCGCGGATCACGAACCCGTAGCCGTCGCGATGCCCCTGCACGCGACCGGCAACGAAGTTCGACGGATGGGTGAGCTGGTAGTGGCCCCGCTTGTCGAGGCGGATCTGGCCGTCGCGTTCCATCGCAGCGACACGCCGGAAGAACCCCTCGCGCTCCTGACGCTTGATCGACAGCGCTTCGGCGATGTCGTTGGCTGCCAGCGGCGCGTCGCTCGTACGCAGCACGCCGAGAATTTCTTCGCGGCTCGGAATGGGGTACGGATATTTGCTCAAGGGTTTGTCGATGATTGTTCTCGTTGCGTTGACTGATGGTGCACGGCATCAACATAGAAGTGTCCGTCAGACAGTTCTATAGTGACGGCGGCGGACCATTCTATCACCCGCCTGTGTTGCCAAATGACGCGAATGCCGCGTGCAGGCGCCGCAGCGGCCGGTTTGCGGCGCACCGCAAAAAAGTGTTGACACGATTAATTGGGGCGCTATAATTCCGCTTCTTTGCAGCAAGCAGCTACTGCAAAACGTGCCCAGGTGGCGGAATTGGTAGACGCACTAGGTTCAGGTCCTAGCGGTGGCAACATCGTGGAGGTTCGAGTCCTCTCCTGGGCACCATCTGTTTTTAAAAAGGTCGGCTTCTAGCCGGCCTTTTTTCATTTCCGGCCTCACATTGCGCGTACTGGCCGCGCCATATGCCCGCCGCTCCGATCGATAGCAGAATTAATCGGTTATCGATTGCCCTCCCCGTTGGTACGTTAGCCGCCTTGCTTTCAACGAAACCAACGAGGAGTTCACCCCATGACGTCGATGAACCGCCGCGCGTTCGCGCGCGCGATGCTGGCCGCCGGCCTGAGCGCCGCCGGCATCCGGACGCACGCAGAGAACACGCCATCCACGCTGCGCATCGGATACCAGAAATCGTCGACGCTCATTACGCTGCTCAAGACGCGCGGCACGCTGGAGCAGTCGCTCGCACCGCTCGGCCTGCGCGTGTCGTGGCATGAATTCGCGAGCGGCTTGCCGCTGACCGAAGCTCTCAACGTCGGCGCAGTCGATTTCAGCGCCGACGTGGCCGACACGGTTCCTGTCTTCGCACAGGCCGCGCATGCGCGCTTCGTGTACGTCGCGCAGGAAGCGCCGTCACCGAAAGCGCAGGCCATTATCGTCAAGCGCGACAGCGCGCTGCGCACGCTCGCCGACCTCAGGGCCAAGCGCATCGCCGTCACGAAGGCTGCCGGCAGCCATTACCTGCTGCTTGCCGCACTCACGCACGCCAAGCTCGCCCCTGCCGACACGGCGATCCACTACCTGACACCGGCGGACGGCCGCGCGGCATTCGAGCGCGGCAGCGTCGACGCGTGGATCACGTGGGATCCGTATGTCGCGTCCGTCGACGCGAATCCCGACGTGCGGATTCTGGTCGACGGCAACGGGCTTGCTTCGTACCAGCGCTATTACCTCGCATCAAGCAGCTTTGCTGCCGCGCGTCCGGACGTCATCCGGGTCGTCTTCGACCGTCTGTCGCAGGCTGGCACATGGCTGCGCGAACACCAGCAAGAGGCTGCCGATACCCTTGCGCCAATCTGGGGACTCGACGCGAAGACGATCGAGCGCGCGCGCGAACGCGCGACGCAGCTATCTCGTGCGCGACGTGGTCACGCAGAACTTCGGCGAGCAGCAGAAGATCGCCGATACGTTCCTCGCAGCCGGTTTGCTGCCCGCACGCGTCGACACGGGCGAAGCGCTGCGCTGGAATTTCACCGTAAAGCGCGTGGAACCGATCCGCGCCTGATACCCCGAACGTGCAACGCGCGATATTTCTACCGCCATCGACCAAATTGTGTTGACAGACTCTCCAAGCACGCTATAATTTCATTTCTTTGCAGCAAGCAGCTACTGCAAAACGTGCCCAGGTGGCGGAATTGGTAGACGCACTAGGTTCAGGTCCTAGCGGTGGCAACATCGTGGAGGTTCGAGTCCTCTCCTGGGCACCATCTGTTTTTAAAAAGGTCGGCTTCTAGCCGGCCTTTTTTCATTTCCGGCGCCGAATCGCGATGCGCAGCACTCACGGCAGCATTTGTCCGCACTCCCGACACCACGACGCATTCACGATGCGTTGCCGCATGCGCCCTCCTCCAGCACCGCAACCAAACCATCAAATTATTTTCGTTCGCGACCTCAAATTCTGTTGACAGATCCTTCAGACACGCTAGAATAGCGGTCTTCGCATCGCAGCAAGCGAAACGTGCCCAGGTGGCGGAATTGGTAGACGCACTAGGTTCAGGTCCTAGCGGTGGCAACACCGTGGAGGTTCGAGTCCTCTCCTGGGCACCATCTGTTTTTTGAAAAGGTCGGCTTCTAGCCGACCTTTTTTCATTTCCGCTTCCGGAAAACGCAATATCCCCTCACATCGCGACTCACACCGCCCCGGTAACGCGCACGGTGTGCCGAATCCCCTCCCTCGCCATTTTCGCGTAAGGACAAATCGCCTCGGTCTCCGCGATGAGCTCACGGGCATCATCGGCGCCAACACCCGGCATGTCGACCTCGACATCGAGCGCGATCGCGAACAAGCCATCCGCCGGGTCGCGCTGAAACGTCGCATTGGCCGAGATCACGAGATTGGCCGGCAGTCGAATCCGGCGTTTCGTCGCAACCAGCGTCAACGCGCCATGAAAACATGCCGCGAAGCCGGCCGCGAACAACTGCTCCGGATTCGTCCCGCCACCCGCGCCACCCAGTTCAACCGGCAGGCGCAACGACACATCGAGTTCGCCGGTGACGGATCGCGCACGTCCGGACGATCGTCCGTGAGCCGATTCGCCACCGGTGACGGTCACTGTCGTCGCGTAAAGCGGCAGCGGTTCGGTGCCGGTGTAAGGATCGAGGAGCGATATCGAAGGACGTGTCGCGCGATGCATGTGTTTTCTCCCGAATAAAGCAGACGCGGGGCGGCGCCCGCCGCACCGTGTCGAATGAACATGCGACGCAGCCGGTTCTGCCCGGCCCGGCAGGCGTCGCCGCGTTCGGGCCGTCGTGTCATACGCAGCCCGGCCAGCAATCGTGACGTGCTGCAAGCCGCAAATCCATCAGACGAATTCGAAAATTTCCAGTAGCGCGTCGCCGCCCACATCCAGCCAACCCAAGCCCCGCCTTCATCCCCGAACAAAATCGGGATTTCCCTAGGCTGACATCCCGTCGCTCACGCGGCTAAATAAATCAACGTGATTTATTTAATGAGTCGACAACCGATGCGCCATGGAAGGAGGCGCCATGAGAAGCCCGCACATCGGCCAGGGAAGCGACTCGGCCAACGTGCGCCGATACAACGAGCGCCTGCTGTTGAAGACGCTGCGCCGCGCGGGCAGCGCGTCGAAGGCCGACCTCGCCCGTCTCGCGAGCATGACGGGCACGGCAGTCGGCAGCATCATCGCGTCGCTCGCCGACGCGAAGCTGATCGAATTCGCCGGCCGCACCGAAGGCCAGCGCGGCCAGCCCGCGTCGCTGATCCGCCTCGATCCGCGCGGCGCGTTCGGCATCGGCGTCCATCTCGACCGGATGCGCATCGAGACGGCGCTCGTCAATTTCGCGGGCGACGTGCTCGGCCGCCGCTCGCACGACACGCTGCTTCCCCCGCCCGCCGACGTGCTCGACATCGTGCGGCGCGACATCGATGCAATGCAGGATCTGCTCCCCGCGCATGAGCGCGCGCGCCTGACTGGCGTCGGCGTCGCCCAGCCATACAACCTCGGCGCATGGATGCGCGAGCTCGGCCTCGCACCCGACACGTTCCGTCCATGGGAAGACGTCGACTTCGCGAGCGACCTCGGGCGCACGCTGTCGCTGCCCGTGTTCGGCGAAAACGACGGCAACGCGGCCGCGATCGCCGAACTGTTCTACGGGTACGGCCGGCAGCGCGACGACTTCGTCTATCTGTTCCTCGGCCCGGTAATCGGTGGGGGGATCGCGATCGACGGTGACTGCCCGCGCGGCGTGACCGGCAATGCCGGCGACATCGCCGTGATTCCCGTGCCGTCGAGCCGGCTGGCGTCCGCGCCGCCGCCGCGCGGCCCGTGGGACATCCTGCTCGCCCGCGCGTCGCTGCATGCGCCATCACGGCGAGACGGTCGAGAACCGCGCCGACCTCGAGGCCTGCATCGCACGCGGCCTGCCGGCCGTCGACGAATGGATCGACGAATGGATCGACGACTGCGTCGACGCGCTCGCCCCGGCATTGCGCGCGGTGCTGTGCGTCGTCGATGCACCGGTGGTCGTGCTTGACGCCGATACCGACGCCGGCCTGCTCGATGCGGTGACGACCCGCCTGCGCGCGGCGCTCGTCGCCACCGCGCCGGAAGCCCGCGGCACCCCGACGCTCGTGCGCGGCACATTCGGCGCCGACGCCGGTGCGATCGGCGCCGCGACGCTGCCGATGTTCTTCAACTTCTCCCCGCGCTCCGGGATTCT